>JAXLTM010000009.1:0-94228 GCA_046330055.1 Bacteroidia bacterium | reverse complement strand
TTAAAACTTCCACTTACACATCCACTTCCACTTTCTGAATTAGCTGATTAGCTAATTAGCCAATTAGCCAATTAGCCAATTAGTCTAGGTTCGCGAGCGAAGCAGAAGCTTTCAGGCTAATCTAATTTTGTTCAACCAGAAACTTACGGGTTATGTTCATTTTTCCTGACTTCAATTGCAATAAATAAATTCCGGATGGTAGATTCGGCAAGGCAATTGATTCTTCGTCAGAAATTCCTTGTTGGAAATTTTTAGAGAACAATTCCTGACCGTAAATGGAGAGTAAAATTATTTGACAAGCGACATTCTTATCTTGATCGTTCACCCGGATCTTGATTTCATTGGATGCAGGATTAGGATAAAGAGTAAATGAATTCTGCTCAACCTGTTCATCAATGCCAGTCAAGTCATTCAGTTTGCGTTGCCATAAACCACTAGAGCCGGTACCGGCGTATATCATTGAATCGGTAAAAGCAATTGACTTGACAACTTCGAATTCAGGTAAGCCATCATTTATATTTATCCAGTTGGCACCATCATCACGTGACAAATAACAAATTCCGCTTACTATTCCCGCAGAGGTAAACAGAACAGAATCATGTACCTCAAGAACTTTAATGTAAGTGGATTGTAGTCCATTATTTACGGCAATCCAGTTTATGCCTCCGTCATCAGAAGAATAAATACCACTGCCACAACCGGCAAATATTTTATTCCCTTTCAGTACTACCGACCAAAAAGAAGTTGAAAGTGGTAAGCCCGAAGTTGCACGAGTCCAATTGGTTCCAAAATTTGTGGATACAGACAACCCGCTATCAGTGGCAGCAACAAGAAACGAATCTCTTGCAGCAATATCGTACACATTCGTGCTTCCAATATTATTTGAAATATCAGTCCAGGTTATTCCATCGTTAACAGACAGGCGAATTCCGCCATAACCAACTGCAAAAAAATGAGTGCTGTCTTGAATTAGTTTATAGATGTACCCGGTGTTGAGTCCAACATTCGTCGGATAAAAACCAAAATTATTTGTTGACCTATAAACTCCGTAACCGTGAACTGAACATAACTGAAAATTATCTAATGCCAGCACATCGTTAATTGTTCTGTGGTTGCTGCTGTTGATTAAAGTTGTTTGATAACTTCCACCAAGATCAATACTCGATTGAAGGTCGTAGCTTGAAGTGCCTGCATATAAGCGGGTAGAATTGATTGCAATTGAAATCACATCAGCATCGCCCAAACCATTAATATTTACATTCCAGGTGAGCCCACTGTCAGGACTCATCAGCACTCCCGATAAACCGGCAGCATAAATATTTGCACCTACTGTCTCTATCGCAGGAATAGAAGCATTGGAAGAAGGAGAACTAAAAAATAAATTCCAGTTATTACCATAGTCGCCGGATATATAGATTTTACCTGAACCATCCCCTAATAAAATTGAATTTCCATACACCTTTAATGAATGGATATACAAACTTGATAATCCATTTCCTGACGCTTGCCAATTCTGCCCACCGTCAGTTGACCGAAATAATCCTCCGCCTAAAGTACCGGCAAGTAATACACTATCAAGATTTAAAACCACTTTCACATTCTGAGTCGTTAGCCCGTTATTACGTTGCACCCAGCTTACACCTCTGTCTGAAGAAACAAAAATGCCGTTACTTGCTGTTCCTGTAATCACACTATTTCCATTCAATGAAATTGATCGCGGCGAAGTGCTGGTCATCCCATTATTCATGATCGTCCATGTATTACCATTGTCAGTTGAATGATATACGCCAAAATCACCAATGGCAGCAAAAACTTCTGCTCCATCTGCCACCAAGCAGTGGATGATAGAACCCGGATTACTTAAAGCTGTCCAATGCACTCCTGCATCAGTTGAACGATGAATGTCAAATCCGTCAGTACCTGCATAAACTGTCTGCCCTGACGAAGCCAGACACAGAACCGGTCCCTGATTGTAAACATGATTCCAGGACTCGCCCAAATCTGTTGAATAAAACAAACCAAAAGGGCCCGAACTGATCAGATTACCTGCTGAATATACCACACCGGAACGCCCCCAACCCGGGGCCGTTGGTGTGGGTCCATTGCGCTACAGACCAATAAGAAAGAAAGAAAAAGAAAAGTACGAGTTTGTATTTCATAATTTGTGAGTTTTTGCGAAGTAAATTAGAATAGGATTTTCAATGGTCGTGAAAAATAAAAAAATAACAGAAATAATAAAAGGGGGAAGAATTAAAGCATGGCAATTAATCAAGCTAAAACACTATCGCATTTGTCAATTGGCTGATTAACGAATGATCGCGAGCGAAGCAGAAGTTCTCATGCAATTCAGTTTCTGAAGATTTGCTCAAAACTACCATACTTGATACCCGTCACCTTCGATCATTTGAAGAGCACTGTCGTTCATCGTACGATCAAAGTCGAATGGAAATTGACAACTGCACCGCCATCGTACGATGAACGACACTTCGCAGCCTCTCCGTTACGTCATTCGCCGAAGGCGAATCTTGTAAGTTATTATGGGAGGATTTTTGAGTGACCGGCGAATTGTGATCAGTAATTAGCGATCAGTGATTAGTGATCAGTAATTAGCGATCAGTAATTAGCGATTCGAGTTCAACCCTTTCAGGGTTGGGTGTTCGTTCTTTGTTACTTTCCCCCGGTTGCACCGGGGGTGAATTTTGTTGAACCCCTTCGGGGTTGAAAGGTGCTTTATGTAATTCAGTCGTCGCAGATTTACTTAAAACTTACACGTACACTTCCACTTGCTGAATTAGCTAATTTGCTAATTAGCTAATTCAGCAAGTGGAAGTGGAAGTTTCAAGAAAAAAGATTCACCCGCTAAATTGCATGAAAGACCCCAAGAGCTCGCGATCATTAGCTAATTAGCTAATTAGCTAATTTTCGAATTTGCTAATCAGTCACCGAATTTGCTAATTCAAATTCGTACCTTCACCCACTCAAACCCCCGAAAGACCGCCCCAACATGTCTTTTGCGAAATATGCAAAACCATGAAAAAGTCGATTGTTACAGTTAGTTTAGTTCTTAGTTTAATAGTTAGTGCAAGTGCTCAGAAATGGGTAGCGATGATGGAAGACCCGCGGGTGAATTTCTATGATGTTCAGAAGGAATTCTACTCGTATTATGTCGGCAAAACATTGTCTGAAAAATCTGAGCCGCGAATGGATGGACCGTATACGCGCTTTAAAGAATGGGAACGCACTATGCTTCCCCGCGTTTATCCGACCGGCATTCGCCCCGATCCTCAACAAAATTATAAAGAGTGGCAACGACTGCAGGCGAAATCGCGCCTGAGTAATTCTGCTGCCAACTGGACATTCATCGGTCCTTCCGATATTCCTTCCAATGGCGGTGGCGCTGGGAAAGTGAATTGCATCGTTCTCGATCCGGTGAATCCGCAAAAAGTATGGATCGGCACTGCCGGTGGCGGTATCTGGAAATCGGATGATGCAGGAGCTTCCTGGTCGACCAATACCGACAATCAACTTCCGTCTCTCGGAATTCTTTCCATGGCCATTGATCCGGTCAACACGGCAAATCTTTATGCAAGTGTGCTGGAAGGACTTTTCAAATCAACCGACTCCGGTGCAACATGGCAATTGTCGGGGCTCAACAAACCGGCATATAGTATTGCTGTTGATCCTGTCAATGCGCAAATATTAATTGCATCATCAGACGACGGCATGTACAGAAGTACGGACGGCGGTGCAACGTGGACGCAGACTACAACCACTATCGGTGCAATTGCACGAACGCGCGACATAAAATTTAATCCTGCCAATTCAAACGTAGTTTATGCTGTCGGCTGGCAAAATATTTTTCGCTCGACTGACAATGGACAATCATGGTCAGAAAGTGATTCAGGATTAGCCACAGGAATTTTTGGAATCAAAATCGCCGTGACGCCGGCAAATCCGAATTACTTGTATGCACTCACAACCGGCTATGGCTCGGTTTCTCTCGGTGGGTTCTACGGCTTATATCGTTCAAGTGATCAAGGATTGACATGGACGCTGATGTCGACCACTCCGAATATTCTCGGATACGATCCTACCGGAGCATTAGACGGCGGACAAGGAGCCTACTGTATGTCGCTCGCTGCTTCGCCAATTAATGCAGATGAAATTATTGCCGGTGGAATTAATTTATGGAAATCAGTTGATGGCGGTACAACATGGACGTTGAAATCAGAATGGAATGGTAATGGCGCACCGTATGTTCATGCCGATCAGCAGGCTCTGCTTTATCAGAGCGGAAATGTTTTGTATGCGGGAAATGATGGCGGTGTAAATATTTCTACTGATGGCGGTGATAACTGGACAGATCTCAGCGACGGATTAGGCATTACTCAATTTTATAAAATGAGTAGCTCCAATACTGATCCCGATATGATGGTTGCAGGAGCGCAGGATAACGGTACTACAAAAATCAACGGCGGCGTCAGTGATCGGATCAATGTAGCTGACGGTATGGATTGTTTGGTTGACTATACGGATTCAAATACAATTTACACATCTTATCAGTATGGCGCCATCTATCGTTCATACGACGGAGGACTAACGGGAACTTTTATTTCTCCTTCAAGCGGGTCAAGTTCATTCATTGATTTTTCAATGAATCCTTTGAACCACCACACTCTCTACACGGCATATGATGATGCATACAGATCATATGATGATGGTACAACGTGGACGAATATTACCAATGGTTTGTATCAAACACTCGGTGGTGGTTATGGAATTCCGATTCAGGCGGCGCCATCCGATACGAATGTTATTTACATCGGTCGATTAACAAATTTATATCGCACCGTCAACGGCGGTGCTACATGGAATTTAATCACCACCGGAGTTATCGCCAATGCACTGATCACAGGAATGGTCATTGATCCGAGCGATGCAAATAAAGTTTGGGTGACCTATTCCGGTTACGGTTCATATGCTGCGTCAAACAGCAAAAAGGTTATGAAGACAACCGATGGTGGCGCAACGTGGACGGATATTACTTACACCGGCTTGCCGGCAGCATCGGTGAATTGCATCGTTTATCAAAACGGAACACCGGATGCACTGTATGTAGGAACCGATTTAGGTGTCTATTACACTGACAATACCATGTCGTCGTGGATTCCGTACAACACCGGTCTTCCGAATGCAAAGGTTTATGACATGGACATTCAATATACAGTCGGTAAGTTACGTGCAGCAACTTTCGGCAGAGGCATCTGGGAGAGCGACCTGAATGTTCCCGTTATCGCTGCGAATGACGCAGGAATTCTCTCGATACAAAGTCCGCCGGCTACTACCTGTTCGAATTCGATCACACCGATTGTTGAATTACGAAATTTTGGATCGTCAGTGATTACATCGGTAACCATCAATTATCAGATAGATGGTGGTCCGGTCACTTCTTACAATTGGTCAGGCTCACTTGCCTCCTTCACATCAGACTTTGTAACCCTGCCATCGGCTACAATCGCACAAGGACCGCACACAATTACGATCACGACGGATTTACCAAATGGCATTGCTGATCAGAATAATGCCAACGATCAGCAAACCACATCATTTGATTTCCCACTTGGTATAACTCTGCCATATAGTGAAGGTTTTGAGAATCCGGTTTTCCCTCCGACGGGAATTACAATTAACAATCCCGACACCTACACGACCTGGCAGCGATCACAGAATGCATCTTATTCCGGAGTTGCATCAGCCTATATCAACGACAGAAATTACTACAACGATGGAATGATTGATGAAATCGTTCTCCCCTATTTTGATTTGACCGGAACAAATCCGTTTCTGACGTTTGAGTATGCATACCAGCTACAATTCAATCCATTTCCTGTCAACAATTACAGCGACACACTCGAAGTAGATGTATCGACTGATTGCGGCGACAGTTGGACGGTTGTATATAAAAAGTATGACTTACCATTAGTGACAACAGCAGTACTCTACAACGATACTTCCAATTTCATTCCGGCTTCGTCCGCTGACTGGCGTCTGGAGTCAATCTGATCTAAGTGCTTTCTCCAACAGCGATAAAGTGCTGATCAAAATCAAAAACATCAACGGCCGCGGAAATGATTTATACCTCGATGACATCAACTTGCTTGACGTTCCTGTGGGTATCAATTCAACTGTTAAGCCAACGGCAGGCCTATACCCAAATCCAAACAACGGCACATTCACTTTTTCTCTCCAGAATGCCAAAGCCGGAACGGAACTGCGTATCTACGACGTTTTCGGAAAGCTGATTTATCAATCCACTCCGGTCAACGGCACGAGTCAGATCGATCTCACAAATGCCGCAGCGGGGGTTTACTTCTACAGGGTTGTGTCTGATGGTCAGGTGACGGGGAGCGGGATTCTTGAATAGCAGATTAGCAAATTAGCAAATTAGCAGATTAGCAGATGATCGCGAGCTAATTGGATCTTTCATTCAATTTAGTGGCTGGGGGTTTCATTTCTTAAAACTTCCACATACACTTCCACTAACAGAATTAGCTAATTAGCTGATTAGCTAATTAAAATGGGCTAATCGGACCTTTCATGCAAATCGATCTCTTTAAGAAGTTAAAATGTGAATTTCTTGAAATACTCATTGTACATTCACTTCCTGAACCCGGACCACAATTTGCTAATCTGCTAATGAGTTCACACATCGATACAACTTAAATGAAACACAGCCTTCTCACCATCACCTTTTTCCTCCTATTCCTAGCTGCAAATGCGCAGATTCCTTCATTTGACTGGGCTGTACAATTGGGTGATACTTCTTCGGGTCTATTTGTGCTATCGACTACAACAGATCACGAAGGAAGTGTTTATTCCGTCGGGGTTTTAACGGGGATATTGACTTTGATCCGGGAGTGGGAGTTGATACACTGACTGATCATGGGTTTGGTGATGTTTTCATTTTAAATTAGACTCTTCCGGTGTTTATTTCAATGGGCAAAAAGAATTGGAGAAGAATCGTATGATCAGGCGAGTTCGATTACTGTTGATGCGGCGAACAATATTTATGTAACCGGATTTTTCAGCAGAGACTCAACTGACTTTGATCCGGGTGCAGGGACTTTTTATTTGTCGAATCCGAACGATGCTGCTTCTACATTTATATTGAAACTAGATAAGAACGGAAACTTCCAGTGGGCAAAGTCTTTAGGAACAGATAGTAATAGCCCAACTTCCATTGCAGTGGATGGAAGTGATAATATTTTGCTCACAGGAATTTTCGGGGGTACAGTCGACTTTGATCCGGGTTCAGGCGCTGAGTTGTTGACTGCTCTTTCCGCTGACATCTACATTTTGAAATTGACGAACAACGGAGATTTCATTCGAGTGAAACAGATTGATGCAACAACGACGAATTCAAAAGCGTTCTCAATCGCATCCGGAACGAGTGGAGCAATGTACTTAACAGGATTACTTCTCGGTACTGTCGATTTCGATCCGGAAATGGGCGTTGCAAATCTTTCTTCTACTTCACAATTTGGCGCAGAATTTATTTTGAAACTTGATTCAACAGGAAATTTCATGTGGGCAAAAGTCATCAACGGTGACATCAGTCAGACCGGTGGAGACCGTGCCATTCTCGTCGATGCTGCGGAGAATTTGTATACAGCCGGATGGTTTGATCACACCGTCGACTTCGATCCGAATTCAGGAGTGAATACATTAACAGTTTCTGTTTCCGAACCGGCCTCTACTTACTTATTAAAACTCGATTCGTCCGGAAATTTTATCCGGGCAATACAAATCGGCGACGGCGCTGATGGTTCATATCGCTCCATTGCTCTTGATCATGCAGGCAATCTTTTCGTAGCAGGAAAATTTCTTTCTGTCGGCGATTTTGATCCGGGTCCTGCCATTGACACACTTTCCATTGCAACAGGAAACCGATTTATCGCAAAATACGATTCATCCGGCGCTCTTGATTGGGCCTTTAATTTTTCCAACTCAAATTTTACGGATGATCATAATACTTGCCTGAGCATCGATGACGCAGGAAACATTATTGCAACAGGTGTTTTTAATGGCGTTGCTGATTTTGATCCGGGAATGGGAACTTATAATCTGAGTTCGCTTTCTTCGTCAGCGTTTTTCATTCTTAAATTAAATCCGGATAATTTTTCAGGAATAATAAATCCATCCGCTTCCAATCAGAACATTTTTGTTTACCCAAATCCGAGCGCTGGAGAATTTCGGGTAAGGGTAAATACAAAAGGAGCTCTTTCGCTTTACAGTCCCTTGGGTCAGCTTTTACAAACATTCCTTGTAAATTCAGGAGTCGAAGAAATCATTTTTACACCAGATTTACCAAACGGAGTTTACTTTCTAAAATTCGATGATGATCCTTCCGAAATTGCAAATGTGATCATCCTCAACTAAAGCAAATTCAATTTGAGTCGTTTATCTCGATTTGTTGCATAAATTCCGGCCCTTCTTACTTTTCCTTATAACTCTACTACGAATAGCTTTTTAGCTTAACTTCGCTTAATTCATTTTATCGATCACTATTTTCTTCCATGCTTCTTGCCGAATTCAAAACATACAAAAGGACAAAACCTACTTACTTTATTATTTCCTTTCTCATAGCTGGTGTAGTAATTTCATCAGCCATCCTTATTCCATATTTCAGTCCTGATCTTCCTGTTTGGCTCTTCACAATTTGTATATCAGTTTGCCTTACCGGCCTTATTTTTATTGTATATATCATTCTTACTAAAAGGAATAATCTCAATTTTGAGGGGATAGATCTTAAGGGCCGACTTGAATTTTTCGTGGATCATGCCAATATAAACGATGAAACATTTAATTACAATGAATGCTCCGCCATTACTATTTATTATGCCGGCTATCCTAAATCTGCAGCTGAGCAACATGTACATGATTTTGGAAATTATATTTCATTTCTTCGTCACGGGCGTGATTTTAAGTACTACTTCGTAGTGAATGGAGAATCTGAAAAATTGAAGCTAATTGATGTTCTTGAGTCATTTTACTCCGCAGGTATAAAGTTCAAAGAGGAAACAAATGTTGGTCAATCAAGACTTCTAAGAGTAAACCTCACCTATTCTGAAGTTCAGAAATTCAAAGAAAAGTACACTGGATAAATTTATGGCATAAGAAATATCTGATTAAACGCTACGTTAGCTCTTTACCTTACTATCATCTCCTTATTAACCTTACAATTTAAATTTTTCCAATACCATTATCAGTTTTGGTCACAACAATACCACTTCATTAATATTTACGTAAGCAACATAATAAATGAATAGACTGCTGTTGATCTTTTTACTTTTTGTCTGCCCGACTCTTTCCTTCTCCCAAATCGTGGAAACCGATTCAACGCTTGAAGTACATTCAGATTTCACAATAACTCACAGCACGAATTATTTATCGTTTTATCTCGTACCGAAATTCAATTCAACTTGCTTTAAAAAGGATACGAAATATCAATACAACCACAATCTCGGCGAAAAAGTAGTTTCTCCGCTATTGCTTATCATAACTTATACAACTGTATGCGAAGTTCCGGAAAAAGATAGCATTCCGATTAATGGTATCGACACGATCATCGTTGTTCATTATATGGGATCGAATACTGATAAGTATTACACAATTTCCATATCGCATAACACCGACAAAATAACACTGAACATTTTTCTTCCAAATGGAAACAAATGTGATACTCGCTTCTTAGATAAAAAGCTATTCAGTGTATTGCTCATTGAGACAGACAAAAAATCAATTTTTCCGCCATATGAGTGCTATACGAAAAGCACATTTATTAAAGCGAAAAAGTAATTCAGTATTTGATACTATAAAATTTAAGAAATTCCTCTTGTATAGATTCTTTGAGACAATATTCTATTCCGATACTCTTCCTGTTTTTTTTCATCCTCCTCAAAAGATTAAGTTTTTTTATTAAATTTATTATTCCAATAAGGTAGCTCATGCGTCTGCTCCAAACCATTTTCATTTTACTACTCAGCCTTACTGTATCCGGACAAAGCAAGGATACGTTTATACCATTTAACAGCGCTGATTACAAACCGGAAAAATATCAGGTGAAATACAACGCCTATAATTTCTCGAAGTTTACAATTGAAATACGTCAGGTAAAACTAATTACAAACCAATCCGAGGCATCGGATTTTTATTGCCGTGCCTGGGTAACCATTTCAGAAGGGGCTAAAATTATTGGTCAACGTTACTTCAAATCGATTGAAGCTGTTGGTGGATGTTCAGGATTATTTGTTCCCGATGTTCAGCCCCGGAATGATTATTTCATGATTTCAAAATTCGGAGACTATGACGGACTGATTATGATCATTGATTCTACAGGTAAAATGACCGAGTCTTTTGGGGGAGAATTTGACATTTCAAAAGACCTGCGCTACCTCTTCTCTAACTATGACTCAGATGCAGCCGGACTAACTGTATATGATTTGAAGGAGCACAAAATACTTTTCACTTCATCCGACAACGTACCAAAACACTTAGGAAACTGGTATTTCTCAAACGGAAAATATTATGCTCCTTCATACGACACGAATACATCCGATAATTCTTCAACCATTGAAATTGCCACATTCGATTTCACAACGCTCAAATTGGCTTTTTCAACTGTTGAAAAAACACATTTGAAAAAAGAAGATCAACTAAAAAAATACAGTGAAATTTTAACAAAGAATTGCGATTGCGGGAAGTGAGAAGGGAATTCTGAATTCTGAATTCTGAATTCTGAAATTTAGAGCTCGAATGTTCACAAACCGGTTGAAACCGGACACTCCTGATCATTTCTACCTTTACATATCTGCGCAAATCCACAAATTTATCAGCGTAGTCTGCGGGAAACTATTACTGACACTCCCAACCCCTGAACTCCCCAAATTAACCAAAACAGTATCTTCTTTTTAAACTTCATATTCTGTTTTATGATACTTTTGGTACATGCTTGCACAAGACTTTCCGGTTTTAAAGACAGATAGATTATTACTCCGGCAGTTCACAGAAGATGATCTATCCAATGTCTTCAAAGGGCTTTCAGACCCTTCGGTCATAAAATACTACGGCGTCAGTTATGATACTCTTGAGGCAACCAAACTTCAAATGAAATTCTTTTCTGATCTGGAAAAAAATGGAACAGGATTCTGGTGGGCAATTTGTTCTCCCGACAATCAACACTTCTACGGAGCTGCAGGTTTAAATGGATTGATCAGAGAACATAAAAAAGCAGAAATCGGTTTTTGGCTACTGAAAGATCACTGGGGAAAAGGAATAATTTCCGAAGCACTTCCATTGGTTTGCAAATACGGATTTGAAAAGCTTGGTCTGCATCGCATAGAAGCTCAAGTTGAAACGGAGAATATAAATTCAAAAAAAACACTTTCGAAAGCCAATTTCTCATACGAAGGAACTTTAAGAGATTGTGAATTGAAAAACGGAAAGTGGGTAAGTCTTGAAATTTATAGTTTGCTGCATTCTGCAGATCATTAAGTCCTATTCTGAAAAATGATCGTCGCTCTTAAAAACCATTTCCAATTCTCATATGTTACCATTATCTTAAAAAACTTACAATGGCAACCATTCGACTCGCAACCACAATCAACGCACCAATAGAAAGGTGTTTTGACGTATCACGTGATATTCAGATTCACGAATTATCCACAAGAGAAACGAACGAACGTGCGATTGCAGGTAAAACATCAGGGTTATGCGAGCTTGGTGATGTAATAACATGGGAAGCAACACACTTCGGAGTGAAACAAAGGTTAACGGTAAAAATTACTAAAATGAACCGGCCTTATTTTTTCGAAGACATCATGCTGAAAGGTGCATTCAAATCAATGCGTCATGAACATCAATTCAAATCGGAACAAAACCACACTATCATGGAGGATGTTTTTATCTACGAAGTTCCGCTTCTTGCTTTGGGCAGGATATTCGATCGCTTCGTCCTTCAGAAATACATGACGAAATTTCTACAAACAAGAAATCTCATCATTAAAGAAGTGTCAGAAAAATCTGTTTAAGAATTAATTCTAATAAAAAAGTTAGTAGCAAAATGTCTTTGATCAACTGATTGACCAATTAACTAATCACCAATTAGATTTTTGTTCCTTCAAAACACCTGCTATCTTTGAACAAAATCCCCTGCTGATGCGATCCAAAGAATCGAAACACCCTTCCGGTTTACCTTATTTGTTCTTTACTGAAATGTGGGAGAGATTTGGTTATTATCTCATGATTGGAATTTTTTTCCTCTACATGACTGATGCCGTAAAAGGCGGTCTTGGCCTCGAAAAGAAAGAAGCCTCAGATATTTTCGGAACATTTATCGCTCTTGTTTATCTCACTCCTTTTATAGGCGGCTTATTGGCGGATAAACTTTTAGGTTATCGCGTATCAATTACCATTGGCGGTTGTTTGATGGGACTTGGGTACATGGGGCTTGCCGTGCCGGGAAAAACAGCATTTATTGTTTCGTTATTACTGATCATTATCGGAAATGGTTTTTTCAAGCCGAATATTACAACGCTCTTGGGAAGTCTTTACAACGATCCGCGATATAAAGAGAGAAAAGATACCGGGTACAACATTTTCTATATGGGTATTAACATAGGAGGTTTCATCTGCAATTTCTTTGCAGCGTATCTCAGAAATTCATTTGGATGGGGCCAGGCATTCTTTGCTGCCGGCGTCGGAATGTTTATCGGCGTAATAGTTTTCTGGATTGGCAATCGTCATTACAAACATGTCGACATCCGGAGAGAAGCCAAGCCGGGTGACATGTCCATTTCAAAAGTGTTCTCTTTTGTTCTACTGCCGGCATTGGGAGCCGGATTTCTCGGGTGGATGATTCCCGGAAACATTTTTGGCTCCGATTCAACAGATGCATTCCTTCTTGGCGCATTGCCTGTTGTGATGTTTTACGTTACACTGCTCTTCCGCCTTGATAAAGAAGATCGTCGTCCGGTAAAAGCATTGCTCGCTATCTACGGTGTTGTAATTATTTTCTGGGCCGTCTTCAAACAAAACGGAACAGCACTCACCACCTGGGCAGAAAGTTATACTGACAGAGAGTTGCCTGCATCAGTTATTCCCGCCGCGAGATCTCTCGGTATGGTTCAGGATGTCAAAATGGAAAAAGATTCATTTCCTTTTTCAGATCAGCAATTCCGCACTCAGAAAGATGCATCAGGAAAATTAGTGAAGGCCTTTGAATATCCTCCCTATTTTAAAAATGTTGCTCCCGAAAAATTACCGGCTGAAGGAGAAAGTGTTCATTTGCTAAGCACAGAATTATTTCAGTCGATCAATCCGTTTTTTGTTGTTGCTTTAACTCCGCTCGTAGTTGGAATTTTTGCCTGGCTACGGCGAAAGAAAAAAGAGCCGGAGACTCCTGCTAAAATTTTCATCGGACTCTTTGTTACAGCGTTGTCAACATTTGTGACCATTGGCGCCGTGGCTGCATGTAACAATGGTTTGGAAAAAAGTTCTGCCTGGTGGCTCATTGGTACATATGGAGTAATTACACTCGGTGAATTATGTCTGAGTCCGATGGGATTATCATTGGTTTCAAAATTAAGCCCTCCGCGTATCACCGCACTCATGATGGGCGGCTGGGCCTTAGCTACATCCATTGGAAACAAACTTTCAGGTGTGCTTGCCTCGCTTTGGGACAGCTATGATAACAAAGCCGATTTCTTTTGGGTGAATTTCGGATTAACCTTGCTTGCGGCCTTAAGTATTCTTTTAATGCTGAAATGGCTCACAAAGTTTCAGAGAGCACGCCGGTTGATGGAAAATTAATCCTTCCAACGACATTAGCTGCTTTTTCTTCTACATTTATATTCGTATACCATCGCTTCAGGCTTAGTCAAAGTTGACTGTATGCATAGTAAAAGCAGATGATGAATGGCTGAAATTCCATTCCTTTTTGCCGGTATTTTTTCATTCACTTTTTAAAAAAGAAAATCATGGTCACTGTTCTTCAGAAAGAAAAAGCAGAACGCTTTTGAAATATCATCACGACAAAGAACTCTTAGTCTTATTGAACACCTGGGACAATGGAAGTTCGCGTCTTGAAGCGTGCGGATACAAAGCAGTGGCAACAACCAGTATGGGTATTGCAGCTGCTTTAGGCTATCTGATTGTGAGATCATTCAACTCTCTGAAATGCTGGACGTAGTTTCAAGCTAGTAAAGCGTAACTGTTCCTGTACGTTGACATAGAAGCAGGGTATGGAAATCGACGGAAAAGTATTGATCGTCCGGAAATTCATCGAAACAGGAATTGTCGGTATTAATATTGAAGACAGTCTCAACCTGAGCCCAAACCTGATTGACGAAAGTGAAATGTGTGAGCGTATAACAGCAATTCGTAAACTATCAGAATCACTCGGGTTTCATCTCGTGATTAACGCACGAACTGATTCATTTTATACAGGAACCGGAACAATTCAGGAAAAAATGAAAGCCAGCATTCGTCGTGGCAATTTATACAAGGAAGCCGGAGCCGATTGTATCTTTGTGCAACCTGTTTCAGATAAAGAATCAATAAAGACATTAGTAAAAATCCATTCGCCGATAAATATCCTGGCCAACCCATCAATTGCGCGGCTTCCCCAAGTGTCCGTGAACTCGAAGATATGGGAGTGGCAAGATTGAGTCTGGGGTCAAGCTTAATGAAGCAACCTTAGCACTTATGAAAAAGTGGCAGATGAATTATCTTCGCATGGAACGTATAAGATATTATCTGAAACTATGTCACCGTGAAGAAACAACGCTTACAAAATGGCTGTTGGAACCTATCGGTAACAAGTACAAAGAGAATAATGTTTTTACATTTTTACTACATGGAAACAAAAGAAGCATACAATCTTTGGGCGAATCAATACGACACCAACGAGAACAAGACAAGAGATCTTGAAGCGCTCTCATTACGTGAAACACTGAGCCAAATGTACTTTAACCATGCACTCGAGCTCGGTTGCGGAACAGGCAAAAATACAGAGTGGTTAGTAGAAAGGGTGAATACGTTGACAGCAGTTGATTTTAGTACTGAAATGCTGGCGAAAGCGAAAGATAGCAAGATTACTTCCACCGATAAAGTGAATTCATCCGGGCCGACTTAAATGAACCATGGAATTTTTCAAAGAATATAAAATACGATCTCATCACCTTCAGTTTAGTTCTTGAACACATTGAAAACCTCAGCACCATCTTCGAAAAGTTAGAAAATGTAATCGAAGAAAACGGGTACGTCTACATCGATGAATTGCATCCATTCAAACAATACAATGGTACCAAAGCCCGTTTCGAAACTAACGAGGGTTTGCAAATCGTTCCATGCTTCAATCATCACATTTCAGATTTCACAAATCTTGCATTGAAATTCGGATATCGGATTATTACACTTCACGAATACTTTGATGGTGATACTAACTTAGAAATACCAAGAATATTGACAATACTTTTGAGAAAAGAGTAGTTTCAGAAAAATCACGCCTCACTTATTTTTCCACTAAATACATAATTCACCAAATGACCGGGATTAATTCCCGCCACAAACTATTCCATGAAAAAGTTTCTTCTGAAAGTTATAGTTGTCCTGATTTCAATTTACGTTTTGATTTGTACTGCACTTTACTTTTTTCAGGAGTCAATAATCTTCCTGCCACAAAAACTTGATAAAAGTTACAGCTTCGAATTTTCTAATCCATATCAGGAACTCTTCTTTAAAACTGCTGATGGAACAGAATTGAACGGTTTGCTATTTAAGGCTGATAGCAGTAAAGGGTTAATTTTCTATTTGCACGGAAATGCCGGCAGTTTGGCCTCATGGGGAAATGTTGCAAAAACCTACACCGACTTGAATTACGATTTATTCATATCCGAAAGAGTGGAAGTGTAGGTGGAGGTGGAAGTTTTAAGAAGGATAACTGCATGAAAAAAATCCACATTGCTTTTGCTCACTTACAAATTAGCTAATTAGCTAATCAGCTAATTCAAAAAGTGGATGTGGAAGTTTTTAGGAACAAAACTTCACGAAAATAAACTGCATTAAAGATTTTACTTTGCTCGCAACAATATGCTAATATGCTAATGTGCTTATGTGCTAATGTGCTAATTAGCCAATTAGCTAATCAGCTAATTAAGTCAAGCCTGCTCCCCCTTAAACACCTTAAAAAACGTCTCCTCAAACGAAGCTCCGATTGGAATATCGATGCCGGCGACGGTGATGGTTTTGCTGCGGACTTTTTCAATTCGCTTTACGGGGACAATGAAAGAGCGATGGACGCGGACGAAATCATTGGCCGGAAGTTTTTCCAGAATATTTTTCATCGTCATTCGCGTTACGATGGTCTTTTGATTTTCGACATGAATTTTCAAATAATCATCAAGCCCTTCGATATAGAGAATGTCAGAAAATTTAAGTTTAATGAGAGAGTAGTCGGCCCGCAGGAACATGTGTTGCTCTTCTGCCGGAGTGTTTTGCTGCAGATAATTGTAGTAATCATTCGCCTTACTCACTGCCTGAAGAAATCGTTCTTTACTGAATGGTTTCAGAAGATAATCGACGGCACTCAGATTAAATCCTTCAACTGCAAAATCTGAATATGCGGTTGTAAAAATCACCATTGGTTGTCGTTCAAGCGATTTATAAAAATCAATGCCTGTTGTGGAAGGCATTTGAATATCGAGGAAAAGCAGATCAACAGGAAATTTACTGATATAACGTTGTGCTTCATCCGGACGAGTAAAAGTCTTCTCCAGTGAAACGATGCCTGTTTCTTTACAGAACGATTCAATTACATTGAGAGCTAACGGCTCATCATCAACTGCTATGGCTTTTATCATACGGATAAATCAATCTTTAAATATAGTGAAAAATCTGTTTGCGTCTCAGTAATTCTGAGTACATGTTTTCCCGGATAGAGCAATTGCAATCTGTTTTTAGTATTCTCCAATCCCAGTCCGCCTTCATACTGATCATCGCGCTTCATATTAAGTATGGCATTATCGACCTGCATAATCAGATTCATTCCTTCAATGGTCACTTCAATATTGACTGAAGATTCTTTCTCCGGATTAACGCCATGCTTAAATGCATTCTCAACGAATGGAACAAGCAACAATGGAGCGATTTGTTTATTCGCCCAGGAACCATTCACTTTATAATTCAGGTTAAGCGTTTCACCGAAACGCATTTTTTGCAAATCAATATAATCGAGCATGTAATTCAATTCTTTCTCCAATGAGACTTTATCCTTCTGCGCATCGCTTGTCACATATCGCATGATTGCAGAAAGCTTCACGACAGCAATGGGAGCAAGATCTGATTTCTGAATAGCCAGAGAGTAAATACTATTGAGAGTATTGAAAAGAAAATGCGGGTTGATTTGGGCTTTGAGGTAAGAAATTTCTGAACTCAATTTTTCTTCTCTGATTTTCTTCAATTGATTATTGATTTCATAGAGTAAAGAAAAACCCATAATCACAAGCAGCAGAAAAAGTTCATGGCTCAATTCGAAGAGAGAAGGAATAATGCCATGATGATGACGATGAGGAGGTCCGTCGCCATCTGGTCCATGATGTGGCCAGTCACCATGCGGTGGTCCAAAGTCATGCGGTCGGTTATCATCCTGCCGTCCCATTTCCGGTCCATGACCACCTTCTCGTCTGTCCGGACCTTGTTCAAATCGATGATCCGGCGGCCCATCCTGGTCTTCATGGTGAAAATGTTCCTGGTTCCATCCCCGGCCATCCATGTGTTCCATTCTTCCTTTCTTACAAAACGCTCCGCGGATTGTAAGTGCAGGTACAAGTACCACTAAACAGAGGCTGATGAATGCTATGAAAGCATATTTCCCATAGCGTTTCTCACGAAAATATCTTGGAATGAAGAAATACAGGTTGAGATAATAGAAAACTACAAGCAATAAATAAGATAAAAACTCTTGCTGTGTCTTACTTTCCCGAAGCAGGCTTTCAATGGTAAATCTTCCGGGCGCGAATAAGAGCGGGAGTGAAAGAAAAACCACACACCCAACAATATTCCAAAAAATGAACTTCGCTTTTTTGCTCATGAATCAATCGCCTTCCCTGCCGCAAAAGTAGGCTCTTTCAAGGGTCTAAGATAATTATTGAGGTCAGGAAAAAGATAACATCGGTAACAGACTTTTGAAGCCTCTTGAATTCAGGTAAAACCTGTTATTTCAGCGGCAGGAGCGGGATTTTGGGTTGACTTGGATAATTCAAAGGTGGAGAATCAGGTCCCGTAAATGGCCTCCGGTGATGGCCAAACAGGGCGGAATTCCTGATCCCTGGTCGCCAATTTCTGATCGCTGATTACTAACCAAAATCCCTGCGCACTATGACAATCCTCACAGTCTGCTGTTATTGGATGAGATATTTTAGCCTATCCGGTGAATAGCCGGGGTGAATTATCATTTACGGGATTATGAAACTTAAATCACTTCTCGCAGGAAGTTTTTTTCTGCTCATTACAATCGGTGCGATTGCACAAACAACATTTTATAATTCTTATGAAGTTCCGCTTACCGGCTGTCAGGCAAAGAAAACGCTTGTCATGCCTAATGGTGATTTGATCACCTGCGGAATGATGCCGGGAATAACATTTGGCGACTATGATATTTTTTTGGTGAAATCTGATACTGCCGGAAATGTTCACTGGTCAAAAACTATTGGTTCAACAGACAACAACTATTTCGCATCGTTTCAGCGTGTATCAAATCAGCAATTCGCCATTCTTACTTACGACTCGATTGCAGGCAGCCGATATCAATCACTGATTCTTGTTGATACTACAGGTGCAGTTTTTTTTCAGAAAACATTTCAATTAGGAAACGGTCTCACGATGCAAAACGAAAGGATGATTCCGATTACCGGTGGAAATTTTCTCATCGCCGGAACTTCCGGAGAGCATCTTTATCTCGTCAGTCTGAATTTTCTTGGAGGCCTTAACTGGACAAAAGATCTCTACACGGCTGCGGGTACTATCTTATCAGATCCGGATGTTACTGAAATGTCGAATGGTGATGTGGCAATAACACTAACGATGTCGGGCGGCGGACTTACATTCTCCAATCTTGCATTACTACTTGTAAACAACAGCGGTGTTCTGCTTTCATCTCAAAGCTTTACCGGCAATACCGATGTCCGCAGTCGCAGAATTCACTATTCGTCAAACACCGGTCTTCTGATTATTGGAGCAGATGTCGACAATGGAAAGCCGGGATTATTCTTTGTTGACAGCGATGGTAATCCGATTCAGATGCTTGTGTACATTACCAATCTTGTGTATAATGGAGGGTTGCAGGATTTTATGCTTGACCCGGTAACTGATCAGATTTCGGTTTTGTCACCTGATTATTATTATACCGGTTTCCAGCTAAGTCATTTCACTGCCAATGGAAATTTCATGTGGGCAATGTACAGTCCGTTTACAAATCAGGGAGGAGTATCAGTAACTCAAGATCCTTCCGGTGCATATATTGTTACCGGAAACATTTTGTCTCTCACTTCACCCTACTGGAATATGTCACTCTGCAGAGTGATGGACAACGGATTAACGTGTGACAATCCGGCAACTCTCACCATGAATGCCTCAGGTATACCTATTGGTTTCAGCGGTGAAACTTTCAACTCTAGTTCAGGTGTAACGATTCAGGATACAGCAATCACCGACACTACACATCTTTTTCCGATGGTGTTGAATGTGTTTTGTCAGGAATACGTTGGCATCACTTCAGCGGAAGAAACATTTAACTTCCACACCAACATAGTTGATCACACACTGCTGATAAGAACAGAAGAGCCATACAACCACAACGATGTAATTCGCATTACCGACATGAATGGAAGAACAGCAGGCACTTACATTCCTGCTACAGGTAATTACGAATTGTCGATCAATATTTCAACTTTGTCGGCAGGATGTTACGTATTAAGTCTGGAGCACAATCAGAAAAAGACCAATAAGAAGTTTATCGTATTTTAGTCATATGAAAAAAGTCGCGTTAATAGTAATCATGCTTTTCACTTTCGGAGGTGCAAAGGCACAATACCTTGACGGCACGGAATGGCTTGGAACCAATCCGCCGAGTCCGAATCTCTGGTTTTACTTCAACAACGACACAGTTTATTACTCAATGACCGGAGGTGCACCATGGACAATTATGTCGCTTTATCATCTAAGCAGTGATACAATCTTCATTCTTGATCTGGCATCATCCCTTTGTCCGGATACCGGAGTTTACACTTATGCATTCAGCGGAAGCAATTTAATATTCACATTGGTGAATGATGCATGTGCTTCCCGCCGTAACACACTTTTGAATTACACATGGACGTATCTTGCCACACTTTCCATTGCAGAAAATCAAAGTAAAAATCTGATCGAAGTAAAGCGGACAGGTGTACACACCTACACATTCAAAAACAATTCAGCCGAAATTGCAAAATCAAAAGTGCTTGATTTATCAGGCAGGCTGATCAAAGAAATCATTCTGCCACCCGGAGAAAGCACGATTACTATTTCCGAAGCCGGCAATGGTTTTTACTTTTTACAAACTGAAGTAGCCGGTCAACAGCATTCGGTGAGGTTTCAAGTGTATTAGTGAATTGCTTTCGTAATATAGTATACGATCAAAAAGAACGCTAATAATACAATTACCGAAACCGGGTTTGCAAAATTTATGGTGTACCCAAGATTTTTCATCCTCTTAGGCGGGAACACTCTCTTATCTTTCGGATTAAAATACAGAATCCCGAACTTCCAATTTTTCGGTTCCGCATGCCATTCATCGAGTTGCTGCTGAGTTGGTTTTTCGGGGGACATAGGGTTGGGGATTGGGGGATTGGGGGATTGGGGGATTGGGGGATTGGGGGATTGAATATTGAATATTGAATATTGAATATTGAATATTGAAAATTTGTGAAAGAATTTTTTCTGTTGAGCAAAAATAAGGAATATTTGAAAGAAATTCGTTATGGCGGGAAGTGATGGCTTCCACAAAAAAAGTACTTCACGGAAATGAACTAAGACGTTCTCGAAAAACCAACAGGGTTCGCCTTCGTTGTAGATGGAAGTGATGGCTTCCACAAAAAAGTACTTCACGGAAATGAACTAAGACGTTCTCGAAAAACTTACAGGGTTCGCCTTCGTTGTAGATGGAAGTGATGGCTTCCACAAAAAAGTGCTTCACGGAAATGAACTAAGACGTTCTCGAAAAACTTACAGGGTTCGCCTTCGGCGAATGACGGGTTGGTGATATGTTTGGATATCGTTCACCTGACGGAAGTGGCTACACTATTTCATAGTGAACGATGGAAACCGTCAGGTGAACGATATTATTTCTCCGCTTTTATTGGTTGTGGGTATTTGGCGGTATGACGAGATTTGTGTGATGTATTATGTTTACATATTAACAAACCACACACGAAACGTTCTTTATATAGGTGTAACAAATAATTTGAAGCGCCGGTTAAGGGAGCATGGTGATGCGAGAGGTAACTCAAAATCATTTACAGGGAAATACTACTGTAATAAGTTAGTGTACTTTGAAGAGTTTACATCAATCCTTAAAGCCATCAAACGTGAAGATGAATTAAAACGATTCACGCGTCGTGCCAAACTAAATTTAATCAAATCCAAGAACCCCCGCCTTACATTTATTTTTCCTCCAGAACAATAGTACTGAAATTGAAATGTTTTTAAAAATAAACAAAAACAAACCCTAACAATTATTAAATTAACATCCTTAAAATACTAATATCGTTCATCTGACGACTTTCATTACCCGCTATGAACCAGTGCTGCTTCTTTCGTCAGATGAACGATATCCCGCCCCATTTCCAACCCGTCATTCGCCAAAGGCGAACCCTGTAAGTTTTTCGAGAACGGCTGCGTTAATCGCCGTGATGCGCATCACTTTTCCGCCGCATCGCTCCTCCTCCTTGCCGAACGCGAACCCTGCGAGTCATTAGAAAGTGCGTTGACTACCTGTATTTTTATTATCGTTTGATGAACGAACAAAATCACTACTTAAAAATCTCTTCTGTTTCTTTCATTCATCAAACGATAGCCCATCTCACATCAACCCGTCATTCGCCAAAGGCGAACCCTGTAAGTTTTTCGAGAACGTCTATGTTTATTACCGTGATTTATTTTTTGTGGAAGTCATAACACTCCACACCAACGAAGGCGAACCCTGTAAGTTTTTCGAGAACGGCTGTATTAATAGCAATATGCCATTTTTGAAATAAACTCACATTCATTTTACACATCTTCGCCACAGGCGAACCCCGTAAGTTTTTCGAGAACGGTCATGTTAATTGCAATGATCAATTTGAAAAATATCGCCATTAAAAAATCCACTTCATTCCCCGCAGGCAAATCCCGCAATTCCAAAGTACCGAAGTGAATTACTCCTAAAAACCTCTTCCATTACGCCTTCACCTGCAATAAATGGTACATCTTAAAGGAAAGATCCGTAAACACCATTTTACTATTGCCGTTACGTTCAATGTGGAATGAGGCGGTGTTTAATTCCTGAATAAAATCTTCGGCATTATTGATGTTTACGAAGGGTGCAAAGCGTTGCATTGATTCCAGGTCGGAGCCTTCGAGGCGAATCAGGGAGCGGTCGGCATAATTGATCAGTAAACACTCGCGGGCAATATCGAGTGCATGTTTCAAAAATATCTTTTGCTGCTCACGACTTTCAGAGCTGAACGTACCGGCCATTTCGGTGATCTCCTTTGCATTCAGCTTTAAACAGCTTCGCATCCAGCTAAGGAAGCGGTTGCTAAGATCGTTTTCTGCTTCGTTGTTTCCGAGCAACGACAATGCTTCGTTGTAACTTCCATCAGCGCGGTGAACCATACGACGGGCAGTGATCTTATCCAGGCCATGTTTATCTGTGAGTACCCCGAACATTTCTTCGTCGGAAATACGACCCACTTTGACAAGTTGTGTACGCGAAAGAATGGTCTGCATAATGTCCTCGTAATTTTCAGCAACAAGGAAAAAGAGTGCATCCTGCGGCGGCTCTTCGAGAATTTTTAAAAGTTTATTGGCAGCGGAAGTGTGAAGCTTCTCCGGCAGCCAGATAATGACGATTCTATAAGGCGCTTCAACTGCTTTTAAATTGAGTCGATTGATAATGTCGGAACTCTCTTCAACGGAAATCAATCCCTGCTTATTATCCAGATCAAGCGTGAGCATCCAGTCGTTGTACGACAAATATGGGTTCTCAAGCACAGCCTGTCGCCATTGTGCAACGAAGTCAACACTTTTCGGCTTGCTGATTTTTTCTTTCGGCGCAACAGGATATGTATATGTTACATCCGGATGAACCATTTTATTCATCTTCAAACAAGCGGAACAAGTTCCACACGAGTCATTCTCGCCGGGGTCTTCGCAAACGAGATACTGTGCAAAAGCCATGGCCATCGGTAAATTTCCCGAACCTTCCGGGCCAAGAAAAAGCAGCGTATGACTAACACGCTTATCGCGTGCCGCCGTCAAAAGTCGCTGTTTCACTTGTCTATGGCCGATTACCGAAGCAAAATTCATCCCGCGAAGTTAGAAAATACTTTGTCTTTTTTACCGTTCTATTATTTGTCTTCGGGAACCATCATCCGTGCTTTCCATTTCTTTCCGAGATTTCCGTGGGAAAAACTAATCATCCTATCTTTGCACAATGAAAAAATTCCCTCTCCTACTCTTCACTTTCCTTTCCCTACAATCAACTGCACAGGAAATGTGGGGAATAAGCAACAGTAACTATAGCGGGAACATGGGTATTTTCCTCAACCCTTCAACCATTGTAGGTGCTCCCTATCGCTACGAAATAAACTTGATAGCCGGCGACTTTTTCGCACAAAACACCTACATCTTCTCCCCTCGCCGCTTTCATCTCATTCCCAACGCCATCACGCAAAGTGTACCCGATGGCAATCTCTATTATTTCAATACAGGCGGTACGGTTGAACAAGGGTACTCACACATTCTCCTCATCGGTCCTTCGTACATTAAAAATCTCGGCGATCATGCCTGGGGACTACACTCTGCTTTCAGAACAGAAGCTAGCGCTACCGATGTTCCGACTCCGTTAGCCTACACCTTCTACCGCAATTTCCATTCGCCCGATTTGTTTAATGTTCGTACAGCAGCAAAATCTTACTCAGCTGCAGAAGCAACTTTCATTGAGCTGGGCGGTACGTATGGGAAAGTGCGTTATGAAAGCGAAAAAGAATATCTCAAATGGGCGGCAACTGGAAATTTGTTAGTCGGCATGAATGGACTCTACGGAGATTTTCGTGAAACGGATTTCACTGTACTTGATTCTTCGAATACAATTTTTCACAATGTTGATGCAACGATCGGAAACGGCATTGACAACGACGCCTTACTCTCCTTCCGTGGTCTCGGACTGGGAACAACACTTGGCGCCACTTACATGAAAAAACACAACAGCGGTGGTTTTGAGTGCAATCGTTCGAACGACAATATCAAAAAGTATGTTTATCGCATCGGACTTTCTTTGATGGATCTCGGCACGATACGGTACTTCAGAAAATCGGAAGTGATCAATATTCATTCAACATCTGATCGACTTTGGAACGGAATTGACTCAGCAAATTTTGGTGTCGGTAGTTTTGATACGTTAATGGTAAATCGACTTGCAGCAACTGTTGAAGATAAAGGCTTTTTCATTTGGCTGCCTACTGCTCTCAGCGCGCAATTCGATTACTCATTCACTTCAAAGATTTACGGAAACCTCAGTGTGGTGAAACGCATCCACTTCGCTCCGAATCAAATTGCAAGACCCGATCAACTCACTCTCAGCGGTCGATATGAAACAAGAAATTTCGAAGGCAACCTGAATTTCTCTATGTACGAATGGAAACAATCTGCCATCGGTCTTGGGCTTCGCTTCAAGTTCTTCGTAGTCGGCACCGATCGCCTCCTCGAACTCCTTGGTCTTTCCGATACTTACGCCGCCGACTTTTTCTTCGGTTTCAAATGGCAATTCTGCAAACGCCCCTTCTCGCCCGGGATCGATTGTCCGGCCTATCAGTAATTGGTTGCTTGGTTGCCTGGTTGCTTAGTTTCATAGAAAAGTCTGCGCATTTCCAATTTTTGTCCGCGTAAGTCTGCGGGAACCAAAAATCCGTGTTTTCTTTTTCATTTCCGTGTTTTCCGTGGGAAAAAAATCTCAAATTTACGCCCACAATTTCCCTCCAATGCTAACCATCGACAACCACAACTTCCGCAACGAAAAAGCCCTCATCCGCGTCGACTTCAACGTTCCTCTCGATAAAGAATACCGCATCACCGATGACAACAGAATGACGGCAGCCGTTCCAACAATCAAAAAAATCCTGGCCGACGGTGGTTCCGTTATTCTCATGTCGCATTTAGGTCGTCCGAAAGAAGGTCCGGCTGAAAAATATTCTCTGAAGCATCTCGTCAGCCATCTCTCTTCTCTGCTTGGCGTGAATGTAAAATTCGCTGACGATTGTATCGGTCAGCAGGCAACAGAACTTGCCGTTTCATTAAAACCAGGCGAAGTTTTATTGCTGGAAAATCTTCGTTTCTATAAGGAAGAAGAAAAAGGAAATCCCGATTTCGCAAAAAAACTCGCTGGACTAGGAACTGTTTACGTCAATGATGCATTCGGTACTGCGCATCGCGCGCATGCATCTACTGCAATCATAGCAGATAATTTTCCCGGTAAAAAATATTTCGGATATGTGATGGCAGGTGAGTTGAAAAATGCCGATAAAGTTTTGCTCAATGCAGAAAAACCTTTTACAGCAATTATGGGAGGTGCAAAAGTGTCGGATAAGATTCTGATCATCGAGCAACTGATGAACAAGGTCGACAATCTTTTGATTGGTGGTGGTATGGCATTTACATTTATTAAAGCGCAAGGCGGGAAAATCGGCTCGTCACTTTGTGAAGAAGATAAGCTCGATCTTGCATTGGATATTCTTTCGCGTGCAAAAGCAAAAGGCGTAAACTTAATTCTTCCTGTTGACGCTGTTGTTGCAGACAAGTTTGACGCAGAAGCCAATTCACAAACCTGCGACATCGGTTCTATACCTGACGGATGGATGGGGTTAGATATTGGTCCGAAGTCAGAAAAACTTTTTGCAGATGCCATCAACGGTTCAAAAACGATTTTGTGGAATGGTCCGGCCGGTGTTTTCGAATTCGAAAAGTTTGCACACGGCACCAAAGCCGTTGCTGAAGCTATAGTTTCCGCTACATCAAAAGGCGCCTTCTCTCTCATCGGCGGCGGCGACTCGGCAGCAGCCATCAGCAAATTCAACTTCACCAACAAAGTATCCTACGTCTCCACCGGCGGCGGCGCATTGCTCGAGTACATTGAAGGGAAAACACTCCCCGGAGTAGCCGCTGTTTTGAATTAGCTAATTTGCAGATTAGCTAATTAGCTAATTTATAAAATTGCTTTCTGCGATTTTAATTTTTTGTCAGCGCCAGCCTGCGGGAAGCCTATTTCCGTGTTTTCAAATTTTAATTTCCGTGTTTTCCGTGGGAAATCAATTCCAGTCATTCGACCAAGACAAGATCAGAATTCTTTGATCGAGTGACCATAGGCATTTACTTTTTTCTCCTTGCGGTCTACCTTTATTAAATACATGTGAACCATCACTTGTATAATACCTCCAATTCGCCATGAAAACTTCTATAAAAAACCGGCTTTATCAAACCAATAGAAAAATGACTTTCCTGTCGCTTTTCATGATTTCAATATTTACCGTCCTTAATCCGAAAACTATATTTTCGCAACCAATACTTTTTGATTTTGACAATGCGCCACCATACACTTCCCTTCCAATTAGTCAGACCGTAGCTGGACTTACAGCTCAGTTCAATGCAACCGGATCGGGCTTTTCAATCCAGGCCGCTAATGTATTAGGCTTTACACCGGCCGGGTTTTCGGGGATGGTTATTTATCCTAACAGTGTATTTCAGGCCGACTTATTGATCAACTTTAATCAGCCTGTCACTGATTTCTCAATTATGTACGCTTGTCAGGAATTAGGTTGTGATGATGCAGCACTGATGCGAGTGACTGCCTACATGAGTGGGAACTACGTAGGCACGGATACAAAAACAGCAACCTTTCCCGGTACATGGCCAACCGATACACTTCGATGTAGTTTTCCAACAGGCTTCGATAGTGTAGTCGTTCATTACGACAGCCCGCCTCCAACTTGTCAGGACTATGGAGTCATTTTTATGGCTGATAACATGGTGGCGACACCATTAGTCACAAGTGTTTTTGATAACACATTAATCCTGCATTCGATTAACTTGTCAGCTAATCCCGTCACATCTTTATCTATCTTGTCGTTCACACTTGCACAATCTTCAAATGTAAGTGTGAGAATAAATGATATTCAGGGAAGAATAGTGAAAGAAATATTTAACGGGCGATTAGCAGCAGGAATACAAAACATGACAATCGACGTCAGTGGAAGCGAATTCACCCTTGGCATTTACATAATTTCGATTAATACGGAATATGGCAATAAAACACATCCATTGACGGTAGTAAGGTAGTAAGGTATCAAATCATGCTTTCGTTAAAAGTGCTCTGCTTTATAAAGATATTTTAATTTACATGCGAGCTTACTACAAGGTTAAATTGTCAAGAAGTTTGATTAGCGTCTTGTAAATTTATTTAGAAAGCATCAATAAATTTATTCTTGAATTTTTCAAACGTTGTTGATATCTTATCAGAAAATAATTTAAGGCCCTTTCAAATTTGAAATTTTCTAATACTTTAGCATTATTGGAATTTACCTTAAATACTATCAATGCCGGATAACAAAATCATTTATTCAGAAACTCCTCAACCATATCAAAAAAGGAAAAGGAATCTTCTGCTTTTCAATCTAATTATATTTTTCTTTTTTTCATTTATTATGGGCTTAAATACTGACACAAATGGATTTCTATTGTGTGCAACATTCCTGGGCGTTATACTTTTACTCGATGTTCCGAGGAAGCTCAGGCCGATCAGATATTCAATTGAACACATTGAATCTGGAGATGCAGGTATTAAGCTCTTTTACTACGATAAGGATTCCCCTCAAACTGTGAGAATTCCATGGGATAAACTTCAAATCAGCATGCGATCTACATTTGAAAGACCCCCTCGCAACATAATTACATTCAAATCAGATGATGAAAAAGTTGCAACATTCTATGCTCCTAATTATACTGTTAGTAAAGAATACACTGAGTTGTTTCGAAATATCAAAGAGCTAAAGTACAATGCCTATGGCGATTTGCCTTCGATGCAGGAAGAATGAGAGTGTACTTTAATCAACCAATTCACGACTTGACAAATTTATCCGATATCAATTCAACGGTGATTATTTTGAAAAACTTGACAACTAAGAATGCCTGATAACCCTAAAATTCAAAACGCATTAATGCAATCTGAGGGAAATCGTTTAACGCAATTATTTGATTATATATTCACTCGAAGAACAATAATTCCTTATGCTTATACGCTTTTCATTCTCACCTCTTGCGGAACTCAAAATATTTTATCGCTCAAAAACAAAAAACACTATTTCGATCAAAGTATTATTAAAAACGATACTGCCTTAACCCTCCGGCAGACGGTTTCTTATCGCTCAAAAATGATTGATGCAAGTTATTCTTATCAACTATTTCTTACCTTTTTTGATAGTAGCCTTGCCAAATCAAAACGTACTTTAGATGCCAAATCTGATACAATGATTGTAAAAACCATTTAGGATTTTAAATCGGTTTGGAATTGGGAGCCGGAAAACTATACTCTAAATGGTTCTATCGAAATACTTAACTGGAATCCTAATGCTATCGAATTAAAATTAGATCTGTTCGTTTATGATGAATGTAAAAAGAAAAAAATACGCTATAAAGGCGTCCGGCTCTTCCGCAACAGTAGCAAAGATTAAACTATATACGCTTGAAATTTCAAATCTAAATCAGGTAATTTACCTTTAGTTTACATTCACAAACCGTACTCCGAAATACACTTAAATAATATCAGACTTTATGAAAACAACAAAAACCCTTATCTGTATTTTACTACTTTTAGTGTTGATCAACAAATCCTCTTTTGCTCAAAGCAACAAAGAAAAAGCACTAGACAAAGGCAGGCAAGCGCTTTCTCTCGAACAAGAAGGAAAGTTTGATGATGCCATCAAATTATTACAAGAGTCAATGAAGCTTGATCCGGATGACATTAATTATCCATACGAACTTGCATATGCTTACTATTCCATTAAAGATTATAAAAAATCATGTAAATATCTGGAAGATATCATTGATCATAAAGATGTGACTGACTTGGTTTATCAGCTTCTGGGAAATTGTTATGACAATCTTGGCAAAAGCGAAAAAGCTATAAAGATCTATGAAGACGGCCTTAATAAATTCCCTAACTCCGGTAGTTTATGTTTGGAAATGGGCATCATGCAGATGGGAAAAAAAGATTACAACAAGGCGATTTACTACTATGAAAAAGGGATAGAAGTAGCACCAACTTTCCCGTCCAATTACTATTGGGCTGCTAAACTGTATTGTAATTCAACAGAAGAAGTTTGGGGAATGATATACGGAGAGATTTTTATGAATTTAGAACGCAACACGAAAAGAACTTCGGAAATCAGCAAACTTCTTTTTGATACATATAAAAGTCAGATCACAATTTCCGGAGACACTTCAGCTTCAGTAAGTTTTAGTAAAAATTCTACAATGAACATTAGCGATCTTTCTGACCCTTCTAATATTCGATTACCATTTGGAATGATGGCATATGAACCCGGCTTAATTATGTCAATCATTGGCATAAAGTCGATAGATATCAACTCTCTTGATACCATCAGAAGTAATTTCGTTGACATCTACTTCAAAAATGGTAACGATAAAAAATACCCAAACGTTTTATTTTCGTACCAAAAGGAAATTAAAGATCTGGGGCATATGGAAGCATATAACCATTGGGTTTTAATGAAAGGCGACGAAGAAGCCTTTAGTACCTGGCAAAAGGACAACCAGAGTAAGTGGGAAACTTTTGTGAAATGGTTCAGGGAAAATCCAATCAAAATCACCAATGAAAATAAGTTTTACAGAGGGCAATATTAAAAGTATAGCCAAAGCTATTAACTTCATCCGCCAACATAACAATATTTTATGTCAGACAGAATAAAAAAACATTTACAACTATTACCCCTTTTGCTGTTAACCATCTACTGCGCAGATGCAATAGTTGCATCTGTACAAGGAACGGTTGATATGGCCGGTGTTCCGTATTATTATACTATTACAACCAAGAACTATTTAGCCATGACAGCTGTGGCTTTAAATTTCGTTTTCTATTTCGCGTTCCGTCCATACTATAAATTTGTTCTTTTAATTACAATTGCCCTTGGTATATTTAATTTCCTGGTTTTCCCGGCTCTGGAAACAACGGTAAGCTATAAACTAAATGGTATAAAAATCAGTTTTTAACCATCGGCTTTTTTTGCCGGGCTACTTGCTTACATGATCAATTTCAAAAGAGTTAACAATTATATTCTTACTAATTTATCCAATAAGAAACCCGTTAAGGAGATAGAAGACATGCAAATGAATCATTTTGTCAATGAAGTACAAGGCTATAAAATAAAATTTGACGGGTATTCCACAGATTCGTTGAAGGAAATTACTGAAGCAAATAAACTAGTCCCTGCAGCGGTTGAGGCAGCACGGCAACTGATTCGCGATCGTGAATCAGCAAAGACTATTTAAGTTCAACTATACCCATCGGTTCGGATTTCAAAACACCTATATAATCACATTCATGAAAAAACTCTTACTTCTCGTTGCCATTTTTACTTCCACCTATGCAAAATCTCAAAACACTCAAGCGAATCACACAGATAGTTTAATCTGCAAAGAATGGAAGCTTGTCTCATATGAAGAAGGCGGAAAAATATATCCTCCATCACCGGAGCAGAAAAATGACCGGATGATCTTTTTTTTCAATCACAAAGTCAAATCCATTGAATCCGGATCAGTTCAGAATGGAAATTGGCAATACGATACGGTGAAAAACATTTTAACTATTGTCGACAATCAAACTAAAGAAAAGGCTATTATGAAAGTAGTGCAATTGTCAGACAGAGAGTGTGTATTGGAGTATAAAGACCCTGATGGGGTTTTGCTGAAAATCTACTTGGTCCCAATCATAAAATAATCGGAACTAAGCATTAACCCTGAATTGGGATTAATACAGGTCCACCAGTGATAACAAATGGAAAGCTATGGTGTTTTCTATTCAACAAAAGAACAAATCACACTTTTCATCTCAGGAATAAACAATCAATTTTTACATTCCGACTGGAGCCATTATCAAAGTAATTTAGAAATCTGCTTACAAATCTCTCTTGCAATGTCCTACTTTGCAGTATGCTGGTATCCGTGGCCTAATCTGAAAAAAAATAAACCGGCCTGATCCTTTTCTCCTATCACTTATTGACTAAATTGCAGTCAATCTAAAGAGTAAATGTACCGACAACTTGAAACTGAGCGCCTCCGTATCCGACCGATAGCACTTACTGACGGCGAGTTCATCTACCAATTGGTAAACACTCCGGGATGGCTAAAGTTTATCGGCGACAGAAATGTCAGGAGTAGCAGCGATGCCGAAAGTTACATTCGAAAGATTCTGGCAAATAAAACTTATTACTACAGCGTTTTTGAACTTAAAAACACTAAAGAAGCTATTGGTATTATCACTTTTCTTTACCGCGACAATCAGAAGTTTCCCGATATTGGATTTGCCATGTTAGATGGTTATGGAAAGAAGGGGTACGCCTTTGAAGCATGCAGAAAATATCTTGACGAAATTATTCGTGAAAATATTGCTTCGAAAATCATTGCAATCACATTGCCGGAAAATTCAAATTCAGTTAAGCTCATTGAAAAACTTGGCCTGAAATACGAGAGCGATTTTACCGATAACGCTGAAGTTCTCCAATTGTATGCCCTTATACCTTCGGCAAGCAACAACACGAGTGTTATTACAAATTAATTCTTTGGAAACAACTACCTAACAACACAAGAAGAGCCACATGAAAAAAGAGATACATTTTTTATTCGCATCACTGCTTAATCTTGGATTTTTGATTTCGTCGAGTTCCTGTCATTCTAATGATCAGACTGAACAAAGCAGTAATTCAACACAGGTTACAACTTCTATCACCGCTTCATCAGTTGTTGATAGTGCTACAGAGAAAAAAGCACAACTCAAAGCAATCTACACACAAGCTATTGACGAGTTTATCAAAGCCGCGAACAAAAAGAACAAAAGAGATTTTGATACTCTGTACTTCGGCAAACACGTGTATGGTCAGCCCGACGATTTTCCGGACATAGATTTACCGGCCACAATCGGAAATACAGAAATCCGCCTGGTAACCCCTGAAGAAGGATTAAAGTTGCAAGCTGCACGAAAGTCGTTGGTGTACGTCAATCTGATCGGTTGGGTGAATGAGAGTGACGCTGATTTCATCTTTGTTGTCTTCACAAACGGAGCGGAGCACCAGTATGACTACAAACTTCATTTCACAGTGCTAAGTCGGGAGAAACAATATAAATTGGAAAAAATAGAGTTTGAAAATTATTTGAAATAAGAAGAGCATGCAACAAACAGTAGAAATTCTAGAGAAAAGATGAGAAAGATAATTTCCTTCATGCACATCTCCCTCGATGGATTTGTAGCAGGACCGAATGGAGAAATGAATTGGATTAATGTGAATGATGAAATTTTCAGTCACGTCGAAAAAAGAATCGGGCAGGGTGATACGGCTATGTACGGCCGGGTGACGTATCAGATGATGGAAAGTTATTGGCCCACAGCGGCAGATAAACCGGATGCATCCAATCACGACAAAGTTCACTCGCACTGGTACATGAATTCCAAAAAAATTGTTCTTTCACGAAGTATGAAGGGAAAAGACACGCCGACAACTAAAATTATCAGCGATAACATTGCAGCAGAAATAAATTCAATCCGGCAACAGTCCGGAAATGAAATTCTCTTATTTGGCAGTCCTTCCGCGACTCATGCACTCATGCGTGAAAATCTGATCGATGGGTATTGGTTATTTGTAAATCCGATTTTGCTGGGGAAAGGCATACCTCTATTCTCGGGTGAACAAGCAAAGTCTAAATTGCATTTGGTGGGCACAACACGGTTTGACTGTGGGGTTACTGAACTGAAATATGAAGTTGATAGCAATCTTTAGTTTAGAGAGTTCTCTTACTATTATTTGTTTGCCTTTTAATTCCAATTTGGTTCTGAAAAGTATACATCTATGTTGTTAATACAATATTGAACTTGCAAGTCATTTTTACCACAAGAGCACAAGGAACACAAAAAACCACAAAGTACTTAAGTGACCTTTAATATTCCTTGTGAAGATTCATCGACATGGTGGGTGATTAATACTATAAACATCCTTTTTTATAGTTCAGTGCTCCGTAGGAATAACCCGCTGTTAGCCAAAACATCAATGATGATGAACATGACTCATCTTCATCTCATGACGCACTCCTTCATTTTCCACTACTTCGAAATGAGCCATCATTCCTGCTGCATGATGTTCGAGAATATGACAATGATACATCCACATTCCGGCGCGATCCGGCATGAATGCGATTTTCATTGAACTTCTTGGCTTTAGATTCACCGTGTCTTTCCAGGCTGCGTAAGCAGGTGCACTTCCATTCTCTTCCAATACCTGAAAGAAATAGCCGTGCAAATGAAAAGGGTGATCCATTAAGCTTACATTTTTAATTTCCCATACCTGCAATTCATTTTTGACGACAGGTTTGTCATTCACATGAATACCATTGTTCACCTTGAAATCCATTCCGTATTTCAGATTCATGCCAACTGACAATTTCACTTGCCGGCTCGCAGGTGTATTTGCCGGTGCTAAAGGCTGAATTGCTCTCAGATAATTTGGTACTATCGCTTTTGATTCGGCTACTGCTCCAACTTCAATTTGTGCAAAATTTTCCTTCTTCGGTTTCAAAAAAGTTACACGGTTATAGGCCAGTGATTCAATATTTATCACTTCTCCTTCTTTGAATGGTCCGGCAATAATTTCGTAACGTTCTCCGGGAGTAATCAGCAATGAGCTGACCGTTTGAACCTGATTCAACAAACCTCCATCGGTAGCAATAACCTTGAATGGTCGTCCGCCAAGGCTCAGTTCAAAATACCGGGCACTGCTGGAGTTGATAAACCTCCAGCGCTCTTGCTGACCTGCGTTCATGGCAATCACAGGATTTTCTTTTCCATTAATCAAAAGCGTTTCGCCTTGCCGACCATCATGTCTTTCTTTCATTTTTTTAAAATACCCTTTAGGTAAATAAAAAGAATGATCTCCATTCAATTTCATATCATCAATCATGAAAACTCTGTCGTTGTCAGTAATCAACGGCCCGGTTTCTTCAACTACAATTGCTCCGTAAAGTCCGCGTTCCATTTGCACAGTTTCATTCACATGAGAGTGATACCAGAATGTCCCGGCATCAGGTACTGAAAATCGGTACTCAAAAGTCTCGCCGGGAAGAATTGGTTTCTGAACAGCATCTGTTCCATCCATTGGGGCCGGCAACCGAATGCCATGCCAGTGAACAAGCGTTGGTTCATCCAATTCATTGGTGACGCGAACGACCAGTTCATCACCCGCTTTCGCCCTGATTTCCGGTCCGGGAATACTATTATTGAAGCCCCATGCTTCAATTGTTTTTCCGGGAGCTATTTCCCATTTGAATTTTCCTGCGGTGAGATTATACTCAACGGTTTTTGATTGGTGCATTTTCATTGTATGAGTTATTTGTTGTGTGAATTAAAAAGAAGTGCCGCTTTCTTCAAAGATGAAAAAGCGGCACAGAATTGATCAGCAATTACAGCCCGGGCTGCAATTACATTTTGCACAGCTGCAAGAGCTGCCACATGTACAAGTTTCACATGTACAAACTTCACATGTACACTTCGGATTTTTGTTGTCGGTTGAACCGGCTTTAACTTCTGTCGTTTTCATAATTTATGGTTTTAATTACAAGACAAAAGTAGCCCACCGGCATTGCCGGGGCCTTACACAACTTTGGGAACGGTTTACAGAATTTTGGGAATCAGATTTTATCCAGCGAAGTCCGCTTAATTGCGCCAATTTCCTTGAAATGCGATGGCGTTAGCCCGGTAATCTTCTTGAACTGACTGCTAAGATGTGCAGTACTGCTGTAATCCAGTTCAAAAGCAATTTCAGAAAGCGTTTTTTGACCATACACTAAAAGCTCTTTCACTTTCTCGATTCTTTGCTCGATAAAAAAGTTCTCAATCGTTCTTCCTTCAACCTGAGAAAAGAGACTACTCAAATGCGTATATTCATAATGCAATGCCGAAGTTAATAACTCTGACAAATTCATCTTCGCCGATTTTTCATCGCTCTCATTTCTTGCCTTCGCAATAACGATCTTTTTAATTTTCTCAATCAATGCACCGGTATGATTATCGATAAGTTCAAAGCCTACATTGTGTAATTCATTTTCGAGTTTTTTTCTCTCAGCGGAATTAAGTGCTTTCGTCAAATGAATTTCACCGATCAAAACTTGTTGAAATGGTATTTCAAGCTTCTCAAGAATTGATTCCACGGTCATTTTACAACGCGTGCATACCATGTTTTTTACAAGGAGGGTCGGGTGAGTCATACCGTTAGTTAAAAGCCATCGAATGTCTTATGAAAAATGATGGGGGATAAAGTGAGGTAAAAATACAGACTTTAGCGGAAATTATCTTTGTTTCATTTTACGACCTGCCCTGTTGCAAGGAAAAAATACACCCTGTCCCCCTCTTGCCTCGTATTGTATTATTTCTTTAAATTACCCTACTTTAATTAGCGGCGCTTTTAAGATTTAGGCAGGAAGCAGCTCCGGGATTTATTAGAATCTTTAACCATTAAACCCATAAATATCATGAAAAACAGACGTTGTATTATTCTATTGGTTTTACTTATTATATCTGTTGCAATCAATTTTTTCTTAATCCGCGAAGGCGGAATCACATCACCGTGCGACGATAAGGATCGTTATTCTAAGGATGAAGACTTTGGTGTACTTCGCCTGACTGAGCAACAGGCATCTGATTATGTCCGCAGATATCGTGAAGAGTATCCACCGGATCAGAATAATGGTCATCCTACCGGATTCATTCTTTCAAAAAGAGTCTTTGATGAAGTTTTCAGTGATCTTCGAGCAAATGCCGTCTCACTTGATTTAGTTACTTACGATGACAACCTTTCATTAGTAGTGCGTGGCTTCAATACAAAGAAAACAAAAATACAAGGAGAGGGATCTGAAGGAATATATGTGATCCGTACTTTTTGTCCGATCGATTGTTCAAACTGGTAATAATAAATCAAATTTCTAAATCCACACAAAATGAAAAAAGCTGTCGTAGCACTTAGCATTGCATTATTAATTTCACTTGGATACAATGTGTATTCAGGTAGTACAGCCGTTTCCCCTTGCGATGACTCGCGCAGATATTCTTCTGAAACTGCCGGGGGCGGAGCAGATATGGCATTAACTGAAATGAGCGCACTGGTTCAGGAGTACAAAACCGCTCGTGCTGAAAATAAAGATGAATTTAAAACAACAGGATTTCTGATTAGCAAGAGAGTTTGTGATGATTTATTCTCGAATCCGACCACAAACGCACTTACTCTGGATCTGTTCGTAAAAGACGGTCAGTTAAACCTTGCGATCCGTGGTACTCATACTACGAAATCGGGTATTGAGAAAAAATCAGCCAGCGCAGATGGTTATGTAGTTCGGACATTTTGTCCAGATGATTGTTCTGCATGGTAAAAAGAGTACTTATTCTCATTTCATTTTCGTTTCTGTTTTCTTCTGTCTCCTTTTCCGGACCGATAGAAGAAAACAGAAATATTGCTGCCGGCAATAAAAATCTGGATTCGGTATTAGGTGTGCTGGAAGCTAATCTCAGCCTTAATTCCGATTCCATTCTTCAGGTAGTGGACAGCTGCAAAAAAGTTTGCGACAGTTTACACTACGAAATTGGTGATGCACGTGTTTATTATATTATCGGCAAATCACGAATTATCGGTGCCTTCAACTTTCCTGAAGCTTTCGATAATATTTACAAAGCACTTCGCATTTTTGACAAATACAATCTGACCAATGAGCGTGCAAAGTGCAATGTTCAACTTGGTTTAATCAATTACATTCAAAGAAATTTTACTGAAGCAGCCGGCTACTTTACAAATGCACAGGCAATCTTCAAATCTACCGGTGACACCATGCGCTGGAGACGCTCATCATATTTATACTCTTTGTGCGCATCAGAACTTCGGCAGTTCGACAAAGCAGATGAAGCCTTGAACCTTGCTGAACGTCTGATTAAGTATGGCCCTGATGATGCAGGCTTTCGCGAGTATTATTACGGCCGCGGGATTTATTACTCTCGACGAGCACTGAACGATTCGGCCATTGCATGCTTTCTTACTGTTGCCACAAAATTCGATCAGGCCGGTGATCAGATTGGTCAGCAGCTGTTCAATGCAGAAATCGCACAGGCATACTTCAATAAAGGAGATTTTAAATCAGCTGAATTATATTCCGGAAAGGTTTTAAAAGCAGGCTATCTTCACAACAGTGCTCGCGGTATTGTTCAGGCGCACTTTCTTTTGTATCGCATTCTCTCCTTGAGAGGAGATTATAAAGATGCTCTAAGTCATCTCAGCGATTACATCACTCTGCGGGATTCAATGCAGGATGAGAAGAAATCATTCGAATTAGCGAGTATTAAATCGAAATACGAATTAGAAAAAGCAGACCAGGAAAATCGTCTGAAGATGGCGCAACAGGCAGCGATTCAAAATGAACAATTACAAAAGCAGACTTCATTAAAAAACCTTTTCATTACCGGTTGTATCTTCTTTGTCATCCTGATCATTTTTCTTTTCTACAACAATCGCTTACGTAAGCAGAAGAATGCGCAGCTTGCAGAATCGTTAGAAAAGCTGAAAACCACACAAGAGCAACTTATTCGTCATGAGAAACTCGCATCAATGGGAAAACTCTCTGCCGGTATTGCTCATGAGATTCGCAATCCGATTAATTTCATCATGAATTTTTCGGAGCTGTCGGAAGAATATGTAGATGAACTACTGGAAGCAAATTCCGACGAAGACCGATTGGCGTTACTCAACTTAATCCGTGATTCAATGCAGAAAATCCGCGAGCACGGGCAACGTGCCGATGGTATTGTGAAGAACATGCTTGATCACTCACGCAGTAATACGCCTGAAAAATCAAAACAAAAAATTAATCAATTGCTGGAAGATAATTTGTCGATGTCTATCAATGCCATTCGCGTGCAAGATCCCGATTTCATGTGTGGTATTGAACGCCACTTCGACAGCACATTGCCTCCGCTTTTCATTGTTGGAGCTGATATCGGAAGAGTGTTTTTAAATATCTTCAACAATGCCTTCCACGCCATGGGCGCGAGGAAGAAGGAATCGGGTGCAGATTATACGCCAAAACTTACCATTCAAACATCGAAAGATAAGAGCAGCATTCTGATTCGCATTCATGATAACGGTCCCGGCATTCCGGAAAAAATAAAAGATCACATCTTTGAACCGTTCTTTACCACAAAACCCGCCGGTCAGGGTACGGGACTGGGCTTAAGTATCAGCAACGAAATCATCCGCGCTCACGGCGGAGAACTTTCCGTTGAATCAGGCGCTAACAACGGAACAACGTTCGTTATCCGAATGCCCTTCTAAATTATTTACCTCTTTCTAAAAATATCTGCGAAAATCTGCGGGGATGATCTGCGGGAATCTGCGAGAAACAAATTCCCTGTATTCCGTTTCCAATCAAAGCATACACTTAGTACAGCTAACAAAAAAAATCTTTTAACGCAGATGAGCGCAGATTTCTCACGCAGATTTTCGCTGATTTTCTTTCTACTCGAAAACAGGAAGCACCATACCCGAAATTTTAAGTATCGGATAATACAACTTCGACTCAGCCCTCATATCCTGAGGCAACAGATGCGTTTTGTTGATGAAATATAAAAGCAAAGAAAGCGCAAATGCATACTTCAATCCTCCGAAAACGGCACCGGCAATTTTGTTAAGCGGCCCGAGAGCTACTACATCTGCCAATCCACTTAGCAATTTTGCAATAAACCAGGCACCAATCGTTAATCCTATCCAAACGATGAGAAAAGAGATGTGATGTAAATGCGCACTATGCCAGTGAAAGTGTGCAGCAAGAAATCCCGCCACAAGGGCCGCAAGTTTAAATCCCAGAAAGTAGCAGACCAGCAAAGCCCCCAGCATCGCCAGCTCATAAATAAACCCATGCAAAAATCCGCGAACAATTCCGAAGAGAAGAAGGGCGCAGAGGGCGATGTCGATGTAATTGGGCACTTGGTGGGTAATTAGTAAGTAGTAATTAGTAATTAGTAAGTAGTGAGGAGAGGGAAATTGGAAATGTTTGCCCAGTAATTAGGTGTTTAAAATAGTTCGGCATATGCTTAACTATTTATAAATTGCCTACCCGATTTTCATCTTCAATCTTCAATATTCAATATTCAATATTCAATATTCTCACCCCATCCCTCTCTCCTTCTTTATCCTGCTATATGCATCATTGATCTTTTTAAATTTTTCCTGCGCATCTTTTTGGTATTCGGGGCCGAGGTGATGAACTTTATCGGGGTGATATTTTACAGCCATTTTACGATACGCCTTTTTCACTTCTTCATCCGTCGCAGTCTTTTCGATTTCAAGAATAGTATATGCCGCATTTGTATCATTGGAAAACATGGCGCGGATACTTTCAAAGTCAGCAGTACTGACGCCGATGAGGTGACTGATCTGCGAAATCACTGTCGTTTCTTCCTGACCTAATTCTCCGTCGGATGCTGCAAGTCCGAACAAAAGGTGAATCAGCTGTAGTCGAGAAGGCGGGTCAACGTGTGAGCGTATTTGCTGACACACCTGACCGATTGCAATCTCTTGTTTTAGGATTTCGCGAAACAACAACATGCGTTCGCGCGTGTGGGCTTCTCCAAATTGTGTATTAAAAAAATTGCGGACGAATTCGAGCTCGCTGCGCATAATTTTACGGTCAGCTTTCATCACCGCTGCGCAGAGCACAAGTAAGGCTGCGCTAAAATCGTTTGGCAGATAACCGGGAGTATTACCCTGTCCGGTATTGACCACAACTTCCGCCTCTGTAATTGAGCCGAGAGCAAATCCAATAATTCCTCCGATAGGGCCACCCAATGCCCAGCCCAATCCGCCAAAGATCCATTTATTCCAGGTACTCATAAGTATTATGGCAACGTACTCTCGATTGATTCTTGTTTGAGAATATCCGAAATGGTTCTGAGAGTAACGATATCCAATGTCGGCATATTTTTCTCGACGACTTTTCCTTCTTCTTTATCTTTGAGCCCTTTGTTGATGACCATTTCTGCAATCATCGCACTCAGCTTCCTTCGTTCATACTTTTTATAGATAATGTATGCCTTCAATTGCTGATTGGTCATTCGCCGGCAACTGTCATTCATGGTAGTACGATCAACTTTCATAAAGTCGACCGGATTTTTGTAATAAAGATCGACCAAATCCCAGTTGGCATTTTTCTTCTGATAATCGTCGGAGATTTTATACAAAGACCGATACCTGTAGCCTTCTGTATTGGCAATGTACATATGGGTATCATCATCCTGCATTCGCTTCAGACGAAGTCTGCCTTCTGCTCCGTATGGCAAATACGTGGCATTAAACTTTCTGTTCAGGGCGCGGAAGCGTGCCATGTCAAATCCGTTGAGGCGATCGAAATATCGGTTGCGGATAGAAATAGTGGACATCTTACCTCCGCCTTTCATTGCAATCTTCTCCCAGCCGCGGATAACTTTTTTCTCGCCGGGTGCAGTAACATAAACCGGATGAACAGTAATCTTCTGTTCAATCAATTTATCCATTACCACATCTATATCTACCGTTCCTGTAGTGACATCGCCATTACCGACAAGAAAGATCATCTTAATTGCATCGGGAGATTTCGACCATGAAATTTTTTTGAGACAAGTATTCAATGCTGCTCCGACATATTGATCACCTTTCTCTGTCCGTGATGGAATCTTGAAAAGCACACTGCTCATTTTTTCAAAATCGGTTGACAGATCTTTAATCACACGAGTATAGCCGTCTTTTTTCCCATATCCGAAACGTGCATAGGCTACAAATGCAATACGATAATTCGGCTGCGGATTGCAATTGTTAAAGAAGTACCAGTAATCGTACAAATGATTTCTGAAATGGTCGATGAGTCCGTTCGAACTGCTGCTCAAGTCCATGCAGATGACAATGTCCACATCCCGGCCTGTTTTCTCCTGAGCAGAAGAAAATCCCGGTATCAAAATCAAAAGCAGAAAGAGGAAAATGCGGTTCAAGTGGTGGAGTATGGGGCGGGGGTCAAAGGTAAGATCAAAAGTGGAAGAAATAAATTCTGAATTCAAAATTCTGAATTCAGAATTGAGCATATCCGAGTTTTCAATTTTTATTTCCGTGGGAAACAAAAAACACCACCTCCGAATGCACTATCTTCGCGCCATGGATTTCAAAGACATCGAAGACTTAAAACGCCGTTGGGACTTGTTGGGGAAGCGGTTAGAGGCGCAATTTGGCGAAGCGCCGGATGTGCAGGCGTTGCTATTCCTGATCGGTGTACAGGAGCTTGGAAAAGGGCCGATGAGTTTCACAAAGGATGAAAAGCAGGATTTAATGCACATTGCCACCTGCAGATTGTTAAGCCAATATGGTTATTACAAACTCGATGGACTCGACGAAGAAGGCTGGCCGCACTGGTCGTTGGTAAAAAAACTTCCTCCTTTGACTTTGAAAGAGCAGGATTTACTTTTAAAGGAAGCGATAGTGGATTATTTTGATCAGGAAGTGGATAAGAGGTAATTTTTTCCCGCCCGCCGCGGCGGGGAAATAAAAATTGAAATCACGGAATTTTACAAAGCAACTAAGCAACCGGGCAACTACTTACTACAAATGCACCGTCTGCGACACCGACTCATGCTCCTTCAAACGAACCACGGCACGGCCGCTGTCAGTGTTGTGAACAGCGAGGACATTGAGGTATGCTTCAAGGGTAAATTCAAATTCAGCTTTGCCGGCAGCGTCGCTTAGTTTTGTGACACGAACGCTTGATTGAACGCCATTGGTTGAGTTCACTGCTGTATCCTGCCAGAGTGTAACGGAAGCGCCGCTGATGGCTCGTCCGGTAGAGTCGACTACGGAAATAACGGCTATAGTGGGGCCGGTCTTTTTACAGGCAAAAAAGCTTGTTGCAAAGATTGATAAGGCGATGAGAATGCTCCAGCGAAACGGGAAATTTACCGGTTGTGCCTTTTCTGAATTCATCTGATTTTGGTTAATATTGTCGTCGCTCAATAGACTTCTACAAAAATAGAATAAAATGAAGAAAAACAGCATTCTTTTTTACTCAAATAATCTCATTTCTGCCTCTTTAGGTGGCAAAATCAGAGGAATTTTCCTTTTGGCAGCTTCAGTCCTGATCTTTGGTTCGGCCTGTAAATCGCCTCAGGGCGCTACTGCGTCAAAGAAAAGCGAGGGCATCAACATTAAAGACACAACGGTTGAGCACATTGTTTTAATTCATACCGATTATGGCGACATGAAGGCCCGCATCTTTAATGCTACACCAAAACACCGCGACAACTTCCTGAAATTAGCCAGCGAACATTTTTATGATTCACTCCTCTTCCACCGTGTGATCAAAAATTTCATGATACCGGGCGGTGATCCGGAGTCGAAAAATGCTCCGGCCGGAAAGATGTTGGGCAATGGTGATGTTGGATATACGATTCCGGCAGAATTTGTTGATACCATCATTCACAAAAAAGGCGCATTGTGTGCAGCACGTACCAACAATCCGGCGAAGGCTTCAAGCGGTTGTCAGTTTTATATTGTACAAGGACAAGTAATTTCTCCGGATCAGATATCGATGCTAGAAAATCAGCGTGGCATTAAACTCAACGCACAACAAAAAGCTGCTTATACAACAATAGGCGGCACTCCTCACCTTGATCACAACTATACAGTCTTCGGAGAAGTTTTCGAAGGCCTTGATGTGATCGACAAAATTGCCGCAGTACAAACCGCTCCGGGCGATCGCCCGTTGCAGGATGTAAGAATGACGATTACGATTATCAAATAACCATGCGCGAAAAAATTAATAAGCTGATCAGTGAAGTCGAAGAATTCGCTGCTGAGACGAAAGAAGAAGTAGAATCATTCCGTATAAAATACCTCGGGAAAAAAGGTGTGCTCGCCGATTTGTTTTCCGAAATGAAAAGTATTGCGCCTGAAATGAAAAAAGATTTCGGGCAGATGGTGAATGAACTCAAGAATAAAGCCGAAGAGAAACTGTCGAACATGCAGGAGATCCTGCAGTCGTCGATGGATAAAAATCGTCATGCCGATCTTGATCTGACATTACCCGGCGATCCTGTAGCTTTAGGAAGTCGTCATCCGATAAATCTTGTACGTGCCGAAATCCTCCGCATTTTCGGTCGCATCGGTTTTACCGTTGCTGACGGACCGGAGATTGAAGACGACTGGCATAATTTCACTGCGTTGAACTTCCCTGAAAATCATCCTGCACGTGAAATGCAGGATACCTTTTTCATCAGTCAGGAAGGCGGAAAAGATTCGATCGCTTTGCGCACACACACCTCATCTATTCAGGTTCGTGTGATGGAAAAAAGCAAACCTCCGATTCGCATTCTCGCTCCCGGTCGTGTTTATCGTAACGAAGCGATTTCTGCTCGTGCACATTGCTTCTTCCATCAGGTTGAAGGATTGTACATTGACGAAAATGTTTCTTTCGCTGATCTCAAACAAACGCTTTTATACTTCGCACAGGAAATGTTTGGTGCCGATGCAAAAATTCGTCTGCGTCCGTCCTACTTCCCATTCACTGAGCCGTCAGCAGAGATGGATGTATCGTGTCAGATTTGCAAAGGCAAAGGCTGCAACGTCTGCAAGTACACCGGCTGGCTGGAAATCATGGGCTGTGGCATGGTAGATCCGAATGTTCTTTCCAACTGCAACATCGATCCCGAAAAATATTCCGGCTACGCCTTCGGCATGGGCATCGAGCGCATTGCCATGTTAAAGTATGATGTTAAGGATTTGCGTTTGTATTCGGAGAATGATGTGAGATTCCTGAGACAGTTTCCTAGTGCTGGTAATTAGTAAGTGGTAAGTAGTAAGTGGTAATTACTTTCATAAATGGAAATTGCTTTCCGTTAATTATGCAGGTACCACTTACTACTTACTACTTACCACTTACTCTCAATAAGCCCTTTCATTCACCCCCTCCACATAATTCACAAAAGCCTTGCATGCAACTCTGTTTCCGCCGGGGGTTGGGTAGTTACCGGTGAAGTACCAGTCGCCGCGGTTATTCGGGCAGGCGCTGTGGAGGTCTTCTATTTTCTGGAAAATAATTTGTAAGTCGGCATTCATTTCTTCCGGCCGAACGAGCTCGGCAATTTTTGCGCTGATTTGTTCAGCAGAAAAAGGCTGATAAATCATTCGCACATAATTCTTCACATCATTTGTGTTTAACGCGAGCTGCTCTTTGCAACGAGCATACGTTTCGTCGATGATGTGTTCGAGATTGTTTTCTTCAAGTAATCGTATCGCTGCGCGGAAAGCAATCAGATCGTTGATCTTTGCCATATCAATTCCGTAGCAATCAGGGTAGCGGATTTGCGGTGCAGAGCTCACGATGACAATCTTCTTCGGGCCAAGTCGGTCCAGCATTCTCAGAATTGAATTCTTCAAAGTGGTTCCACGTACAATGGAATCGTCAATGACAACCAGATTGTCGACGCCTCTGCGAATTGTTCCGTATGTGATATCATACACATGTGTCACCATATCACCACGATCGCTGTCGTTCGTGATAAAAGTACGCAGCTTGGCGTCTTTGATGGCAATTTTTTCCGCGCGCGGGCGAATGGCCAAAATCTCCAATAACTTTTCATCGGTGAGATCGGTACCAAGCGCTTTTATTTTTCTCTTCTTCACATCGCGCAGATAATCTTCCATACCACTGAGCATTCCGTAAAATGCGACTTCAGCTGTATTCGGAACGAAGGAGAGAACAGTGTTTCGCAAATCATAGTCGACAGCTTGCAGTGTTTGCTGACAAAGCAATCGGCCCAATTCTTTTCGCTCTTTATAAATTTCCGCATCACTGCCGCGGCTGAAATAAATTCGTTCGAATGAGCAACTCAATTTTTGAGTCGGCTCGTTGATTTTTTCTTCCGTGACTTTTCCGCTCTTCTTCACAATTACGGCGTGTCCCGGGCGAATTTCTTTGATCTTATCGAACGACAAATTAAATGCAGTCTGAATCGCAGGGCGCTCACTTGCCACTACTACTACTTCATCATCTGCATAATAATAAGCCGGACGAATTCCCGCAGGGTCGCGCATAACAAAAGCGTCACCATTACCGATGAGACCTGCAATTGCATAACCACCATCCCAACGATTAGAAGATCGACGGAGAATATTGGCAACATTAAGATGATCTGAAATCAGCGGGGAAATTTCTTCTTTACTATTCCCGAGTTTTTTAAATTTCTGATACAGTTCTTCATTCTCTTCATCAAGAAAATGTCCGATGTTTTCCATCACCGTCACTGTATCCGCCTTTTCTTTCGGATGCATTCCGAGATGAACGAGATCATCGAATAACTGATCAACATTGGTCATGTTGAAATTTCCGGCAACAACGAGATTTCTCGTCATCCAGTTATTTTCACGAAGGAAAGGGTGACACGCTTCAATGCTATTTCCGCCATAAGTACCATAGCGAAGATGTCCGAGCCAAAGTTCACCGGTGAAAGCAACATTTTTCTTCAACCAGTTAGGATCGTTTAGAAGTTCGGGGTCCTTTTTTGCAACGTCTTCAAATTTTTTCTGAATACGTCCGAAAATATCTACGATCGGTTGCTTTTCATTGGAACGATAGCGGCTGATGTATTTTTGTCCGGGAGCAACATCAAATTTGATATTTGCGACTCCTGCTCCGTCCTGACCGCGATTATGTTGCTTTTCCATCATCAGGTAAAGCTTATTCATCGCATAAAAAGAGGTTCCGTATTTCTTCCGGTAATAGTTGAGCGGTTTCAACAGCCTGACCAGGGCAATACCGCATTCATGCTGGAGCGCGTCGGACATGGAGCGAAGGTACGGATTTGCGGCCGAACAGGAAAGAATTAGCTAATTAGCTAATTAGCTAATTTTCCAGGTAAGGTGACCGTAAAAGTGTGCAATTTGTCTTTAAAATCGTATCGTATCCTCGACCCGCAATGGTCAATGATTTTACGTACGATAGCCAGACCGAGCCCGACGCTGTCGGGGGAATCACCTTTTTTGAAGCGATCGAAGATATCGTCGTTAGTCAGTACCGGCGCAGGGCCGCTGTTGGCGATGATCAGATTTTCATTTGTCAGGGTCACAAACAAATCGCCGTTTTCCACATTATACTTGATTGCATTAGACAACAGATTCGTGATGAGAATTTCGCCAAGGTGTTGATTCATTTTCACGAGTACATTTTCATCGATGTCGAGATGCACCTGAATATTTTTCGATGAAATGAACATATCCAGATCGTCGAGTTGCTTGCGCAACATTTTTCCAAGCGGAAGCATTTGCATGCCTGAGTATTGTTCGTTCTCAATACGGGTAAGCATGATAAGTCCCTTGTTCATCTTCGATAAACGGTTCACCGAATCAAGAGTACTCAGAATTTGTTGCACTTGCGATTCATCGAGATTCGGACTTTGAAGAAGCAATTCCAGTTTCGAGCGGATGATGGCGAGTGGTGTTTGTGTTTCATGCGACATATTTTCCGTAAACTCACGAAGGTTCTTGTAGTCTCGTGAAACCTTATCCGTCAGCTTTGACAACTCTGCATTCAGGGCATTAAACTCATCTACCTTTGAACGCTGGAAAGTAGTAGCACCTCCCTTAGTAAGATCAAACGTTTTTAGAATATTCAACGCACGATAAAACGGTCGCCATATTTTACTGGAGAACCATCTGTTCAGAAAATAAAAGCAGGCGATGATATCGAGTGCGACAAGTAACAGTGTAGCGAGAACTCCTTCGGCGAGTTGCTCTGTCTCGGTGAGACGTCTGGCAATCTTGATGCGATAACTTTTCCCGTCGAGTAATTGCTCATACGTCATCATTCGATACGGAACTTTCGATTTCAGATTCACATCGTAAAAAGTGGTGTCTGACATTCGCAGGCGAAGCGTCGTAAATTTTTCGATTGGTTCAATTTCGATACGATCGCCAAAGATGATATGTTTATCCTGAATATCTTTTTGCAGCGACAATTGTTTTTCGATCTCCATTTTTTCGATAAGCATATTTTCGGAGATCTCATTATCGACCAGATAAAGCACACGGTAAGCCAGGAACGCACTGCTGACCATCAGTAGCACGAGCGCAATTGCGATGTAATACCTGTTGGTCAGATTCAGCAGCTTCATTCACTCGAAAGTTTGTATCCCACGCCGTAGATGGATTTCAGATAATCATTTGCACCGTTATCAGTCATCTTCTTGCGAAGATTTTTGATATGACTGTAAATAAAATCGAAGGAGTCGGCCATATCAGCATGATCGCCCCAGAGGTGTTCGGCGATGGCTTCCTTAGTCAGGACTTTATTCTGATTGCTTAAAAAATAAAGGAGCAATTCATGTTCTTTTTTTGTAAGGCTGATAAGTTTGTCATTCACATACATCATCATTTCATCGGGGATGACACGAATTTCGTTGAAGACAATTTCATTTTTTCCCTGGAACGATCTGCGGCGGACAACTGATTTGATTCGTGCAACGAGTTCCGGCATATAAAAAGGTTTGGTCACATAATCATCTGCTCCGAAATTGAGGCCAACAAGGCGATCATCAAGGGAATTCTTTGCTGAGACGATGACAATACCTGTTTGATGCTGTTTTGTCTGCATCTCATTAATGACCTTTAATCCACTTCCATCGGGAAGACCGATATCGAGAACGATAGCATCATACGTATAAAGGTTAATTTTTTCGATGGCTTCGCTAAGGTTTATTGCCTTTTCGCACGACATCCCGGATTCCTTCAAAAAGGTCATCATAGAATCCAATAAAGCCTTTTCGTCTTCAACTATCAATATTTTCATTTGAGCTATTGTTTTTTACCGTTCGGAAATTTAATGTTTGCCGTCTGTAAAAAGCATCAGAAATTCGATGCCACGATCTGCGGTAAAATTATTAAAAGCTGCGGAATATCCTTACAAAATGCAGGAAAAGATAGAGTGATTCAGAATGTAAACAGAATCTTCCCTTCAGTTTGTACAACCTTTACAATACCTAATATAAATCATGAAAAAAGTAATACTATTATCGGCAGCTGCGGCCGGTTTAATGATCGCTCTCACTGCGGCAACGATGAGCGACAATGGCAAAGCGGGAGTAACCGGTTCACCCGGTGAGTTGGATTGCACCGATTGCCATAACTCTTATACACTGAATTCAGGTGGTGGATCAGTTACTCTAACTTCCAGTAACATGACCAGCTTCATGTATGATCCGGGTGTAACATATCACATGACAGTGACGGTTGCACGTTCTGCGAACAGCCTGTTTGGCTTAGGTGTTGAAGCACTTGATGCTTCAAATAACAACGCCGGGACATTAGTAATAACCAATTCTGCTCAAACGCAGATCAAGACAAAAACCGTAAGCGGAGTTGTTCGCAGAAATGTGGTTCATCAGTTAAACGGTGGTTCAAGTGCGGGCTCACATGCATTTAACTTTGATTGGACGGCACCTGCATCCAACATCGGAAATGTTACGTTTTATTTTGCCGGAGTAGCAGCAAATGGTACCGGAAATGAAAATGGTGATTATGTTTATGTAGGTAGCCAGATCATTGCTTACAACACAAACAACGGAGTTTTCTCTGTTGGAAATAGCAAGAACCTGAACGTTTTCCCAAATCCGGTACTTGATCATTTCACTCTTGATTTCAATGTAGAAAACAGCGGCCCGGTTGATATCAATCTGTACAACATGAATGGTCAGTTGGTTTCCAAACTTGCATCAAAAGAACTTTCTTCCGGAAAATTCTCAGAGACATTTACATTACCCGCAAATATTACTGCAGGAAATTACCTTGTTGGAATTCAAACCAACGACGGCATCATCACTAAAAAACTGATGATTCAATAATCATCTTCCCTAAACAATAAAAAACTGCCCTCACAAAAGGGCAGTTTTTTTTGGATAAAAGAACTCATGCTGCTTCTCGCTATCGGAACCTGGGTAATAACTCAGTTGAAAAGAAAATCAAAATCAGTAAAACCGGCATTCAACTAAAAGTAATTTTAGCCGGCTAAAATTTTATAATCAATCAGACCAATGAAAAAAATAATTGCAGGGATTTTTGTTCTGGCTGCTGCGATTTACAGCTGTACGGATGATAATCTCGTAGATCTCAAACCAAAGGATGTGGTAGTCGATGTTTGCGACACGAACTCAGTATCCTTTAGTAACGACATTTTACCTCTTATGGTAGCAAAATGCGGAACAGCTGATCATGGTTGTCATCAGGGTTCATCTTCTTCCAGCGGTTACGGGCTTGAAAGCTACGTTGAAGTGACTGCAACTATAACAAATTCTGCAAATGATTACGGCGTTCCGAATACATTTGTTGAATGTCTGAAACAAACGCCGGGGCTGGGATTAGATAATATGCCAAAAAATGCAGCCAAGCTCGATGATTGTTCAATCAATAAAATCCAGGCCTGGATTAATCAGGGATCATTAAACAACTAAAACTACTTCTTGTGAAAAAGATATATCTCTTACTTTCTTTCATCAGCGTCTTTTCAATTACGAAAGGTCAGGACATGTTGAGCACTATCGACACGAATGAAGAGCCTGATTACACAATTGCCACTTTCAAGTCAACGCGCCTCGTGAACATGCATACGCTCGAAGTTTGCGGTCCGCATGCGCTTGACCTGCGTATTAACCACCGTTTTGGAACATTGAACTCCGGTGCTTACAATGCTTGGGGTCTTGATGGCGGTGCTAATATTCGTATTGGTCTTGACTATAGTCCTGACGGTCGTTTCATGTTTGGTGCCGGTCGCAGTTCAGATGGCAAACTAGTTGACGGACTTTTGAAATATAGATTACTTCGCCAACGTACGAATGGTGGAATGCCTATCAGTATGACTCTATTTGCAGGTGCCTATTATTCTCCTTCAAAAGACCTTGACGGTTACCCTGCTTCAGCAAGAATGTCGTATTGTTATCAATTGATCATAGGACGTAAATTCAGCAAGAATTTTTCCTTCCAGATCAATCCATTCTTTATGCACTACAACGCTGTTCCAACCAGCGATTATAAAAACAACTGCTATGGTATTGCCGGTATGTTCCGTATGAAACTTACTGCTCGCGCTGCCATTACTGCTGAATATGCTTACCGGATGAGCGATTACTCTCCGGTAAAAAACCACTCCAAGGACGATATCTACTATGACTCTTTCTCTGTGGGCTACGAAGTTGAAACGGGAGGACACGTATTCCAGATCTTTTTCTCCAACAGTTTTGGAATTGCTGAAAGTCAATTCCTTGAGCAAACCGATAGCAAATGGAATGATGCAGGTATCCGCTTAGGATTTAACATCAGTCGTGTGTTTACGATTGGAGGGAAAAGCAAGTCGGCGTCATGGAGCACTAATTAGTGATTAGTGAATAGTAATTAGTGATTAGATTATAGATATTAAAAGAGCCGGTGGATGCATCGGCTCTTTTTAGTAAGTAGTAAGTGGTAAGTAGTAAGTGGTAATTTCACCAAACCAATAACCAGTAACCAGCAACCAGTACCTCACATTCCCCGGGCTGATTCAGCTTCCCTTTAACGCACTTGCCGCAATCACGGTCATGTTTTGTTTGTTTTGAAGGAAGAAAATAATATCGAGTTTGCTTTTGATTTTATTGGGGAGAACAACTGTTCCTTTTTCCAATGGTGAATCGATACTTGTAAAATAGCGGACAACGTGGTGATGCGTTAATGTTTTGCCGGCATTTTCGCCGGAGGTGATTTTACTTTTAAGGCTGTCGGTAGTGATGGCAACACGTAGTGTGAAATTTTTTCCCGGCTTGTCTAAAGAATAAGAGATATAAATTGAATCATTCGATGAAGAATCTACTTTTGCATTGATAGTTGCGTCCGGCTTTTCGTTTAAGGCGGATTGTATGGCGTTACGCACTTCGCCCTCTTTAGAGCCTATCATACTTTTCTTTCCATTCACAATCAACTCAGGCGTATATACTTCCTTCTCTGCCAGAACACGCGAATAGTTTTCCTGACGAATGGTGAACTGAAATTTGCTGAAAGGATCTTTCCATCCTAGTTTATTCCAATAGTCGACATGATATTCCAGAAAAAAAACGTCACTCCCCTTCTTTCCGAATTCATTCGACATAGTATACAAAACCAAATCCGCAGGCGGACACGAAGAACAACCTTCGGAAGTAAAAAGTTCAACAACGGCGAACGGAGCCTTTTGTCCGAATCCGGCAATTGATATACACAACAGGGCTGCAAAAAATATTTGCCTAAAATATTTCTCTATTCTCCTCATATCAATTTATTAGAGCGAAAGATTTATCACATTAGATTAAAAAGAGAGAAATGCTATCATTATTTCAACTCCGTTAATTCCGTACGTCCGGTAAATTTTCCATTCTCTTTATAGCTCTCCGACTTCACCATTCCGACTTCCGGACAAAACCAGCTTATTGTTTTCCCTTTAATTGAGAATATTGTCTTTGTCTCATAATTTTCAGAAAGTTTAAAGCAATCGAAGGTTCCTGCAGGTGTAGTGATGCTTTCCTTTGATTCGATTTTACGATTTGTGATCTTTATCGTTACCGTTGACATTGGCATTACCATTCCGTCTTTTGTCTTAAAGGAAAATTTAATGTCAACATCTTTCATAGTACTTCCGGGTGTCATTTCAGAAGGTATTTCTTTATCTCCACCTTCTACCGACATTTCAAAATCCTTGAAGGCATCAGCTTGTTGCTGCGGAAGCATCATTTTCATATCAAAGTAAAGAGTTCCGTTCTCACAGCGAATTTTATAATCGCTTTGAGTAAGCAGCTTTCCTTTTTTATCATAGCTTTCCTGACTTGCCATTACTTCAGCACCGGTATTTAGCTTTGAAACCTTATGATAGACTGTCTTTGTTGAACCCACTTCCTTTCCATCATCATCATATGAAGTCATCTTTACGTAGCTTCCTTCTTTGAAGAAAATTATTTGATCGCAATTGGACGATACAAGAGAAAAGCCTGATAATGTCAGGAAGGTTGTAAACCCAAGCAGATAACGTTTAAACATGCAAATATTGTATTGATTCCTGAAAGATACAATTATGCTAAATCATTAGCAATTTGCCGATGAATCTTCTCAATACAACGTTTCCATTCCAAAGAATTCCTCCTCCTATTTTGATTTAATAAAATAAGAAGCAGAATTTAGAGATCCTGAAGAATTGTAAATCTGTACAGAATAAACCCCATCTTTTAATGTCCCAATCTCAATGATTCCGGATGAATTCAGCCTTCCGCCCTGAATAAGCTGACCTTGCATGCTTTTGATTTCATAGTTAGCATCATGTGCTAACTGTTCACCTGAAAAATGGACACGCAAATTATTATTTGCAGGTACCGGTGATAAAGTGAATCCCTTGTGTTGAACGTTTTCGCTCACTGAAACAGGGAGTGAATTTGCGTTATAGTGTAAAATAGTTCCGGCTCCTCCTACTGCCCAGGCTTCATAGCGATTTAAAATACAAACCTGATTGAGAACAGCAGTACCTTGTACAGGACTTATCATCTGAAACCAACTGTTGCCATTATCTCCACTAGCCAAAATAGTACCATCATAGGCTGTAGCAAACCCTAATGAATCTTTTATCCGGATTGATGTAAGCTGTGAATTCGTAAAAGGTGCAACAAGTGATATGGATGTGCCGTTTTGACTGACTGAATAGATCCCACTCTCTGCAGCAATATATACAACACTCTGCGAAGCTGAGGTCATAGAAAAAATGTTTTCAGTAAAATTCAATGTCGTCCACGTATGGCCTTCGTCATGAGAAATAAAAAGTGTCGGGCCACCCGGATTGCTATTAATCCCGCCAACAAGAAAATCATTTGCATTGATTCGTGCGAACTCTTTCAACTCGGTAGCTTCGCCATTCACTTCAGAACTTACAAAGTAGGAAGTCCAAGTTCCGCCTGCATCATAGGTAGTCAGAAATTGTCCTTCTGCTCCTCCGCTTGAACCAAGAAAACTCTGTCCTACGCAATATCCGGTATCTGAAGAAATAAACTGAACATCCCACAATAACCCGCCGGCTACTCCCATATCAAGGGTGATATTCCAGTTTATTCCGTAATCGGAAGTTTTGATCATGCCCCAGCCTGCGAGATAACCGGTTGCATCATTCACAAATGTAATATTCCCGGGATTGAGGAAATTCAATCCAAGCGAAACAGACTGATATGAAAGTGACATTCCACCATCAGTTGTTTTATAAACGTAGGGAACGGCATGACCACCTATCGGAGAATATCCGCTGATATATCCAGTATCAGGGTGAAGTGGGCTAAACCAACAAGCACTTAAATTATTACTTACAGTTTGTGGTATTTGTGTCCATGTCTGACCAAAAGCGAGTTGACCGAAAAGCACAAACCACGCAGCGAAGATGTGTGTTTTCATAGCGATATGTTTTGTGCAAAAGTACCTCTAAAACCAAGGATGAATATGAGCGTTAATTTAAAAGCCTTCTACTCTTCAATGAAAATCTTTCATTTGATTTATTCATTCTGAGATTTACGCGTCTAATTTCTGCGGAATATCAGAGAGTCCATTTCCAGGCTAAACCGATTTCATGATCTGTTGTTTCTCCGGCAAAAATGAATCCGTTCTTTTTTAGAATTGACGTGGAGGCGTTTTCTTCCGGCATCGTTTTGGCAAAAATCTTTAATGATGGATTCGTCTGTTGAACAATTTTGATCATCGCTTGGCAACTCCGGGTAGAAATTCCACGACCTTCAAACTCCTTGAACGTCCAGTAAGAAATCTCAATCATGTCATTTGTTGGAGGTCCGGTGAAACCACATGCACCGACAATAATGTCTTCCACTTTTACCAGATAGCCAACCCATGGAAAATGGTATCCGATTTTTGGATAATATTCATCCCACATCTTAAAAAGCAGAATGCAATTTTCATTTTGATATTCCGGTTTTGATTTATCGATGTTTAATTCAATCGGAACTAAATTTAAGTGCTCTGCATTCATTTCGCTCACTTTGACTTAGATGTTTTCCAATCAGCCTGAGTAAGTTTCAGCCAATCACATCGGATATCTTTCCAATAAAACTGATCTACAAATTTCAACCCGCACTTCTCCAACACACGACGTGATGCAAGATTACCTTCGTGGCACGTTCCAATAATCTCCGAAAGGTTCATCACATTGAAGCCATATTCAATTGAAAAAATCGCCGACTCTGTCGCATAACCTTTTCCCCAGAATTCAGGAAGAAACCGATAGCCGACATCATAATAATTTATGCGGTCGCTGTGCGATTCGGTGACATATTTTAGTCCACTCCAGCCTACAAATTTTCCTGTCGCCTTTTCAACAGCAGCCCATCTTCCGATACCAAAATTCTGATATTGCGAACGGATGTATTGAATTAACTCTTCCGTTTTCTTCTTGTCAAAGTTGGGTTGATTACCGAGAAAACGATGCACTTCCGGATTTGAATCCAGTGCATACATTCCGTCAATATCATCCTCTCTTAGATCGCGAAGAATTAATCGGTTTGTTTCAAAAAGGAACATTGTTATTTACAATCTTCCGTCAGGCTATTTGCGATTTTCGCCTTTAGTTCTTCCCTGGTAATTTTTTTTGAAGTGTATTCTCTTAACCATTCACCATACTTCTTTGTATCTGCGATAACATCGAGAACCTTATCGCCGGAAATTTGTACAGCTTGTGTTCTATAATTCCAGATTACCAGCGAATCTGCACCGCCATCTGCTCTGTGATCAAGTCCAAGATAGCGGACATTTGCAGGATCACCGGCGAGCTTTCTGACCTCGGCTCTGGTCATTCCCGGCTTTACAACTTTACAAGGATCAGCAGAATTTGCCTGAACAGAAATTAATGTGAAGAGGATAAATGCAATATATTTCATTGGTTAATATTGTTTTTTACAAGATACAAAATAGTTCGGTCCATTAATAGAGTGATTGGAAACGTACTATGGGATGGCTTTATTGAGTCGTTTCTTTCGAAAAAGAAAGCAAAAAGTTAAAGTGCATGTCGTCGATGAGACAAAATTAATATCCGGCCTATTTCGGCTCAATCAAGTCCCACTTATTACCATACAAATCTTCAAACACAGCTACCCTTCCATATGGTTCTTCCACAGGACCGCGTATGAATTTTACTCCATTCTGAGAGTACATTTTATAATCTCTTTCAAAATTATCAGTATGCACAAAGAGAAATACCCTTCCTCCGGTTTGATTTCCAATTGACACCATTTGCCTTTCATCAACTGCCTTTGCAAGAAGAATTAATGCAGATGCAGGGTCCCCGGGAGAAACCAAAACCCATCGTTTGGTTTCGCTCATCTTTGTATCTTCAATCAGCTTAAAGTTTAGCTTACGGGTATAAAATTCAATCGCTTCATCGTAATCCTTCACTACAACAGTGATGTGTGCAAGCCTTCTTCTCATTGCCAATTAGAAATTGTTCGTCATCAAAAATAGAGAATGTTTAGTGACTTCAACAATCGAATTTTATACTATGAACGGTTAGATTTTATGAATTTGATAATTAAACAAGAAATGCCAAAATTTGGAGAAGAAATACAAGAAGTAGAATGTTGCGGGGGGCCGTCCAAGCGCGTGCGGCTTCCTTCACGGTGAAGAATCGAAGGAAGGAGATTATTCAAAGAAGAATAGTTGATTCAAAGAAAGCAGCTTCAATATGTAGGCCGAGAAGGAAGCTGCGCGTGGTCGCCTTTTTCTTTGTTTCTTTCTTTTTGGCGATGCGTTCGCCGGGGCGAAAACAAAAAGAAAGAAAAATCATGGCCCTACCAAATCCTTGTTTTTGTAGATTGTATATGGCCTTCTGCGACAATCAATTCTCACAAAACCTGACCGTTTAAAGTATAGCTTTTACAAAAGTTGAATTTTCAATTTCAAATCCGGTTTTGTCCTGAGTGAAAACACCGGATCAATTTCAATCGGCGCTTCACCAATGTTCTCAAACTTTACTTTTTGCAAAATAGCAGCAAGCACTAATATACCCTCCATCCACGCAAAACCTTCACCGATACACATTCTGGCTCCTCCGCCGAATGGGAAGTACGCATATTTAGGAATCTGCTTTACGCCTTCTTCTTCCCATCTTTCAAGGCAAAAATAAATCCGGATCATGAAAATACCGCGGATCACGCTGCACCAGATAGGTAATCGTCCATAACACAGACCCTTTTGGAAAATGATAGTCATTAATGGTTACCTCTTTTCTCGTCTGACGCGCAATTGTCCACGCCGGCGGATAAAGACGAAGTGACTCGCGAAACACATTCTTCAAAAACACGAGTTGCTGAAAGTCCCCTTCCTGTGGCAATCATTCTTAACAACAGAATTCAACTCTTCACGCACTTTTTCTTCGACACTTGAATTAGTGGAAAGCAGGTTCAACGTCCATGTCAGTGCAAGTGCTGTTGTTTCATGACCGGCGAGAAAGACTGTCATTACTTCGTCGCGTATTTGTTCATCGAGACATTTGTTTTCCCCGAGTCTTCATCTTTGGCTTCAAGCGAAGTAGAAAGCAAATCATTTCTGCCCGGGGTTGGGCTTTTTCCTATACGAAGCAATAATTCCATTTACAACGCGATCAAGTTTTTCCCTGTGCCGAAAAAACTTTTTCACTACAGGAATTTTGATTTCATGAATGAGGCAGTAAATTGGAAACCGGGTTTTGAAGAATCTTATTGATCAGATGAAGAACCTCTGTAATTTCATCACCTATTTCATCAATTTGTTTCTCATCCAATCCGCTACCGAACATCGATCGGGTAATAACCTTCAGCGTGATTCTTGTCATCGCACGATTAACGTTGACCACTTCACCCGATTTCATGTTTTGAATTTCTTCTTCTGCACTGCCAACCATAATACGGGCATATTCACGAATTCTCTCCGGATAAAATGCCGGTTTCATCAACTTTCGTTGTTGTTTGTGTAAATCACCGTCGGCAGTAAACAATCCCTGGCCAAGGAATTTCCTGAATGCTTTAAAGAAGTAAGATCGCTGCATCAAAGCATTTTGTGACGTCAGCATTTCGCGAATCACGTCCGGGTCGTGAATGAAATAATTCCTTATACCGAGAAAAGATACGTCACAGGCATCGCCGTATCTTTCAATCATCCGTTTTGTATAAGGGATGGTATGATTGGCGGCCTGATTGTACTCCAGAAAATCTGTCAGAAACGGGAAATACGGTCGGCGTGGAATTACTTTCATAAAACAAATCTTGAATACAATTGAATCAAACTAACGAAAGTAATCAATGTTCTTGAATGCAAAATACCCGTCAAAGCATACAACTACACCGACAATGTGCTTCAGCCCATTTCCACCTTTCTCAGGATCAGAACAGAATGCACATCTACCCGGCCTCCGGAAGCAGGATAGTCGATTTTTAAAAAATGAGTCTCTTGAAATCCCTCTTGGAACAAAAGCTTCCTGATAAAGCTGAGCTGATAGTAATTGAACCAAGTCCGGTCACCGGTACTCCCGGTCATAAACCCAGATGCTTCCGGCTTCCCTTCAACAAAGCTGAGGTAAAGCAGCCCATCTCTGTTGAGTAACAAATATGCACTCTTAAAAAAGAGTCCGACTTCATCCGGAGATAAGTAAGGTATGGCAAATCCACATACGATAGCATCAAATTGTTTGTTTAAACCGGAAAGCTCACGCAAATCAAGAACGTGAAATTCCGCCTGAGGCAAATTATTTGCTGCCAACTCTATCATATTCGGAGCATAATCGATTCCCGTAATCTTGAGATCAGGTCTTCGCGATAAAAGATATTTGCTGATGATTCCCGGTCCGCAACCGGCATCAAGAACAGAGCCGTTCAAAGGAAGCAAAGAGCAAAACGAATCATAGCTTTCATTATACATAGAGAGATTACCGAATTTCTCATCGTATAATGCAGCGACCTTATTCCAGGTCTCGAAAGTTTCTTGATGGCCCTTTGAATTCACTTTAATAAAACCGGATTGTTTCCTGATCTGCGAATCAAAGTAAACAAATCCTTTTTCAAATAAAGAAAAGAGGCTGAAAATAATTTTGTGTTGAATTCAGAGTGAGTATCACCGAACTAAAACAACCGGTTTCCTATATATTCTACCTTCTGAATAAAACCCAAAAATATAATATCCTGCTCGAAGCATACTGATATCCATTTCAACAGAACCCAACTGATCGGTTCTTCTTTGAACACACTGTTTGCCATTAAGGTCTGTTAAGTCAAAAGAATATTTCCTTGTTAGGTCTTTAGAATTAATCAACAGCACATTTCCATTTTGACTAACGGCAAATTGATCGTCGATGGTTTGAGTAGTGATGCCTGTGGTTGTGCCATTGAAATCAACACACCATTTCCAATGTATCACATTGCTGGCATCCATTCGCGTCCTATACACAAACATAGTGATATCCACTGTCGAGTGAATTAGCCGGGGCGTTACTGGGAATTTTCCCACAAGATGGTATACGGTGCAACTGATCCGGAAAGTCTTTACACCTGAACTGGAATGACCCTGAGTATCGCATGGTCCCACAGCATAGAAGTATTGGAAATTGATTCTGCTATCATTGACGAGGTTGTTGATGCTAAAGTATGCAGAGCAGTACTGCTAAAAAGTAATTTTTTCTTCACTGGTGTAATTATAAAAGTGCTAAAAATATATTCCTACTCTTACTCAACAAAGCCGACAAAGTCAATTCTTCTCTGCCAAAATTTTACCGGCATTTGTCCAATTCTGAATTCCGGATTGTTATTCAATAAAACAAGTAAATTTCAGAACTGCGGAAGAATATGCATTAATTATGCGCCACCAGGATGGTGCAAAAGTCGCTTCGCCGGAACAAATGCAACAATGGATGAAGCAAACAATGGACTGATCGGTGGGTATCGCCGCACAGAACAAAATTCGTGAGCGGTACTGGCCCATTATTCGATATACAGGTTGTTTCAATAAAGCAGGAATAAAATAGTGACAAATGGTCCGTTTTATATAGAAATTAAAGAAACCAATTTAAGGCATTATCGTCGTTCGGGCTGAATCTCAATTGAAGAGGCAATCGAATTCGCTAAAGGTTCTCCTGTTTTACAAGGCGAAGGAAATAGTCTGGAAGTTCGCCTGATTGCACGTCGCGACGAGTCCATTAATGAAGCAGGAAGAACTCATATCCGCATCTTTTCAGAGCGGAGATGGCAAGATATGCTCCGTTCTTACTGCGTTATTTGGTATTGAGCACACGAAATTTACGGAAGACATCGCTCAGAAACTTTTGCATCTGCACTCGAAAGCTGGCCATGCTGTGCGAATACCGGAAAACCCCGTCGCCTGGTTGCCACCGTTGCCAAAAATAAAACGAGAAATTACTCATCGCAACAAAAGTCTTTTCGGAAAAATAAAACCTGAACTCTTCCTCAATGAAAAGACAAGCTCAGAGCCAATTTTTTCGGATCAAATCATTTCCGATAGTCAGCTTCAAATGCTGTTTGCCATTTGTCGTCCTTCAATTCCGGTTGAAGCACAAATTGGTCTTGCCCTGCGAACGCTTTGCGGATTTGGCATCGAAGAAATTGCTATTGCATTTCTCTCAAACAAAGACACAATTAACAAACGTTTTTACCGGGCACGTGAAAAACTGAGAGAAGAGAAGACTGCATTCGAACTACCTGAAGCTTCACAAATTGAAGAGCGCCTTGATACAGTTCTGGCTACACTCTATCTGCTTTTCAGTGAAGGATATTTCTCAGAAACCCGCGAAGAAGTAATTCGTGAGGAACTTTGTCAGGAAGCCATTCGGCTCACGGAACTCATTTTGCAAAACCCAAAAACGGCACAACCAAAAGTGCATGCACTGTATGCGCTTTTCTGTTTTCAAAGCTCACGATTCAAATCGCGAAAAACCGGCGATCAGAGTACGGCACTGTACGAAGATCAGGACCGGTCGCTGTGGGATTCAGAAAAAATTTCCCTGGGTGCACTCCATCTGAACAAAGCGTCGACAGGAAATGTGCTTTCAAAATATCATCTTGAGGCCGGTATCGCTTTTCATCTGACAATTAAAGAAGATACAAAAGAAAAGTGGGAGAAAATTCTTTTGTTATATAACTACCTTTTGCAATTGGAATATTCACCGATAGCAGCATTGGGAAGAGCTTATACTTATTCAAAAATTCACGAGACTGAAGCTGCGATCTTAGAAGCAGAAAAACTCAACTTGAAAGAGAATTACTTCTACTATTCTCTCCTTGGAAATTTGTACAAGGAAGTTAATCCGTTAAAAGCACGTCTCGCCCTTGAACAAGCTTTACATCTCGCCAAAACAGAGTCTCAAAGAGCCATTCTCCTTAACCAGCTCCTTACCATTTAAGGGCCTCAGCTACTTTCCCATAATTAGCTAATTAGCTAATTAGCTAATTGGTTTTAGGGCTAATTGCCAAACAGCCACTCCATCGCCGTCCCGCTCAGCAATCGTTCCTTCGTTTTATCGGAGTAAGGCATTGAGTCTATCAATTTGCCCGGTGATAATTCTCCGAGCGGAAACGGATAATCCGTGCCGAGAGCAATTCTTTCTTCTCCCATGAGCTTCACTAAATAATCAAGCATCATCGGGTCGTGCACTAATGAATCGAGGTAAAATTGTTTGAGATATTTTCTCGGATTTTCTTTATTGTCGACAGCGACGAGATCAGGCCGAACATTGAAGCCATGTTCAATTCGTCCGATCGTTGCCGGAAATGATCCTCCTCCGTGTGCAAAAGCAACTCTCAATTTTGGTAGCTTTTCAAACACGCCACCGAATATCATTGAACAAATTGCGAGTGAGGTTTCGGCCGGCATTCCGACTAACCAGGGAAGCCAGTACTTCGGCATTTTTTCCTTGCCCATCATTTCCCACGGATGCACAAAAATAGCTGCGCCTAATTTTTCTGCAGCGGCAAAAAATTCAAACAATTCAGGAGCGTTCAAATTCCAGTCGTTGACATGTGAACCGATTTGCACTCCTTGTAAACCGATTTTCATACAACGTTCAAGCTCCTTTATCGCATGTGAAGGCGACTGAAGCGGAATAGTTCCCAATCCAAAAAAGCGATCCGGATATTTCTGCAAAATTCCGGCAATGTGATCATTTAAAAACATTGAAACATCAAGCGCATCCTCTGCTTTCGCCCAGTAACTGAACATCACAGGAATAGTCGACAACACCTGTTTATGCACACCATGATGATTACACTCTTTGATCCGAACTTCAGGATCCCAGCAGTTATCCTGAATTTCCCGGAAGAATTTATCGTCAATCATCATTCGCGCACAACACGGCTTGTGATGGTCGAGTGAAATAAATCCTCCGTAACCGAATTTCTTCCGAAAGTCGGGAAGATGCTCAGGAATAATGTGTGTATGAATATCAATTTTTTGCATTGCTCTTCTTCGCGCTCATTACCTGTTGATACAGGGCGTTATATTTATCCTCCAAATCCTTCTGCCCAAGGAATCCATAAGTGATTGCAACAAGGCGATACGGCTCTCCGAATTCAGGGTCAGCCTTTATTGATTCGAGGAAATAATAAATTGCTTTTTGATACAGCTCGTCTGCATTCTTCTTATGAGTTTCTGCATTGGCAGGATCTTTTGGAATTGCTTCCTGCTCTGCATTGGCAAAAACTCCATATGAGCTGGCAAGATTATTCAATGCATGAGCGTAATTCGGATTGTAACGAACGGCTGTTTCAAAAAAGCCACGAGCCTCTTCAAATCTGTTCATGTTGAAAAGAAGGTGCCCGTAGTTGTTATTGGTAACCGGATTTGTCGGATTTAACTCAAGAGACTTTTTATAATCTTTTTCCGCCTGACCGTATTTATTCAGTTCAAAGTATATGTATGCTCGTCTTTGATAGGCTTCTGAATACTCAGGGTAAATCATGATTGCACGAGAAGCATAATTAATTCCAAGCATCCTTGATTTCAATTTAGCGGAACTGTCCGGCAATTCCTCAATGTAGTCTTCCGTGGTTACATGGTTTGCTAAATAGAACAGTAAGTGTGCACTGTCCGGAACTTTTTTCAAATCCGTATTATACAGCGTTGTATTGTCTTCCCATTCATTGCTTCTGATATAGGCTTGTATTGACAAAGGGATACACAGTACAGCAATAATTGCGATTGAATTCTTATTGATAGAGAAAAATGAACTGACTGTGTCAACTGTAGGCGTAACTAAAAATGAATCAATTGTATCAGATGCTTTAGCAGCCAAATCCGATTTCAGTACACTCGTAATCATGATCGCAATGAGCATACAGAAACCGATTGAAGGAACAAACATCAATCGTTCTCCATAGCATGTACCGATAAGGATGAAAATATTCGACACCAGAGAAACTGTAACAAGGAAGAATGCAATGGCAAATGAGCTTTTGTCTTTCGTTTTGAATCCGCGAATGGTCCAGATCACTCCGGCAAGAAGTACAAGTGCCGAGACAATAAACTTCCAGTTTGAAATTGTTACCGCTTTGAAGTGATTATAAGAACCATCAGAGATCAAAACATCCGGGTATGCTAATGTTTTCAGGTAATACCCGAGCATATAGATAGCATTCACTCTTTGGTTAAGGAAGCCGTCCTGGCCGGAAATAAAATTATCCAGAAAAGGAACCGGTGCAGAAAATGGTCCCAGCACTTTCCTTCTGATCAGCAAAAACACTCCGGTAAGGAGAACCATCGGTACGAGAGAATTCACATAGTGCCTTCGTGTTGCATCGGTAAAAAAGTAAAACATAAGCGGAAATGCGGCCAGAAAAGTAATAGCAGATTCTTTGGAGAATAATGCAACAAAATAACACAGCACACCACTCACTAAGTACTTTGTCTGATTGCCTGTAATCCACCTGTGAAATGAACCTGCTGCAAGCATACAAAGCAGTAAGGTGAGAATTTCGTCGCGGCTTTTAATATTGGCGACGGCTTCAGCATGAATCGGATGAACAGCAAAGAGCAAGACGGTGAGAAACGGAATAAGCATTTCACCTTTGAAGTAGCGGGTGAAAACACGGAACATCACGAGGCAGGTAAGTGCAAAGAACAAGACGTTTACCCAGTGGCTTAATGACGGATTATTCGGTGAGATTCCCCATTCAACGGCAAACATTGCTTTTGAAAGCGGACGATACAATTCGTGATCCGTTATGTTCATTCCATACCGGTACGACTTGGTAAAAATTTCCGGGACGGCGCTGATGCCGCGCTTTACCTGAGTGTTATCGTGAATAAGCCCGAAATCATCGAGCACATATTTATTGTTGAGCGAAGTTGCATAAACTGCAAATGCAACAATGGACAGAATGATTCCCAGCCATCGTTTTACTTTCAGATTTTTTTCTTCCTGCTTTTTAATCTCCTTTTCAGAGAACGGCGCACGCTCTTTTTGCTGTGCAATTTTTTCTTTACGGGTGAGTTTCGACATACGTCACGACGGCATTACCGGCGGCTCCATTACATGACCGCACTTTTTACAGGTACAAAGATCTTTATTCTCATAAAAACGATTCATGATCATCGGGAGTTGTTTCACGATGTCATCAATGTAATCGTATTCAGCGTAGAGGAGATTTTTACATTTTTCACAATACCACATGAAACCATCTTTCATCCCGTCGCGGCGTTTCACTTCCATCACAAGGCCAACTGTATTGGGTCCGCGTTGTGGTGAATGAGGAGTCTTTGCAGGAAGCATATAGATTTCTCCTTCTTTAATAGGAATGTCTACGTGCTCGCCATTGTCTACTATTTTCACAACAATATCACCTTCGAGCTGATAGAAAAATTCTTCTGTTTCATTGTAGTGATAATCTTTGCGGGCATTGGGTCCGCCGACAACCATCACAATAAAATCCTGTTCCGGTTTATACACTACCTGATTTCCCACAGGAGGTTTGAGCAAATGACGATTCTCATCGATCCACTTCTTGAAATTAATTCCGGTTCTTGCTGCCATTGTGACGATTATTTTTGATTCGTGTTAGTGTTTTTACCTGAATTAAACATCTCGGTAAATTTCTCTTTTATTTCGCCGATAATTCCTTCAGCCTTTTGTCCGGCATCACGGGCGGCAACTTCGATCTTCTGACGAAAATCTTCGGCCTTTTCACGGAAGGAGTCCCCGAATTTTCCTCCGCTGATCAGGTTGTCGATTTCCTGATGAAGAGCTTTGGGCGACTTGGCTTTCAGATCCTCCCTGAAAACCTCAATTACCTTCTTCGCCTGCTCTTCCGTTATACCGGCAGCTTGTGCGATTTTCTGTGTAAGATTGTCCATTGTCAATCGGAAACTTGTTAGTTTTGTTCCCTATTCAAATGTAGACTTTTTTTCAAAAACCGGAAAAATGAATATTGACCTGAAAGGTAAAAAAGCCATCGTCTGTGGCAGTACGCAGGGCATCGGAAGGGCGGCAGCCATGGAGCTGGCCGGCATGGGCGCTGATATTATCCTCATAGCTCGCAATGAGAGCGCTCTGCGTGAAACCATGAGCCAATTACCTTCAGCCGGGCAAAAGCACGACTTCATCGTTGCCGATTTCTCCAAACCGGACGAACTAAAGTTGTTGGTAGAGAACTGGATTAAAAAAAATGGTCCGGTTCAAATCTTAGTCAACAATACAGGCGGCCCTCCGGGCGGTCCGATTACTTCGGCCAAAAACGAGGACTTTGTCAGCACATTTACTCAGCATGTAATCTGTAATCAGGTACTGGCAACAACAGTTTTGGAGGGGATGAAGTCATCAGGCTATGGCCGCATCATCAACATCATCAGTACATCAGTAAAAATTCCGCTGAAAAATTTAGGCGTCTCCAATACGATTCGAGCTGCTGTCGGCAACTGGTCAAAAACCTGGGCTAATGAAGTTGCGCAATTCGGTATCACTGTGAATAATGTTTTGCCGGGCGCTACTGCTACACAACGACTTCAAAGCATTCTGGAAGCGCGTTCAGCAAAAACAGGAATGCCGCTTGAAAAAGTAAAAGAAGAAATGATCGACGAAATTCCGATGAAGCGTTTTGCCAAACCGGAAGAAGTAGCACAGGCTGTTGCCTTTCTTGCTTCGCCATCGGCTTCATACATTACCGGTATCAACATTCCGGTCGACGGCGGACGCACCGGAAATTTATAATACAAGATTCTCCTTCATCAGATGAAAAAAATTCTCAACTATATCAACGGCACACTGCAGGAGCCATTGAGCGGACAATTTCTTGACAACGTAAATCCTGCTACCGGCGAAGTGTATTCGCTCATCCCCGACTCCGACGAGCGTGATGTTGAACTTGCCGTGAAAGCTGCACAAGATGCCTTTCATTCCTGGTCAACGATGCCGAAGAATAAACGTGCTTCAATTCTTCTCCGCATTAGCGAAATGATCAACGAACGTCTCGATGAATTTGCATTGGCTGAATCGATTGACAATGGAAAACCGCTGTGGCTTTCCAAGAGTGTTGACATTCCACGTGCAGTTGACAATTTTCATTTTTATGCAACCGCTTCAATGCATACTTCCACTGAATCACATTCGATGGAAAATACGGCTTTGAATTATACGCTTCGCACTCCAATCGGTCTTGCCGGTTGCATTTCTCCATGGAATCTCCCACTCTATTTGTATACCTGGAAAATTGCTCCTGCTCTTGCCGCCGGATGTTGCGTAATCTCCAAACCATCGGAAATCACTCCGATGACAGCCTTTATGCTTGCTGATGTTTGTACAAAAGCAGGGCTTCCGCCCGGCGTCTTAAATATCATTCACGGACTCGGACCAAAAGTAGGAATGGCTATTGTTTCTCATCCGAAAATTCCTGCCATCAGTTTTACCGGTGGAACAAAAACAGGAGAAACCATTGCGCGCACAGCTGCTCCGATGTTCAAAAAGCTTTCACTTGAATTAGGTGGAAAAAATCCGAATATCATTTTCGCAGATTGCGAATTTGACAAAGCAGTGAAAACAAGCGTTCGTTCTTCTTTCAGCAATCAGGGAGAAATTTGTTTGTGCGGTTCAAGAATTTTTGTCGAGAAATCGCTCTATGAAAAATTCAAAACTGCATTTGTCGACGAAGTAAAGAAATTGAAAGTTGGCGATCCGCTGAATGATGAAAACTGGATTGGCGCCATCGTTTCAAAACCTCATTACGAAAAGATTCTCTCTTATATAAAACTTGCGAAAGAAGAAGGCGGAAAAATTCTGTGCGGCGGAAATCCTGTAAACCCGGGAGGAAAAAATTCGAACGGCTATTTCATTGAGCCAACTGTCATCGAAGGCCTCGCCTATAACTGTCGTACCAATCAGGAAGAAATTTTCGGTCCTGTCGTAACCATAACCCCGTTTGAAAGCGAAGAAGAAGTCTTAAAATATGCTAACAGTACAACATACGGCCTGGCTGCCTCGTTGTGGACAACGAATTTATCGCGCGCACACCGTATGTCGGCACAAATAGAAAGTGGAATCATTTGGGTCAACTGCTGGCTTCTCCGCGATCTGCGTACACCATTCGGTGGCATGAAAGGCTCCGGCGTCGGCCGCGAAGGCGGCTTCGAAGCGCTGAGGTTTTTTACGGAGGAGAGGAATGTGTGCATTCGGTTTTAGAAAGTAGAAAGTAGTAAGTGGTAAGTGGAATTCAAAAAAAGTATTTTATCTACATGATTAAAGAGGAAAAGTTACCCTGCTTTCACAGTAACTACTTACCACTTACAATACTATGAACGCTTAGATTTTGTGAATTTGAAAATTAGACAAGCAACACCAAAATATTAAGAAGGAATACAAAAAGCAAAAAGTTGTGGGGGGCCGTCCACGCGCGTGCGGCCTCCTTCTCGGTGAAGGTTCGAAGAAATAAGATTATTTAAAGAACAAATGCTTATACATAGAAAGCTGAATAAATTTGTAGGCCGAGAAGGAGGCTGCGCGTGGTCGCCTTTTTCTTTGTTTCTTTCTTTTTGGCGAAACAAAAAGAAAGAAAAATCAAGGCACGGTACAATCCATACATTTGTAGATTGTTGATAGCCAATTCCGAGAATATATTACCACAAAGACTTCCCGTTTAGAGTATCATTACTCATGAGCATCATTTCCACTTCCCACCTCTCCAAATCATTCAACTCTTTCAAAGCAGTAACGGATGTAAGTTTTACTGTGAACAAAGGTGATGTGTTTGGGTTTTTAGGGCCGAATGGGGCGGGGAAGAGTACGACGATCAGGTGTATGCTTTCACTCATCAGACCGGATGAGGGTGAGATTGAAATTTTCGGACAAAAGTTATCGCAACATCGTAGTAACATTCTTTCGCGTATTGGGAGTATAATAGAGAAACCTGACTTTTATAAATACCTGTCCGCTTATCAGAATCTCGAAATCTTTTCAAGAATTTCAGGAAAAGATTCTTCGAAGAAAGAAATTCTGGAAATGATTGACTTCGTTGGATTGACAGGCAGGGAAAAAGATAAGGTCGGCGGCTTTTCACACGGAATGAAACAACGATTGGGAATTGCGCAAACATTATTGCACGATCCGGAGTTGATCATTCTTGATGAACCAACAACAGGGCTTGATCCTCAGGGCATCATTGACATCCGAAATCTCATTCTTCAATTACGCAGTGAGAAAAACAAAACGGTGCTTCTATCCTCTCACAATTTATCCGAGATAGAAATTATTTCAAACCGAATGGTCATCATCAATAAAGGTCGGTCGGTGGTTGAAGGAAGTGTGTCTGATTTATTGAACAGCGACGAATTGGTAGTAAACATGGAGGTAAGTGACACAGTGGCTGCAATGAAAGTTGCTGATGAATCCATGCGTGGGGTAACTATTAACCTCACGCCGGACAATCAACTCCTTCTTGGCGCATCGAAAGGCGAAGTTGCACGCTTCAATCAATTATTGAATGCTAAAGGAATAAGTGTATACCGGATTGAGTCGAAGCGGAAACTGGAAGATTACTTCATTAAAATTGTCAACGGCTGATGTTTTTTAAAAGTATCTACAACGAATTCATAAAGATTGCTGCCAAGCCAAGATCTTACATCGGGCTGAGTGTCATTACCGTTTTGGTTGGAGTTATCCTATTTGCCCTGAAAGTAGACGGCGTTTCTTTCATCTCCTTTATCACAGCCTCATTTGAGCAAACACTTTATTTCGAAGGAAATATTCTCAATGGAAATTTAGTTGCATTCATTGTTTTACAGATGCTCATCGTACACATACCATTGCTCGTAGCTTTGGTAACGGGCGATTTAATTTCCGGTGAAGCAGCAACAGGCACGTTAAGAATGGTACTGACCAAACCGATTTCAAGAACAAATCTGCTTCTGTCAAAATTCGCAGCGGGAGGTGTCTATACAATTTTGATAGTAATCTGGCTGGGAATTATGGCCGTAGTTGTTGGCAAGCTGCTCTTCGGTTCCGGCGATCTCTTAGTCGTGAACAGCGATGGCATGGTAATCCTGCAGGACGGTGATATCAACTGGAGATACCTCTGTGGCTTTGCTGTTGCATTTCTTGCACTGCTAACGGTAAGCTCTTTATCAATTTGTCTTTCCGTCTTCTCCGAAAATTCCATCGGACCTATTGTGACTACGATGGCTATTATCATTCTGTTCACCATCATCGGCACGCTTGATGTAAAAATCTTCGACAATGTTCGTCCGTTTTTGTTCACCACTCATATGGTGGCATGGAGAAGTTTTTTCGAAGACCCGCTTCCTGTAAAAGATATTCTGAAATCGATTGGGATTTTGATTGTCCACAATATCGCATTCATCAGCATTGCAATTTATTCGTTCAATAAAAAAGATATTACCACATGAGGCAACTGATCCTCCTGCTGATTTATTTCATTCCTTTCGTCGTATCAGCTCAAACTGCAGAGGAAATTCTGAAAGGCGTTACATCGAAGACAGATAAAGTTCACGATTACTCCGCATCAGTAGTAATCCGCAGTGACATTCCGTTGATTAAAATTTTGCCTGTAAGAGCAAAAGTATATTTCAAGCAGAAAGATAAATTCAGAATCATTTCAAAAAGCATTGCTGTTTTACCCAAACAAGGTTTGTCTGATCTCACAAAATTATTGAGCAATCCGGGAAGTTACACCGCTATTCTAAATGGAACAGAAACGATCCGAAATCGCAAGGCATCAATTGTTATTCTGCTTCCTGTATCAGACACCAGTGATCTCACGCTGGCAAAACTCTGGGTAGATACAGAACGCAATCTCATTCTGAAGTCACAGATTACGACAAGAAGCAACGGCACACTCCTGCTTGAATACACCTACACCGATCAGGAGCAATACGGTTTACCTGATAGTATGATTGTAACTGTTGACGTCAAAAAATTCAAAGTCCCTAAAGGCGTAGCAACGGACATCAATAAAAACAGTCAGGATGACAACACCCCTGCAAAAAAGAGCGGGAAAATTTTCATTCGCTTTTCGGAGTATGTCATCAACAAGGGGATTGCGGATTCGGTTTTTGAGGGGAAATAATCTCTTTTGATGCTTTATATATTACTACTCAGGCACAGAGACACGGAGAATTTCTGCGTAAGTCAAATTTTTTGTCCGCGTCTTCTGCGGGAAACCGCTTTCCGTGATTTCATTTTTAATTTCTGTGATTTCCGTGGGAAACAAAAAAATACCACTAAGCCACCCGGCAACCACTTGCACTATCCGAAGATTTTCCTTAATTTCATTCATCCGTTTCCAACGTCTTTGCATTATGAAACTACGCCTCTTCTTGCTTTTTGCTCTGCTCACTAGCATTAGTTACGGACAGAATTTTTCATTTACCATGCATTTCATCGATGCAATCGGGAACACCGATAGTCTTATCATGGGAAGTGACCCGCAAGGGACAGATACTATCGATCCGCAATTCAATGAAATTAATATCCTGAACGCACCTTACCATTCCGGTCTTGATATCAGAGCAGGCAATCAATGGTTTTTGGAGAATTTTGGTTTCACTGATTTGCCTTTCGAAACGAAGAAGCAGATTGTTCATGAGTCGTGCAACGGTTTCGCCGGTCTCAATGAGATTATTGAGATCAATGTTGTGACCGATAATTTTCCTGTGAATATTACCTGGAACCGCCCTCTCTTTCAGGATCCCTGCAAAAATGGTAGCGTCTTTACTGCAGTCCACCCCGGTGGCTGGTGGGATACCGGAGGCATTGTCTACGGATTGAGCGCAGCCGGAAGCGGATACTTCGACCGGAGCCAATATTATTTTATGCATGAAAGTGATACCGTATTTGTGTATTGGCTAGCATTTGGTGATTCAACAATGTTGTCGACCGGTGTTTTCTCTCCTTCACCTACTGCGTCTGACTATATCGTCTTTCCCAATCCTTCATCCGGAATTTTTCAAATAGAAGAAAACGTCAGTGCAAAACCAATTTCTTCCATTCAACTTTACAATTATTCAGGCGATTTAATTCTTCAGTCTTCTCCTTCCGATAAGATTGATTTGAGTGACCTTCCCAAAGGGCTGTATTTTCTGTCCATACTAAATGGATCGGGCATACCACAAAGACAGTTACTGGTACTACAATAATTAATCAGTGACTCACTTCATTTATGTCGATACAATTTCAGAATAGAAAACATGAAAAAAGAATATCTGCTGACTATTCGAAATTCAGGAGCTGGTAAATCTTCCTTTACTCCTGAGCGTCATCTTGAATTTGTGCGACAATGTGAAGTGTATATAAAATCACTTCGCGAAAAAGATAATCTTATCGCTGCTCAACCAATTCTTCGTAACAGCATTATTCTCTCTAAAGATGGCAACAACTGGAAGTGGGAAAAGATAGATGAGTCGACTTCGTTTCAGGTCGGCTATTATCATCTTCGTGCAGAATCCATTGAGCATGCAATTGAGTTGGCCAAACAAAATCCCGAATTTGCCTATGTAGAAAATGTGCAAATTGAAATCCGCGAAATAAAAACGAAAGAGTCAGCAACAGGTTTCGAATACCCGAAAGGAATAAAGTAGTTAAATTTTGTGTTTCTTGTGTTAGTGGTATTTTTTGTTTCCCATCCGCCGCAGCGAGACAAGCTCCAAGCACAGAAATTAAAAATGAAATCACTGAATTGGGGTTTCCCGCAGAGGGCGAGAACAAAAGAGTTGACTTGCGCAGAAAAACTAAGTGGTTCTGTGGCTTCGTGGTAAATAAAAGTTACTTGTAATCACTCGTGAATTGGAGACAACTTTCTACTAATCTTTTTTACCACATAAAACACAAGTGTCACAAGTTACACAAGCCTGCATAAATTTCTACTTACCACTTACGATAATGATTCTGTATAACCAAATCGGCCTCACTTACAACTCTACACGTTCCGCTGATCAGCGCATTTTAAAAACGCTCCATGATTTATTAGAGCCAAAATCCGGTGAACGTTATCTTGACATTGGCTGTGGCACGGGTAATTACACGAAAGAGTTAAGTCGAATGGGACTTACTATGTATGGTGTTGATCCTTCTGATGAAATGCTTAAAAAAGCATTGGCCTCAGAAGTCAGTGTTGAATGGAAGCAAGGCACAGCTGAGGCAATCCCCTACCCGGATAATTATTTTGCCGGCGGTATTGCAACACTCACTCTTCATCATTGGAAAGATCCCCGAAAAGCGTTTCAGGAAATCGCACGGGTAATAAAATCAGGCGGAACATTTGTTCTTTTCTCGACGTTTCCCGAACAAATGAAAAATTATTGGCTGAATCACTACTTTCCTGTTATGATGTATGATTCAACCGTGCAAATGGCTGATAAGGATAAAATTCTATCGTTAATCGAGGGCAGTGAATTGCGACTGGAGAGCACACATCCTTTTTACATCGATAATTCGCTGACCGATCACTTTCTTTTCACCGGAAAACACAGACCGGAAATTTATTTCGATGAAACAATTAGAAGTGGCATTTCTTCTTTTGCTGCTTTGTCAAGAAAGGAAGAAGTCGAAAAAGGTCTTCTGCAATTGCAATCCGACTTAATATCGGGACGTTTTGAAGAAGTTAAACGCCAATTCAAAGATGACACCGGTGATTACGTTTTCATCCGATTCAAATCCAAAAAATAATTTATGCAGGAAAACACCGATACCATTTTCTCAGAAGTAGATTCATACATAAGTTCTTTGCTGGCCTCAGAAGACCAGGTTCTGCAAAGTATTATTCAAATCATCGACGCAAATAACTGGCCGCAACAAAGTGTTTCTTCTAATCAGGGTAAATTTCTGCAGGTGCTGATGAAAGCCTGCAATGCGAAACGTGTTCTCGAAATCGGAACATATTGCGGGTATAGTACAATCTGGATGGCACGGGCACTTCCTCCCGGCGGAAAAATGATTACACTGGAATTCGACTCTCAATATGCTAAAGTAGCCGAACAAAAGTTAAACGAAGCAGGATTAAATGATTTGGTAAAAGTAAAACAAGGCAAAGCATTAGAAACACTTGGATCATTAGCCGAAGAAAATGAACAGCCATTCGATTTTATTTTCATCGACGCCGATAAACCTCCCTACAAAGAGTACTTCGACTTTGCAGTAAAGCTGTCGCGATCGGGAAGCATCATCGTTTGCGACAATGTGATCAGAGCCGGCAAAGTGCTTGATGATAATTCAAACGATGAAAAAGTAATTGGTGTAAAGCGTCTGAATGAATCATTGAAAAACGATTCGAGAGTAACGGCTACTATCGTACAGAATGTTGGCAGTAAGGAACACGACGGAATGGTGATTGCAGTTGTAAAGTAAATCCGACCGCTTCATTCAGACTCTGCTCAACTTTTTAAAAGTAGCTGCTAAATCCGAATTGAATCACATTTGTCTTCACCGCTTCATTGTCGAACAAATCGTGCGCGCTTTCAATCCGGTAATTAAAGCGAATCACGGTACTTCCTGTCGGACGAAAGGCCAAGGAGGGACAAAACGAAATTACATCGTCGCCTATATTTGTTCCGGTTTCACGAAAAGTTCCAACATTATAGTCTGCATATTCTGAACGCAGGCCGGCGTTCAGCTTCGCCTTGTCCCACCCGAGAATATTTCCCTGGTAAAAAGTATAGACTACATCGGTAAAAAATCCCCATTGCTTATTTCCGTATTGTTGAGTGTATGAATCAGGGATGTCTATGCTGTTGTATGCATATTCTCCGGTAATGTTAAGTCTGTCGTTGCATAAAGCCGTGGTGAAATCAATGGCAAATATTCCTGCGCTTCGCTTCCGGTCAATGATCAATCCATCCTCTTTCCACTTATTGTAAACGCCCGTCATGTAACTGAATCCGATTTCGCCGATTTTTCTGTTCCGGATTGCTAATTTTCCTGTAACCAATGGCAGCCCGCTATTGCTTTCTTCAAACAATTCAGCGTTCTCATGTCCTTCGCTCAGAGAAGTTCTCCCGAGGTCGTTGTCGATTATTTTATCATCAAAACCATTCGTTAGGTAGAATTCATAGCCAAACGACCAATGTCCATAAAAATATTTCCCATGAACACCCATCCCTACATTACTTAGTGTAGTTGGAATAATTCCTGTTGCGCTGAATGGTTTGTCTATGAAATCCCATCGCGGTGAATCATGATTCTGATTATATCCTCCAATCGGATTCAGAATAATTCCTCCTCGTAAATTGAACATCGGGTGAAATTGAAAATCGAGGGCACAATATTCCAAACCGATTTCCTTTCCTCCATCTTCAAATTCGATTTCGGATAAAAATTTTACACGTGAAGAAATAGAACTGCCGATCATTAACGACAACTTTCGCATTTGAAAAGAAAAGCCTTCGTCAACACCGCCTGTTGATTCGTATTGTGTATTCACATCCATGTATCCGCCAATAGCAACAGGGATTTTTCCTGCTGAGAAAAAAGGGCGGTCATAAATAGCGTCCATATTCATCGCCGTGACACTTGAATCTTTTGAAATTCTGTGAATGAGTGTGTCACTTTGCGCAAAAGTTTGCAGCGAAAATAATGTTGCATAAAAGAAAACCGCTTTATGCCAGGTGGATATAAATGTTTTTTTCATCCTTTGTAATCGTATATGTTTTCAAATCAATTTCTGCGGGTGGGTTTTGCACCTTTCCCTTATTACTGAATTCACTTCCATGGCACGGGCAAACCAGAAAGTCTCCGTTCGGATTCAATTCACAACCATTGTGCGTACAAAGCATCAGCACAGCGGAGTATTCGTTATCATTCAACCTGTAAACACAGATAGGAGTCACGATTTTCTCCGTCTTTAACAAAATATACTTCCTGACTCTTCCTGTGCGGCCCGGGTTTTCAAAAAATTCGTCTATACTAACCGTAAGAATATTATTCTCCAATGTTGAGACAGCATAGCGGGTACTCATACAAGAGTTAAGCAACGTAGAAGCAAATACGCCACCAATGCAAAGTTTACCGCAGGCGATTAGAAATTCTTTTCGTTCCATTATAAAGATTCCAGGAAACGGATGAGCGCCTGCTTATCCGCATCGTTTAACTGATTGAATTTTGTGCGGCTGTTACTTCCTTCTCCTCCATGAAACTGAATCGCTTCATTAAAAGAATGTGCTCTGCCATCGTGAAGCAAGTACATTTCTCCACCCTGAGAGGAAGTAGAAAGTCCGACGCCCCATAAGGGTGTTGTCCGCCATTCCGAGGTAAGTGCAGTGCCTTCGGTATAGTGATCATCCAGTTCCGCTCCCATATCATGCAAGAGCAGGTCTGTGTATGGATGAAATTCCTGATAGCTCAGTTGTGCAACGGGAGAATATCCTGTCTTCAATGTCTGACGATGACAGTCTTCGCAACCGATTTGCTTAAACACCATTTCACCTTGCTGAACCTGCGGGTCAGATGTGTTCCTCTGAAAAGGAGTTTGAAGAACCTGAAGATAAAAGACGGTTGCATTGATGCTGTTGTCGCTCACTTCCGGATCAGCAACGGTAACAGGTTGCAGTCCGTCGAGATAATTGGTTGGATTTACCGGAAGAAAAGTGGAGGTGATGCCCATGTCATTGTTAAATGCACCTGCAGTTTGCTGATGAAGATTGTAGGTTGATGCTTTTCTTCCAAAGCGACAAATGTATTTTCCGTTTTGTGTTACCGCATTTTGAAAAGGAACAACCCAGGAAGGAATCGTATTCCAATTCGGTACGCCTGAAATGCCATCGCCATTTGCATCTGCAGGATCCGACATAGCTAATAAATCCTGATCGCTGACTAATTCTAGAAAACCAACACCTGCAGCAATCGGTGCAATGAATTTTGAAGACGTTGCTCCTGCAGGAATACTTTCTCCGGTATGTCCGGACAGTGCGCGATTTTGGATTTGCGGTGCGCCCATGGTGAGAAAATGGTTCCCTGTTGTATCATCCTGACCAAAGCGCGTAAGAATAGTAAATGGGTGTCCTTTATTATCTCCCGCATGACAACCACTGCAGGAAGTTGTAACGAATATGGGACCGAGTCCGGTTTCGGAAGTATAGATTTCATCAAACTCCTCTGCACCTTCGAGGAATAATTTATTCTGCGCAGGAGTTAGTCCGCTCAGCGGAGCATCCATAACCTGATCAGTTTCCGGTGCTGACGGCATCAGTTTTTCACAAGATGAAATTCCGATTACAAAAACAGGAATAGCGATCGCGAAAAGAGGCTTCAGTTTCATTGCCATTGGATTGAGATTGCAAAAGTGCAATTTAGAATCGTTCTAAACAAGCACTATTTTCTTCGAAAATTTTAAAATTCTGCGGTTTTGTCTTGGGCCTGTCTAAAAAAAATCCAACCTGCCCTTCAAATAAAAACATACTTCAAACTCCAATATCCACTAATTACCAATCACTAATCACTGATTGCCCACAAAGCTTTTTATCATTGCACAAATTTTCAAATTCCTCCACCCGTTAATCACGAAAACAAACCTATGTTCCGCAAAACGTTGATTGCTTTTCTATTTGCTTCGGCAACACTTACTGCTAATGCAGGCGATTTTTTTAAAGGAAAAAATTCCGGATGGTTTTCTTTGGGAACCAGAAACACGTTTAGCTTATTCAACGATATTGAACACGAGACCAATGGTAATGGAATCGGCGGACAGTATCGCATTCAGTTAAATGATCACTTAAACACAGAATGGTTTCTTGATTATTTAACGTCGAAAATTGGTGGCTATGCACAAAGAAATGATTATCATATCGGGTGGTCCCTAATGTACTATCCCGGCAAAAATGTCAACTTTGATCATCTGCTACAGCCCTACATCATCCTCGGACATTGCTTTGATGACACACACGTTTTTCTCCTGAATGACGAGAGCAATAAGAATAGTCGTCTGAGTATGGCTACGCAAGCGGGTTTGGGCACGCACTTCAATATCACAGACCGCCTTGATCTCACCTTAACAGCTCAGTACATGCTGCACTTTGGAAAAGAAATAGAAATTGAAGAAGAGAACGGGGTGTACAATGTCGTGAAAGAAGATCGTATGCATACCGGCGGACACCTTTTGATATGCATAAGTGCCAACTTCAAATTCTTCAGGCTTTGGAATAACACGAAAAGCTAATCAACCGTGGAAGACTTTTGAAGCAACTATTTTTCCGCCTTCAATTTCTAAAATCTCTGCCACGAGTAAATCTTCTTCTCCTTCAACCTGACGCACATATTCCATGCACACTTTATTGTGATTAGCTATGATTGAAAGTGTTTTGTAATGCAGTGTTGGAAGGCGATTGAAGGAATCCTGCCACCAGGTTCGCAGTGCATCTTTACCGACGACCATTCCCTTTGTTTCCGGATGGCGCACCTTCAGTTTCGGGCTATAATGCTTTGCATGATCGCTGTAGAGTGAAAGAAGGCCTTCGAGGTCCTTATTATTAAAGGCCAGAAACCACTTTACTGCGATGTGTTCGTTAGGGTGATTCATACGAAGGGAATTGCTTAAAAAGTGACTAAAATTAAAGCATTCAGCCGATTCATCTGTAAGAATTGTTGAATGTTTTCAAGAATTTTGCCCCGAAATGCTTGTATTTTGGTGACAACGCACCATCATGAAACGCATTAAATTCCTTCTTTTCCTGCAGTTTGCAGCGATTTTTTCATTCGCACAAACGCACCCGACTGCCCGGCAAATTCCAATGTCGGAAGACTTTGGAAACAACTGGTTCACTTCAGCATCATTGCCGGCCGGATTTGCAATCTGGAAAGTCAGCGGAGCACCGAGTACAAGTCAGCTTGCCGCTTCCAACAGTAATCCGAATGGTGATGAGCCGTCGTTTGACTCAGCAACTGTCGTAAAAAGTGGAGGAAGAGCATATGGCTACTCAGGCCTTGGAACCGGTGGAGTAAATGTCAACAACGGACAACTATACATTCAGACCAGTTCTTCATCAACAGGAACCGATCAGCTTGTGCTGGCGATAAAAACAACAGGATTCACAAACGTAAAAGTTTCATACGATGTGGAGATGATAAACCCGCAACCGAAAAACACAGGAATTGTTTTTCAATATCGCATCGGAACATCCGGCGCATTCACAGTTGTAGATTCTTCCTATGTTCATAGCAGTTCGGATCGGTTACAAAATCAGATCGACTACTTTGTGAATCTTTCACTCGGCAGTACTACCGATAATCAAAATGTGGTGGAGTTACGGTGGGCATTTTCGCGCAGCACAACACCGGCTGGAGGAGCTTCCTGCGGAATGGCAATTGACAACATCGTAGTTTCAGGTGATCCGGTGGCTGCTCCGCAATATTTTCGTTCTGTTCAATCGGGTAACTGGAACACAATTTCAACGTGGGAATCGTCTCCTGACGGAATAACATGGTCGCCTGCAACGGCTCCTCCATCATCGGGTGATAAAGCGGTTACGATTCGTAGTCCGCATACAGTAAACACAGCAGGCATCGGCAATCTGGTGATCGACGAACTCACTGTTAATTCCGGCGCAACCTTCTGGAACAGTTGGGGAACGGCTCTTGCGATTGAAGACGGCCCATCGGCTGTCGATCTGCAGGTCGACGGAACGCTTGAAGATTCAAGTAATGTTTCTGTTGTCTGGGTTAACACATCGCGTTGGCAATTAGGTTCGGCGGGTACATATATAAAAACCTACAATACGAACAGCACAAACTGGCAATTGAAATACTACAACGGCATTGCCAATATTCCGGCTACTTCAAACTGGATTTGCCGAAAAGCTGCCGGTTCATCAGTCGAGCCGAGCATCTCTACAACAAACGGCGGTCCGCCCAATCCACAAGCAGCCTACGGAAACTTATACATTGAAAATAATTCCCTTAGTTGGAACTCTAACAACTTATGCAAGTTCACCGGTAGTAATAATGCGCCGGTGATAAAAGGAAATTTCTATGTCGGAGGGAATGGTAGCGGCTCTGTCAGCTTTCTTTATTCAAACACTTACTCTACGCCTGTAAAAGTGATGGGCAGTCTTGTTATCGCTTCAGGCAGCACTTTGCGAAATGAAGGAACAGGCTTCGATGTTCAGGGCAATCTTGTTTGCAACGGAACACACTCATACGGCACTTCAACTTCTACATTGCTGTTTTCAGGAGCCAATTCACAGAGTATTTCGGGAAGCGGAACATTGAACGCCTGGAAGTTTGAAGTAAACAAAACAAGCGGCAGTGTTTCAATGGCAATGAATGCCTCTGTCTATGGAAATTTGAATCTGACAAATGGAATAGTATTCACCTCTGCCTCTGCATTAATAAAAGTACAGGATAATGCAACGAGTACAAATGCAAGCAACACTTCCTTTATTAACGGGCCAATGCAAAAGATCGGAAATGATGCATTCACATTTCCTGTAGGCAAGAATTCATTATTGCGCACTATTGGTATCAATGTTGGCAGCGGCGCAACGGTAAGCGATGTGTTCACTGCAGAATATTTTTATTTCAATCCGCAGAGCGTTTATGGAACCGCTGTTGACGTTTCGTTGAATCATGTCAGCTCTTGCGAATACTGGACGCTGACACAAAACACAGGCAGTTCAACAAAGAATGTAACATTAAGCTGGGCAGCCAACAGCTGCGGCGTTACTGCACTAAGTGATCTGCGTGTAGCGCGATGGAATTCGACACAATGGTTGAATGAAGGAAATACAGCAACGAGTGGAAACACATCTGCCGGAACTGTTACTTCTGCTGTTACTACAGGATGGGGACCATTCACTCTTGCATCCATCACATCTCAGAATCCACTGCCGATTGAATTATTGTCATTCACTGCAAAGTACGCCGATGGTGTTGTTGAAACACAATGGACAACGGCTTCAGAAATCAACAACGACTATTTTATTGTTGAAAGAAGTTCCGATGGAATTCACTTCAGTGCTATTGGTCTTGTTCGCGGCGCAGGAAACAGCACTCAATTATTAAACTACTCGCTCTTTGATGAAAACCCATACACCGGGCTCATCTACTATCGTCTGAAGCAAACTGATTATGACGGAACAAGCACGTACAGCGACATAGTTCCCATAAAAGTAAAATCGGGATCTTTGAAATTAATCTCCGTTAAATGCAGTTCCGAATTCAACACCATAGAAATAAAAGCCGGCTTTGCCGGAGGTGAAGATGCTTCAATTACTATTCTTGATTTGAATGGAAGAATTGTTTCGACCACCAACTTCCGCAGCGAGCCCCGCGTACTAACTCTTCCGGTTTCAGTGAACCTGACGGAAGGAGTTTATTTCATTCGGGTAATTGAAGGAAACGATATGGTGGTTAAAAAAGTGATTAGTAATTAGAAATTAGTAATTAGAAAATTGACAAGGTGGTAATTACCAATCACTGATCACTGATCACTGATTACTAATTACTAATTACTAATTACTAATTACTAATTACTAATCACTAATTACCAATTTCTACTCAAGCACCACTTTCGCCGTTCTCGACTCTTCACCATTTTCAATTTTGATGAAGTAAATGCCATTCGGCAAACCTGTCAGGTCGCGACTGAGTTGGAAATCGTGATTACCCGCTTCTTCTTGTCCGCGGTTGACAGAATAAACGATACGGCCGGTAACGTCTGTGATGTTTACTGTAGTCTCACCTGCATTGAGCATGGTATATTGAACAGCAACATTATCGTGAGCAGGATTTGGATAGATGGAAATCAATGGATCAACTCCAGGCTCATCATCAGCTAAACGATTCGATGGCGGAGCAACTCCGTTTTTCTGAATGGTGAATTGGTCGGCAACACCACCGGTGCTGGTAAGGAATTTACAATCGAGGCGATCACCGAGTACATCAATCACTAACGATCCGTAGTATGAAAGTGAAGAGAAGTACATTGCATTGTGTGGCCAGCCAGCAGTAGACGCTCCGATTTGTCCGGATACACCGCATACTACGTACACAGTACCGTTGAACGGATTTGTTTTCACATATGAATTAGGATAAACACCACTTCCCGAATTAACGGCCATTGTTGCAGCATTGAATGTACTTTCTACACCGTAGTGCCCTTTAAGCATCATTGAGCGTTCGTAAGAGTGACTATGTCCGCAGAGCACAAGATCCACCTTTGCATTTTCCAAAATCGGCGTAATGTTGGTTCTCATCTGCAGCAATTCTGTTTCAACATCACTGTTGTGTGAGCCTTTTGAATACGGCGGATGGTGGAAATATACCACTGTCCAGCGCTGCGTATTCGCTGCAAGGTCAGCTGTAAGCCAGGTTGCCATTGCGCCGCTTGCCGCTCTGAAAGAAGCATCAGTTGATTCCAGACATATAAAGTGAATATTGGCATAGTTAAACGAGTAGTATGCTTCTGTTCCGCTTGGTCTTCCGCCTGCTTCGCCCGCAGTTGGCAATGTGAATGCATCGAAGTACGGGCCTGTTTGATTGGTTGCGTTGGAAGTATGTAAATCGTGATTACCGGTTGATGGCCAGATAACCGTATTTTTCATTCGATAGTTATAAACGCCGAAAACATTCGTTGTGTATTCAACATCTGTTCCGTCTGAATATGCATTATCTCCAAGCCACAACCAAATGTTTGTGTTTGCAGATCCGGTATAATTCCTATACGCATCGCGCACCGCCCATTGTGCAGCAGAATTAATACCGAAATCACCAATAGCCCAAATACGAACAGCCCCTGTCGAACCTACTACAGGATTGGTTGTAAAATAATTTCCTGTATCGCCTTGAAGCGTCGTTGTAGATGATCCTATTGAGTAATAGTATTTCGTTGCAGTACTGAGTCCGGTGAGCTTAACCACATGTTCGGTCGTTACAGTTGCATCATTAGCAGTAAGTGTAAGGCTCGATGCCGACGTACCGTATTTCACAGTGCTGTTGGTTGCATTGTTGGTTCTCCAGCGAACATAAATGCTATTCTGAGTAGCAAGGTTCAGATAAGGTCCTCTGGTAAGAGCAAGTGAAGCAGCAGTAGTCTGGAAAATTCCGCTCGTTGACCAGGCGCTGGCGCCGCTTGAGCAGACGGTTTGAATCTGAAATTCGTACCAGGTAGTTGGTGAGAGATTATTTAACTGCTTCGAGATAGATGTGGATGTAGTAGAAATCCACGCATTTGAATATCGGACAGCATATCTGATGTTATAACTGAGCGCACTCGTTACAGCTTTCCAGCTGATAATTGCAGTAGATGATGTGATATTAGTGGTACCAAAGTAATATGGATCTGCTGCACCGCAGTTATTTGACAGAGTCGTAAACGAATTGATGACGGAATAACTTTGGGTCGGGCTTGATGCACAAATACAACGAACGCACCAGTCGTAAGAAGTATTTGGCAGAAGACTTGTCATCGTATACGTATGCTGTGACCCGGGAAATTTTACCCAGGTATAAGCTGTTGTTCCTGTAACATTGTAACGAACCATAAAACTATCAGCAGTTACATTTGGGTTCCAGGAAAGCACAGCGGAATTAGAAGCAATCGAAGTTGTTGTAGTTAAATTCGGAATTACACAAGAAACAGTTCCTGCAGAAGTTGTAAATGTTGCAGGCGTAGCTTGATAAGCACCCGATGTTCCTCCGCTGCAATAAGTATGGATTACCCAGTTATAAATGGTAGACGGATACAAGCCGGTAATAGTAACGGTTGTCAGTGTTCCCGGTTTTACGGTTTTATACAGATAGTTCGTACTTCCTGAAACGTTATAGCGAACTAAGAAGCTATCACAGGTTGTAGCTGCCCAGTTAAGCTTGGCACTGTTCATCGTAATGTTGGTCGTAGAAAGGCCGGTTGGAACACTACATACGGCAATTGCATCCTTAGAAACCAATCCGGTCACTAAAATCATAGCCACGACAAACCAAGTCTGCTGTATCAATCTCTTCATAATAATTGGAATTTTCCCTTAGCGACAGCAAGTTAAAATATATTAATAAATAAACCTCAACACATTCGCCTCAATTTCAATGTGCTTCATATTCAAAACCAAATATGTCTGCTTTTGGATTTTTTGCGCAAAAAAGGTCAATATGCTGCAACCGGCTTGGTAAAAGCAAAGAAATTCTTGGTGAGTTATTGCGCCCGCTCCGCACACCGGTCCTTGTGCTCCTTGTGGACTACGTGTTCTTTGTGGTAAAAAAGATTAACCTTTCATAAAATCCCTTTTGAGGGGGCATTACAAGTAATTCTTTTTACCACAAAGAACACGTAGTCCACAAGATTCACAAGGTGATTCTAATTACTAATCACTAATTACTAATTACTAATCAATGCACCACCACTCTAACCGTCTCCACTTTCTTCTCTGAAATCACATTCAGCAGATAAATTCCTTTTGCAAAACTTCTCAGGTCGAGAATCTGCTTATTGTTTCCGGACTGAAGAGTAATTTGATTTTCGAAAATAATTTTTCCGGAAAGATCAGCCAGTTGAAGGATAGCGTTTGCTCTTTGATCAGCATGCAGCAGCACAGAAATAATTTCCGACGAAGGATTCGGGTAAACGGTAACAACCTCATTACTGAATTCAGGATCTTCAATTCCAACATAGAAAGTAACTGTAACTGTATCCGAATTTGAACAGCCATTGGCATCTGAAACGATCACCCAGTAATCATTGGCTGTATGTACCCATGAAGTTTGTGTCGTGTCACCATTTGACCAGAGATAACTCAAGTGACCCGGGTCGGCAGAGAGGAGAATTGAATCGCCGATTTCCGCCGAAGTATCATTCCCCAAATAAACATATGGTAATGGCAGCACATCGGCTACTGCCGGCGTTCTCGTACTGGAACAGATAAAGTTGGACTCTGCATAGAAGGTTGTAGCCGAGCTGATATTAGGTGTGTTCAACAGCGACCCTGTGGTCAGCAAATTTCCTCCGGTCGGTGCGTCATACCAATACACCTGCACACCTGAAACTGCATAGAGTGGAACGCTTCCCGGACCACATCGTGAAGAATCTGATGTAACGGGTGGTGCAGGAATATCAAAGATGGTAAAGGTCACAGGTACACGTTCGCTTGCACATCCGGAATTAGACTCAGCATAGTATGTAGCTGTTTCAGTCACAAACGGAGTAATGAAATTAATTCCGCTTCCGATTTGTGATCCGCCTGTCAACGAATCATACCAGAACACCGGTGCTAAAGAAAAAGCTGTGAGGATTCCGCTTCCCGGTCCGCAATGTGAGGCATTGGTGACTACCGGTGGCGGAGAAGATGTGATTGTAACGTTAACCGGAACGCGTATGCTTGGACAAAGAATTCCGGCCTGCATGTAGAATGTCGTATCGTGTGGAATGTATCCCGTTACAAAAGTGTTTCCTGAATAAATTTGTGCGCCTGCAGTAGGTGCATTGTACCAGTTAATCGTTGCAGTATCGGTTGCAAAAAGAATTACATTTCCAGGACCGCAACGATTGAAGTCGCTGCAAACAGGCGTATCTGTTACTGCGAGTACATGCGCTGTTGCTGAAACTACACTGCTCGGGCAGGTCAGACTGGTTTGTGCATAGAAAGTAGAATCCGCGAGTAGATATGGAGTGTTGAACGTTGGTCCCGTTCCAATAATGTTTCCGCCCGGCGCATCAAACCAATAAATTGAATCCGGTGCTGTTGCAGAAAGTTGAACGACTCCTTCACCGCAACGCGATGCATTTGTGATTACCGGAGCAACTCCCTGTGTTACCGTCGTAACAGTAACAATAGGAGTAGTGCTAATGCAACCATTTGCAGAGACTCTTACAGTATAATCGCCCGCAAGTCCTGAAGTATACAAGGTGTCGTTTGCTCCCGGTATATCAATACCGTTACGTTGCCACTGATACGAATAACCCGCTGTATAAGGAACAGCCAATGCAATGCTTCCTCCTACACAGAATGTTGTGCTTCCTGAAACCGATGTGTTACCGGCAAGGACTCCGCTGTAAGCGCGTCCCGGTGAACCGCCAAGGCAACCAGCAAACCAGCTTGCACCGTCGTTCGGATCGGCTGTGTTTGATGTAAGTTCACAAGTGTATCCTTGTCCGTCAGGCAGTGATGGCCATGGTGTTGCAGTTGCATAATAGAACGACAGATAACCGGTTTCGTCATATTTGAACAAACGAATTTGTCCGCCGCCGTTAGAGAAATTGAAACCGATATCTCCAATCACATTTGTAACGGTCGGATAAATTGTCCGGAATTTTTCAAAACTGTGCGCAACGACGAGATAACCATTTGCAGGTATAACAGTGTTTACCGGAAACTCAAATGTGTTATAATCATTTTCATCGCGCAATTTCCAGCCGCTGATGTCGATGCTTTGACTGCCGTAATTGTGTAATTCCAGCCAGTCGCCGGCATCCATCGTCGAAGAAGCATGATAATTCAATTCGCTTACAACAATCTGTGGTGTAACGGCAGATCCTGTGAAATAAGCTGTAATATGATCACTGGAAGAAAAATCATAGGTAGTCGACTGATTGAAATCGTTCGTCGTAATCACAGAATCAGAATGCCAGTGATTGAAAGTATATCCCGGATTCGGAATGGCCGTAATCGTCACCGGATTTCCGTGGAAGTAAACACCACTCCATGGGAGTGATCCCGGAGTGATGGTGGATATCTGAATTCTTCCTGCACCTGCCGGACTAACGTTAAGCGTAAGTGTAACCTGACCGGCAAGGCCGAATTCACCTTGAATATGATCTCTTGCAACAGATGGCCGGTTATTAATAAAGCCGGTCATTGAATTGATATGTTGTTGCCACTGGGTCATATTGCTTCCCCATTTTGCAAAATGCTGTGGCATATCATAAGTCATCGAATCCTGAAACTGATGCATGATGCCAAGCATAGTCGAAGGAATAAATGTGGTGTTGATCAAATCTGCATAACGGTTAATGAATTCCTTTTTGAATTGCGGGTTGGCTAAAAATGCATTGAACAAATTTGATGTATAAGAAAAGGCAGACGGATGTGTAGCCATATGCAGCATGCTGTCGGTATAAAGTCCTTCGAGGCCACAACCGAAGTCTGTGTCATATAAGAGATAACGCATCTTACCACCTATCGGACGCCAATACTTAATGTTATTCGTCCAGTCTCCAATCCAGTCGCGATTCACATAGTATGTTTCGGCAGAAAAGTAATCGTACACATTTTTCAGATCCCATGTTGAATCGAGGTATTGATAAAAAGACGGCTGACTTGGATCCTGACTAAGAGCGTAGTTATATGTTGACCAGAAGAAATCGCTTGTTCCGGCTTTGACTTCAACCGTGCTTCCATACTCTTTCATGTAATCAATTTCGGTTTCTTTATAACCGTAATTGTTTTCCATCCAGTGATGGTCATGATTTTCATGAATAGTATAAACGCCCCAGAAGTTTCCATTCAGAAACACTACTGCCGGTTCGGCTGCAATGTAACCGCTGTTTGTATTCTTCATGACCCGCTCCATGAAAGCATCGCGGAAGTGTACGACATTATAATCCGTCCCTGAGTTCCTCAATACGAAATCATTCGTCTTGGTGATCTGCGGTTTATCCGGAATCAGCGGATAGAAGATATCACCGTTTCCGTATCGGTCAGCAACGTGAATTTCAAAACTCTTCTGAGGATTGGCACGTGAATAATTTCCATAAATGGAAATAGCACAATTAATGCTGAAGATTTTATTTTTGTCCTTGTCGTAATATTCTATCGATGCATCCTTCAGCCAGTCCTGCCAGAAGTTTGCTCCTTTGTACGGATAAATTGAATCCGCACCGGGACCCATGACGTAGATTCCGGTATTGTAATCCCAGAGGTTAAGGGAGTCGGTTGTGATGGAGAAGACTGACAGATGAACACTTTCATTTATGAAATATGTATTGCTCACCACCGGACTTGGAAGGTAATTGTTCAGGAAAGTTTTCGCACGGATAGTTGTGGTGGAAGTTACCAGAATAGGCGACAAATAGGGCGTTGAAGAAGCCGTCGGTTCATCACCATTTGTAGTGTAACGGATAATTCCTCCACCCGGTGCAGTGAGTGTGACAAATCTTGGTGAAGAATAAAAACCTGCTGACACACTAAAGACTGGCGCCAGTGCATAACCAAGATAACAGGTAGAAGAGTTGTTTGATGTTCCCGGAGTTGGTGTGGCAATCGTACACCAGTTGCTGCTACCATCGGGTACTCGCCCACGGGAATTATCATTCGACATGAGTGTATATTCCTGTCGGTCGAGAAGAACATCGGCTGCATCGTAGAGATAAATAACTTCTCCGTTACGCGACAACTTGAAGTTAGCTGTAAAATATTCCGGTGCCGGTGTACCAAACCAGCCGGGTGTAGGCGAATAAAACGTTCCCGGATTTCTCATTCCGAAAGAAAGAAATGGAATTGCAGAAAGGTCGGCAGAGGTGAGTGTTTGATTGTGAACTTCGACAGCAAGAACATTCGTGCCCTGACGAACGGCGCTTCTGAAAACGTTGCGGTCAACAAAGAATGAATCCGGTTTAAAACCCTGATACATCTGTGCTTCGTGTGCAAGAATGGCCAAATCAGCATAACCGGGACGGATACCCGCCAGTCCGATATTTGCGCGTGCAATTTCAACTCCGTTCAGATAAGCAACGAATCCGTCATCATAATCGATATTGAAAATTGCCTTTACAATCTGAGAAGTGTCGGCAATCGTGAATGATTTTCGCATCAGGACTGTAGTTCCCTGTGGAATGGTAGTAGCATCGTCACCGTCACCGAACCCAATTCCTCCGGGGCCGCTTGACCATGAAGCATCATTGAAAGAATTATTTCTCCAGTTTGTATCTGCTGGCGTAGAGCCGTAATAATACTTCCATGTAGTTCCTGACTGTACGGCTGTTTCCCAATGATCAACGCGGTCGGTGTTCAGTGTTCCGCTTGCGAATACAAGGATTCGTCCGCCTGCATTCAGGGTGCAAGATGGAAAAGTAAACAGATGAAGATTGGTAGAGTCGTCGGTCAGATCGTAATTATTCAAATTCACAGTTGATGCACCGGCATTGTATAGTTCAATCCAATCGTCATACTCACCATTATTGCTGATGGTAGTAATATTCGATGGCGAGTATTCATTGATTACAATCTGCCCATTTGCTGCACGGAAATAAATGCAGTTGAAAAGAAAGAGTAAAAAGAAGAGTGACCTTGGTTTCATGAATTTCATTTAGAGTTCAATCGGGTAATACAAAGTTAACGATTTCTGTCTCCCCTGACCTACCTTATAATTGTTAAATTATTGGATTTCAGTGTTATTAAGCACTTTTAATCCTTACTTAGAGCAAAGTGCATTCTTACGAAATTAAAGAAGGTTTATCCATGCTTCATTCAACCCTTAAATAGATACAAACAAAGATGATGTGAATAATGGCATTGGAAAAAGCTTGGATCAAAATCAGACTTTAATGCATTCATCCAAACACAGAAAAAGACACCCGGCTAACAAGGTAACGGTAAACCAATTCTTCTACCAACATTTTCGCTAACTTCGTTCCTCTAAAATCAAACAGCCATGGAATCATCACGTCGGGATTTTTTGAAGAAGAGTTCCTTTCTTGCTTTAGCAGGTTTAGGAGCACAGTTTTTTTCATCAGGAATTGCGAAAGCGATTGGTGAAAATGAAAGTTTCTCTGCACCATCTGAATTTACATTACCACCACTCCCATATGCATACGATGCGCTTGAGCCACACATTGATAAGATGACGATGGAAATTCATCACACCAAGCATCATCAGGCGTATGTGAATAATCTCAACAAAGCAGTGAAAGAAGCCGGACTGGAAGTTTCACTGGAAGAATTAGTGAAGAATGCTTCGCATTACAGCACGGCTATCCGTAACAACGGAGGCGGTCATTGGAACCATTCCTTTTTCTGGAAGATCATGAAGCCAAATGGCGGAGGTGCTCCGACAGGAAAAGTGGGTGAAGCAATTACATCTGCTTTCGGAAGTTTTGATCAGTTCAAAACAAAATTCGAAGAAGCAGGAATGAAACGTTTCGGTTCAGGCTGGGCCTGGTTGATTGTAAACAAAGAAGGCAAACTAGAAATCGGATCAACACCGAATCAGGATAATCCGCTGATGGATGTTTCTGATTTAAAAGGCACACCAATACTTGGAGTTGACGTTTGGGAACACGCCTACTATCTGAAATACCAAAACCGTCGTGCAGAATATCTGACTGCATTCTGGAATCTTATTAGTTGGGAGGCGGTGAATGGAAACTTTGAAATGAGTAAGTAGTGAGTAGTAAGTAGTAATTAGTAAGTAGCATTTTCTGGTCGGGAAAAGATTTAATCCTGTGCTTGGTGATCACCAACTGTTTTAATAAAGAAGAATAACTTTGGTCATAAAAGAAAGGGCGTTGTAAGATTAACAACGCCCTTCTCTTTTGATAATATTTTCTATTCGCTTTCTATCAATGATTCAATTTGAAAATAGTAACAAAATACCTTCTAATTACGTACTAATTACTAAACAAGTTCAATATCAAACTGCACCAAGTTCACAAACTGCTGAATTCGTTCGTCGATTTCGGCTTGTTTGAGTTCGGCGACGCGTTCGATTCCGAATTTTTCCACGCAGAAAGAAGCCATCGCTGAAGCGTAGATAATTCCGCGTTTCATATTGTCGAATGAAATATCGCGTGTTTGTGCGAGGTAACCGATGAAGCCACCGGCAAATGTGTCGCCTGCTCCTGTCGGATCAAAAACTTCTTCCAGTGGAAGTGCCGGTGCGAAAAAGACTTGTTCTTTATTAAACAACAAAGCACCATGTTCTCCTTTTTTAATGATGAGAAACTTCGGTCCCATGCTGAGAATTTTTTGAGCTGCTTTTACAAGCGAGTATTCATTAGTCAGCTGACGGGCTTCTGAATCATTAACCGTAAGTACGTCGACTAACTTGATTGTTTCCATCAATGCATCCCATTGTGTTTCCATCCAGAAATTCATCGTATCCATCACGATCAGGCGCGGACGTTTTTGCATACGTTCGATTACTTTTTTCTGAAGCTGAGGCATCAGATTACTGAGCATCAGAAATTCGCAATCCTGATAAGATGCAGGAATTTCAGGGTCGAATTCAAGTAATACGTTCAATTGTGTATCGAGCGTATCACGTGTATTCATGTCGGTATGATAGCGGCCCGACCAGAAGAATGTTTTTTGCCCTTTTTTGATTTGCAATCCTTCGGTAGTGATGCCGAGCGAGCCGAAGCGTTTGATCATATCGCCGGGAAAGTCTTCTCCGACAACAGAAACAAGTTTTACATCTTTCGTGAAATAGGAAGCGGAAATTCCGGAATAAGTGGCAGCTCCTCCGATAATTTTATCGGTTTTTCCAAACGGAGTTTCAATGGCATCAAAAGCCACCGTTCCAACGACTACAAGGCTCATAAGGGGATTGTTTTTGCAAATATAGTGGTAGTAATTAGTAATTGGTGATTAGTGAATAGATTTTTTCAGCAACCGCCAACACTACCGATTATACCTAAAAAACAGGCCTTTCGACCGAATTCCATGCTGAAGGCACTACAATTATTTCCCGCTGACTTTCGCAAAAAAATTGCAGACTTTCGCAGAAAGAGTGTCGACTATCGCAAAGGCGCACGAATTCGCCTACCTCTGCTAATTACTACTTACTAATTACTACTTACTAAAAACGTTTCCCGCAGAATACGCAAAAAATTAGCAGACTTTCGCAGAAGCGCCTTTTGCTAATTACTAATTACTACTTACTACTTACTACTTACTATATAAGCACACAAAGCCCAAAATTCACATGCACCGACTTCCCTTTCGTTGGGAAAATTGTTCCCGGAAGGTTGTCGGAAAACGAACAAGTTGGTTGTTCCCATGCGCAGACTGGCGCCGGCACCGATTGAGTTGTAAGAGTTGTACTGTCTGGAGTAATTGACGTCAAGCGACAAATGCTTGCCAAAATCTTTTCTGATCATAATTGCTCCACCCGGAATCATTTCATTTGGCAAAAACATTCCGCGAAGCATTAATGAAGCGTAAAGCTTTTTTGCAAACTGGTATTCAGTACAGAACATTAATTTACCCGGAAGAGGAGTAACGTATTGTTCTTTTGTATCGACAGACTTAAAAGAATTGGCCAGAGAGTCGATGTAGTTCACGCTCGTATCGCTCGAATTGAACATCTGTCCCATACCGACACCGGAAAATGTATAAGTACCATTAACCAGTTTATTGTTTGATGTATTGTTTCTCCAGGTAATGTCACCCCAATCAAGAGCGTCCATACTGAAGAGCAATTTATCATTGTACTGATATGCTACGCCTGCATTGAAAGCCATTCCCCAATTTCGGGTAGTAAGAAGGTAGCCTTTGAAATCGGTTAATGAACCGAAGCCTCCGGGTTGATTCATCGGACTGGATGAGTTAATAACCATATCTGATTCCAGTTGCATGGCAAAATTTTCAGTGCTCGTTGTAGCCTTCAAAGTATTAATATCGGTAGAAATATTATCGAGCCCAAACAATCTTCTCACACGAATACCGGCTGAAAGTTTATCAGTAATTTTACGGTTGAAGCCAACTCCAATTTCCCAATAGTTCGTAGCACTCAGATACGTTTTGGAAAAATCCATTGTTTGTCCTATGTATGCGCCATTTCCATAATACAGCATTTTCAGAAAGTCGCCGCTGTAGCGGAAAATTATAGGCACACGATGACTGACATTAATCGAGAAATAGGATTTCTTTATTCTGAAGCCATACGACAAAACATCCATTGAATACTCAAGAGCAATGGTGTTTTGCTTTTCGAGTCCTTCCATAAGTTTGTTCATGTCGAGTACAATACCGCTGTCGGTTTGTGTACGCGCTCCAAAGAAGTCGAGTCCGTCGTGAGTAAATCCAACGTTAAGATTTGAAATCAGCGGAACACCGAGAAAGAATTTATTCTGCGGAAAAACTGAAGGCCGATAAAAGACCGAAGGGCCGATATTCGGTTGCATTGGAATTTGCGTTCCGAACTGGGCAATAATTTTTTCTCTCGAAAAAAGTATAATGAAAATAAAAATGATAGCTGTGCGTGGTGTAAGTGTTTTCATGATGATCAGTTAAAGTTAATTTTAAGTCGGGCCTGTACACCAATTTTGACATTCAGGCGATCGTGCTGCATTATCTTCACGCTTGTTGATGGAGCGTCAGTAGTAGATAATGTCGAATGAATAATTACTTTTTTACAACTTGTCAACGTTTCCATCCGGTTTTGATCGAAGGTCTCGTCGTGCGTATGTTGTTTTGGAGAAATTGCAACACCCTGACTATTCACAGCGGCGCCGTCAATAATTTTTTCAGACGGGCCATTTAATAATGAATCGAGTACATTAAATGCGGAGTCAACAAAATAAACCTGTGTTTGCGCACTCATTGGAAATCCGTTCACGGCAGTGAGTCGGAACGTTGCAGATTCAATTTCTTCTACGTTTTCCATTCCGAAATCAAATGTATCTTCTACATAAAATCTCGATGCCCATCCGTCAACCGGCACTTCTGCGGAAAGTCGTGCTACAAACTTTGATTGATCTGTAATGAAGTTATGCGAGCCCATGCCGCCCGGATTAAGTTGTGCATTTGCACCATAAACGATGTTAGCCGGTTTCTGTGAAATGATATATGGCAGATTGCTGTTTTGCGCATTTACAAGGATGCTGTCATAAGCAACATCTCCAACAAATGCAGCCGCATTGATATTCTTGGGATCCGGTAAAGCCGGATTTGAAATCAACTCAATCAACTGACCATATTTGTCGAGAGGAAGAATGCTGATTCCTGAAATTGACAGCGGCGCTCCTACTCCATTTTCAAATGAGACTTTCAGTTTTGGATCACTGAAGTAAAATGAATCAACCGGAGTTTCGCTAAAGAAGCTGATTGCTGCAGTGTCGACCGGAATATTGAATAGCATATTTCCAAAATCTCCGGACGCATATGAATATGTAACAGAATTCAGAACTGCAGTGTATTGCATACCGGTTCCCGAAACAGGACCGTGAATGTTATCATCGATATAATTAATGGTGTAATCCACCGGCACTGAATTCGGCTGACTTCCTGATTGAAAGCGGATCGTATATCCGGCGAGATTGAATTGATGAAAATTATTCGACGGGTTCGCTCCACTTCCCGCCGTAAAGGCGATCGTCTGATTAAAAGCTACACCGTTCTTAGTTGCCGACGGTATTGATATGGTAACCGTTCCGGCCCGGTTGAGTGAATTCAAATAGGTAAAATCAATCTTAGTGCTTTTCAAAATCATTGTATCAAGTACAACTGTTGCACCGGCATTGAGAGAAAGTGTTGAAGTGATGTGCTGATAGAAACTTCCATTCACACCAAGCATCTGTAAAGCTTGCGGGCTGAGTGAAAGACTTCCTGTATCAGTAATATCCGGAATGTTGACGAACGATGCTGCGTCCATTGAATATTCCGAAGAGTTTCCTACAAAACAGATTCTTCCTTGTTCATCAACTCGTACTGAAGTTGGATCTGCCAAACCTGTGAGGTCGGCGAAAGAGACATAATCGTCGATCAGGGGAACGGCAAGATTAGGATTCCATTCAGAGAAGGAATCAACGGTGAGGTCCTCCTGCTTTACACAGGCGGTGATGGCAGATGCAGTTAATACAAAAAGCATCATGCGAATTAGTGTGGGCTTACGCATAAAAAAGTTATTCTTAACTTTTCTTAAACGCTATTAATATATGTGGGTTCCTGAAATGGGACAAAGCGAATGATTTCGTTCAGAAATCAGGCAACAATTTTAAATGAAAAGGAATTTGAAGTAAAAAATGCAGCTCAAAACTAAATCAGAATAAAAGTCTGATGCAAAAATATTAATTGATCATCTAAAATTAAATCACAAATCTTACACTTTCCAATCTGTCGTACCTTCTGCGCGAGTCTGCGAAAAAGTC
>JAXLTM010000008.1:0-106581 GCA_046330055.1 Bacteroidia bacterium | reverse complement strand
AATGCCTGCTTTCAACGAAAAATTGTCTGACAATGAAAGATGGGCAGTTGTGAATTACCTCCGTACCCTTGGTAAAAAATAATTGAAAATAGTGCCTGTTCATTTTTGAACATCATGTTGTGTGTGAACCCGCAACGGCTCAATGTCGTTGCGGGTTTTTTTTTGGACAAAACCTGTAAAAACCTGCGGAAATGCAGGAAAAACCTGCCAAAACGCATGACATTTCTAATAAAAAAACAGTGAATACTATGATTAGCATCATTCAGGAAAATGTAAGGTCAACATAGTTTTGTTATACAATTAATAGGGTTAGTGATATTAAAAAATACCTGATTTATGGAAAGTACATTCGTAATCGGAATCTCTTACAAGAATGCAGATGTTGCCACACGCAGCGCATTTTCAATTTCTCCCGAAAAGCAGATCGAATGTTATTCTTTAGCGAAATCGCTGAATTTCACCGACTTTGTGGTCCTGAGCACTTGTAATCGCACAGAGATTTACGGCAATGGTCCGGTTCATCTTGCCGAAAATGTTATTACTACCGTTACCCGTCAGCCGAAAGAATTGTTAGACCAGTTCAAATTCGTAAAAACGACTGACGATGCATTATCACATATTTTTTCTGTTGCTTCCGGTTTGGATTCACAGATTCTTGGTGATTATGAAATTCTCGGTCAGTTTAAGAATGCCTGCAAGCTTTCAAAAGAGAACGGCATGTTAGGTCCGGTTTTCGAACGCATGGCCAATATCTGCATCCAGGCTTCTAAAGAAGTGAAGACAAAAACAGCGATAAGTAAGGGAACTGTTTCTGCTTCTTATGCAGCGATCGAAATTCTTCAGGAAAAAGTTGGCAACCGTAAAGCAAAATGTTTGCTGGTTGGTCTTGGAAAATTCGGTAATAACGTTTCAAAAAACATCAAGCATTATCTTCCGAATATCGAACTTACGATTGCCAATCGTACTTATGCCACTGCGGCTGATGTAGCGAAAGAGCATGGTTTCGGAATCATCCGTTACGAAGATGTTCAGGAAGAAGCAAAGAATTTTGATATTCTTGTGATGAGTGCGATTTCTGATAATTACATCATCACTCCGGAATCATTAGTGGATTCTAAGGTTTCTTTGATTCTTGATTTGTCAATTCCTCAGACAGTTGATCCTGCCTGTAAAGAAAACGGAAACGTGGAGATTTTTGATATCAATTCAATTTCTGCCATTCTTGATAAATCACTCGAAAATCGTAAGACTTATTTGCCGATTGCAAATCAGATTATAAATAGTCATATTGCAGCGTTTGTTGATTGGAGCAGATTCTACAATCAGCGTAACAAGATAATGTCATTAAAGAACATGCTTATTGAGGCCAGCAAATCTTGTCCTCACCTGGCACGTCTTGACGAAGAAAAGCGTAATGAAATGGTGAACAAAGCCATTCAGGGATTTGTGCTCAGTCTGAAACAAAACAATGTGATTCAGCTCGAGCCGGAAAAGATTGTAGACAACTTCATGCGATATGCAGCGGCTAATTAAAATTGGATCAAGAGACAGCAGCCTGGCTCTGTGGCAGGCAAAACATATAGAAAAGTTACTGGCTGATCAGGAGTAAAGAAAACCGAACTGGTGCTTGTGAAAAGTGAAGGCGATATCAATCTGACATCGCCTTTATACGAAATGGGGAGTTCAGGGTATTTTTTACAAAAACTCTTGACCTTGCCCTTCTGAATAAAATTGACATTGCTGTTCATTCTCTGAAAGACGTTCCCACACAACTGCCCGTGAATCTGAAAATATGCGCTATTTCTAAACGCACAAATATTCACGATGTACTGGTATATAAGGATCCGTCTTTTCAGCTTTCAGATTACTCCTGCGATTACCATCGCAACAAGCAGTCTTCGGAGAAAGGCCCAATGGCTGAGTAAATATCCATCACATCAGATTGAATCTATTCGAGGCAACATTAATACTCGTCTTGAAAAGTTAAAAAATACTGCTTCCTGGAACGGAGCACTTTTCGCATCGGCAGGGATCGATCGCATTGGTCTGGATGTTCCGTATCGTCAGGAAATTGACTGGATGCTTCCTGCACCCGCACAAGGTGCTCTTGCCGTTGTATGCCGTGAAGATGATCCGGAAGCAATGGAGATTTGTAAGCCGTTAAATGATTTTGATACTGCCGCTTCCGTTACCGTTGAGCGTATGTACCTCAGAGGACTTCGCGGAGGTTGTTCTATGCCTGTAGGTGCTTTGGCAAAAGTAAACGGACAGAAGGTACATTTTACAGGAAACATACTGTCGCTTGACGGGAAACGTAAGGTAGAGGTAAATATGGATTTCGATCTTGACCGATATACAACAGCCGGAGAAGAAGCCGCACAGAAATTATTACAAAGCGGTGGCGATAAGATAGCCGAAGAGCTGAAAAAGTATATGACAGAATAATCTGTCTGCGTATTTTTGCAAACTTTACCGGGGGAGCCTAAAAAACATCACATCGTGAATACGTCATTTATTTATCAGGGCATTGAAAGAGCAGGTTGAACGTCCTCCGGTTTTGGATGATGCATCGAGCCGGCCGATACCTTCCTGAGTACATTGAACTTCGTAACAAATATGATTTCTTTACGCGTTGTCAGACACCTGAACTGGCGTGTGGAAATTACCATTCAACCAGTCGAAATCGTAGGTGTTGACGCTGCAATTTATTCTCTGACATTCTTGTCGTTCCTCAAGCCATGGGCCTGGAGGTGCAACTCATCGAATCAAGGGGCCATTTCTTCCATATTCAGACACAAGCCGACATCGATAAACTCATTTCAGGTGCGGAAGCTGTCGGAAATCTCGATTACGTTTATCAGGCAATTCGTCTGATAAAAAAAGAGTTGAATAATAAAGTTCCTTTAATCGGATTTGCCGGAGCGCCATTCACAATCTTGTGTTACATGGTGGAAGGAAAAGGAAGTAAGAGTTTTGATAAAGCAAAACAGTTTTGTTTTGCACAACCGAAGTTAGCACATCAGTTGTTGCAAAGAGTGCTGACGTGACCATAGATATCTTTCAGCACAAGTAGATGCAGGAGCAGATTCAGTGCAGGTTTTTGACAGTTGGAGCGGTATGCTGAGTCCGGAAGATTTCAATGCATTTGCAATGCCATATCTGAAAAAGATTTCAGATGCGCTGAGTCCGAAAGCTCCGGTAATTTTATTCCCTAAAGGAAGCTGGTATGCCTTGCCTGAACTTGCTGAATCAAGTGCATCCGGTATTGGCATCGATTGGTGCGTTACTCCAAAGAAATGGCCAGAGAGATGACAAAGGAAAGAAAACGTACAGAAATTTTGATCCATGTAAACTTCTTCTTCAATTCCTGAAATTGAAAAGTCTGTAAAGGAAATGATTGACGCCTTTGCACAAATACATTGTAATCTCCGGTCATGGAATTCTTCCAAATATTCCTGTTGATCATGCAAAGGCTTTTGTGATACAGTTAAAAACTATAAAATCGTTTAATCCATGGCGTACTCAATTCAATATAGCGAAAAGTTATTCAGTCGTGCTCGAACTACGATTCCGGGCAGTTAAACTCACCTGTTCGTGCATTCAAGAGTGTAGGCGGAAATCCGATTTTTATGAAGAGCGCCAAAGGTGCTTACATATGTACGACGCCGATGGAAATCAATACATCGATTACATTGCTTCATGGGGTCCTATGATTTTAGGACATGGTCATCGAGTAGTGGAAGCCATTCGTCAGAGAGGTGAGCGAGGCCATTTCATTTGGCGCACCGACTGAAATGGAAATAAACATGGCTGAATTATTTCCATGACGCCGAATGTGACCATGATTCGCATGGTGATAGTGGAACAGAAGCCTGCAGGCGCTATTCGTCTTGCCCGTGGTTATACAGGAAGAAATAAGATTATAAAGTTTGAAGGATATTATCATGGTCACTGCCGATTCATTTCTGGTGAAAGCCGGCAGCGGTTTGGCAACATTTAATATTCAGTCGGTGCCGGAGTGACTTCAGGAGTCGATGATACCCTCGTTGCTCTTATGATCTTGCTGCTGTTCAGAAACTGATCAGTGAAAACAAAAGATCAGATTGCAGCGATTATTATTGAAGCCGGTTGCCGGAAACATGGGTTGCATTCTTCAGGCGGATTTTTAGATGGATTAAAAAGCTCTGTGCTGCGGAAAAAATCGTCTTCATTTTTGATGAAGTAATGACGGGATTTCGCTTAGCAAAAGGCGGTGCACAGGAATATTTGAAAATTGACGCCGATCTCGTAACGTAAAGGTAATCAGCGGCAGTATGCCTTAGAACCTTCGGAGAAAGAAGGCCATTATGGAACATATTGCACCGTTGGGAAATGTGTATCGGGCCGGAACATTAAGTGGTAATCCGCTTGCGATGACAGCGGGATTTACTACGCTGATATTTTGAAAAACAATCCTGGCATCTATTCAGAACTCGAAGCAAAAAACAAAAAGCGCTCGGCGAAGGAATGGATGCAGTATTAACTAAGAAAGGAATCGCTCACACGGTTAACAGACTGGGAAGTATGATTAGTGTACATTTCGGATCGCACCGAGTAACAAGTTTTGAAACCGCTGCCAAATGCGATATTCCATTGTTCAATAAGATTCTTTCACCATATGTTGTCGAATGGAGTATATCTTCCGCCGTCAGCTTATGAAAGTTGGTTCCTGAACAATGCACTGACAATGTCAGATATTGAAAAAACAATTGAAGTGGCAAGCAAGTTCTAATCATGACTATGGGAGAAGATATATTAACACTCTTGAACAAGTACGATATGCCGTTGCCGAGGTATACGAGCTATCCGACTGTTCCTTACTGGGACAATGAAAGTTTAACCATTGATGCCTGGAAGAATTCCGTTATCGATACATTCAAAAAAGAAAACGGAGAGTTATGCATTTATATTCATCTCCCGTTTTGTGAGAACCTTTGTACGTTTTGTGCATGCAATAAACGCATTACCACCAATCACCGCGTTGAAGAACCATATCTGGAAACTGTGTTGAAAGAGTGGGCAATGTATCGCGCCATTCTTCCATCTACACCAACCATTCGTGAGATCCATTTGGGCGGAGGAACGCCGACGTTTTTTAGTCCTGAAAATCTCGTAAAGCTCATTCAGGGCATTACCAAAGATGCTAAGATTTATCCTGATCACGAATTCAGTGTGGAAGTGCACCCGAATTTTACGCGACGCGAACATTTGGAAGCATTGAAAAGTGTTGGGTTTAATCGTGTCAGTCTGGGCGTACAGGATTTCGATCCGAAAGTGCAATACGTAATCAACCGTGAACAGTCGTTCGAGAAAACGAAAGAAGTAGTTGACTGGGCACGAGAATTAGGTTACAATAGTGTGAATGTTGATTTGATTTACGGTCTGCCATTACAAACCGAAGCGAGTGTTCAGCTTACGATTTCGAGAATAAATGAGTTGAAGCCGGATCGCATTGCCTTCTACTCGTACGCTTATGTGCCATGGAAGAGCAAGGCTCAACGCCGTTATACGAAAGAAGATCTTCAAAAGGCAAATGATAAATGGAAAATGTATCAGCTCGGCAAATCATTGCTGACTGCAAATGGTTATCGTGCTATCGGAATAGATCATTTTGCATTGCCAAACGATAAATTATTCGATGCCGTGAATAACGGAAGAATGCATCGGAATTTTATGGGATATACCGCTACCGATTCCAAGCTGATCATCGCACTCAGGCATCGAGCATCGGTGATGCCGGACAGCTTTTGCTCAGAACGATGAACATGTAGAAGATTACGAGCAAAAAGTAAACAGCGGACAGTTTCCGATTGTCAAAGGTCATATCCTCAACGACGAAGATTTGCACATCCGCAAGAGCATTCTTGATTTAATGTGTCGCGGCAATGCCGATATCACTTCTCAAACTTTTGAGCCTGCTGTAAAGCCGCAGGCGATGAAAAGAGCTTTCACTGCTTGCTGAAGATGGTTTGGTCGAAATTAACAACCACATCCATGTGACAGAAAAAGGCAGTCTTTTCATCCGAAATATCAGCTCCATCCTCGACGCCCGCATGCGCAGGAAAGAAAGACGGAGAATTTGTTTAGTAAATCCCGATCTGGAATTGGCTAATTAGCTAATTGGCTAATTAGCTAACAATTGAAACACGGGTGACAAAAAATCACCCCGCCGCACTGCCGGATCAAGTGACAAACTGCGGTGATTCAACTGACTTTTTGTCTGTAAATTTTTTGAGGACGGAGGTAGATTTGTAGGGTATAAATCGTTTTAATGCGAATTGTATTCCTCAAATATTCTCTCTTGCTGCATTTTCGGCGGTATTTCTGTTTTTGACAGGATTAAGTGCGCATGCTCAGGATACTTTACTAGCCGGCAAAAAAGGGTTTGGAAAAGGGCAGGTGCAATGGAAATTTTCCTGGCCTACTGAGGCTGCCGGGTAAAAGATCATTCTGGGATGTAATTACAGGAAAGAAACATGAGCCGTTGAGACGGCCAATTTCACTTTGGGTGGAGAAAGACGGAGATTTCTGGGTGCTCGACCAGGAATCAAAAACATTCTTGAAGTAGAGGAAGGCGTTGGAAGAAGACACCACACTTTATTTCAAAGAAAGAGTTTGGGTTTAATTCGCTAGTAGGGATTTGTCGTTTCGTAAATGGGACATATCTCGTCACCGATTCTTATCTGAATAAAATTTTTCTCATTGATCCGCAAAATAAAATTTGTAAAGTATGGAATGATTCACTCGTGCTCGACAAACCAACCGGCATAGGATGGAATTCCATGACCAATGAAGTCTGGCTGACTGAAACCGGCAAGCATCGTATAGATATTCTTAACAACGATGGAAAGATAGTGCGGTATATCGGAATGCGCGGCAAACAACCGGGCGAGTTTAATTTCCCGACACATTTATGTATTGATGCAGAAGGCAACGCTTACGTAGTGGATGCAATGAATTTCAGAGTTCAGATATTTAATAAGGACGGAGAATTGATTTCTTATTTTGGATCAAACGGTGATGCTACCGGTTATTTTGCAAGTCCGAAAGGAATTTCTGTAGACTCGTATGGAAATATTTACATCGTTGATGCATTGTTTCATGCCGTGCAGATCTTTAATATGAAAAATTCCTTTATTCCTTTGGTGCACAGGGTAAGGAAATGGTGAGTTCTGGATGCCCTTAATGGAATTTTCATTGATGAACAGAATAATATATACGTAGCGGACAGCTATGAATTCAAGTACAGTGTTTTTCAATTGATTCCCGGAGGTGTAAAATGAGAAAAGCGATTCTCGTATTTTATCATACGTGGCGATGGTACAGGTTTTTGCCAATCATCGATCGTAGATACCAAGCATAATCTCTCTGTAAGCGGGCCTGGGACAATCAAGGCTGTAACTGAAGAGATTTGTCTCTTCTGTCACACCGCGCACAACAGTGCTCCGATGGGGCCGCTATGGAATAGAAATGACCCGGGATCTACTTACACACTCTACAGTAGTTCTACGTTAAAAGCGACACCTTCACAGCCGAGCGGATCATCCATTCTCTGCCTGAGTTATCATGACGGAACAATTGCATTGGGCAGTGTACTTAGCAAGAGCAACATTATCAGTTTTGCGACGGCTACAACAATGCCTGCTGGTGTAAGCAACCTGTCAACTGACCTTCGAAATGACCATCCGATTTCATTCGATTATAATTCAGCCCTTGTAGCTTTGAATCCGAAGCTAAAAGGATCCTGCCACACTTCCCGCTTCAATTAAATTGGAGAGTGGAAAAAATCAATGTACCTCTTGTCATGACCACATAAAAATTTGTATTCTGATTTCTTAGTTGCTTCTTCACAGAATTCAAACCTTTGTGTTGCCTGTCATCAGCAGCCAAGCTGGTCAACAAGCAGTCATAACACGAGTACAAAAACCTGGAATCAAACAGGAGTAAATCCATGGCCATATACGCCTTGGACGAATGTAGCAGATAATGCCTGTGCAAGTTGTCACAATTCACACAATGCCGGATCGAATGACAGACTGATGCGCTTTGCAACGGAAGAGGATAACTGCCTGGTTTGTCACAATGGAAATGCAGCCAGCAAAAACGTTCAGGCTGATTTTGCCAAAGCTTACAAGCACAACGTGTATGGTTATACCGGCGTTCACAATCCGACAGAAACCGGTGTGATTGTAAATAAGCATGTCGAATGTGTCGACTGTCATAATCCGCACATGGCGAAGACGCAGACAGCTGTTGCTCCTGCGGTGAAAGGTTCGCTTTCAGGAGTGAGCGGAGTGGATCAGAATGGGGCAGCAGTAGCAGTAGCTTCTTTTGAGTACGAGGTGTGTTACAAATGCCATTCCGATAATGCAGCAACACCATCAACTACACCTCGTGTCATTGTGCAGAACAATAATCGATTGGAATTTGCAGCAACCAATCCTTCTTTCCATCCGGTCGCTGCCATTGGAATTAATACAAATGGTCCGAGTTTGATTGCACCCCTCACAGTGACCAGTAGAATCTATTGTTCCGATTGTCATGCCAGCAGTGGAACAGGGGTTCCGGCCGGTCCGCATGGATCTATTTATCCTCAAATTCTTAAGCTGCAATATTTACGAACTGATAATACGACGTACAACGCCAATAACTTTGCTTTGTGCTACAGCTGTCACAGCAGTACATCTATCTATGGAAATCAATCCTTCTCTTACCATAAGAAGCATATTGATGATGTAAAAGCATCCTGCAATACCTGCCATGATCCTCATGGCGTGAGTAGTTTGCAGGGCAATGCTACCAATAACAGTAATCTGATCAATTTTAATACTACGTATGTAACGCCTTCCAATAGTGGTAAACTCAGATTTGAGGATACAGGATTTGAAAAAGGCCGGTGTTATTTGAAATGTCATGGAAAGAATCATGACCCGTTGTCTTATTAACTGTATTGATCAGTGAAGATTTTTTCTCTCTCTAACCACAATCACCATGAGGCAAAAGACTGAATGTATTAATTGTTTGAGCACAGAATGCTTTGTGCTGAAATATTGCACCGGCGAAACCCTGCAGCATTTGTCGGATACAAAGAATCAAAACACATATCGCAAAGGGGATTATATTTTTCGTGAAGGAAATACCATGCAGGGGATTCATTTCATTCAACACGGCGGGGTAAAAGTAGTGACGCCAAATCTGCACGGCAGAGAGCAGGTCGTCAGGCTTGCTTCCGATGGTAATATTCTTGGCCATCGTGTTTTGGGTAATGACAAGTATTATTTCAATGCCATTGCTTTGCGTGATACTTCTGTTTGTTTTGTAGAGAGTACAGTATTCAGAACAACTTGTCTGAATAGTCCGGAATTCTCATACAATCTGCTTTTGTTTTATGCACTTGAATTGCGCCGAACGGAATTGCGTGTGAAGTATCAGGCAACAATGAATATTCGTGAGAAGGTTGCAGAAGCCTTTGTGTATCTCAACGAAATATTCGGTATCAATCCTGAATCCGGTACTCTGAACATTGAATTGAATCGTCAGGAAATTGCAGATATAGCAGGGACTACGCCGGAACAGGTATCACGGCAGCTTTCGGATTTTGAAGGAGAGAAATTGATCAGCCGGGAGAAACGTGATATTCGGATTTTGAATCTTGCCGGACTGCAGGAGATTGTCAAAGATTACAAAATAGACTGATCAGAAAGTCGGTTTGCCTTAGAATTTGGTGGTTTTGAGAAATGGTTGTTTATTCGACCTGCTATTGATATAGCAATTAAGAGCCTTACAACGTCCGGAAAGATATTATTGTATGCAATACTTTTTTCAGAAATATTCGCTTTTAATAGCAGGGGTAATAGCCGCCCTGTTGAATTTTAATACACTTTTTAATGACTATGCATTAGATGATATTGTTGTATTTACTGAGAATAAATATGTGCTGAAGGGTATACAGGGAATACCTGATATCTTTTCAAATGATTTGATGAAGGGGTATTCGGAGAAAAAGAATCTTCTGGATCAGCCCCGGTATCGACCATTGGCCGTGGCTGTCAACGCAGTCGAATATCAATTCTTTGGAGCAAATCCGGTAATCAGTCATCTTTTGAACTTACTACTCCTTCTGGGTGTCGTTATATTGTTGTTCACGTTATTCAGCAAGGTAATATTTACTGATGATACTATGGCTGCTTTCATTTCTACACTGCTTTTTGCCATTCATCCCATCCATACAGAAGTTGTTGCGAATATTAAAAGCAGAGACGAGCTATTGACCACGATATTTCTTTTGTTGTCATTAAAATTCTTTCTGCATGTCAAAGAGCGGCCTCGCAAGAATTGGCTATTCGCAATGTTATTCTTCTTCCTCGCTTTGATGACCCGTGAAAGTGCAGTTGCATTTCTGGCGATATTTCCGTTGTTCGATTATTTCTTCCTGAGAAAGTCATTGAAAGCTTCATTTCAATCGTTGTTCCGGTTCGTTCCTGTATTCGCTGCTTTTATGTCACTTCGCTATGCTGTGATCGGTAATACTCACCCGGTTGTTACCGATGTGTTGAATGCTCCATATTTGCTTGCTTCACCGGCAGAGGCGTTTGCCACAAAGTTCTATGTTTTGCTTCGGTACCTTCTTTTGTTGGTTTTCCCTTTTCCGCTTTCTTCAGATTATTCATTCAAAGAAATTCCTTACATCGGTCTGGCGAATCTCCGATTTTTAATTTCAGCAGTAGTATATGTTGTGTTGATTTATTTGGGTATTAAGGGAATTAAAAATCGTTCTAAGCTATCATTTGCCATACTCTTTTTCTTTGTGACAATTTCATTAGTATCGAATTTAGTGATTGACATAGGCACGCCTTTGTCAGAGCGATTATTGTTTCAGCCTTCAATACCATTTGTACTGGTGCTTGGAATGTTGTTTTCATTCTTGATTCGGCGCAGCAGGACGGGAGCCATCACTCTGCTTGTTATCATTGTTGGCTTGATGAGCTATAAAACAATTGCAAGAAACGCAGAGTGGAAAAACAATGAAACACTTTACATAGCGGATGCGGAGCATGCTCCGAATAGTGCACGGACAACGTTATTTGCATTGGAGATCTATCGGGCAAAGGCCATGATGGTTCAGGATACGATTGAAAGAAATCGTTTATTTGATAAAGCGATAAAATACGGATGGCATTCACTGGAAGTTTATCCGAACTTTTCGATCACATTATTGAATGTAGGATTCGTGCATTATTACAGAGCGGAATTTGATTCAGCCGCCTATTATTGGAAGAAAGGATACGAAGCAGACCCGACTGATACAGAAGCGGTGAAATGTTTAAATGTATTAAGTGATGTATTTTACAAACGAGCCAATGGGTATTTGGATCGGGGCAATCTTCATCAGGCATTACTTGACTATGAAAAATCTGTAAGCCTTAATTCCGGTAATACTGAAGCCTGGTATAATCTCGGTGGCATATATTTTAATCTTCACGACACATTAAAGGCAAATTTTGCCTGGCAACGAGTGAAGGAACTGGAACCGGATCATCATTTTTCGTCTGATGAATTCAATATCCTGAATTGATTCAAAAATTTTGCAATGTTGAAGGAAGAAAAGCACGTATTCAAGCCTGCATTTTCGCAGATAGCTACTAATTTCTTGTCTGAATAAAGTACAAGCAGGCTTTGGGCTTTTGTTTGAAGGAGCATTTGTCATCTCAAAATTTATCGAAATTCTTTGAAAAACGCGCCTGAAGCGGCTTTTGAGCGGTGGTCTCATGGGAAAGCACTACCATTTCTGCGATTTCGCACAGCGAAAAACGACAAAAAACAAGGCTTTTCAGGATTTCCGTCATGTGAAAAAGTGGGATACAGGGCCATATTTGTGTCATGATTATGTCATCTACTACATATCAGGAACAAAAAAGAAAAACAAATCAAAGTTTATTAATAAACACAAAAATCAATTACATTATGAAAAAGCTAATCATCACCGCAGCGCTTGGATTAATTATCCCGCTTCTTAGCATTGGACAAAGTACATTGGGTCCTGGAGCAATTACTACAACTATCGCAGGTTCTCCACATGACTTCTCTACTCAAGCATGGAACCCTTACAATGCTACAACTACTTTAGGTGGACAAATTTGTCAACCATGCCACACTCCTCACAATGGTGACCTTACCGTTGTTGACGCTCCACTGTGGAACCACCAGTTTACTACTTCATCTTATCAGATGTACACTGGTTTTGAATTTGGTCCGGGCGGTGCAGGTTACGGTGTAACTGCTCCTGATGGAACATCTAAACTTTGTCTGTCTTGCCATGACGGTTCTGTTGCTCTTGGTTCTTTTGGCCAACAAACAGGAACTACTTTCATGACAGGTGGTGCCGTTCTTGATCTCAACTTGAAAAATGACCACCCAATCTCTTTCGTTTATGACTCTATTCAAGCCGGTGGAGTATGGGACAAAACTCACATCTACTCTGGAACAAGCACTATCCAAGCCAAATTGCTTGACGAAAATGGAAAAGTACAATGTACTTCTTGCCATGGAGTTCACAGCAATAGCCGCGGATACTTCCTCAGAATGAGCAACCAGGGATCAGCACTTTGTTTAGCTTGCCACAAGAAATAATTGGCACAGGAAACAACCTACAAAAAGGAGCGCAGTGCGCTCCTTTTTTTTGTGCCTGAATGAGTACAGCAGTTACAACTAAGCTACAATCAAATTAGCTAATTAGCTAATTAGCTAATTTGATTGAGGCTCACTCAAAAATCACCTCCACACATGACAACTATCACTTAACCGCGAAATACTCTCATTTATCTTTGAATACAATTTTTTAGTCAACCGTTTAATTCCAATCTGTATGCTACGCATATCTCGTCTCCTGGTGTATTCTTTCGGCTTGGTGGCCGGAATGGCGTTTTTCGCTTCATGTAGTTCTTCAAAGAAGGCGACAACCGATAAGGCTCAGCCGCTGGTTATTTATCCTGCTCCTCCTGAGCCTGCAAAAATTCAGTTTCTGACCAAGATAACTTCTACACTTGATCTTGAGAAGAAGCAAGGATTTATGTCAAAGTTTTTAGTTGGTGAAGAGAAGCCAAAGGCCATGGTAAAACCCTATGGTCTTGCTATCCATAAAGGAAAGATATATGTCTGCGATCAATACGGCGGTGGAATGGAAATTATCGATCTCGAAAAGAGAGATATGGAGTTTTTCCATCCTGACGGTAAAGGGCGTATGCGGATTCCGATTAATTGTGATGTAGATGAAGACGGAACTTTATATGTTGCTGATGCCGGCCGATTTGAAATTGTCATTTTTGATAAAGACGGTAATTATTTGAATTGTTTCGGGCTGCCTGAAAAATTTAAACCGACTGATGTGTGTGTGCATGGAGATAAAATCTATGTCGCTAACATGGCTGATAATTGTGTGAACGTCTTTAGTAAAGATAGTTTGAAAGCTGTAAAGAGAATCCCGGATGTGGAGCCGGGTAGTGCAGGGTTTTTATGTTCACCGGCGAATATCACTGTTAAAGGCGACAAGTTGTATGCAGCTGATTTTGGATGTTCACGTGTGATGATTTATGACCTGAATGGTGTACTTCTTGATTCTGTAGGAAGTCAGGGTGATCGTCCAGGCCAGTTTGCCAAGGTAAAAGGTATTGCAGTGGACGATGAATACAATCTTTATGCTGTCGATGCTGCTTTTGAAAATATTCAGGTCTTCAACAGCAAAGGACAGCTACTTATCGTCTTCGGTGGTCACTTCAAGGGCAACGGCGACTTAATTATTCCCGCCAAAATCATGATCGATTACGACAACCTGAATTACTTTGAAAGATTTGTTGATCCATCTTACGACTTAAAATACCTGATTTTCGTGACCAGCCAGTATGGCCCGAATCTGATAAACGTTTACGGAAGGGTTGAGCCGAAGGCGAAGTAGTTGCTTGGTTGCTTGGTTGCTTGGTTGCTTGGTTGCTTGGTTGCTTGGTAGATCCATACTTCCACTTCCACACACACACACACACACACACTCACCCTCACCCTCCCAAACCGACCGATCTTCATTCCCCCCCAATATTCAATATTCAATATTCAATTTTCAATTTTCAATATACAATCTTCATTCCTCCCTCTCCTAACATTTTCCCAACATTTCCCTGCGTTTTATCATGTTTCAGATGAGTGGTTACGGGTATTTTTAAGGGCTGAAAAGCGGGTTTTTATGCTGGAAAACAGCGATATCCGGATATGTTAAAAGGTGGCAAAAAGAAGTTGTTTTTAGTGCTGGTTGCAATTTTTGCGCTCTCAGTATTTATCATTCGTTGTACACCGGAAAAGCATTTTCGTACTCTTTCTTTCTTCTTCGACGGAGTTCCTGATCCGAATAAGAAACCGGATTCACTGTTACTGGCTACGAATGACACCTCACATCTTCAAGTTAAGAAGGCAGAGCAGGAGTCATTCGATCATAAACCATATGCAGAAGATAAATGCGAAAGTTGTCATGAGAAGGGTTTCTCGAACCGGTTGTTAATTCCGCAGCCTGATTTGTGTTACACCTGTCATCGCGATTTTCGTCAGATGTACGCTTCCCTTCATGGACCGGTAGCTTCCGGCAATTGCACAGCTTGTCATAATCAGCACACAGGTAAGTACAAGTACTTGCTGATGCAAAAAGGACAGGATATTTGCCTTTACTGTCACCAGAAAAATCAGGTATTCGCCAATAAACTTCATAAAGATGTTGGTGATAAAAATTGTACTGAGTGTCATAGTCCTCATGGCGGAAGTAATCGCGGCATGTTAACCGGTAACAGTTGTTTCACGTGTCACGAAAATTTCTCTTCGAAGTTTAATTTTCTTCATGGCCCTGTTGCTTCAGGAAATTGTTTGTCATGCCATTCATCCCATTCCGACAAGTCAGCTAAGCACTTGCAAAGAGAAGGTCAGGACATTTGTTTGTATTGTCACAATGAGCAGCAAGTCTTTGCCCGGGATGTTCATAAGAAAGCAAAGAAGAAGAATTGTACTGAATGTCACAACCCGCATGGCGGAGGAAATCATTACATTTTGGTTTCATCTATGATGCCGGCAAAATCCTCAAAGGCCACCGGGGATGAAATTAAATCAGAGCCGCTGCAGCAGGATACTTCATTGCTGCAGGCTCCGGAAGTGGTGCCGGTAAATTCTGATACACTCCGCACGGATTCCATTCCTGCTGAACCAAAACAACAACGGTGAAAAGAAGACTATACATATCGCTGATGTTCTTCTTCTGTGCATGTTCATTGAGTGCACAGCAGCCTGGAAGTATGTTCCGTGCCTGGAAGTTGTTGTCGTATACCGGAGAAGTTCGTCTCAGAGGTACGTACCGTGATTTTACAACGAACAGAGACAATGCCGGATTAAGTTCTCAGCAGGATTATTACTTCAACGGCTTGTTGCATCTCAATACAAAGAGTTTTATTCTCCATCCGAATTTTATGTTACTTGATGTTTCAGGAACCTTTAACCCTGTAACCCGCAAGGATAAATACATCGGTATTCCAGATTACAACGAAAACTATTTCTCTCAGGGTTTCGAAGTAACATCGTTATTACTGCCTAAGAAGAGATTGAATTTTACGGGAACGGCTGTAGTAAATACTAGTATTCAGAATATTGAAAATATAAACCGTATTCAAACCGATAATCGACAGCTGGGTGTTTCGATGAATTTCAGGAGCAGAGTTTTCCCGCTTGCTGTGGGTTATTCCCGCCAGAGAGTTCATCAGGAGATCATTGGTTCCGATAACCCGTTTACATTTAATCAGGATATGTTTCAGGCGAGCACCGGATTATCTCTGACAAAACATGACAACCATTATTTATCATACCTGCATACGCATAATACCGGCAGCAATAATATCAGCCTCTTCAATGCACAGCCTTTTGGGACAGTAAACAATGTTGATCAGATTGAATTGAACGATGAAATTACATTCGATTCACTCGGCAATTATGCCTTTACAAGTTCTGTTCAGAATACGAATGAACGGAGCACATTACATTACAGAAGATTGTATGCGAGAGAAAATCTGGTGTTGAAGTTTCCGAAGAAGATCACTTTCAATACAAATTACAATCTTGGAATCATGCAGCTTGATTCCAATCACGTAAACTATCAGGGTATTGAATTTTCGTTGGCGCATCAATTATTTGAAAGCTTATTTTCTAAGTTGATCTACGATATCAATAAATCTGAGCAATCAGCCTATGACGACGACAGGTACAGATATGGCTGTGATTTAAGGTATACAAAAAAGATTCCGACCGGAAAGCTGACTTTGACTTATTCCTATTTCAGGGAATATCAGAATGTCACTACACAGCCAACATTACGCACAGTAGCCAGAGAAGAACATGCCTTGATTGACGGTCAAATTGTACTCCTTACAAATGCGAATATCCAGGCCTCTACAATTACCGTAAGAGATGTATCCGGTGTTCTCATCTATCAGCTAAATATCGACTATGTTTTAATTCAAAGTGGACCATATGTTGAGATAGCACGTGTTCCCGGTGGATTGATTTCGAATGGAGCATCTGTTTATGTTGATTATACATGTGAATTACCCGGAGATTTCAGCTTCTTCACCAATACACAGAATTACGGAGTAGATCTCCAACTGTTCGGAAATAAACTCAACTTATATTATCGTGGAGGTAAGCAGGACTATGATATTTCAAGATCATCTAACAATCTTGCGCTGAATTATTTTAACCGATACAATATCGGTTTCAAGGTTGACCTCTATATCATAAAGTGGGGTATTGAGTATGAAGATTACAGCAGCTCAATTTTGCCACATCAAACGATGATGTATTTCCTGAGTTTTCAGCAGACATTTAAGCGTTTTTCTTTTAATGTGGATGCGAATTTACAAGCTATGAAGATGACAGCAGAACAAAGTAACAGACAGGATGCTGATGTAAGTTGTAAAGTTGCTTACAATTTATTTAAAAAGACAAGACTGGATCTCGATTATATGTACAGAAAAATTGAAGGCAGAGGAGTGGACCTTGAACTTACGACAGGTAAGTTTGAAATCACCTCTGAATTGCATCGACTGTACATTTCAGCGGGAACCGAATTTTTTATAAACAAGGAAGGAGAGAGTTCTTTGAAATTTAAAGGACTCTACATTCAATTAACAAGAAATTTCTAAACATGAAAACGATGAGATTTCTGAAACTGCAACTAGTGCTGGCCACGGCGATTACGCTGGCAGGCTACAACCGTGCCGGCGCGCAGAACGGAATACCGTCAATCGACTCCGTGCCACCTGCACAGGTGAGTGCCGGTGCTCAGGGAAAGACCTGTGCCGATTGTCATGCGCCATTGCTGGAGAAGAAAATTAAGCACAAGACGGAAACTGAAAAGGGCTGTGCCGATTGTCACAAGCCGACGAGTGAAGAACATCCTTCTGCAAAGATTGAACTCGTGCAGGCTGTTCCGGATTTGTGTTTGTCATGCCATGAAGATCAGAAGGATCTCATTAAGACTTCAACATATGTTCATACCGGATTGAAGAACCCAAAATCATGTATCGCCTGCCACTCTCCGCATTCTTCAGACACGAAGAAGTTACTGGTCAATAACAGAAAAGATCTTTGCCTGAGCTGTCATAATAAATCAGTGACTGTAAACGGAAAGACAACTACGAACTTTGAGAAGATGATGAAGTATTCAACGTTGCATCCACCGTTTGAAGAATGTCAGAAGGTTTGTCATAATCCGCATGCTTCTAATGATCATCGGTTGATTGATGATGCATTCCCAGTAAATACATATTTAGTTGCCAATTCAGATTCATTCGCGCTTTGTTGGGAATGTCACGGCCAGGACATGATTGAAAAACCTAAGACAAAAGGTTCTACTGAATTCCGCGACAAGGATAAAAATCTGCATTACGTTCACGTCAGCGGCGACAAAGCCCGTACATGTATGATCTGTCACAACCCACACGCCACTAACACGTCCCATCTCATCCGCGAACGTGTTCGCTTCGGCAATTGGGATTTCAACATGAACTACACTCCAACCGACAGCGGCGGAACCTGTTTGCCGGCATGTCATGGAGAGCGGTCGTACGTTCGCTGATTGCTTTGGGCGAGGCAAAACTGGAATTAGCTAATTAGCTAATTAGCTAATTAGCCAATTAGTTATGGTTTCAAGACGTGCAAATTCTCCCCGCAATTATTCTCCATCACACTATAATCAGCAGATTCCACGCAATTATCTCCTGTAAGATCAGGACGCGTGTAGCCGATAGTGATTGGAGAAAGGAAAGATTCTAAGAGATGGACGTCGATGAGATCGATTACGCCATCGTTATTCAGATCGCCGCTCCATAGGGCGAAATTGCCGTCGCCGAGATTGCAAAGATTGTTGCCGTAAATCAGGCTTGCATTTGTTGCCGGTTCAAAGCTGACTGTTGAATTTGTAATTGATGTCGGATTTGCACTCCAGCTTTCCAGGCAGTTTCTGTGTTTAAATACGACATAATAGGAATTCCTGACCGGACTTGTATTGAAGTGGAATGTGCATGTTCCATCAGAATTGAGAAGAGCAGGTGAGGAGTATAAAACAGAATGCGGAGCATTGATATCTGCGAGTTCCATAGTGATGGTGTCAGAAAGAGCCGGAGAACCATTCGGATCAATGGCATTTTGCATTAAACCGAATCCACGGTAATAGCCCTGAATGAAAATGCGCGCGGCGATTTGAAAGTCGCAAAAGTTAGCCTCTGCAGAAACGGTATCTGAAGCAGAACAACCGTGGGAGGTGGCAAAATAGTTTCCGGTGTTCTTAATATAAATGGACTGAGTAGTGGCGCCTGTGTTCCAATGGTAAGAGGAAGCACTAGGACATGATAAAGCAATGCTATCTCCTTTGCAGAATTGCAATCCGGCGGAATAAGAAAGCGAAAAGTGCTGAACCGGGTTCACTGTAACAACAATGCCGGCAGTTCCGCTACAGCCTGATGAAGTGCTCACCGTTGCCGTATAAGTTCCGCTTGTATTTACCGAGATGGTTGACGTATTTGCACCTGTTGACCATAAATAAGTTAATGCCGGATTCGAAACGACAGAAGAATTTACCCATGAAAAAATGTTCGCACGCAGATTATTGCCATTCGGTTGCGGTGAATGAAAATTGGCAGTGGAGTGAGTCCGCCGAAGGAACCAGTAAACCGTTTCCCCATGTACTTGTAACAAAGTCTTGATGTTCCGCTATCCGTCAATCAAATCAGTTAATCCGTTGCCGGTGATATAAGCATGTGAAAAGTAGGTGGAAGACCATGTTGTTCCAACCGGTGGATATGGACCGTTAAAAATGGCATGTGAAATTGCTGCTGTTCCGGTAGTACAACGATAAGGAGTGGACGGAGCGTAATTTAATGTGGTTCCATTAAAATAAAGATTGATATTTGATCCATTAGGAGCAGCATTGATAAAAATTCGTCCGCCGGCATTCACCCAGTTTTCAATCGTTGTATGGTAGAAGTAAAGAAAGGTCAGCGAAATCAGGCACCGTGATCACTACCTTCTAAAAGACAAAGCGGGTGCCCGGGGAATTGAAAATGGAATTGATGGTCAATGATGTCATCGAAAGTAACCAGATTCCAGTTTCCGGTACCGAAGGTCATATTCATCATGTCGATATTCGAATTAGTCCACCAAGGTTCTCAAGAAGAGTGCAGATAATCTTGCATTACCTGTGATGTATCCGGCGCCCGCAGATAGAGTCATCTGTCCGTCGCAAATCGTTGTAGAGCCGCTTGCCCGATTTGTGCAATAGGATTCTGAAGTACAGTAATCGTTGTTACGGCTGAAGTATCGTTTCCGGGAATCGTTACTGAATAATTTCCTGCGACACTAACAGTGATGCTTTGTGTGTTGCACCTGTATTCCAGAGATAGGAGATTCCCGGCGAAGAAGTAAGAACAACACTTCCGCCCGAACAAAAGTTGGCCCTCCGGCAGAGATCGTGGTACGGCAATTGAAATGGAAGTGAGAAGCAGACCGAAAACAATACAGCGAATCAACGCCGTCGCCAAACAAGCACTTTTCATAGAAGCAGGTATTAACGAGAGTAAATATTTTGCTCCGTTAAATTACTTCATTTCCCCCTGAAGCATCAATGACGTAGTACGCGTGGCGGGGGTAAAGTGTGGGATTATTCTAAGATAATTAGCCAATTAGCTAATTAGCTAATTGGAGCCCTGCAACCCCTTAAACACCTTCATCTCCTCAGCCGCCTCTTTCATCTGGCCGGTTTGTTCGTAGATGACGGAGAGGTTGTAGTGACTGTGCGTGATTTGGATCTTTCTTGATATTTTGCTTCAGGATGTCGATGGCTTTTTGAGCTTTGTTGATTCGGGAATAGCAAGTAGCTAAATCGCAACGCATATTAATATCATTCGGAGAAACAGCGAGTGCTTCTTCATAATAGCGGATTGCTTTTTCGTCCTGATGAGAGTCGTAGTAAACGTTGCCCAGATTTTTCAATGTATCGATATTCTTTGATCGGCTTTATACACGATGGTGTAGTGATATGCAGCTTTTTCGAGATTGCCGGAATTGTAGTAAGCCGAAGCAAGCTCAATCCGCATTTGACTGTTGGTAGAATCCTTCGACATCACAGCCTCCATAGCTGAGAAGTCAGGGCCGGTTTGCTGAGTTGCAGCTGCAGGGGCAGACTGTTCAGTAGAGTCTGCTTTTGTTTCCTGTTTGGATTCCTGTACGTTGTTGCAAGCCGACAAGGCAATACCGGCAGCAAGAATGAAGTGAAGATTTTTATTCATGACAGTGCTTATTTGCTGATTTGTGCGTCATCCATTAATACTTCGTAGAAGTAACCGTAACCAAAATCTTTGTCTACTGCGATCATTCCTTCTGCAGTGATATTGTCGCCGACAGCTACGGTTTCAGTCGTGGTAATTGTAAGGTCAAATTTTCCTTTCCAGTCAGATCCGTCTTGTAAGTGTATCCAGTTCTTGCCCATAATTCCTCCATTAAATTTTGTAACCTGACCTTTGATGCGGACTTTTTTTCCGGCATAAGCAGATTTGTTTTGAAGAATGTCGGCAATAGTCAATTCTCCTTTTGCGTGAGAAATTTTTACTTCCTTTTTCTCGAGCTCAATGTTTGATCCTTTCGATTGAACAGATCCGTCTTGTGTGTTGATATTGCTTTCTGCGACTTCAACAGATTTCGGATCAGCAGAAATATTATCAAGGAATAATACCTGAGTGAATTTTCTTTTCAATTCTTTACTTTCAAAATCTGCCATCGGAAGTCCTCCGGTGAAATAATAGGTGCTGCCGACTTTAGCATCCATTTTTGTGCAGGCTAACCAGGTATCGCTACCGTTCACCTTTGCGCGGATGTAGGTGTATTTGCTGGTCTGCAATACTTCTTCGGCAACGGCTGTAACCGGACCGGCCGGTGCAGCGGCAGCAGCAGGAGCTGCTTCCCCGTTTGAAGGCATAGCATTCTCAGGCATTGTTTGCTCTCCGCCAGGTGCGGCTGATGTTTCAGTTACATTGGGACTCGTACTTAATTTGTCGATGAAGAAAACCTCAGGGAATTTTCTGTTGAGCTCCTTGCTTTCAAAATCATGCATGGCAAGTCCGCCTTTATAATAATAGGTATCGCCTTTTTCTGCAGCAATCTTCGGTACAGCCAGCCAAATATTGTTATCACCTTCTTTCACCTGAAGATAGGTATATTGAGTTGTCTGCAATACTTCCTGTACAATAGCTGTATGAACTCCGTTTCCATCGACTCCGCCTTTTTTCTCTGCGTTCTCGCTGCAGCTGAATAGTAAGGTGCTTAGCGTAAAAATGATCAGTATCTTTTTCATCGTCTTTCTGGTTCTGTCTGTGTATGATTAATTATTTCCGTATTTTTTTTCGATATAATTTTCCTTCCATTTTGCAAGTATCATCAGTAGTACTAATGAAAGTATTGCAATCCACGCCCAGATAGGGAAGATGGCATGATCACCGGCGCCATAGCTGTGCATTCCTTTGGAGAGAAAATAATTTACTCCGAAGAATGTCATCAACACACTTCCGAAGGCTATTACAGAAGCTATGTTAAATAATAACTTGCCATGTAATTTAGGAATGAAACGCAGGTGAAGCAAGAGTGTATATGTAATAACTATGATGAGTGCCCAGGTTTCTTTAGCATCCCATCCCCAGTATCGGCCCCATGATTCATTTGCCCAGACACCTCCAAGGAATGTTCCGATCGTAGCCAGTACTAAACCGACAGTAAGATTCATCTCGTTGATATAAGTAAGTTCAAAGATCAGTAAATCCAAACGACGGTGATTGCTTTTATTTTTGAAAAGGTAAATCAACAAATTCATTATACCGAGAATAAAGCCTAATCCGAGGAAACCATAACTGATTGTAAGAACGGCAACGTGAATGATCAGCCAATAGGATTTGAGTACGGGAGTAAGATTGGTTAACTGCGGATCGTAATTGCTGTGGCTTGCTGTCATCAGTACAAAGAAGGCAAGCAGAGATGTTGCTGCCATTGTAATTTTTGAATAACGAACAAAGCTGAATCCTGCAAGAAGTGTAGCCCATGCTACCAGCAGCATTGCTTCGTAACCATTGCTCCATGGTGCATATCCGAGAAGATACCAGCGAAGCACCATCCCGAATGTTTGATAGAGGAACCCTGCAGCAAGCAGTACGATTCAAAGTTCAATAGACCGAAACTACTTTACTTCGTCCTCACATTTTCTGTGAAGGCAAGTGAGAGCAGAAAAAGACTTAACAGAGAATAGAAATTTCTCAGAACCACAAAATCTGTGCACGATTGAAATAAATCTCCCAGTCGATTTTCTTTCGCTTGGCATCAGTTCAGGGTTACCATTTGCACGCTGGATGTCGGAAATGTAACCGATGATTTTATTGGCTTTCGTATAGTCTCCTGTTTGCTTTCCCTTCAAATATGGATTGAACATACATGCGCATAATACCATTGTAATTCAGAACGGCGAGTTTTAAATCCTGATTGATCACATTCACCACACCGTTCAATGGTACTCTGGCATATGGGTCATCGTAACTGATCCACTTGTTATTCATTGATCCTTACCAGGGAATATTTTTGCAATGCTTCCTTTGAAAACCATCATGAAAACATTAAGTCGTTCATCTACGCGAATTACCTCTTTGTCGAAGTTATTCTGATCCGCCGGCTTTTACGGAAAAGCTTCGTCTACATATTTCTGCAATTTGTACTGCTGATTGGAATCGAAGAAGTCGTTCAGGCAAGCGGTTTTTGTATTCACGCCAATCATGTCGAGGACTGATTTTTCCTTTACATATTATACTCTGACGTTTCCAGAATTCAGGATTCGTCATCATATCAAGGAAAATCTGCATAGCGTCCATTTCGCCGCGACCATCGATGATGAATTTGTCTTTACGGGTAATTTTGTGAAGAACATCGTAGGCAAGGGTATTCACTGGCTCTAAATCGTCCGTCGTTTGCCTGTGTAATCAACAGTTCGAATTTTTTCAGCATGTTCTTTTGAGACAGAAGCAGTAGTATCATTTTGTGAAAAGGCAGGGTGCTTAAAGCGAACAGAATGAATAGTGAATATGCCTGATTTACGCTCACGGCGGACTTCTGAAATTATTCTGCGCAAGGATAAAAACCGGCTTCTTGTAGGATTAACTAGTGCAATGATACATCCTAAAGCCAGAAGAGACAGCTGAGGTAAGAAATCCATGTCCCCCAAAATCGTGATTCACGGAAAGGATTGTTCCTTTCATCCTGATCAAAAGAAGATTGAAAGAATCGGTATCCACCATAGTCAAGAATGTTATTCATGAAAATATGGCGGTTGAAATTCTTATTGTTTTTGTTGTCGATAACGGTGACTTCGCTGGCATATGAAGAAGGACTTTCAGATCCCGGATATTCTTCGAGAATGAAATCATTGAGTCGGATAGAGAAGGGGAGCTCTATTGGTTTTAGTCCATAGCCAAGTGTAATTTTTAATCCGTCGGCATTAATCGGGTTTTCATCGGCAACTTGTCCCGGAGAAAAGAGGAAAGAGGCATCACTTGTTTTATCACCGGAGATTAAGTCGAACTGCAGGGCTCAAATCCGGTTTCGTTTTTCGGATCTGCTGCTGCGATTTTTTCCATTCCACTCTTATAATATGTTTGAAGAATAAGGCACCATTCGTATTATAAAGCCATCCGCTTTTGAATTCAATGCTGCTATCGGCCGGAACGGTATCATTGAGTTGTTGCGCCATATTCGCCTTAGAAATAATGTCAGGCGATTTAATCGTAATCATTCCATTATTCTCATTGATGGCAACACAACGTTCATTGCCCTGAGCGTTAAAAGAAATTTCAGTGGTTCCAAGATTTTTCACTTTCCCTTTTTCAAGGATGACGCGTTCGCGGCCATTGTCGGTGGCAACCACTAATTCCAACATATCTTTTCCGCCCTGTACATTTTCTTCAATGGCTTGTTCGGCATTGCCAATATATCCTTTCCCTTTCAGCTCAATTTTACCTTTAGTTTCGGTTGGAATGCTCACATCAAAATTGTTTTTCAAGTAAGGAGAAAAGGTGACAGGAAAATCATAGGTAGAAGTGACGCCTTTTTCATCGACTGATACACGCAGAAATGAATTGGCGCTATACATAATATTAGATGCCTCGCCTTCACGAATCCGCATATTTCCTTCATCCGGAAGTAGCGCGTAACGCCTGCGCCGATGATCATGATGACAAATGCCAGGTGAAACATCACACCTCCGATCCGCTGTTTGCGGAACATATGATAGCGTGGGATATGTCCGAGGAAGTTGATGGCTAAGAGTAGAAAGATCAGCTCAAACCATTTTGTATTATATATTAATGCGCGCGCAGTGGCAGTGTCGTATTTGTCCTCAATGAAGGTTCTGCAGGCCACGTAACGGCAAACGGCTATCAACAGGACGACCATGAACTTCGACGAATAGAGGAATTGGGTTATTTTCTTCATAAGTGGCGGTTTTTTCCGCATTTTTAAAGCTTACCAAAAGTGCCGATTATACTTTCTTAAAAAAATGATAGGAATCATTGAAATTGTTCTCAAAAGTTAGGAGAAATCAGTGATCGGTGATCGGCGATCAGCGATTAGAGGAATAATGAAAAATCTGCGGAAATCTGCGGGAGAAATCTGTGATCATCTGCGTGAAACAAATTGCTTGCAGGCACTGAAATTCTTCAGGCAGTCAAAAGGAGCCTAAAAACTCCATCTCAGATTTCCGCAGATTTCTCACGCAGATTTTCGCCGTTTTATCAATACGAATAGCATCAACCCAATCATTTATCCCTAATCATTTATCGCTAATCGCTCATCGCTGATCACTGATCACTGATTACTGATTACTAATTACTAATCACTAATCACTAATTACTATCCTCATAGAACCTGATTATTCTCATTTAACACCTCACCCCACTTGACTTATTTTTAGATTTTCTTTATCGCAACCGGTAAGCAGACCTCTTAAATTAATGCTTCAGGAGAGCGGGGTAGTTCATTAATAATAAGCCGATTCCGGCAATCAATTTATGAAGAGATTAGCATTCATCATCGCACTTATTGCCTCAGTATCGGTATTCGGGCAAACCAGAAAGTATGCGCACAAGGTAGAAGTGACCGATACTTTGCAAACAAAAAATTATACATACCTCCATGTAAAGGAGGTGATCAGCGGAAAGGATTCACTCCAATGGCTGGCCTTGCCGCGATTTGACCCGGCGATCGGGAATGTATTTTATTACGACAGCGGGCTACGTATGGGTGAATTTCACAGTGCTGAACTAAATCGCACGTTTCCTGATATCGTTTTTCTTGGAAGTCTTAGCACAACTGAAGAAGTTTCAAATGAAACGGTCATCAGTGCCCTGCCTGCCGGGACAGGTGATTCGACCGAACAAAGGCCTGCCGATATACATAATGTAAAAGTACTTGAGGTGCTTCAAACTACATCTTACACTTACCTGCGTGTTCAGGAAGGCCAGAAGGAAGAATGGCTGGCCTGCACAAAAGTGATGGCGAAGAAAGGCGATGATTTCTATTACGACGATGCGGCCATGATGAATAATTTCACCAGTAAAGAATTGAACCGCACCTTTCCCGAAGTATTATTTGTAGCAAAACTTCACGAAGGAAAAGGAGAAGTGAAACCTGCGCCGGGGTCCGATGGTCATGCCTTGAAAACTCCGGACGTTGATCAGTCAAAGTTTGTTGTCAAGAGTCTTCCGCCTGCGACAGAAAAAATCCCCGGCATTCTCACCGTAGAGCAAGTATGGACACGCAAAGACAGCCTCGACGGAAAAATTGTAACGCTAAAGGGTAAGGTCACCCGTTTCAGCTCAAACATTCTCAATAGTAACTGGCTGCATCTTACAGACGGTACAGCCACTGCGGCTAATAAAGATATCATCATCACCACTGCAGCTAAATTCAAACCCGGCGATGAAATAAAAATCGAAGGCACCGTCCGCCTCCACCGCGACTTCGGTTCAGGGTACTCTTTTGAAATGCTGCTGGAGGAGGGGAAGGTGGTGGAGTGAATGGACGTTAATTAGCTGATAAGCTAATTAGCTAATTTGTTACTTCCATTGTAGTGTGTAACTTATTAATTTGGAGTTTCCTATTCTAAGGGCTGAAAATTAAAGTCATCAAAGAAATCAAAGTTGTTAAAAAGCTAATTCAGCATTTACGTTGGGTTGTACACATCATTTATTTGCAATTCAGGATTCACATTGCTGAAATGGAACATGCAGCTGTTTAGAAGCTATAATTAGCAAATTAGCACATCAGCTAATTAGCACATCAGCTAATTCACTTCACCACCGTCACCTTCCCAATATACCGATGCTCCTTGTTAAACACGTCGGTAAGTACTACTCGCCAGACGTAGGTGTCTTCCTGGACAATTAGTTTACCGCCGTTGGCGCGGCCATCCCAGTCGATTCCGGCTTTATCGGTTTCCCAGATTTTATTTCCCCAGCGATCATAGATTCCAAGGTAGTATTTGCTGATGCCAATGCCTTTTCCGTTAAAGGTGTCATTGACTCCGTCGCCATTTGGGGTGAAACTGTTTGGAATGAAGAAAGTGAATTCAGGAGAAATCTCCACATGACTTTGAATGGTGTCTTCGCAGCCGTGAGAGTTATGTACGATGAGTGTTACCTCGTATTCTGTGTTTTCAATTGCAGGGTAAGTATGCGATGGATTTGACTGATTGGAAGTGCTTCCATCACCGAAATCCCACAGCCATTCAGTGACATCAGAGGAGGAGAGATTCAAAAATGTTATTTCAGGCTCAAGTACTGTAGCAGGATCAGGAGTGGAATTGAAGTTTGCTGTAGGAAGACTGAAGACGTGAATCATACCGGGATAAGTAATGCTGCCGCTGCATCCGTTCGGTGTTGTTGCCGTCAGTGATACATCATAACTTCCAGGATTGGTATAGCAGTGATACGGATTTTCGAGCGTCGAACTTCCTTCGCCCTGACCAAGCGTCCATTCATAAGTACCGCCGCCGCCGGAACCATTTTGAAAGTTCACACACAATGGCGCACAACCTGAAGTTACGTTGGCAGTGAGATTTGCTGTCGGAGAAGGATAAACAGTGATCGTTACCGTTGAACTTTGCGGTGTTGAACAACCATCGGAAGCAGTCACTGTGTATGTTGTAGTAACAGATGGATTGGCAATCGGATTGGCGATGGAAGAATTGGATAATCCGGTTGAAGGAGTCCAGGTATAAGTGTATGGTCCGCCTGAACCAAGTGAAGCTGCAGCACTTATTCCGGCAGACTCTCCCGGACAAATTGAAGTATTTCCCGTTGCCGAAAGTATCATCTGACTACTTGCCGGAACCGTCACTGTTGAATATGGCCCTGTACATCCATTCGCATCACTAACGCTTACCGTATAGGTAGTATTCACCGTCGGACCGGCAACAGGATTTGAAATGGTTGTGGAGCTCAATCCATTTGAAGGCGACCAGGAGTACTGATACGGTCCTTGTCCGCCTGCTGCACTGACGGTGAGATTCGTACTTCCTCCTGCACAATTCACTACGGCAGTTACCGGAGAAATTGTTACCGGAGTAGGTTGTGTAATCATCACCGAAGTTGTAGCCGTGCAACCGTTAGCATCTGTCGCTGTGCAGACATATCCGCCGGCACACAATGCATTCGCTGTAGCACCTGTTTGTACAACTGTCGTATTCCATGAGTAAGTGATAGCGCCTGTACCACCGCTCGCAAGTGCAATAGCTTGTCCGTCGCACGAACCATTACAAAGCGGAATAACAGTTGAGCTTATTGAATTATTTAGTGTCGGTGGTTGCGTCAATGTGAGAGAGGCACTACTTGTACATCCTGCAGCATCAGTAATAACTACTGAATAATTTCCTGCAATAACGCCCGACAAGTTTGATGTTGTTTGTCCATTGTTCCATAGATACGTATACGGACTTGTTCCTCCTGCAGGCAATGCGGTTGTATGTCCGTCGCTGCTGCCGTTACAGAGGGGATTGGTTCCGCTCGTGCTTGCGCTTAAAGCAGGATCAATGGAAACAGTTACCTGACCCGAACCGCTGCAGCCATTGGCATCAACAATTGTAACAGTGTAAGTTGTATTTGTGACAGGATTTGCAGTCGGATTACTTATTGTTGTGTTGCTTAATCCAATTGCAGGTGACCATGTGAAGGTACTTCCGGCATTAGCCGGTGTAGCTTGAAGTGTCGTTGAACTGCCCGGACAAATTATAACATTGTTACCTGCATTCACTGAAAGTATAGTGCTGATTGTAACGGTAGATGTTGCAGAAGAAGTACATCCAAGCGAAGTTCCGGTAACTGTATAGGTAGAAGTAGTTGCAGGTGAAACATTGATTTGTGATGTTGTTGCTCCTGTCGACCAAACATAGGTATTAGCGCCTGACGCAATAAGTGTCGTCGAAGATCCTGGGCAAATACTTGGTGAATTCACACTGACTACCGGTATCGGATTAACTGTTATTGTTCCTGTTGCTGTTGAAGAGCAACCATTGCTGCTTCCGGTTACAGTGTAGATTGTAGTTGCGGCGGGAGAGATAGTAAGTGAAGCAGTTGTTGCTCCCGTATTCCATGAATAAGTATTGGCTCCGCCGGCAGTAATCGTTGCACTTTGTCCGGCACAAATTGAAGTACTCGTTGCGCTCACCGTTGGTGCAGGAGTAACCATTACGTTGAAACCGAAGATGCAGAGCAACCTGATGCTATTCCTGTCACCGTATACGTTGTAGTTGACGAAGGAGTCACTGAAATGGAATTGGCTGTTGCACCGGTATTCCACAAGTATGTTGTTGCACCTGTTGCTGTGAGTGTTGTTGTGAGTCCGTTACAGATGGATGGTGAGTTAACACTGATTACCGGCAAAGGCGTCACGCTGACAGTTCCGGAAGCGGTCGACGAACATCCATTGGTTGTTCCTGTAACGGTGTAAACTGTTGTAGATGCCGGAGAAACATTTATAGATGCCGTTAGATTTCCGTTGTTCCAGGAATAAGTAGCAGCACCCGTAGCATTGATGGTTGCAGATTGCCCTTGACAAATTGTTGCCGATGTTGCAGAAACGATCGGGAGTGGATTCACCGTAACAGTTGAGGAAGCTGTGCTTGAGCAACCCGATCCGGTTCCCGTTACCGTGTAAGTTGTGGTGGTTGCCGGATTAACGGTGATGCTTGCTGAAGCAGCTCCGGTATTCCAGCTATAGCTTGTGGCGCCGCTTGCATTGAGCGTAGTGCTTTGTCCGTTACAAATGGTCACAGAATTCACACTGACAACCGGAAGTGGTGTAACCGTTACCGTCCCTATGGCCGTAGCTGAACAACCATTCGTCGTTCCTGTAACTGAATAGGTCGTTGTAGTTGTTGGTGAAATGGTAATTGAAGAAGTTGTGTTTCCATTACTCCAAAGGTAAGAAGCAGCGCCTGTAACATTCAGTGTTGCATTTTGTCCGTTACAAATTGTAGCGGAAGTGGCAACCACATTCGGGAGCGGATTCACAGTTACGGTTCCTGATGAAGTTGCCGTACAACCGGCAAGATCATATGTCACAGAGTAGGTTGTAGTGCCGGTAGGAGAAACTGAGATTGCTGCAGTGGTTTGTCCTCCGGGCGACCAGGTGAATGTTCCTCCGGCGATCGATGGAGTTCCGGTAAGAGTAGTACTTGAACCGTTACAAATGGTTGCTGAGTTGACATTCACTGTAGGTAAGGGAATCACTGTAACTGCGGAAGTAGCAGTAGCAGTACAACCGGAAAGATCATAAGTCACCGTGTAATTTGTACTGGCTACAGGTGAGACTGAAATTGAATTTGCAGTTTGTCCTCCGGGACTCCATGAATAGGTTCCGCCAATTATAGATGGTGTTGCCGTCAGTGTTGCAGAACTGCCGGAGCATACAGATGTCGAATTAACGCTCACAGTCGGCAGCGGGTTTACAGTAACAGTCGATGATGAGGTGGCAGAACAGCCTGAAGCCGTATAAGTAGCAGTGTACGTAGTGGTCGTTGCAGGAGTGACGGTAATTCCTGCAGTGGTTTGCCCGCCGGGTGACCATGAGTATGTTCCGCCTGCAATGGATGGTGTAGCGGTTAGTGTCGCCGAACTTCCGGCGCAGATCGTTGATGAGTTAATTGAAAGAGTTGGAAGCGGATTGACCGTCACGCTATTTGTTGCAGTGGATGTACAACCGGCATTCGTGTAAGTAACAGAATAAGTTGTCGTCGATGAAGGTGAAACTGAAATCGATCCTGTGGTTTGCCCTCCGGGTGACCATGCATATGTTCCGCCTGCCGGCGAGACCGTAGCTGTCAGCGTTGCGGCAGAACCTGCACAAATTGTAGAAGCATTTACAGAAACTGTCGGAAGCGGATTTACGGTGACGGAATTACTTGCCGTAGAAGTACAACCCGCATTTGTATAGGTAACAGAATAAGTTGTTGTAGCAGCAGGTGAAACAGATATCGTTCCCGTAGTTTGCCCGCCCGGCGACCAGCTATATGTTCCTCCTGCAGGAGCCACAGTTGCTGTAAGCGTTGCACTTGCTCCCGAACAAATCGTTGAAGCGTTCAAAGAAACAACCGGCAATGGATTCACGGTAACAGTAGAAATTGCAGAAGCAGGACATCCTGCAAGTAAATAATCTACCGTATACGTTGTGGTTGCAGCCGGACTAACGGTAGCCGTAGCCGAATTTCCGCCACCGCCTGACCAGGTATAGGTACCACCCGCAATAGACGGGTTGGCGGTCAGCGTTGCACTTGAACCGGAGCAAATCGTTGGTGAATTGACAGTAAGTGTCGGCACCGGATTCACCGTGACCGTACTTGTCGCCGTTGTTGTGCAACCTGTGTACGTGTACGTGCAGGAATAAACCGTGGTCGAAGAAGGACTTACTGTGATGCTTTGAGTGGTCGCTCCGCCGGGTGACCAGCTGAATGTTCCTCCATTGATAGAAGGTGTTGCAGTTAGCGTTGCGCTTGCACCATTACATATCGTTGCTGCATTGATGCTTTGCGTAACACTTCCGGATGAGGCAACCGTAGTGTAAGTTGTATCCGGACAACCGATGTGCGAAGTTGCAATGACCACATAAGTTCCGGGGCAAAGTCCGGTTGCAGTAGCAGTGTTTTGTCCGATTGGATTGAAAGCTGCATCGTACCAAACATAGGTATAACCGCCAATAGAACCGGTAGCCGTTGCAGTCACCGTTCCGTTACAAGAGCAACCGGAAGGAGTAGAGCTGGCAGTTACATTGATCGGTGTGATTGGTTGACAATTGTTATTAAACGAACCGATATAAGCGGCATTGGCGGCATTGTTCGGAAGGCCGGGAGTCTGATCGCCAGGAGAAGGACTTGCGCTACCTTGTGACCAATTCGCCTGATTCATCGGGTCAACATCGTTGAAGTACCAGCAGGTTTGTCCTCCGGTTCCGGGAAAATAAATCAAGTTGTTCAGATTGTCGGTTCCGTAGCAGAGTGAAAACACCTCACAGCCTGCAAGATTCACGATACGCGCACAATCGGCAGGGTTGGCAAGTACTGTGTTATTCCAGTTGCCACCGGCAGTCCATCCTGTTGCAGGGTATGAACACGCGACAGCGCCGGGTGTTGTTGTGTTACTTTCAAAAAGTGTAGTGCTGTTAATTGGTGCTATGATAGTACAGTTATTATCTGCCATCGAAATATCATCAGGTGGAATGGCAGGATTTCTATCGGCGCCGTTGTAGATGAGAATAATGGTTCCAAGCGGAACACATGACCAAATCGGATCTTGAGAAAATCTTACTGCTCCGGTGGCGATACCGTCTGTACCGTGATAGCCACTGTTATCGTCGAAGATCCATCCGCGGATGTCGATGCAAGGTGGAGTCGGACTCGTGCAATCGTAGGTAACGCTATTACTGACGACGACAAATTCCACATACTCCTGATTTCCGGTCGGGCCGTTGGAAACCTCGTTCATGATAAGTGTCTGAGAAAAGGCGGAAATCGGAGAAAATACCGTCAGCAATAAGAATATGTATCGACGCAGTAATCGGGACATGTTATATCTGCGAAAACGCAGATTTTTCATTGATTTCTGAATACAAATCTAATCGAATTCAGGAGAGAAATCCTATTTTATTGGTGAAAGTTGGTGGGGGGAGGGTGGAAATGCATGGTTTTTTTTCCCACGGAAAGCACGGAAATTTTAATGTGAAATCACGGAAAGGGGGTTCCCGCAGAGGACGCAGAAAATGAAAATGAAAACGCTAAAAAATAGAATTACAGAAGGGTGAGGACTTCGGATTTTTCGGTGAGGCCTTTTTTGGTCCAGGTCATTTTGCCGTTTTCGAAAAGTTGGAGAACCGGTAAGGCGTCGACGCCGAGTTGTTTGCAGAGTTCGGCGTTTTCGTCGGCGTTAATGCGGATAACTTTCACTTTGCCTTGTGTATCTTTTTCCAACGTGTCTAACCACGGTTTCATTTTCTTGCAGGGCGCACACCAGTCGGCATAAAAGTCGATGAGGACTTTCGGATTTGAATTGGTGAGCTGCTTAAACTGTTCGGCAGTCATTCCGGTTTTCTTCTGAGAATTTTCGGCGGTCACAACAGGAAGATTGGAAGCTCTCCATTTCATGATTCCACCTCCCATTTCAAAGACAGAAGTAAAACCGGCTTCGCGTAAATGTCGTGCGGCGGCTGCACTTCTGGCACCGCTAAGGCAATACACAAAAATGTCTTTCTTCTTATCAAGCTTCATCGCTGCCGCATCGAACGAAGGATCATTCCAGTTGATGTTGACGGCATTCTCAAGATGTCCGCCTGCAAATTCATTCGGCGTACGAACATCAAGTATCACTGCTTTCTTTGACGCCTTCGACTGAGAATTGAATTCGGAAGGAGTGAGTAAGGTTTTTACCTGCCCATTAGTAGCAAGATTGATTAATCCGATTAGAGTAATCAGTAAGAAAGTCCTGATGCTTTTCATACGCTGGTTTTGTTTTTCTCCGGGGATTTTCTGAATAAGTCAAACAGTAATGCCCCCATGATAGCTCCATAAATAGTACTATTCATCGGGTCCGAGGTAATCGGACAAGTTCCGCTTGCGCAGCCAACAAAATAATACTAGGCATAACCGCCTGCGGCTCCGACAACTGCTCCGATAAGAATCAGTTTGTATTTACGAATGTAATGCACGTTGGTGTTGGGGTTTCAGATTGGGCGAAGATAGGAGGAGTTGAGGTGGGAGTTTGTTACCTTGGTTACATTGGGCAGTAATTAGTAATTAGTAAGTAGTAAGTAGTACTATGTGGGATTTATACTTTGAACGTTTAGGTTTTGTGGATTTGAAAATCCATCACGAAACACCAAAATTTGAAGAATGTATACAGGAATCAGAATGTTGTGGGGGGCCGTCCACGCGCGTGCGGCCTCCTTCTCGGTGACGAATCGAAGGAAGAAGAATATTAAAAGAACAAATGTTAGTAAATATGAAAGCTGTGTAAATTTGTAGGCCGAGAAGGAGGCTGCCGTGGTCGCCTTTTTCTTTGTTTCTTTCTTTTTGGCGAAGCAAAAAGAAAGAAAAATCAAGGCAATGTACAATCCATACATTTGTAGATTGTAGATGACCAATTCCGAAAATATATTATCACAGAACCTTACACATTCAAGTATTGCTAAATTGGTGAATCATTTTACGCCGATGACTCTGATTACGTCTGAAATTCCGCTGTGGAATTCTCCTTCGTTGATCGCGAGGTGTTCGGTTTTGATGTCGAGTTTGGAGAGACGGCCGAAATCGGCTTTCATTAATTCAGGAGTGTATAACATAGAAACGTCTTTCGGTCCTCCCGTGTTATTATTTAACTGAAGCGGATTGTATGCTTCAAGAATTAATGTTCCGCCGGGTTTTAACCATGATATTGCTTTTGCATGAAATTTTTCTCTTACCGCTGTAGGGAGATGAGAAAAAATTAATGCGATGGCATCGAAAGAATTTTCCAGATAAGTGATTGCAAGCGCATCGGCGATCTCATAGTTAAGTCCGACGCTATATTCTTTCGCCAGCGACATCGCCTTTTTTTGACCTTCCATACTCTGGTCAAAGGCGAATACATCCCAACCAATTCTTGCAGCATATACGCCATTTCTCCCTTCGCCATCACAAGGCAAAAGGATTTTCCCGGGCTTTAAAAGATCAATTTGTGACTTAAAAAATTCATTTGGCTCCTTTCCGTAAATGAAATCGGAAGTAGATGAGTAGCGGTCGTTCCAGAAGTTTTGCATGGCGAAAGGTAGTAATTAGTAACTAGTAATTAGTGATTAGAAATCGGTTAACAGCGATCAGCGATCAGAGTGCTTAAATGACTTATATTTGAATTGCCAAGAAACTAAGCAACCAAGCAACTAAGCAACCAAGCAACCAAGCAACCAAGCAACCAAGCAACCGGGCTCAGTGATTTTAGTCACACTTCAACCGGTGGCAAATACGTACCTTTGGAAGCCTGAGATCAAAATAGTATATTCACTAACTCAAACCTTAAAACCTATGAAATACTCTCTACTCATAGTCTTGCAATTTGTTGGTCTGTCATTGTTCGCACAAATTCCGAATGGAGGATTTGAAAGCTGGACAAATATGGGAACATATAACAACCCTGATTCATGGTGGACAATGAATAATATAACTGCACCATTAAGTGTTTTCACATGTACCAAGGGAACGCCCGGTAGTCCTGGAAGCTCGTATCTGAAGCTTACTACTTTGTCGGCTACAGGACTTGGTATTGTTCCGGGAATCGCCATCAGCAGTGATGCAGGCGGATCAGGAACTCCAACTACCGGTTTTCCATTTTCCCAGCGCCCGGCAAACCTTACGGGTAATTTTCAGCATATGATCTTTGGTACGGATCAGGGATATATTAACGTGTTGCTTACACGCTGGGATGCTACTTCTCAGTCGCAGGTTGTAGTTGGTTTTGCCTATTACGATTTATCAGGTATGGCAATGAGCTGGACGGCCTTTACCATTCCTCTGACTTATTCGGATGGTGGTAATCCTGATACTTGCTTAATTAGCATGTCAGCAAGCGGAAGTAGCGGCGGCGCAGCAAATGATTATCTGTATGTCGATAATCTTGCATTCACCGGTACTGCCAGCGGAATTTCAGAAGTGAATGGATTAAGCAGCCTAATGCTTTATCCGAATCCTGTAAAAGATGAAGTTCGCATTGATCTTTCCAGCATTCAGAACGGTGAGTTTTCGCTGACGATTTATGACAACCTGTCCCGAATGGTACGCGCTACGAAGCAACTTGAAAGGGGCATGGTGAATCAGATTGATGTTCGTTCGCTCCCTGCAGGAAATTATTACTTCAGAGTTGAATCTTCCGAAGGTGCCCGTGTTTTCCGGGTGATCGTGGACTAATTTGGAGGGCAGTTGATCTATACTTTGAACGCTTAGATTTTGTGAATTTGAAAATTAACATTCAACACAATAATATAATCTTATAGTTAGAAAAACCGCACATGAGAATCTCCTTCTGATGCTGGCATTAGCTCTTATTGCCGGCAAATGTTATTCACAAAACCTGATTCCGATTCCTGATACACTGACAGGGACAACTATTAATCTGACCATGCATCCTGACAGTGTTCAGTTTTGCCGGGACGAAACTTATACGAATCGCTTTCAATCAGTATTCCTATCTGGGCCCGACGATCAAGCTCTATCAGCGGTGATATGATGACGATGAATGTCACGAACACGTTACCGGATACCACTACCGTTCACTGGCATGGTTTGCATGTACCGGCTATGGCAGATGGTGGTCCGCATACGGTCATTCTCAGTGGCGATACATGGAGTCCGATGTTTGAAGTGAAAAACAATGCTTCTACATTCTGGTATCATCCGCATACACATATGAAAACCGGACAGCAGGCAATGCGTGGTGCAGCCGGACTTATCATCGTTCGCGACTCTCAGGAAGCGACGTTGAATTTGCCGAGAAGATATGGTATCGATGATTTTCCGATCGTTGTCCAGTCACAACAATTTGATTCCGATAATCAGATTCTCTGGAGAGGAATGCACGATAGTACAATGTTCGTTAATGGTGTGGAGAATCCATCGCTTGATGTTCCCGGGCAGGTTGTTCGTCTGCGTTTATTGAATGCCTCACAGGAAAGAAATTACAATTTCGGATTAACCGGCAATAAAACATTTTATGTCATCGGTAACGATGGTGGTTTGCTCAATGCACCGGTGCAGGTAACACGCATCCGTTTATCACCGGGCGAAAGAGCGGAGGTGTTGGTTGATTTTTCGGCTGAGATTGGTCAGACACTTTATCTGATGAGTTACGCCAGCGAATTCGGTTTCGGAATTCAGGGCGGAACACCGATGCCGGGAATGGATACAGCAATGTATTCTCCGATCAACGGTATCGACTTCAATATTCTTCAATTCAATGTTACCGTTCCGACTGTGAATCCGGTGATGACTATCCCGACAACACTTGCCATCAATACACCTTGGTTGGAATCGCAATCGATGATGTCGAGAGCAATTACGATTACAGCGCAGAATATGATGTCGATGGACGGGCCCTTTTATTTCAACGGAAATTTATTTGACATGAATCGTATTGATTATACGATTCCGCTCGACAACATTGAAGTGTGGACGATCTCCAACGTAACGATGGTAGCACATCCATTCCATATTCACGATGTACAATTCTATGTACTCGATCGTGATGGAGTAACTGCTCCACCTCAGGAAGCGGGGCCGAAAGATGTTGTCATGGTTGGTCCGCAGCAAACCGTGCGATTCATCACCAAGTTTGAAGACTATGCTGATTCCATGATGTCATACATGTACCATTGTCATATCCTCATGCACGAAGACGACGGTATGATGGGGCAGTTCATTGTAGTACCGCAGATCAACAAAGTTCCTGAGATTGGTTCGAAGGAGCTCACTTTATATCCGAATCCGGTTTCACAACAATTCACGGTTCGTTTGCCGGAAGCATTTACCGGGTCGATGTTGAAAGTGTATGATGCCACCGGTCGAGTGGTGATGCAGGAAAGAGTAGAGAATGCCGGTCAGATTCAGTTAGGGGCTCAGGGCTGGATTCGGGACTTTATACCGTGGAAGTCACCGGGGATTCCGGTCAATTATGGAAGCGATTGCTAAAGCAATAGCAGGCGAGGTGGCGGAAGGGCGAAAGAAACGAGTTTTTCCGCACAATCTCCTCTTTTTCAATCCCTAACAAAACGCATATTTTTCTCAACAAAGTTGGTTTTTTAATCAAAAACACTACCTTGCCGTCCCCAAAAGATGGCCCGTTCGTCTAGGGGTTAGGACATCCCTTTCACGGAGGAAACGCGGGTTCGATTCCGCACGGGCTACATAAGTAAGTTAAAGGTCAGAAGGCAAAGCCAAAGAAATTCTGAATTCTGAATTCTTAAAAGAGCTTAGTTGATTTGACAAAGAGATTGGCCACCGAGAGGTCACTATTGCTGGGGCGAGAGGTCGTGGGGTTGTTGTTTTATTTTTTCGGGTACTGTTTGGGTTTTGGGAAGCTAATTACAAGGAATTCTTTTTTACCACAAGGGCACGAGTTGCACAGAGGTTCCGAAAAGTTGGATATGCTTAAAATTCTGAATTCTGAATTCTGAATTCAGAATTTCTGAAATATAATTCAGAATTCCCTCTGTGTTCCTTGTGCACTTGTGGTAAAAAAAGAAAATGTACGCCCACTGAAATAAATCTACGCTGTGTTAAAGCACTCACAATCATATTGAATAAAGCCCTGACTGATTAAATTTCACTCTTTTTGCTGCAAGATCACAATAATGCATGGATCAAGGAAAAGCTGGCTTTCTGAGAAAATCTAAATATATTGCATAAATGTAAAATTTCAGATTTCGATTTCAATTCAAATTCGAATTCAATACCCATACCATCTTCCGGGAATGCGCAATAATGTATTTATAAGATTTGTTTTCATTGTGATGATATGTTTCACCACGGGAAGGCTATTGCATTCAATAATCCGTTTTTGAGTTTAAAGGATTACGTAATCATCAATGACACAACAACCGGATTCTATGAGAAGAAGGCGAATTTCGGTGATGGGGGAGGCTTTCTACATATATGATTCATCAATACCTCAATTCCGGAACTTACTTTATTAAATATTATCGTTACCTCAATTCTGGGGCCTTCCTGTTGATTCCTTTACTGATACTGTACAGATATCAATCATAACTCATCCTGTGTTCAATTATAAAACGCATTGTAATACTTTGGGGAATTATTTTTAACTCCAATTGAATGGTATAATAAATCCTCCGGAACGGCTTACGGAGATTGTGTAGTTGATGACTACGCGCAGCGATCAGGTAATCCTGAATGAAGGTCAGTTTATCAGGCTTCTAACGATACCTTAGATAAGGAATACATAACTGTTTTTCTGGATGCAAATGCCGATGGGCGATTTCAGAGGAAGAAATTGTTGGTGAGAGCAGTGCGTTAACAAACCATTCGTTTCGGATAGTTGTTCCTCATGTCAAAGATAGTCTCTTCAGGGTGCCATTAAGATTAAGAGTAGTTTGCACTACTATCGGAACGTCCCATTTTTTAATCGGGTCAGGATTGGTATCATGTAAATGATATGGAAGATTATTCCGTAATCGTAAACAGTCACACGCCCGATCCGCCTCAGGCTTCCTTTAAAGTTATACTTATTGCGATGGCTTAACAGTCATTTTCTGAATACCTCATTGGCGCTCCTGATTCAGTACGTTGGTATTTTCCGGTGGAACCGTTTCTGAATTCAGTCCTTACTATACTTACAGTTCCAAAGCTTCTCAAACAGTCGATATGGTTGTTTACAATGCCAATGGAATGGATTCTATTCATTCGGAATTGGACAATCCGACACTCCCTCATTTTATCATACGGATCCGGCTTATTTAAATCAACAAATTACTTTTCAAACCGGACATTTCCCGAAAGAGTTAAGTTGGCGCTGGACATTTCCGAAGTTCCTTTTCAGAGTATAGGTCCCATCGCCTACAATTCGTATTCAACCGTTGGCGCTTTCCATTTACTCTCACTATGCAATATATATTTTCAGATATACTTTATTCGGGTTACTATCCTTGTATTGCAACAACAGACGATACGATATTTTTACTACCAATGCTATCGAAAATTCCGGCAATGTTTTTATTAGTGTTGAAATCATTTTGAAATGCCTACGACCATTAATTCTCCGCACTACGGAAAAGTATCAGTCACTACTATTGACCTGAATGGTCGCGTGGAAAACACTTACTCGTTTAATAAGTCGACATTTTCAATGACTCAGGAATTGTCATTTAAACAAATGGTTTGTATTTAATATTGATTGAAGATGAAGCGGGAAATTATATTCATAAATTTCTGGTGATTCAATGAGAAATCTTGTACTTGTTTATTTCTTCTGACTCAGTTCCTGTATTTGGGCAATTTGAAAACCATTGGGTAATGAGTTACAGTAATTATTCGGTACCGAGGTATGGCGGATCAAACATGGATTTTGTATTCAACGCCGGATACTGCTTCAATCGACAGAATTTATTTTGCAGGATGTGCCACTTCCATTTCGTCGCCGGATGGAAGGTTTTTTTGCAATCAATGGAGCAAAGATTGGTGATTCTTCCAATCATATTATGCAAAATGGTGATAGTTTAATTTGTCTCGATGGTTGTGATCCTTCAAATGACGGAAGCTATACCTCAGGAATCCATTATTATTCCCGATCACGGAATACAAATCAATACTATGTTTTTTACAATCCGAGTGAGTGGACAGGCAGTGCATCGTGCGTTTAACTTTTGCAAAAGTGGATATGCGTTTGAATTCGGTCTTGGGGCCGTAACAATTAAAAATGTTTCTGTCTTCAATGATTCAATTCAGCCGGGACAATTATCCGCGTGTAGCATGGCAACGGCCATGACTGGTGGCTGGTAATTGCTGAACAACATGGACCAAAGCGAACCGTTTTCTCATTTCTGATTCAGGATTCAGTTAGTAAGCAGACAACAGATTGGAAATACGAGCGTTCTTGGTTACTCTTGTTTTTCTCTGATGGACATCAGTATGTCAGTTTCGATATAGTTGGCTTGCAGCTATTTGACTTCGATCGGTGCACCGGGCATTCAGTTCTGCAAGATATGTTCCTTACGTAGATACAATAATTGGTGCTTACGGAATTGCTTTTCTCTAATTCCAGTATTATATCTCTCAAATACAAATTATATTTACCAGTACGACACTCAGGTGGCAAATTTGTCTCAGTCGAAAACCTTGATAGGCATTTGGGATGGAGCTTTTGAAGATAGTTGGTTGTCTACTCAATTTTCTATATGGCCTTAGCTCGTGACGGAAAAATATACATGACGACGAAGCAGTACGCATTCCTTTCATCGGATTGAATTTCGGATTTACCCGGAGTCAGTTGTCATTTTCAACAACGGTATGTAACTACAAGAATTTATTATCACAGTATTCCGAATCATCCGAATTTTCAATTGGGGCCTGATTTAACATCATGGTGTTCGGTCAAAGTATTTCGGAATCTGATCAGCGCAGTTTTCTTTTAAAATTTTCCCGAACCCGTCTACCGGGAAGTGTTTCAATCAGTACAATCATGTCGGGCTGAGCAGGGAAGGGTTGATATAACCGATATGGAAGGCAGGATGATTTCCAGTTCAGAAACTTCATCATACTTCAATACGAAATAAGTACAAAGAATCTTCCAAAAGAATTTATCAGGTCAGCATTCATTTTAACTGGTCGGCTTGTGAAATTGATCATCCTCTAAGCGATTGCATTTTGTACGGGCCTTTGGATGATGTTTAAATTAGTTGGTTGTTTAAAAAAGTGGAGACTCATTACAAGGAATCTTTTTTTACCACAAAGGCCACAAAAGAGCACTGAGATTCACGAAGAGAGGCAGATATGTTTAAATTCTGAATTCTGAATTCATAATTCTGAATTCCTTGTGCCTCTCTGTGTTCCTTGTGCACTTGTGGTAAAAAAAATGAAATGCCACCCGCTGAAACAATGCTTCAATTTGTTCAGAGTATCACATAATGTGTTCACAGTCGAATTGAAGATTTTGTACGAACGAAATAATTGTAGCCGGTTCGATGTTCGGGCCTTCGGCGCGGAGGATTTTATCAGTATCGTCGAGATCGAAGTTGAATTGAAGGGTAGGGAAGTTGAAGTGCAACGTTCCTAAGATTTCTTCGGCTTGATGCGAGGCACTGACGTTGGTTTTGAAAATTTCAACTTCACTCATATTATTTGTTGATGAAGTTGAGCAGAGCAGTATTGATGATATGATTCCATCCGATTTCGAAATTCGAAGAAGCGAGATCTGCATTGTCGGCCGGGAAGGATTCTAAACCGCTATGAGAGAATCTAAGCAATGTGTTTTCCCTTTCGCTTCGAGTTCAAAAGTGACAACAGAATTACCTGCATAGCCTTCGTATCTCCAGCTGTAACTAAGCTTTTTATTTTCGATGACATCGAGAACGGTGCAAACATGCAGGTACTGCCTTTCCGGGCTTGGACCACCGTAGAATCTGAATTCATGACCTTTGACTGCTTTGAAATCGGGCAGATCAAAATACCATTGTTTCATCAATTCATATTCTGTTAGTGCTTTCCACACGTATTCAACCGGCGCATCAAAGAGTCGCTCAATTTTAATTGTTCCCATTATTTATCTATTAATTTGATCCAATCCTTAATCGCCTTTTTCAATTTCTTTTCTTTCGTTTTAAATTCATCAATCGTTTTGAAAGTGATAAGCCTTCTTCCGTCTTTGTAATCGCCTTCCAGAATTCCGGTTTGATCGTCTACTTTTGCCCCGGTCAGAAAAACCATTCTGATCATGTCCTTGCGATTCAATACAAAGCCAATTATGTATCTCTTGTATTCCTTAGGTGCAAATGGCTTCATTTTTCCGATGTAGTAAAACGAAGGCGCATTCCAATAAATTCCTTCGCCGATTTTTTTATCGACTGATAAAATGAATGCACGCACATACTCTACAACCTCTTTCAAGGGGTGTTTCAGTTTTTCCATATACTCATCCACCAGTTCCGGCTCGGAAATGCCATTGAACAAATTATTTCCTTTTGTTTCCACGAAAAGTAGTTTAGGATTAATTCGATTTTAAATTCAATAAAAGTTGATCCAGGCGCTCATGCCCTTCTGTAACGCCTCTCTCCATGCCCGACATCACATGACCGTCGCGATCCATAACTGATTTGTATATGACATGAATGACAGTTTTTGTTCTGTCATTCGGTAAACTCTCCAATGTAAGAAACTCCAGCGAAACATGACCTCTTTCCGGCATTCCTTCAAATTCAAAAGTTCGGATAATGCGCTCCGGAGGGCACACTTCATGAATGACGCCGTTGAATGCGTACTTATTTCCATCGGGAGCAGTGTGAATAAACCTCCAGGAACCATGAGAGCGGTTGTCGAGAAATTCTATCTCACATGTTAGATCTTTTGGCCCCATCCATTCCCGGATCAACTCTGTTTCCGAGAATGCCCGGTAAACCAAATCTCGTGGAGCATCAAATTCGCGAATGATAAATAGTTCTTGTTGGCCGGGTTCGGCAATAATTTGAGTTTTCATTTCTTCTGAATTTTAAGATTGTTTTCTATTCTTTTTCATCTGCTCAAGCACTTTATCCATGCGGTCAAATCGGTCTTCCCACATAGCACGGAACGGTTGAATCCAGTCGTTTACTTCTTTCATTTTTTTGGGGTTGAAATGGTAAAGGATTTCTCTGCCAGACTGTTCCTGCTTGAGCAGCTGACATTCAGTGAGTATCTGAATGTGTTTAGAAATCGTTTGGCGCGATGATTCAAAGTTCTCCGCAATAGCTCCCGGCGTCATAGCCTGTAAGGCCACTAACGTCAATATCGCCCGTCGCGTAGGATCAGCAATGGCCTGAAACACGTCTCTTCTTGTTTCCATAATACGCAGTTATATGGCTGCAAATATATATGCAGTTATTTGACTGCGCAAGAGATTTAAAAAATAAATTCTGAATTCTGAATTCTGAATTCTGAATTATTCTTTCCCATCACCTACTGCCTTGAAACTACAATTCTCTTCCACCACTGATAGCTTGAGGAAGAGATCGAAAGCAAATACATTCCCGGAGGCAGAGTGGATACCTGAAGTTGGATCTTCTTTTCTGTGGCTCTGGTGGAGATTGAAGTCTTTTGCAACAGTGGGGTGTAGAGTGTTAGTTCTTCTGTGCCGGCCAGACCGCTTATGGTGATGATATCGCGGGCAGGATTGGGGTAGAGGGTGATGTTGTCGGTTTCCGGGGTGCGAATGTTATTGATGAGAGGAAATGCCAGTGGTGTACCATAGCTCTCACTGCCTTTCTGATAATACACGAGGTCTTTCTCACTGGAATAAACAGATGAGGCTGAATCTAACGATGAGTCTTCGTGAAATAAGCCCAATCCTTCAACAAAAACATTTTCACTGTTTGGGAAAGCATAACCGGAACTTGTACATCCGGCAATCGAACGCATGATATTAAATGGTGGTGTAACACCGAATGATTCCAGACATGGGACGGTGTAAATCGCTCTTCTGTCATTCACGCCTCTGTGCCACGACGTCATGTAATTGTATGGAGTGATTGAAAACATTGATGCAAAGTACGGCTCTTTGCTGCACAGAGAATCAAAATCATATAATCCTGTATTGACGGTTTCAAGGATAGTGTCAACAATCATTGTATCACTTGTTGTTGTTGTAGCGGAATTGTAAATGCTGACGTAGAGTGAGTCTTCAATAGTGTAGTCAATAGAGTTGGATTGAACCGTTCGGCTGAGCACTCTTCTTTTTTCCAGTTTTGTGGTATACAGATCAAGTGAAGTGCGCTCGAAATAGGTGTAATGAAAAACGTCGCCGGGGTCATAATTGAAAATTGTTCCCGGAGTCATCCGTTGCTCTCCGGCTAAAGACTCAATACCTCTTAATTGGTAAATGGTTGTGGAAAGCGGAAAGTGTTTGATGTTAACCGTTTTTGCCAGGCCATATGTTTTGCTGACTGCAAACGTAAACTGATTAAGCGAATCGAAAACGGGATTTCCGATTTGATCGAAGCGGGCAATAGAGATGTACTTAATTGAATCAGTCAACCCCATAACTGAATCAAGCTTTACAGAGTCGAGGCTTGCAAGAAAATAATCGCCATTTGTGAATTGATAGAATGTCCAGTTGTCGCCCGGTTGTGCAAAGGTTTTAAATAGAAGTGTATCTGAGAATCGGTTGAGAAGCAGATTGTCGCCATTGGGTGAAACAACAATCTGATATCCGCTCCATGCTGTATCGGAAAAATATTCCTGTCCATTCGCCGGTGGACCAAAAGATTATCGTCATTTCCGCAAGGGTAGTTGTGAAAGATGCTGTCATTAGCCGTTACTGTCGGCGGCACAGAGCGAAAGCGTGCAAAATGGTTTTGTCCTCCGAAAGAGAATTCAAATTCATAAGCGCGATTGCTGATGAAAAGTTGATAGTCTTGTGCCTGTGTCATTGTTAAAACGAGGCGAGAAAAGTGAGCGAAAAGAATCTTTTCATGATTGGTTAGCATTTATAGTTTGAAGGTAGGCAGAATTTTGATTACGCCGAGTTATGTTTTATGTCAACAGGCATAGAAATAGGGCGAAACCCTGACAAGGTATTGTATAATCGAAAAGCGAATCCGTTTTGTAAAGAATCCGATCACAAAATGTAGTTTTGAATTATCGCTGTCTACTTGCGAAGTCCCAACTTTTCAAGCAGTCGCCAGTACCCACGACCATAGTCAACAAATATTTCACCTCCGGCATGGATTTTTCGGGTTGCTGCGATATATACTTTTCTGCCTATAACGATATACTGTGCGTTATTTCGTTGCCCCGGAGCACGGGAAAAGCCGCGGGCATCATTGGCGTATCTGCCAAAATCCTTTTTGTTGTGCAGAGCATTCACTGCCCAGCGGTTGCTGATCTGAAAAATGTAGCCATTGTATCCGTCTTCGTCTTTCACATCCTTCCATGGCTGAAGCTTACCTTTGTATTCGACAATAATCGTTTTTTTGGGAATGTTGATTTTGGTAAAAAGTCCCTTGCCGCTTTTTGGAATGAGCGACTTCTTGATGACGAGGTATTTTTCGAGGTGGGACATTTGGTGAGTAATTAGTAATTAGTGAGTAGTAAGTAGAAAGTGTTTAGTGCTAATAATTGTTTGTCACTTACCACTTACTACTTACCACTTACTTATAATTTATCACTGATAAGAAATCTTCTCCAGATGAACGATGATCATTTTTTTCTTCCGGAAGTATTCAGACACTGCAATATAGCCAGGTTTGGCAGGGGAGAACCAAATACTATTGCCTTCTGTATTTAAAGGGAAGCGTTCAGTAGTGATTTTTCCTCCTTTGTAATTGATGGCTCCAATCATCATGTCAGCTTTTTTACCGTCATCATCTTTTCGGTTCATGTCAGTATAAATCGTTGAATAGTTGTCTTTAGTTGCATCTTGTGAAGTGAAGATGTAATCAAATCCACCGACTGCATTAACATATTTTGCCAGGAATGCTGAAGAGTAATAGGCGGCACCGGCAGGGAGCATTACTTCTGATTTTTTCTTGTCTACAGTCGTGATGTTGGTGATGTTGAATTGTTCGTCAAATTCAATAACGACCATATTGTAAACAAAGATGGAGAATGCGGAAGTTGAACTATTGCCGCCATTCATAATCTGACTTGCCATGCCAAGTCCGCTGACTTGTTTTTTGTACTGTTCGCCAATGGCTACCCATTTACCATCTTTTGAACGAAGGATACGATGAAAGTAGATTGACATATTATTTTTAGATTTTGCGGCATCTTCATCAATCTTCATCTTCGCAAAATCCAGCGCCCATGAAAGCTTTTTGAGTTGCTTTTGTGTTCCTGTGAAGTCAAAAGTCATCATGAACATACCCTGACTCTTAGCTTTTCCCTGATCTTCTCCCGGAGCGAAATATTCACCTCCGATGATTACTTGTTTACTTTATTCATCGATAAAGCAAGTCAGCATTGATAAATCAGCGCCATTATCCTTTAGAGGTTTTTCGAAAACCAGTTTTCCTGTTTTAGAGTCAATAAGTTGGAAGAATAAGTCATACTCTCTACTTGTCCTTTTCTTTTTTCTCAGCACATTTAATCCTGTGTATTGAGTGCTTGAGTAAATAATATCACCGCCTTCAACCATTTCAGATTTTTCATCAGAACCGGCAGTCCAGATTTGATTCAGGTTGTTATCGTACGCTTCAATGCGATATCCGTCCTTTTCATTTTTTGCGTAAGCCTGGCGTACAAATCCTCCATCACCGGTTGGATAAATGGTAGCGTTGGTAGTGCCATTTGTTTGACTCATTTGATAGGTGTACTTTTCCATTCGAGTCAAGTCTTCAAAATTTTTCTCGCCTAATTTTGTTCCATTCTTGTCATAGGTAACCAGATCGAGATTTCCTTTAGCGGTAAAAAACATCATCATAAATGCTTTTCCGTTGAAAACCATTTCTAATAGGTAAGATTTACGTGGACGTTCGATTTCAATCGATTTTACCAAAGAAAGATTGTTGTCTAGAATTTTTAGCAAATAGGAATCTGTTTTTCTATCAACTTTTTCATTAAGGTAAAACAAGTAGGTTCCGACAAGATTGTCGTTCTCCATAATGTATCCCTTGTTTCGGAGATCCATTTTTAAAACGTTTTCAAATGTCTGGGTTTGCGCTTTTGCAAATCCAACAGCCATTAAAACGAATAATAGCAAAGCAGCGGTCTTTTTCATTTTACTTTTTTGTGGTTTTTATAAATAATGGTTTGAAATGTTCGAGATATTTTCCTTTGGAAAAATTTTGTTTGTAATCATTGTATAATTGTTCTGCTTTTCCTTTATCTCCTTTTATAAAATAGGAAGTGATATTAGCTGCCTGATATTCTTCCGACTTAACAAAGCGGTCATCAGCAGGAGGGAGCATTGCCAATCCTATTCCGGAAGCATCACTAAATGTAAGTTGATTCAGGAAGTCAATGTAATTATTGTAAGTTTCACTATAATTGATATCAGGCAGTGAAACTTCTAATTGCATTTTATGTTCTTTCATAAGCATTGCAAGTCTGCTAAATCCCCAGCTTAGCATGATTCTGGCGAAAGGATCATCGGGTTTTTCATTCAACAAAATCGTGGAAAGAAAAAGCGAGCGCCCCAGATTTTGATCGAGGAATGTTGAATAAATATTTTCTTCTTCAGAAGTCAGATGAACTTTATCAAAATCTTCCCTTGTTGATAAGAATTGCTTCCCCGCAGTGAGTGAATCATTTCCCACCAATTTTTCCAGAAGTTCTCTTCTGATTTTTGTATCAGGATGCGTTTTTAAAGAATCCTCCAGTGAATCTTTTTTTTCTTTCTCAAATGTCCCAAGAGAAGAATCGTGATTGCCTGTCAGCCATTCCGCTTTAAATGGAAAGGTGGGTGTATTAATTGCTTCTTTGATGTCAATTTTCTTGTCACTGTAAAACTCATCGATTTTACTAAGCATATCCATGCTCTTCAGTGCTTCTGCAGCTTTGAATCCTGTTTTCCTGAAAAAGATCAATCCCATTGAATCAGCTTGCGTTTCATCGCTTCGACTGAATCGCATATCATTGAACAGTTCAGGCAGGATAAACTCTTTTAGTTTTTTCTTTACATTATATTCTTCCTTAAGAGTTTTCTTCAATTTGCTTTGGAACTCTTTGTTCATGTACTTTTTTGCCTTCATAAAAATTGAGGCATTTACATGATTAAAGTGATCGTGAGAAAGTTCATGACAAAGTATATACATCATCTGTGCATCGTTTTCAACTTTGTCAAGAATTCCGATATTTACTACAATGTTCCCGTTTCCGGTGTTAAATGCATTTGGCACACGGCTTCTGGAAATAAAAACCAGATAATCTTTTTTTAACTCAGGATTAGCAGTAACAATAATGTCAATCAGATTTCGGATATATTTTTCGAAGGAAGAATTGATTAGAAAGTCACCTGCTTCGATGGAATACTTATAAAAATCAAATCTTGACTGAAATCTGTTTTCGACATACTCCCTTTCATCCTTGTAAGAGATTTGTTTCAATGACTTTTTATCTTCTTCAAATTGCTTTTTAAGCAATTCAAGTCGTTCATTGCAGGAGGTAGTAAGGCTGTCAGGAAAATAAATATCCTGTGAAAAAGCGATCGACGGAAACAGTACCAGTATACTAAGTAGCTGAATCCGCCTTAAAAACAACACATCTGGCGGTCACGTTTATGCGGCAATATAGATGGATTTTTGTAAACAAAAAAGCTGCAAAATCATATGAAAATATGATTTTTCGTGCGGAATTCCCGATACACCCCTGCGTTTTCAGGACAGCCGATTTTCTTCCTTTCCTTCTTTGTCTTTCCTAAGTTGCTAGTTATTAAAAATCAGACAAGGAGTAAATAAAGAAGCATTGCTTGAGTATTTTTGAGATTACGACGTCCTAAAATATCGCACAATGCTTCAGGAAGGTAAAATTATATCAATTTATTGTATAATCGATGATCTGCTTAAAGGAATTCATCATAAGGAGCACGAAAATCGAAAAGTTAGTGACAGCGAGATCATCACCACTGCCATTGTTTCCAGCTTGTATTTCGGTGGTCATTTGGATAACGCCCGTCAATTCATGAGAATGACAAAAATGTGCCCGAACATGTTAGACAAGAGTCGCTTTTGTAGACGTCTTCATGCACTGCAGGACATTATTGTCATGTTGTTCTTTCAGGTTGGGGAATACTTGAAAATGATAGCAGGAGCTTCGGATTATTTAGTAGATTCCTTTCCGGTGCCGGTTTGTGATAATATGCGAATTAGTCGATGCAAACTGATTCAAGGCAAGCAATGGAGAGGCAAACACGCAAGTATGCACCGATACTTTTATGGAGTCAAAATACATGTGTTGACCACTAGCGATGGTATTCCGGTAGAATTTAGTTTCGTGCCGGGAAATGAAAATGACAGTGCAGGATTGAAAAAATTACCACTTAACATAGCTTCAGAAAGCAAGGTTTACGGAGATGCCGGTTATACAGATTATCAATTGAGGATGACGCTTATGAAGCAGAAGGCATTAAAATATTAATTCAACGAAAATCGAATTCTAAAAGACCGATGAAGCTTATCAGGCCTTTTGTAAACAAAAAAAAGCTGCAAAATCATATGAAAATATGATTTTTCGTGCGGAATTCCCGATACACCCCTGCGTTTTCAGGACAGCCGATTTTTCTTCCTTTCCTTCTATTTAGATTAGCTAATTAGCTAATTAGCTAATTTGACTTTCCGCTTCTTACCTTTGCACAAAACATAGTCATCATGAAATCAGAGGAAGAGTGGAAAAAAATACTGACTCCTGAGGAGTACAGAGTATTACGTGAGAAAGGAACGGAAGCACCGTTCACCGGAAAATATTATCTGCACAAAGAGAAAGGCGTATATGTATGTGCTGCATGTGGTGCAGAGTTGTTTACGTCCGACATGAAATTCGATTCCGGTTGCGGCTGGCCTTCATTTGACCGGGAAATCGCCGGCGGAAAAATTATTCAAAAGCGCGACACTTCACACGGCATGATTCGCATCGAAATTCTATGCGCCAATTGCAACTCCCATCTCGGCCACATCTTCGACGACGGCCCCACAGAGACAGGGATGAGGTATTGTGTGAATTCGGTGTCGCTGGGATTTCGAATTAGCTAATTAGCCAATTAGCCAATTAGCTGATTTGCTAATTGCAGATTAGAAGATTAGTAGTTTAGTAGAATAATGAACTTGCGACAAAACTAAATTGCTAATTGGCAAATTAGCTAATTATCCAATTAGCTAATTCAAATCATCCCCCTCGCCTTCAACTCCAGATACTTGTTGAGTACATTTACCGAGAGATGTTCGGGTTCGGTGTAGATGGTTTGGATGCCGTAGAGTTGCATCTGTGTAGCCATGTGTTCTTTATCGGAGTTGTATTTGCCGGCGATGGTCTGTAAGTATATATCGCTGATGGAATGAGCCGGTCGGGCGGCAAAGTTTTCGATTTCCGTATTTTTAAATATAACGACAACGAGTAAATGAAAACGGTTGATTTTCCTGAGAACCGGCATGGCGCGTTCCATAGCATAGGTGCTTTCGAAATTCGTGAAGAGAATAATCATGCTTCGGATGCGTACAACATTGCGTACTGCCGAATAAAGAATTTCGTAATTCGCTTCACCGTGATGCTCTTTTTCTTTATAGAGCAACTGTAAAATGCGGCGTAACTGACTGTGTGTGCGGTCCGCTTTCTGCAGTGTTTCAATTTTTGAACCGAAGGATATTAATCCTGCTTTGTCGCCTTTTCGAAGCGCAATGTTTGCCATCACCAGGGAAGTGTTGATGGAATAATCGAGCAGACTAAGATCATTAAATGGTAATCCCATGCTGCGGCTTTTGTCGAGGATGAAATATACCTGCTGGGATTTTTCGTCTTCATATTGATTCGACATCAGTGCAGCTCTTCTTCCTGTTGCTTTCCAGTTTATGCTCCGAATGTCGTCTCCTGCCACGTAATTTTTGATTTGTTCGAATTCATAACTGTGGCCAATCCGGCGAAGGCGTTTGATTCCGCTCTGAAGTGAAATGCGTGAGAAAGCTTTTAGCTCCATATTCTTCATTTGAAGAATAGAAGGGTAAACGGCAACGTTTTCAGATTCATTCACACTGTATCTTCGTTGAACCATTCCTGAAAAAATGGAGACAAAGAAGTGGATTTTTCCAAATGCATACACACCTCGGGTTACCGGGCGAAGGGTGTACGTGAACTTTTTTTCTTCGCCGGGTTTCAGAGTAAAATCATAGGAGAAATTTCTTCGCTGAAACTGATCCGGCAGTTCGTCGATCATCGTAATTTCAGCTTTCGTTTTCATTCTGCTCTGAACGGTAATTGTAAATGAATTTTCATCGCTCAGATTCATTATTGCCGGTGAAGTCCGTTCTGCATGAACAGGTTCAACACTTCTGAACAGAAAGATGCTTTCTGCGACGACAATTCCAAGCAGCAGCATCAGTAAGAATTGTGCTACGGAAATCATCACAGGGAAGAAGAATCCGCTGATAAAGACAAAGCAGATCATTGCCCCTGCGAGAAAGAAGCGAACCGGAAGAAATATTTCTCTGATCTTCTGCATTAACGAGGCACTTCGATGCTTTGCGTGATTTCGCGGATAACGGCAGCGGCTGTATAGCCTTCCATTTCTTTGTCCGGATTAATAATGATACGGTGATTCAGAACGGGCTCTGCAACTTTTCTGATGTCATCAGGTGTTACGAAATCCCGTCCTTGCATAGCCGCACAGGCCTTGGCTGTTTTCAATATTGCAAGAGATGCACGTGGTGAAGCGCCAAGGAAAATTGCGCCGTGATTTCTGGTGGCATGTGTAATCTTGGCAATGTACTGAATGAGCTCTTCGCGAATCAGCACTTTCTCAATAAGCTTACGGAAAGCGGCCAGTTTGGCAATGGTTAACACCGGCTGAACGCTATCAATGGTTTTCATATTGAAGTCTTCCGAAAAACGTTTCAGAATTTCTTCTTCATGCTTCAGATCGGGGTAGTCCATGAGTAACCTGAATATAAAACGATCAAGCTGTGCTTCCGGAAGTTTGTAAGTACCTTCCTGTTCGATCGGATTCTGTGTGGCGATAACAAAAAACGGAAATTCAAGAAAGTGAGTGATGCCGTCGATGCTGATCTGCTTTTCTTCCATGACTTCAAATAAAGCAGCCTGCGTTTTTGCCGGAGCACGATTGATCTCGTCAATGAGAATGAAGTTGGAGAAAATCGGTCCTTTATTAAAAGTGAATTCCGATTTCTGCAGGTTGTAAACTGAAGTACCTGTGACATCAGTCGGCATCATATCAGGCGTAAATTGAATGCGCGAAAAATTGACCGACATGGTTTTTGCCAGCGTTTTTGCAATCATTGTTTTTGCAATGCCGGGTACACCCTCCAGCAATACATGTCCGCCGCTTAAGAAGCCTGCCAGCATCAAGTCAATGGTTTTGTCCTGACCGATAATCACTTTTCTGATTTCGTTTTTCAGACGAACAATGTCTTCGCTGAACATCATCAGTTCAGTGTTTTCCGGTTTTGGAGTACTTTCCGGTCTTTCTTCAGGTGTTGATTCCATGGTTATTTGCAGTCTTTATAAAATCTTGTGAGTAATTGATGGAAGTGAATAAATTTTTTGTCTTCCACGGAAATTTCTTTTTCTATGATGGTGAATTCGTTGAATATTTCATTGATCAGTTCGATATCTATTCCTGAAATGGTAGAAAGCCTTTCGCGGAATACTTGCGTATTCTCCGGAGTGGAAAGGTGATAGCGGTGTTTAATGAACTGATAAAAGAGTCGGATCTTATGCAAACAAATACTGCGGTGATTCCTTTCAAGATAATATACTTGTCCGACTGTCTTGACAAATTCGAGCGACGTATTTCTGACCGGTTCGATTACGGGGATCACTCTTTGTTTTCGTTTACCTATAAACACAAAATATATAAGTATAAGTGCAAGACTCAGGTACCAGGCTTGCTTCAGGCTACTCTGAGATAAGATGTAACGAAATGGTGATGGCGGTAACTCTTCCTCATTGGTTGTTTTGTCGAGGAAACGGTATTGTTTATCGTACTCATCCCAAATAATTGGACCATCATTCAGTCCTGCAAAAACGGCGCGATTGTAATCAAAATTGTCTTCAGAAAGGATTGAATAATTCGTGAAATTAATTGGAGTCAGGTGCAGAAGAATTTTGCCTTTCCCATATTTTATTTCGAAGTAATTAAAAATGGTATAGTTCAATTTGCCTTTTAGGGTGACATCATCTTTTATGTAAACTAATGATGTGTCAACTCCCTGCCAGTTCTCCGGGAAATAAAGAAAATTAATTTTTTGGACTTTGCAGATTACAGAGGCATAGCTTGAATCAGTCAGCGTACTGGCTCCTACAGAGTCAACGAGTGAACGAAAAAAACTTTGGGGCTGGTACGCTTGAATGAATCCTGCTGTGTCGTAGGGAGGTGGAGCCGCATCGGAGTCTTCAGTAGAATCAGGTGACTCTTCTGTCAAAACAGAATCAACTTCATCGGTGACTTCATCATCAACCTCTGTACTTGTGGAGTCAGTTGAGGTATAAGTGTATTCTAAAAGTTCAGCTAAAAAATCCGGGCATTGCTCTACGGCGATGAAGGCTGTATTCCCCCGTTCAATAAAACGAAGAAGGTGTTCTGCATCTGCTGAATCTCCAAAATATCTTTCTCCGATAAAAACGTAGTTGGATTTTTCTATTCTTGTCTGAAGTGCATGGTCGTTGCCTTCGAATATGACGTGGTTATCTTTGCCGTTTCTACTGTCAAGAAGCAATTCATAGATCATTCGAACATCGTAGGGGTCTGATTTATCATTCCTGTACAACTTCTGCCAGTTCGAAGAGTTGGGTAAATTCAGATATACCAACGTCAGTACTACAACAAGTACAGCGCCAATTGCAATTGGGAAAATGGTGTTTCTCGATTTCATTTTTCCCCGTTGCTTTGAATGATTTGCTGTAGGTTGTTATGCTTTCCGGCATAATCATTCAGCGTACTTTCTGATGGTATGTCGCGCCCGAACCAGTTGCGTTCGAAAATCATTGTCATTTCCCTGAAAAGATTAAACACGGGATGCGGACCGATTTCTACAAGGTATTCGAAGTTGGTTTTTTCTCTCGACGGGCTGACAATGTTTTTTTCGCCGAGTAATTTCAGTGCTTTCAAATAATAAATTCTGATTGCAGCACGGTAATTCCCTGAATTGAGTGCTTCTTTTAACAAGCTTTCCAGGTCAGATTCTATCGTGATTTCATCGTCATCAGTAGCGGTTTCTGAAGCTATATCTTTGAACTTTTTATCAGGAGCTTCAATGAGCGTTCTGATTACGAAATAGACAAGCAGGATTACTACGATAGTGATCAGGACATATCCAAGCGGTTTGGAAAGACCATCCAGAAAAGAGAAATCCATTTTCTTTCTGTCTTTAGGAAGAGAAGGGCGGGGGGGAAGCTTAAATTTATATTCGCTTGTTTTTTGTTTCCAGCTTGACTTGCTGATTTCATTTTTTGAAGTAGCGGCTGCTGAAACAGATATATAGGATGGTGTAATCAGCAGGGAAAAGCCGATTAATAAAATCAGTAATAAACGAATGCCCGGAGTGCTTGCCCATTTCATTTTTCCTGATCAATTTGAAGTGAACGTATTTTTTTGAGCAATCCTCCGGCGCTTACAATTTCATTGATATGAAAACTGTTCAGGAAGTTTCCTGCGATCAGAAACGGCACTATAATTCCAAGACCAAAATAGGAAGTGAAGTCGACAATCAGATGACCGAATAATTTGGCAGAAGCATCGTCGCCGGTATAATTCCACTGTATGATGGCAATGTAAAATGCGAGTAACGGTGATTGTAAAATCAAAAAGCCTAATGTGGCAGTGAGAAGTAACAGAAAGTAATTGCCGTAACACGTCAGCACAGTAGCGGAAAATAATTTGTAGGATTTGAAAAGTCCTTTGAACAGATTAGTCCGATGATAATAGAACTGGCCATACCAGAGAAAAAGCATTGGTCCGAGAAAAATCAAGATAAGAAGAATTGCCCACAATGGAGTGTATGGGATCAGATTGATCAATGCACTGAATAGTATTGTTTGCAGGATAGTAAATCGTCCGGTTCTGAAGGCTCGATTTTCCCTTCGGCAAATAAAGAGTGAAGTGTAGTAAAAGATGAGTGCAAGAAAAATGGTATTAATAAAATAAGCGGGAGGGAATAAGCCATAATGAAAAATAGAAATCAGCGGAGTCCACTGTGTCATGGATCTGTTATAACCCATGTAGTGATTGATGGCCGCTGTTAAAGCTGTGGCTGCAATTCCGGCTCCTAATGACATCCGAAGAATTTTTCCGCCGTCGTCACGGAAGAAATTGAAGACTTCCTTGAAGATATTACCGCTGCTTTGAACAGACTGATAATCGTAAGTATCTGTAGACTCAGGCTGCAGATCGGCTTCTTCGATCGTTGCCATGTGTCCGCGTTTGTGACGCAGGTAAGGATAGATTACAAAGTAGAGTAATATGAAGGTGAAGCTGGCGAAAATGAGAAGTCCTTTCCACACTGCAGGCATTTCAGTATGACGAGTGAGGTAGCTTTCGATCAAAGCGGCAACAATCGTTATCGGAAATGTGCTGATGAGAATTTTAATTCCTTTCCTGGTGCCTATAAAGAAAGACTGATTTCGCCTGAAAGTTCCCGGAAAAACAAGGCCTTTGCCCATGGTAATTCCGGCGGCTCCGGCAATGATCATTGCCGACATTTCCAGTGTTCCATGCAGCCAGATGCTAAGGAACGATGTCAGAAATAATCCGGCCCGGAAAAAGAAGTACTGAAATACTCCCACCATAATTCCATTATACATGACCATGAAAACCGAGCCAATTCCTACAACGACACCAAGCACAAAAATGTAAAAGTCGACACGCAGGTTGTTTATTGCGATCTGAAGAAACATAATGGTTCCTTCACTTTGTTTATACACACCCATCGGATCCCCCTTTCTGATGTTTTCTTCCGTCATCTTAATATAACTGTCGCCGAGTATGATTCTTGCAAATCCCGGATCGTGACGCATTGAAAACACACCGATGACAACAGAAATGATGAAGATGACCAGACAGGTGAGTAATTCTTTTCTCACGCTGTACATTAAATCAGGCAGTTGTTCTTTCCAGAACAGAAAGAAGCGATTGGATTTATTTTTCTTATTCTTGTAAAGGGAATGAAAGAGTTGCTGAGCAAGATCGTTCAGATAAACTCCTTACATAACGGTTCGGATAAAAGGTGCGTGCATAAGAAAGGTCATCGGAAACTTTAATAAAGAGACTGGAAAGTTTGTCAGGATCTTTTCGTTCTTCTTTAAAAGTGTTTCCAGTTCCTGCCATTTATCCTTATTTTGGTCGATGAAATTCGTTTCCTTCATAAAGTGGTAATCTTCCGGTTCAGCTGTAGAAAGTTGTCAGAATTGCCCTAAATGTAAAGAATATTTTTGGATGAGAACTCTTGAGATACGGACAGCACAAAATGTCACCATTGAATACACGCTTGCCGATGTAAAAGAACGGGGCCTGGCATTGTTGGTTGATATTCTTGTAATGCTCATCATCATGTTAGTCTTGAGTATCATTTACGGAACTCTATTCGGTCCTTATCTTAGCGAATATAAAGAGTACTTTTCCATCCTCCCTGTGCTGTTCTTTTATTCACTGGTTTCAGAAATCAGAGGAAACGGCACGAGTATAGGCAAGCGCGTGTTGGGAATAAAAGTGGTGAAAGTGAACGGAACGGAAGCGCGCATTTCAGATTATCTTATCCGGTGGGCATTCAGAGTCATCGATATCTACTTTTCATTAGGGGTTTTGGGTACGGTGATGGTGAATTCAACCACACGAAGTCAACGACTGGGCGATATTCTTGCCAATACAACAGTAATCAAGGTCAAGTTAAAAGGGCAACTCTTCGGCTTAAAGCAACTCGAGCGTATGCGCACCATTTCCGATTCGCCGCCTAAATACCGCGAAGTGTTACAAATGTCGGAGAAGGAGATGTTGATTATTAAATCAGCGATTGATCAATATGTCAAATATCCCAATCAGGCTCATGCTCAGGCCCTCGCCGAACTTTCATCCATACTCCGAAAACGATTGAATATTACCGTCGTTGAAGGTAGTCCGGTTTCGTTTTTACAGGGGCTGATCAGGGATTATATTGTTTTAACAAGATAATTCAAATACTTAGCGAATTATTTAATTACGTCCCCAACTATCAGCTTCTTCAACGAATTTCTTTTCGTCAACCACGATTGTTTTCGAAAAATTATCATGAAAGCCGGTAGTGAAAAGGAAAGAAAAATTATCGAAGGGGATGAATCGACAAAGAGTACGGCCGAGAATGTTTTGCCAGGTAGGGATATTTCCTTCAACAGTGACCACGCGTGTACCGGTAATCAGTTTACCGAGCGTTTTTCCGGACTGAGCTTCGAGAGGAAAATAATAGATGATGATGGACAAGGCTGTAAGTCCGTATACTTCAGGCATGGTGAGTTCGCCGTTTCGCAGCTGGAAGTAAACGGCACCGATAAGAGCAATTACATAAAATGCAATAGTGTCGATGAGGTAATTCAGAAAGCGCTTTGTGTTTGAAGCGGGCAGATTCCGCTTATAAGGCGGTTCGATGGAAGTGAAGGAGTCGATTATATCAGTAGACATGCTGACGAAGATAGGAAAAACAAGACACTAAACTTTCATTCAGGTTTTCGCCTTTATTCAGAAGTTCTTTTATAGAGGAGGCCGAAAAATAAGATGCTTGTACTTTATAATTTTCTTTATAGTTTTAGCCAAACTTTAAAATAAACACCACATGGAAAATAATGTTTTAGATCAACAAATGAAATCCGGTTCTGCTGAAATTGGCTTGTCGCTGGATGCATTAGATTACATTCGTCAAACAGCAAAGTGGGCAAAGTTCTTTGCCATTTTAGGATTTATTTTTTGCGCAATAATGATACTCGGCGGAATCTTTGCCGGCAGTATGCTTGGTACAATGGGTGGTGGCGGAGCTCTTGGAGCAGCGGGAATGGGAGGACTGGTAGGTTTTGTTTATATACTCTTTTCCTTGCTGTATTTTTTCCCTTGCCTTTATCTCTACAGATTCTCAGTAAATGCGCAAACAGCCATTGATTCCAGAAATACAGAGCAAATGACACAAGCTTTCCGTTGGTTGAAATCGAATTTCAGGTTCTTCGGAATTCTGACAATCGTTATTCTGAGCTTATACCTTGTGATCGCAATTTTCGCTCTTATCATGGCAGGAATGAGATAATCAGGCTTCTCTACAAAAGGCAATTATCATTTATCTCAATTTAAATTAACAGGCGTATTTCTGGCTTACCTAAGTCAGAAGTACGCTTGTTTTGTTTCAGCAAACCGGCTTCTTCAATTCTTCGGCTCTGTCAAGAACGGGTTCATCGGAAAAATGAAGGAGAAGATCGCGGACCAACAAGAGGCTCTGGAGGAGCTCAACCGCCTGCTGCGGGAACAGCACGACAAGATAGTGCGGTTTAAAGGGTGATGCTGAATGAAAGTATGTAGTATATTGATCGTCTTAGCTTACAAAAATCCCGTCAGGAGATTCTCTGACGGGATTTTTTTGTTACATGTTGTCATGCAACACAAAGTAGACGAACGGATTCTCTTCCCCAGCGTAGCCGTTGAACGGTTTCCCGACCGTATCCTTGAACTTCTCGACCTCTTGACGCAGTGCGCGTTTAGCGAGTGCGATGTTCTGTTGGTCCATGCCATCAGCGACGACGATGAACTTTACCAATGTTTCTTTGCCATTTGTCATGACAACTTCGCGGGCGACCCGCGGATTTTCTCGTAAAAGAGTCATAATAATTAGATTTTATGTATGGAAAAATCACCATACAAGTAAAGATAGAATTATTTTCAACATATGCAAATAGTTATTGAAAAAAATGAGTAGTGTGCCGATTATAGTAAAAAGCGAAAACTACATCTTCCTTTGGATGAGAAGGAAAAACGAATGAGTATAAATAAAAAGCTCGATGGCAAACCTATAGGCCCCGGTCAATTATTATCATATGACCTTTGCAAAAATAGTACTGAGGCAATGATTTTTTCCATGCTTCATTTGACGAGAAAAAAAACTAAGAAATGAAATCTGATAGCTTAGATCTAATTCGGAATTTTTGAAATTAAATAGTTTTCCGCGTTGGATGCACAGAAGTAGAAGCAGTGCGGACAGACCGCGAGCTTCCTCCACTTCTTTCAATTCCACTTAAGAAGTACGCCTGTTCCGTTTCAGGCGGCCTGCTTCTTCAAGATTTTTTTGAAACTATTTTGCATGGAGTGCTGACACTTTAAGTCTGCTAAAGCTGAATTCAAACGCGGAAGGATAGGGCCATGCTGTGAATGTGTCCGTAATTGCTTGACTCTTAGTTAAGAGTGAGGAGTAGTCAAACAAACAGAGTTTTACCTGCCCAACCTTTGAATGACTTTTATCACGCAGCATTGAAGGATTCGGTGGATTCTTATATGATCTTTTCTATTGTTATTTTAAAAAATAGCATGTAGGTTTGAAGCCTCAAAAAAGTGGAATTTTTCGGCCTATGGGTGCAATTTCCTTACTTCTCCTGATCCTTTGCGGAGTGGCTTTTGCCGGAGGAGGAATCATAGTTTCCAATCTTCTTTCCCGTAAATCCACCAATGCTCAGAAAGGTCAGCCTTACGAATGTGGTGTACCAACGATCGGACAATCATGGATTCAGTTCAACGTCGGCTATTATCTCTTCGCTCTGCTCTTTTTGATTTTTGATGTTGAATTGGTCTTCCTGTATCCGTGGGCTGTAGTTGTGAAGGAACTGGGTATACCTGCATTGATTGAAATTCTGGTTTTCTTTTTCATACTCTTCCTCGGATTTTTGTACGCGCATAAGAAAGGTGCATTGAAATGGATGTAAACACAAAAGATCCGAAGTCGACATTTCCCGGTCAGGTTCATCCGACACCAGGTGGCGGAATTCTCGTCAGCAAGCTCGATGATGTCATTAACTGGGCACGCTCCAATTCACTCTGGCCACTGGTATTCGGTACGAGTTGTTGTGCAATTGAAATGATGTCGGCAGCTTCTGCAAAATACGACTGGTCGCGTTTTGGTTTTGAAGTAGCGCGCGCTACTCCTCGTCAGGCTGATGTGATCATCATTGCCGGAACGATAGTAAATAAAATGGCTCCGGTACTGAAACGACTGTACGATCAGATGCCGGAACCGAGATATGTAATTGCTATGGGCGCTTGTGCAACATCAGGCGGACCATTCTTTTATAATACGTATTCAGTTGTCAAAGGCGCTGATCACGTAATTCCTGTCGATGTGTATGTGGCCGGTTGTCCTCCTCGTCCGGAGGCACTACTGCATGCACTCATTGCCTTACAACAGAAAGTGAAGGAGGGAAAGTAAGATGTTAAAAGAAAAAATCTCCGCACTTTTCCCTGAAGCTGTCATCGACGAAACCGGCGAGATTCTCTCCGTGCAAGTCGATGCTTCTAAATTCCGTGCACTTGCCATTGAGTTGCGGAATGATTCCGAATTGAAATTTGATTATCTCTTTTGCATCACAGCTGTTGACTGGAAGACGCACTTCACTGTTGTCTATCATTTCGAGTCAACGGAATTTCGTCATCGCCTGGTTGTGAAAGCAAAAATTGATAACCGCGATAACCCTGAAGTAGAAACTGTTTGTGACATCTGGCGCACGGCCGAATTACAGGAACGTGAAGCATACGATCTCATGGGCATTCGTTTCATTCATCATCCTGATCTGCGAAGATTGTTATTGACTGACGACTGGCAAGGCTGGCCGTTACGCAAGGACTACGATGATCCGGTTAATATGATTAAACTGTAAAACACGATGTTCGATTTTCAGGAAGTAGGAACAACTGATACCGGTGATCTCATTATAAATGTAGGTCCGCAGCATCCTGCTACGCATGGCGTTTTGCATCTGGTAATCACTTTGAATGGTGAAACGGTTAAAAAGGTAGAACCTCACTTAGGATACATTCATCGTAGTATTGAAAAGATGTGCGAGAGTCTGACGTACCGTCAGTTCATCTACGTCACTTCGCGGATGGATTATCTTTCTTCTCATATTAATAATCACGCCTGTGCACTTGCCGTTGAAAAGGGGCTTCAGATTGAAGTGCCGCAACGTGCCCAGTACATTCGTGTTATTCTCGATGAACTTACCCGTTTGGCGTCTCATCAATTATGGTGGGGAGCAATTGCCATGGATGTTGGTGCGATCACGCCGTTCTTTCACGCTTTCCGTGAAAGAGAGATGATCAACGACATCATGGAGCAAACCTGCGGTGCACGTCTTACCATGAATTATGTTGTGCCCGGTGGAGTAATGCAGGATATTCATCCCGACTTTGTAAAGGGGACGAAGGAATTTCTCCGTTTCTTCAAAACCAAAATTGATGAATACGATGAATTGGTTACCGGTAACGTCATCTTCAAGGCGCGTATGCAGAATGTCGGTATGCTTTCGAAAGAAGATGCAATTTCATACGGTTGTTCAGGACCTGTAGCGCGCGGATCGGGTGTTTCCTGCGATGTAAGAAAGCTGTATCCTTATGATGTGTACAGTCAGGTGAAATTCCGGGAAATTATTGAAACCGGTTGTGATTCATATGCAAGGTATCTGGTTCGTATGCAAGAAATGCGTGAATCCATTTCCATCATCGAACAATTAATAGATGGAATTCCTGAAGGAGATTTTCAGGGAAAGACCAAGGCAGTATTGAAACTTCCGAAAGGTGAATACCTGCAAAGAGTAGAAACTGCGCGCGGTGATCTCGGTGTATATATTATCAGCGAAGGCGGAACAACACCTTATCGTATTCGCTTCCGTTCACCGGGATTCAGTAATCTTTCCGCACTCGATACCATGGTGCGCGGAAATAAAATTGGTGACATGGTGGCTATTATGGGAACACTTGATTTGGTGATTCCTGATATTGATCGTTAATTCTATGTGGAGTTTAGAAGGCATATCATCCAAAGTACATCAGGTCCTGAGCACGCATTTGTCGCCTGCTCTGACTACGCTGACTGAACTGGTCATCATCGGACTGATGGTGCTTGGTTTGTTTGCAGTTCTTGGATTAGTGCTTGTATTCATGGAGCGAAAAGTTTCTGCCTACATGCAGTTGCGGCTTGGTCCGAACAGAGTAGGGCCGAAAGGAATTTTTCAAACCGTAGCTGATACGGTGAAGCTTGTTGTAAAAGAAGGATTCACTCCTGATGGTGCAGATAAATTTTTATTCAATCTTGCTCCATTCATCGTTATGATTGGTGCAATGTTGTTAATGGCACCGATTGCTTTTGCAAAGAATTTCCAGATTTGGGATATGAACATCGGCGTGCTCTATGTATCCGCTGTTTCATCCATTGCCGTTATCGGAATTCTCATGGCCGGCTGGTCAAGTAATAATAAGTACTCGCTTCTTGGAGCGATGCGAAGTGGTGCACAGATCGTAAGTTATGAGTTGTCGGCAGGTTTGTCGATTCTCACCATTGTGATTCTGACCGGAAGTTTGAAGATTTCTGAGATCATTAATAGTCAGGCCGATGGCTGGTGGTTATTCAAAGGCCACATTCCTGCATTGATTGCCTTCGTCATTTTCATTATTGCAATTACTGCCGAAACCAATCGTGCACCGTTTGATATGGCTGAAGCCGAGTCTGAGTTAACGGCCGGTTTCCACACCGAATACTCAGGAATGAAATTCGCATTCTTCTTCCTTTCTGAATACGTAAACATCTTTATTGCCTGCGCCATTGGTGCAACCTTATTTCTCGGAGGATGGATGCCGTTTCATATCGGACATTGGGAAGGTTTCAATCACATTATGGACTTCATTCCTTCATCGGTTTGGTTCATTGGAAAAGTATTCTTCCTGATCTTCGTCATTATGTGGTTCCGCTGGACTTTCCCGCGACTCCGCATTGATCAATTATTAAATCTTGAATGGAAATATCTGCTCCCAATATCACTTCTGAATCTCATCCTGATGACATTCGTGGCGATCATGGGCTGGCATTTCTGACAATAAAAAAAGGAATGGGATTTTTATCTGAATATATCTCCACTGTTTTTTCATCCGTGAAATCATTACTCACGGGGATGAAGCGTACGGGATATTATTTTACTCACCATAAGGAAATCATCACTCAGGAATATCCGGAAAATCGAAACACGCTGAATTTGCCGGAACGATTCAAAGGGGAGGTGATCATGCCACATACCGAAAGCAACGAACACCGATGCACCGGATGCACTGCGTGTGAACTGGCTTGTCCGAATGGAACGATTAAGATCATCACCAAGTTTGATGTGACTCCTGAAGGTAAAAAGAAAAAGGCACTGGATACATTTATCTATCACCTCGAATTGTGTACGCTCTGCAATCTGTGCGTGGATGCGTGTCCGACGGGAGCGATAAAAATGGGTCAGGGCTTTGAACACAGTGTGTACAATCGTGCCGAATTGACGAAAGTTCTGAATCAGTCAGGCTCAAAACTGATGGAGGGCGTCGAATGATGAATTCATCAGTCATATCTTTTTATGCCATCTCGGCATTTCTCCTGGTTTTCGGATTGCTGGCCGTTACATCGCGTAAAATTTTCCGCAGTGCGATCTGGTTGTTATTCTCTTTGATGGGTATTGCAGCCTTGTATCTGTGGATGGATGTTGAATTCCTGGCAGCAGTGCAAGTCATCGTTTATATTGGTGGTATCGTAGTGCTGATCATTTTCTCGATTTTCCTCACGCAGCAAACCGGTAAAGATTTACCTCCGGCTGTTACTTCAAGAAAATACATTGCACTCGCTTTGGCACTGGGTGGATTTGCTTTCATAGCACATTTCCTCGCTCATGCTACATTTGGCGAGAGCGTAGGAGTAATGGATACTTCGATGAAAGGGATCGGAAGAAAACTGCTGTCTGTTGAAACAGGCGGATATGCACTGCCATTTGAATTGATATCGGTGCTGTTATTGGCAGCGATGATCGGCTGTATTGTGATTGCACTTAAAAAACAACCTGAAAAAGCATGAGCAGTATTCCGTTAACACATATTCTCATGGTCAGCACGGCTCTGTTCTTTATCGGAGTCTATGGTTTCTTCACGCGAAGAAATCTGATCACCATGCTCATGTCGATTGAATTAATTCTGAACAGTGTTAATATCAATTTCGTCGCATTCAATAAATACCTGCATCCTGAACAAACCGAAGGACTTTTCTTCAGTTTGTTCACCATTGCCATTGCTGCTGCTGAAGCGGCTGTAGCCATTGCGATTATCATCAACTTATACCGTACTCATAAATCGATTGATGTGGAAGACTCAGATGAATTGAAACTCTGATCGACTCACAGATAAAGAATATACCGAATGTCTTATTCGCTACTCATATTGTTGCTTCCGTTGTTCTCCTTTGTCGTTTCCGGCATTTGGGGCAGGAAATACCTGAAGAATTTCGCAGGCATTCTCGGAACGGCGGCAATGCTCATTGCTTTCATTTTATCCGTCATGGTTGCTTCGGAATATTTCTTCGGAGCTTCCGGCAATCCTCGCGCTGCTGTTATTCCTTTTGAAATGGAATGGCTGCGTTTTACAAATGATTTGTCCATCAATGTCGGTATACTGATTGATCCGATTTCAGTGATGATGTTACTCGTGGTGACGTTCGTATCGCTCATGGTGCACATTTATTCACTGGGCTATATGAAAGGGGAGGAGCGGTACGCTACGTATTACTCATTCCTTTCATTGTTCAGTTTCTCAATGCTCGGTTTGGTGGTTGCCACAAACATTTTCCAGACTTACGTTTTCTGGGAGCTCGTAGGTGTAAGTAGTTTTCTGCTGATCGGATTTTATTTTCAGAAGCCATCGGCTGTCGCTGCATCTAAAAAGGCATTCATTGTTACCCGTTTTGCAGATCTCGGATTCCTGGCAGGAATTCTTGTCTTGTCTTACTATTCCGGCTCACTCGACTTCAAAGAAATCATCGGTCGTTACACCGACTTTACCAATCCGCATCTTCAGGCCATCTCGACTGCTTCGTTCATGGGTGTATCCGCATTGTCATGGGCATTGACACTCATCTTCATCGGCGGTGCCGGTAAGAGTGCAATGTTTCCGCTGCACATCTGGTTACCTGACGCAATGGAAGGTCCGACACCGGTTTCTGCACTCATCCATGCTGCAACAATGGTAGTTGCCGGTGTGTATTTAGTCGCACGGTTATTCCCTGTATACGCTATTTCTTGTCCGGCCGCCTTGCACGTGGTTGCCGTAGTAGGTGTCATCTCTGCCGCTTTCGCCGCCATCATTGCCACTACACAAACCGATATCAAACGAGTGCTTGCCTATTCTACGATGTCGCAAATCGGCTTCATGATGTTTGCGCTTGGAGTCTCATCATATGGAGGCGAGGAAGGTTTGGGCTACATGGCATCCATGTTCCACTTGTTTACTCACGCCATCTTTAAAGCGCTTCTATTCCTTTGTGCAGGTACGGTAATTCATTTCATTCACAGTAATGAAGTAAAAGATATGGGCGGACTTCGGAAAGATCTTCCGCTTACACATATTACTTTCCTGCTTGCTTGTCTGGCTATCGCCGGAATTCCTCCCTTCGCCGGCTTCTTCAGTAAAGAGGAAATTCTCTCTGCTGCCTACGCACATGACCGCACAATTTACTGGTTGGCCATTGCCACCGCTGCGCTGACATCCTTCTATATGTTCCGTTTGTTCTTTATGATTTTCTACAATGATGGAAATCGCGTAGAGCACGAACATCATCATGCACACACTTCTCCGGCGATGACGATCGTACAGGTCGTGCTTGCGATCGGAGCAGTAGTTGCAGGATTTGTTCCTTTCGGAAACTTCGTCAGCAGCGACGGACATGCATTGGAAACGCACATGGATTTTTCGTTTTCAATTTTACCTGTTGCATTGTCGCTGACCGGAATCATTCTTGCTTTTGTTTTCTTCAGAAAGAAGAATGATTCAGTTGGAAAAATTTCTGCTTCTCTCGGCGGTATTTACACCACAATCAAGAGTAAGTTTTACATTGATGAAATTTATCTCTTCATTACTAAAAATGTAATTTTCAAATTCATTTCAGCTCCTGCTGCATGGATTGATAAAAATATAGTAGATGGTTTTATGAATACATTGGCCAAGGCCACCTCAGTATTCAGCTATTCTACAAGTGAGTGGCAAAGCGGTAAAGTACAGTCATACGGAGCATGGTATTTAGCCGGTGCATTATCGCTTATTGCTATTACACTTTACCTCTTACAGTTGATCTGATCATGAATCTGAGCCTTCTAATAATCATCCCTGTTCTTGCTGCTGCCGGAATTGCTTTTTCCGGTAACAGGAATATGGCTCGTACCGTTGCCCTTGGCGGAGCAGTTGTTCAGCTTCTGCTGAGCATTGCGCTGATGTTTCTTTATCGTGAAGCACATCATGCCAATCCGTCGGCCGGATTTTATTTTGAATCGACGATGGCCTGGTTCCCTTCACTCGGAATCAACTATCACATCGGAATCGACGGCATTACCATTGCCATGATTCTGCTCACTGCGTGTGTAGTGCTTGCCGGAATTCTGGTTTCGTGGAATATGGAAGAGCAGCCTAAGTCATTCTTCTTCCTGTTGACCCTTCTCAGCGCCGGAGCCTACGGATTTTTCATCTCTCTGGATTTATTCCTGATGTTCTTCTTCCTCGAAGTTGCCGTAATTCCAAAGTACTTGCTGATCGGAATCTGGGGCAGTGGTAAGAAGGAATACAGCGCCAACAAACTTGCGCTTATGCTTATGGGCGGCTCAGCACTCGTGCTGGTGGGTTTACTCGGCTTATGTTATCACGCTCCTATTCAGTCTGAAGGTTTCAGCTTGCAGAGTTTATCGAAACTTCAAATTCCTGTCGATGTACAATTGATTTTCTTCCCATTTCTTTTCGTTGGCTTCGGAATTTTTACGGCAATATTCCCATTCCATACCTGGGTTCCCGACGGACACTCTTCTGCGCCAACGGCTGCTTCTATGTTCCTTGCCGGTATTTCGATGAAGCTCGGCGGATATGGTTGTCTGCGCGTTGCTGCGTATTTGATGCCTGAAGCGGCACATTACTATTCAGGCTATATCATTGCATTAGCTGCCATTGCCATTCTCTACGGAGCATTTGCAACGATGATGCAGAAGGATCTGAAGTATATGAATGCTTATAGTTCCGTTTCGCACTGCGGATTTGTGCTGCTCGGAATCGGAATGCTCACACCGGCTTCTATCAGCGGCGCAGTGATTCAGATGGTATCTCACGGATTGATGACGGCTCTCTTCTTCGCCGCCATCGGCATGTTATACGAACGCACACATACACGAACCATTGCCGAACTCGGCGGTTTGTTGAAGGTGATGCCATTCATCAGCACAGTATTCTTCATTGCCGGTCTGTGTTCACTCGGACTTCCGGGATTCAGCGGCTTCGTTGCGGAAATGACTGTCTTCGTTGGTTCATGGCAACAACCTGATACGATGTATCGGGTCGCTACCATCGTAGCCTGTATGTCGATTGTTGTGACGGCGGTATATATTCTCCGTGCAACAGGACGTTCGCTGATGGGCCCGCTTGGCAAAGATTCATATTCCGGATTGAAGGATGCACTGTGGAATGAAAAGAGTGCAGCCGTATTGCTGATTGCCGCCATCCTCGTGATTGGTATTACACCGTTTTACATTAACCACCTGATTGATCCTGCCACGCAGGCCATCATGGAAAATGTGAACCGTTACATTTCATTAAACTGAGAACAGAATGCAGTTGCTATATCTACTAAAAAATGAATGGATGCTCTGTTTCATGATTGCAGTAATGCTGATCATGAAAGTAGGGGATAACGGGAACGGTCGTTCGTTCTGGATACGTTCATTCAATGGAATGATGGCCGTGTTTTGTTTGCTCGCCTGGTTTCTGCCGACAGAAACGGGTGAAGCTTTCGGAGGAATGTTTATCGGTTACAAAGCCGGCGCCTTTGCGAAGAATCTTTTAATGACTGGAACGCTGCTGATTGGACTGATTGCCGAAGACTGGATGAAGCAATGCCGGCACATCGTAGAATTTTACCTGCTGATGCTTTCTACTTTGTTGGGAATGTTCTTTATGATTTCATCGGGACATCTGCTGATGTTCTATCTCTCTTTGGAACTCGCATCCATTCCTCTTGCTGCTTTAGCAAATTTTGGATTGGAAGAAAGAAGGTCGGGCGAAGCGGCCATGAAAATGATTCTTTCATCTGCTTTCTCCAGCGGAGTGATGCTGATGGGAATATCTTTTATTTACGGAGCTACGGGAACATTGAGTTTCGCTCAGCTCACGCAGACAGTGCAATTTGAGCCTGTTTACATCATCGGATTTGTTATGCTTTTCACAGGCATTGCATTTAAATTATCTGTTGTTCCTTTTCACCTTTGGACAGCCGACGTATACGAAGGATCACCGGTTCCGGTCACTGCTTTCTTAAGTGTGATTAGTAAAGGAGCGACTGTAATCATTTTCGCATCAATTCTCTATAATGTTTTCGGTGCACTTCATGATACCTGGTACACATTGCTTTATATTCTAAGTATTGCAACGATGATTACCGGTAATCTCTTTGCCATTCGTCAGCAGAATCTGAAACGTTTCCTTGCCTTTTCATCGATTACACAAATCGGTTTCATATTAATCGGTTTGTCGGGCAGTTCAAATGAAGGCATTGCTTCCACGATTTATTTCATTCTGGTTTATCTCTTCAGCAACATTGTGGCCTTCGGAGTGATTTCACACGTTGCCGCTGAAACTGAAAAGGAAAATATAGACGATTATAAAGGGTTGGCAAAAACTAATCCATTCCTTGCATGGAGCATGGCAATTGCCTTGTTCTCACTTGCAGGAATTCCGCCTACAGCAGGATTCTTCGGTAAAATTTTCCTCCTTAAAGCCGGTTCCGGCACAGGAAATTTCGCCCTGATTATTGTTGCTGCCTTGAATATGATTGTTGCTCTTTATTATTATCTGAGGGTAATCAGAGCCATGTTCATGGATAAAAACGAACATGCAATTCCTGCATTGAAATCGGGCGTAAGTTTAAAAGTAGCGTTGTTTGTTTGTCTGGCAGGTATTGTTTTCACCGGCTTTGCAGGAAGCATTTACGAATACATATTAGGACTTCAGTTAGGTTTATAAAAAAGAAAAATGGCAATCAATCAGAATCATCTTTTCGAAGATCTCGACGGCGTAAAATGCGCCATCGTAGAAAAAAATGTCTCTGAAGCGCGTGTCGCTTTTTTGAAGGACCTGCTCGAAGCAAATAACTTTACTGTTGTTGTCGTAAAAAGTCCGCCTCCAAAAGCAGCCGCCAAACCCGCCGCTGCAGCACTTGCCGACGGCGCCACGCCACAGCCTGCTCCCGAGCCGGTTCCGGAAGGACCATCAACCTACACCGTAGGCGTAACCGACGTCCGATTCAATCCTACCAACTACCTCTACGGCCGCCTCCTCCGCACCCGCGACGGCCACGTAGTCACAGTCGCCTACTGGCAGCAGAAAGACGCTGTATCCAGGGATGAAGTGCCGTACTATGCCGGTTGATTGGTTGCTTGGTTGCTTAGTTGCTTAGTTGCTTGGTTGCTTAGTTGCTTAGTTGCTTAGTGAGTTGCTAGTTTGCTGGTTTGCTGGTTTCTGGTTTCTGGTTTGCTGGTTGACTTATGTGCGTCCCATTCTTCCAACTTTTTCTTGAAACTTCCACTTACACTTCCACATCCACTTCATCCTCCATTGTTTCCAGCGCAAAAAAATTCTGAATTCTGAATTCTGAATTCTGAATTCAGAATTACCCTCTAAATACTTTCGAAAACTACTTACCACTTACTACTTACTACTTACTAAAAAAGTCCAACACCCCATCCCGAAGGATGGGGCTATTGAACTTCACACACATAAATGCAGGCACACACAACCTGCATCACCCTAACACTAGCTTTTATCTACCAGATAAATCTTAAGAACACACTGTTCAATTTTTCTTTTGAAGGCGGTGGAAATGTAAGCTTTCATTGCAGTTGAACTGATTTCTTTACCTCTCAAAATCTATATCGTTAAACTTAAAACCTGCGTCAAAGTTCGCGCGAATCATGTGATCCGACTATAGTGGTTCAATGGTTTCCGCTGTCGTTGTTTTATTAGACAACTGTCAAACAAACGACTACATACTCAGGCCACCGGTCTGAGTGTACAGAGAATGTCATTGATCTTGTCGAACTCCTGTGATTTGTCAAGGAAAAAATCAGCGCCCAGACGAGAACACAGATTGCGATAGTACTGATCTGAGTAATTCGTAAGCATGATCACCTTGGCATTGGTTCGCGCTTTCAGTAATGGAAGAACGTCAACTCCGCTTTTTCCGGGTATTTTAATATCGAGAAGGATGACATCAGGTTTGATTTGCTCAGCAAGCAACAGCGCTTCATTGCCATCTTTGGCGTGCGTAATCATAGTGATACCATCAACTTCCATCAATAAGGCCCATATCCGTTTCACGATAATAAGTGAATCTTCAACGACCAAAACCCTGAATCCATATTGCGGTAACGGCATGCACAAATTTACGCAGTCCGCGTCCCTAAGTTAATAGACCTTCACCCACAATAAATGAAACAGATTCTGGATGGAGTTTGTAGGGGAAAATGTGACAAATCAAAAAGAAGTAATTAGTAATTGGTGATCAGTAATTAGAAAATAAGCTGATCACTAATTACTAATTACTAATCACTAAATCAGCTGATTTGATATCGCATAATAAGTCAACTCCGAATTCGTCTTGAGGTTCATTTTCTCAAGCACACGGGCGCGATAGGTGGAAATAGTGTTGACACTGAGTGAAAGTTCGTTGGCAATTTCGGAAACGGTTTTGCCGCCGGCGATCATTTTTAAAACATCTAATTCGCGGTCTGATAAAAGTTCGTGCGGAAGTTTGCTGAAGTCGTGATCAAGTTTGGAAACCATTTTCTCGGCTAAGCTTGGCGTGATGTATTTCCTTCCGTTCATGATAAGCTTCACAGCTTTCACGAGTTCTTCCGGCGCGCTTTCTTTCGTCATGTATCCGCTTGCTCCGGCTTTAAGAACGCGAATGGCATAAAGTTCCTCCGGATGTATCGATAAAATAAGAACAGGTATAGTCGGGAATTCTGTCTTGATTATTTTCAATGCCTCCAGTCCGTTTTTTCCCGGCATAGATAGATCTGAAATTACAATATCATACGGAGAAGTCCGGATCCTCTTCACCAGTTCATGACCGTCTGATACTTCATCAAATTTTGCATTTGGAAATTCTTCCTGCAGGATATCTCTCAATCCCCTCCTCACAACAAAGTGATCATCTGCTAATAAAATATTCATAGAGTGGGTTAATTTAATAATGGTATTCGTAGTTTTATCATAGTTCCTTTTCCTTCTGCACTTTCAACTGTCAACGTACCATTCATCATCATTGCGCGTTCTTTCATTCCAATCAACCCAAGTGTTTTGGGTGGAGCAGGCGTTTTGCGTATGCCTTTTCCGTTGTCGATAATAGTAAATTCTATGCAATCCTGATCATGGATTCTTAAAAAAGATTTCACTGTAGTTGCTTCTGCATGCCTGGTGACATTTGTCAGTGCTTCTTGATAGATTCTGAAAATAACTGTCGACATTGCCTTGTCAAAAATCATATCTGCCGAATCAGGAGTGAAAAAACATTGAATTCCTGTTCTTTTTTCAAATTCTCTGCTTTGCCAGTCCAGAGCGGAAATGAGACCTAAGTCGTCTAAAATTCCCGGACGAAGTTCAGAGGCGATCTTTCGAACGGTCTTTACTGTTTCATCTATCAACTGCATCATTTCACCTACTTTTTTCACTTTCATCGGATCGTTCTGATCGATGTGCCTGCTCAGCCATGCTGTGTCCATTTTCAATCCGGTGAGCTGTTGGCCAAGCTCATCATGGATCTCACGTGCAATGGAAGTTCTTTCTTCTTCGCGAATTGATTCCAGGTGCCCCGATAATTGTCGAAGCTGATCACGGGATGATTCTAATTCTGCTTCAGCTTTGATTTTTTCAGTAACATCACGAGAAAGTATCAGTCTTGCAGGTCGATTTTCATAGACGAGCGTATAAGCCATCACTTCAACGATTAACGTAGAGCCATCTTTCCTGCGATGCGTCCAATAGCCGGTACTGAAAGTATCAGTTTGTTTGTTGTTCAGTATTTGCATTGCTGTACGCTGATCTTCACTGCCTCTGAGTTCAATGGCATTTTTCCCGATGAATTCCTCTCTTGAATAACCATAGTTTTTAATCGCCGCTTCGTTCACATCAAGAATTCGTCTCGTGTTAATATCGAGAATCCACATAGGAATCGGATTGTTTTCAAAGAGCAGGCGATATTTTTTTTCGCTTTCGATTAGTTCAAGTTCATTGTTCTTTCTCTCCGTTACATCCTGGAAAAAGATAGAAGTAGAATTTTCGGTAGGATATACTTTTACTGACACCCAACGTTTGGAAACTCCGGTGAGTTCTTCAAATTCCGAGTACACGTGTGAGTTGATGGCATTGATTAATTTTCTCCTGAAATCACTTTCAGGGGAATTATTGAAAAGTGTAATTAGATTTTGTCCGAGAATTTCATCTCTCTTTCTCCCTAAGAATTTTTCCGCATAATTGTTAATGAAGATAAATCGATTTTCTTTGTCGAGTGAAACAAAACCATCGGAGATCCGCTCGAAAATTGTTGTAATTTCATTCGTCTTTTTTGACACCTCTTTTAATAAATCCTGATTAAGTTCTAACAGTTTTAATTCTTCAGTCTTCCGTTTGCGTAAATCTTTGCTAATAAGATATTGAACAATAATGAGAAGAAAAAGAACGAAAACAGTGAACTCCAACAGACGCACCGTAGTTATAGATGCGGAATGCATTCTGTTTTCATTACTGAAGTTTAATAGCAAGCGACCTCTTATTTCTAATTTTTCAATCTTTTCTCTGATTGAATTCATTATATACAATCCTCGATTACTTGAAATAATCCTAATTGCATAATCTCGATACCCGCTCTTTACTAAATTCTCAACTGTATCTGCAATACTGATTTTTTCAAGTAAAAATTTTAATAATTCTGCAAGTTCTTTTTCAGATTCATCAAATGAAGTGCTGAACAGTAATTCAAAGAGATCATTCCTGATTTTTTGTTTTGCACTTATTTTTGGTTTCAGATAGATTGGATTCTGAGTAATGGTATATCCCCTGTATGCTGTTTCAATATCCTGCATGTCATCCAGGAGTCGCTCTGCGCTTCGCATCATCATAAGCTCGTAGCGAATCAGACGACTATCCTGAATATTTTCTTTCGATGATTTCACGGTGGAAAAAAGAAAATAACCCATAGCGGCAATTGCAATCACAAAGCCGGAGATAATCTTTTGATATGTCGAAAAGAAGCTGAGTGCCATAGCGACTCACTTAGTTTGTAGGATGAATGGCTGCAAATAGCAGCAGTAGTCGGTTTTAAAACTGTCTTTAGTACTGATGTGAAAGGTGATCAGAACTATAATCTGAACGACTGAAAGGAGTTTGATGGAATAAAAATTCTCTTTCAGTAATTCAAAACAAAGAATACAAGTGTGTGTTCAGATTTCAATCGCGTAATACGAAATTTCTCCGCGATGTGTGGGGAATTGCCGGTTATGTTTTTTCCGGTGATTGTAAATCCGGGGAAAAAACCGGCGAAACGGGAAATCAGGAATTACTACCGCAACTTCATGGAAAAATACAAAAGTTTCGGTGTATCAAAAGTACATTTTTCTTTCGTGAAATATTGCTGTTTGCCGACTTTATTTCAACTTTGCGCTGTGAAAAATACAGTTATATGAGAAAAATCAACCTAAAATCAGTGATTTCATTTCTGGCAGTATCAGCCGGAGTGGCCGCAGTAATTACTTCCTGCTCTTCGAACCAGCCGACTCAGGAAAATGCAACTACAGCTCCTGCTGCCGATCCGTTCGCCATTTACTACGATGGCAAAGGAGTCGGCCCCGTTACCGAATATAAAGCCGATGCCGATGTAAAGGCTGTAGCCGACAGTGGTAAGGTAATTTTCGAATCAAAGTGTGTAAGTTGTCATAAGCTTGATGAAACAAAACTCATCGGCCCCGGTCTTGCAGGAATCACCAAAATTCGTCGCCCGGAATGGATCATGAATCAAATTCTCAATCCGATGGAGATGACACAGAAGGATTCCATGTCAATCGCCCTCCTCAAAAAATACACTGCCCAAATGATCAACATGAACCTCACTGAGCATGAAGCAGGAATGGTTTATGAATATCTGAAGGCGAATGATGCTAAATAGTGATTAGTAATTAGTGATTAGTAATTAGTAATTAGGCTAATTACTAATTACTAATTACTAATTACATTCCATAAACATAAACCATATCCCCATCCCCAATAAAAACCTTCTCAGTCGGGGAAATGTAGAAATCGCTGCTTCCTTTGGCCGGGAAGCCGGCGGGGATATTGCCTTCAGAATTGATGAGGAAGAAGGTGTGATCAGCGGTGTTGCCAATGCCGGAATAGCTTCTTCCGTTCTGTTGACGGATGAAGTGTTGATCCGGTGATATTCTTTTCAGTAGTTTGAATTCTTCTTCGTCATCGTCGGTCGCAAGCAGCGAGTCGTTTTTTAGCAGAACAAGAATTTCATCCTTTCCGTTTATCGCTGCAAAATCCGAAATTCCCGATTGATTAGAGCGAAGAAATACAGAAGGTGCTGTCATTGAAATGTGACCGAAGCTGCTGTCGTTTTGCAGAACGTAGAGCGATAACTTTTTTGCTGAATCCACTTCGAGCGGACAAATTCTTTTCGGAGAATTTTTGATGCTGCCCAGCGGAGTAAGTTTTCCTGTGAAGCTGCATATCCATGCGCGTTCATTGTTTTGCAGGATAAAGTTGTATTGTGGTCCGATTTTGATGAGCTCAGGCGATTTTACAAGACCCGTCACGAATTGATTGAACACCCAAGAATCAACAGGTTTACCGGAAACTTCGTAAGCATACATAAGTCCATTGCTGCACCAGATGAAAATATTTTCGTTTACGTTTTCATTTGCACGACCAATTACGCAGCCTGTGGTTGCAGGAGCAGGAAGCTTCAACGGGAAGTTGCTCTTAGTTTCGCCGTTTAAGTCGAGTTGGAAGAGGTGAGTGGCGGAATTGAAAACTAATTGCGGATGAGTGGATAGCGCATTCGACGTAATTGCATTGATATTGCCTACAATTGTTTCACTGATGTTTCTTTTCCATATGATTTTTCCGATTCGTCGAGCAGATAAAGATTGTTTCGTAAACCTGCATAATATTAATTCATTGCTGCCGTCGACGATCGGATTACAAGTATAAAGCGGCACGGTATCAATAAGCTGACCGCAGGAGCAGTCGAACCGGACTGCCGGAAGCAGAATTGAAAATCGGTGATGCGCTTTTTACTGGATAAAGATCACTTCCTTTTCCAACGGAAAGCGTGATTGACCAATGGTACGATTAAGAATGCCGTCTTCGGAAATCAACGGTGAAATACTTTCATTTCCGAAAGCAATAATTTTTTCTCCGCATGTTTCATATTGAAATAAACATTCAATATCACTCAATAGCCGCCGTAAGTAGTATTCACCAAAATCGGCTGACCGATCCAGTGTTTTTTATCTTCGATATCATCGATGGTACTTTCAGAATGAGCTGCGGCTGGCAAAATAAATGTAGTCGTTCCGTAGAAGTAAACCAGGTATCCTGCATATCGGAAAACTGATTTCACTGAAAATGGAACAAGAGCCGTTAGATAGATATGCACGATCTGCCGTTGACGATACTGATAATTTCCCCCAAGAAGCTGTCTGAAGATTCTTCAATTGATTCACAGCCTCGTCATGCATTTCTGCGCGCACATAAGCATACAAATTGCTTTCAATGGAATTTGACGCCGGTCATAATGATGGTGACAATTCTTCGCCCAATTGTTCTTCGTCAATCAATTTTGAATTTTTTCGAGAAGCTGTCGACGGCTGTTTACGATATTCGCTCTCCCGCGAAAATAATCGGCTGCCTTTCCACTGTCCAGAACTTTCGGCAGATCCGTAGATGGCGAAATCAGTAAGGTTGTTCTTCCCGGTGCTACGCCTGCAATACGCGACTCATCCGGTGGTCATCTTCCTGAAGGCAGCAGCACCGGCTCCTGCATTCCTCGGAAGAATTGCTTCGCCCCAACATACGGATGCCTTTATCTTCGAGAGCGGGGAACGACTCAGCGTTGACCAGTCCCAGATTCTTCCAGTACTTTCCTGTATGAGCTGATGCGAAGGATCACCGAATGCAGAGCGTAACCGCAAATTTGCAGAGTTTACAAACGAAGCCGCATATTCATCGGAGCCGACACGTTTGTTCACCAGAGTAAACGCCCTGCTTTTAAAAGACACCTCGACTTCACTGCCTTGATAAAGGCAGCTTTCACAAGAAATGAAGTACGGCTCAGTACGCAGAATACCACGGGAAACAGCAACGTAATCGCATTCGCCTTGTTCGTATTCACTCCTGCGGCACTTTCACATCCTCATATTCTGACCGACTCTTCCCTTCATCTTCACAATAAGTTTAAGCACCACATTCGTCACCGCCTTTCCTGTTTCACCGCGAGGGGATGCTCTGCGCAAAACAGATAGTCAAATTCATCAGCTTTGTAGTGAGCAGAGATATAGACAATCTGTTTTGAATCTTATTTCATAGGCGATTTCTTCTGTTGCGGAAATACTATCTATGAGCAGCATATTTCTCCGCATCGCAGCAAATGAAGAATCCGAACAAAGTGAACGGAAGAAACCCGCTTTGGCCAAAGCAGAAACGCCATCGTGATTATTTTTCACTTCCAGAAAATACGCCGCATCCTGAGGAATAGCGTGAACCTACCGTCCGAATGATAATTTTACATATCAGCAGGTAAAATTTCCAACTATCACTGCAATAATCACTATAGCAGCAATAAGGATAAAAAGATTCTTCCTTTTCATAAGGATAGCAATTTACTTAAGGGGGATCGACACCTTCCCGGCAGTTCATACAAATTATAAAGTACTGCTGTTAAAATCGGGGAAAAGAGGAGGGCTACATGGAAGAGTGTGTTATGGTAACGGTATCAGGGGTGAGATATTGTAAGCCATGTAAGTATTTAATTGAATATTGAATATTGAAAATTGAATATTGAATGGTTGACCTAGCCTGAAATAGGTTGACTTTTCAATGGTTGATATTACTATAGTTTTTTTCTTTTTTGCTACTTTTTTCTTTTTTGTTAATAACAGGCGATTCTGTTAGTATCGGATGTTTCCATTTAAATATCCTTAATTTGGGGCGTTCTTTCACTGGTAAATTGTTGATACTTTGTTCGTATTGAGCAGGCGTTAAAAGTATACCCACCTTCATAGTCTTTGGTGATTATAAAGATATCTAATGGATTTTATTTGACTTTTAACTACTTCTGTTAGTTCCTTCTGAAAAGGTTCATACTTGAGTGTTTTGTACTCGCTCAACATAGGCATTTTCCTGTGGCAACTTACACATACTTCTGGTTCTAGCTTATGCTCTCCAACTCATTCTTTTACTAAGTCACTAATGTACTGATACCCCTGTCAGTATGAATATCCTTTCACAGATTGATTTTTTCGCCTTTTTGCAATCGCTTCAATACCGCCCTTCCGGTCTGTATTGCTTCAAGCGAACGGGAAGTGCCATGACAGTAAAATAGCGGAATAAATATCGATAATACTGACACCGTAGTACTTTTGTGTCCTGCTGGTGTTGGTAAAAATTGTCCGATTGCCATGCTTGATTTATTCCATTAATGATTGGACCCCTCCAGTAAATTCGGATACACTTCAACCCTTTGTGACCAGGTCGTCTTGATAGTGTTTCGTTTTATCTTTACTTTAAAACCACTATCAAATCCTATCTGCCTGCAATATCTCTCGCCCAACCGGATCGAATCTTGAGCCATAACGTACATCTTACGGCAAATCCTTATCCGTTTGTGGTCTTTTCGGATTACCTGACATGCATCAATGACCTGCTCTCTCACCATTCTCATGTATTGTTTCTCCGGCGATATTTTTAACAAGGGGATTGCTTGGTTAACCCTACAATCAAATAGAGATCCTTCATCTTGTAAGTATGATTTATCCTTTGAAGAGTCGGAACCATTCGAGCGATTCTTTGATAACTTTTTTTTAAGTCAGTCTTGTACTCAGTATTCCCGGTCATTAACTTATTGAGCAGATCAATTTCCATTTGCTTGCCAATGATGGCTTCCAGCTCTTTGATCTTCTTTTCAAGCTCCCGGCTTTTATAGGCTTCAGCATATCTCGAATAACCATACGTCGATTTTTTCTTTAAATATCGACTAAATTTATGAATCCATCCATAAATTGCTTGTTGAGATACCTGCAGTTCATCTGCGTTTGGCCTGTCAGAACACTTCCGGATTCAATGTCACGGACCGTTTGACGACGAATTTCCAGACTGAAAATTCGCTGTTGGCGTAGAGAGCAATTTTTTCGTTCTTTGTTTTCATAGGTCGATTTTTGGTCAACCTATTTCAGGCACGGACAGGTTGCTTTGTTGCTTGGATACTTGGATGCTTAGATACTTGGATGCTTGGATACTTATTTGATCGGGTATAATTCAGTCAAACAGGTTAATTATCGAAAGTAATTAAAATCCCAAAATATTCAATATTCAATATTCAATCTTCAATTCAATCTTCAATTCAATCTTCTAATTCAATCTTCAATCCAAAACCAGCAATCAGCCAACTATCTAACCGGCAACCTCAGCCCCCAAACTCCATCTCCATCTGCTTCGCCTTAAGCTGGAAAACTTCATATGAAAAGGAGAGGCCGAATTCTTTCATGGCGGTACAGAATGGAAGTGCCGTAGCCTTTGTTTTTGTTCCAGCCGTATATGAGGAAATTGTTCGTGGAGTTGATACATGTATTCGTCGCAGGTGGGTTCACAAAATTACTGCAGCAGCGATTGAAAGGTAAATGCCGTCGCCTCCGACAATGCATTCGTGATTGATCATTGAATATTTTTTGAAACGATTTCCATCAATAAGCAGCAGCTCGGGTTCAATTTTCAAAGCTGCAATGGCACGGTGCATGGCAAGAAAAGAAGCATTGAGAATATTTATGTGGTCAATTTCCTCATGTGTGGCAACACCTACTGCCTAGGCAAGGGCTTTCTCCTCAATCAGCGGACGTAATTCATCGCGAACCGCTCCGACAATTGTTTGGAATCATTCAGATGTTTGTTCTTAAACCTGGCGGCAAAATCACTGTACGTAAATACGGGTCCGGCAAGACTCCCGCCCGGCTTCATTGACGCCGCATTCTAATAATTGTTTTTGGTGAAATTGCTTCAGCATTGATGAAGTGAAGGAAATGAGCGAATTGGGATTTCAAAGGGGGAAATGAGATTGAATATTGAATATTGAAAATTGAATATTTGAGCTAAGCTGAAAGAGGGTTTAAATTTGTTTCTCGCAGAGAGCGCGGACAAAAAATTGACTTTCGCGGAAAATCTTATGGTGTCTTTTTCCCACCTGCCACGGCGAGGCAAGCTTCAAGCACCGATATTAAAAATGAAATCACGGAAAGGAGTTTCCGCAGAGCTTGCTGACAAATTACATTTGACTTTCGCAGATTTTTTCTCACGCTAAAGACGTCACATTTATTTGCCATCTTGTTTAATAATTTCAGAATTCAGAATTCAGAATTCAGAATTGATTCCCTTCCATACCGCTTCCGCCGTTCTTCCCAACTAAAATCCTGTGCGCGTTTCAGGCCTTTGGTGATTAGTTCTCTCCTGAGATTTTCATCGGTCGCCATTTTCTTCATCGCACCTGCAATGCTTTCCACTGAAAACGGATCGCAAAGTAAAGCGGCATTGCCTGCAACTTCCGGCATTGAAGTGACATTCGATGTAATCACAGGCACACCGGCTTTCATGCCTTCAACAATCGGAATACCGAAACCTTCGAAAGTGGAAACATAGGTAACTGCAAATGCCGAAGCCGTAATTTGAGCAAGGTCTTCGAAGGAAACTCTGCCTGTGAAAATAATGTCATTCTTAAATTCCATCGACTGAAAAACAGATTCCATCTCTTCCGTCCACCAGCGTTTGGCGCCGGCAAAGAGAAGGAGTATTTCTGAATCGGGATTCTCCTTCCGGAATTGCTCGTAAGCACGAAGCAGATTCGCAATATTCTTTCTCTGATGAATAGCCCCGATGAAAAGGAAGTAAGCTTTTCCTCGTGAAAATTTATTTCTTGTCTCACGAATCATCGCTTCATCCAACGGCTTGAATTCTTCAGAGACGCCGTTGTAAGCGACAGAAATTTTCGAAGGAGCAATTTTGTATTTTTCAATGATGTCCTGACGAGTGAACTCCGAAACAGCGATGATTTTATCTGCTTTACGCGCAAAGGCAGGGAAAAATTTCCGATAATAGATTCGATTGAAGAATGGAAGATCCTGAGGGTAGTGCTCAAAATTGATGTCGTGAATGACGGCGATTGACTTGCAGGATAGACTAAGCGGCAAGTAGCCGTCTGTTCCTATGAAGAGATCAAATTTGTTCTTCTTGAAAAACAGACGCAGACTAATCTCCATCCAGATAAACCAGAGCACAGGATGTCGGGCAGGTGGAGGAATCACTACGCCTTTCACATTCGGTGCAAAAATAAAAGAGGGGTCAAACGGACGGTCAAAGATGAATGTAAATTCATGCTCGGGATGACTCAAAACGATGCGTTTCATGCTCTCAAGGGTAAAGTAGCCAATGCCCTCCATTTTGCCCTTGATCAGCATCCGGGTATTTACGGCAATCTTCATCAGGCCCCGAATGTAGGAAATGTTGAAATAACAGCGGAATTCCGTCTCCGAAAAGGCAGTTTTCTCCCTTGAAATGTTAATAAAAGCAGGTATGATGGGTTTCCAGCCTCTCAAAATCTGTATTTTTGCGGAAATGAGATTTGATACTCCCGTACAACTTAAGGAACTGGCAGCCCTCACAGGCGCCAGAGTGCTGGGTGATGGCAGCAGAGTGGTTTCCGGCATCAACGAAATTCATAAGGTGGAAGAAGGTGATATCACTTTTGTGGATCATCCGAAATACTACGACAAAGTGCTTCAATCGGCTGCTTCTTTCGTCATCATCAACAAAGAAGTGGAAATCCCCCAAGGCAAAGCATTGCTCTTTGCAGAAGATCCATTTTCAGTTTACATCACCATCGTTAAGAAATTCCGTACGTTTCAAAAATCGGATACTGCCATCAGTCCGCTTGCAAAAATCGGCGAGGGTACAATTCTTCAGCCGGGTGTATTCATTGGTCATCATGTAACGATTGGAAAAAATTGTCTCATTCATCCTAACGTAACCATCTACGATCACACTATCATAGGCGACGATGTAGTGATTCACGCCGGAGCCGTTATCGGTGCCGATGCATTTTATTTTAAACGTCGTCCCGAAGGATATGATAAAATGGTTTCATGCGGAAGAGTGATCATCGGAAACCGCGTGGAGATCGGCGCTTCAAGTACGATCGACAAAGGTGTTTCCGGCGACACAGTAATCGGCGACGGAACGAAGATGGATAACATGGTTCACGTGGGACATGATACGGTGATCGGAAAAAATTGCCTGTTCGCTGCACAGGTTGGAATTGCCGGTGTAGTGACTATCGAAGACGATGTTATTCTCTGGGGACAAGTAGGTGTGCAGAAAGATCTGACGATTGGAAAAGGTGCCGTTGTACTCGGACAATCGGGAATTCCGAAATCTCTCGAAGGCGGCAAAACCTATTTTGGCAGTCCTACACAGGAAGCTCGTGAAAAAATGAAGGAGCTCGCTTTAGTAAAGCAATTACCGGGCATCATAGAAAAACTTAAACACTGATCAGTTTGAGCGGAGAGAAGAAAATAGTTGCACAGCCTTCAGTGGTTGATCTGAGTGAAGAGCTTCAGGCCAAGAAAACGCAATTGCATTGGTTGCTACAAATCACCAAAGCAATTAACTATAATTTTTCTACCAAACAGTTGCTCGATGTTTACGAGCATGTCATGAATAGTCAGTTAAAAGTGGAGAAATTCGCTTTGCTGATTCATGAGCATAACTGGAAGTGTGCTTTGCTTTTTGGTACAGATAAAACTTTCAGAGATATTGATCTGGCAAACATTCTCGGTGAACTCAATAAGCTTCATCGTCAGGAATTGAAAGAAGACCTCTGGGTGAAAACTTTCGAAACCATTTTACCGGTTTATCACAAGGATCAATTGCTGGCTTATGCGCTCGTAGGCGGTTTGTCGGGAAGTGTGATTCGTAAGAAAAATGAACTCACGAATTTCATCCAGACAATTACCAATCTCATCGTCGTTGCCATTGAGAATAATCACATGGCCAATGAACGCGTTCGTCAGGCCGGTATCCGAAAAGAACTGGAACTCGCTGCGCAAATGCAGACGATGTTATTTCCTGTTCATCTTCCACGCGGTTCGCAATATGAAATTCATGCCACCTATTTACCACATCAGGAAGTGGGAGGCGACTATTACGATTTTATTCGCATCAGTGAAGATGAATTTATTTTTTGCATGGCCGATGTATCAGGCAAAGGAATTCCGGCTGCATTACTCATGTCGAATTTCCAGGCGAATCTGCATGCGCTGGTAAAGCATAATGATTCATTGCCGGAACTGGTAAAGCAGCTCAACGAAAAGGTTTACAAGAGTGCGAAAGGGGAGAAGTTCATCACCTTTTTCATCGGCCGCTATAACAGCCGTACCAGAGAATTGCATTACGTGAACGCCGGACATAATCCGCCTTTCCTGATTCACGATAAAGTGGTTTACATGCTCAATGACGGCAGCACCGGACTTGGCATGTTTGAAAGTCTGCCGTTTGTAAATCCGGGGAAAGTTTTCATTCCTGCCAATGCCGTTTTGCATTGTTACACTGACGGCGTAACCGATGTGGAAAACGATGATGAACGTGAATTCGGAATGGAACGGTTACGAGAATTTTTCACAGGAAATAAAAATCTTTCGAATCTGGAAGAGTTGCACGGAAAACTGATATCGTCGCTTGCTGCATTTCGTCAGACAAAAAACTACACTGACGATATCACGCTTCTCAGTTGTTTATTCCATTAATTTCAGGAGGAGTCTTTTTCTCTTCGCCGTAAATGTAAATATCTATGGCGGCAATCATTCCAATGAACGACCAGACTGGCACGGCAAGTTTGTCGGTATCAAGGAAGTTGTTCATCGTACCGTGAATAAAGTAAGTCACTAAGCCAAGTAAAATAGCCAGCGTAATTCTCTGCGTGTTTTTGTTTTTCGAACGGGAGAAAATAATGGACGCGCGATAGATAACGACTACAACAAGTATAATCATGGCTGCCATTCCAAGAACGCCTTGTTCCGACAATGGCCCGATGAATTCACTATGTGCATTTCCCATATCACCGGCATTGGTACTGATGATGGTCATTTCGCTTGACTTCTGAAACGGAGCGTAATTGAATTGATAGGTTCCCGGTCCCCAGCCCCAGAAAGGTTTCTGTTTCCACATCCTGATGGCACAATTCCATCTGTTGATACGTTCCAGATTGGATGCATCGGTAGAGATATTTGAAATCGACTGAATGTGTTTATTGAAATCAGTTGCAGAGTCCTGTCGGTTCTTTTCAGTTTCATCAAGTAATGCTGTCTTGAAGAAAAACGATCGATGCACCTGCAATCATCGTCAACACCCAGTAAATTTAATTCGCATGCGGTAGACGATAAAAAAGACCGAGCAAGAACAAGGCTCAGCCATGCTGCTCGAGCGCTACGAAAGAATGAGCGCCAGCAATAACAGAATGAAAGCAGACCCGAAAATGTACGCTCCTTGAATGTATTCGTATGATCTGCTCAGAGGTAAATCACCGGAGGGATAAAGAGCAAGGGCTGCAACATAAGCTGTATGGTCATTGTAGAATGGTGTCATTACCCAGTGGGCGGCCTTTTTTGTGTCCATGCGTTTCATTGCATGTCGTGTAATGGTGTAAATGCAGACCATTGAATGAACAGATAAAGCCAGATGAATCTCTTGATGTTTTTTCTCCTTAAAAGAGCATGATGCCTAAAAAATAAGAAGGCACAATGAACCATAGTTGTGAGAGAAGGTGTTTCAGACTGATCGGATAGGTGTTGTAAAGCTTGTGGCAACCGTCCAGCCGAGAATAAAATAAATTGCTTTGGAAATAGGGTGAGTAAGAATTCTCCTGTCGTAGCCTCCTTCAAAAATTAATTTGAAACTAAACAGGAGGAGTATTCGAATAACAGCGGTTCTGTAGGTAAACTCAATGCCGGTCCGCTCGATTTGTCATTGAGAACGATGGCAAGAGATGTAAAAGCAACAAGAAATAGAGAATGGGTGTCGAGTGAAAAGAAAATGGCGGTGACGATTCCCAGAAAAATGGGAAGCGCGGCAATCCAATACCATTCTTTTGCAATACAAAAAACTGTAGTGCCAAGGAAGGCAAAGATCAGCCCGTAAAACCAGCGTAATTCTATTTTTTCAGGTAACACCTTATTGTTTTTGAACTTCTTTCTTAGTGTAGAAAACAAGAATGATCATGTGAATGCCATCAGCAGTGATAACACTGAAATAACAACGATGAGCCAGCGGATTGGGTAGGCTTTTTATCGGCAGGTTCGGAAAAATGATGACGTTAAAGATGCAGTGAGTTTCTTGAATACATCGCGTTCGGCATTTTCATAAGCGATCTTTAAATCGTTGTAGGTGCCGCGTACACGCCAGAGATGTTCAGTGAGTGAGTTTACTTCTGCACCTTTGTCCTGGAGATTTTTCATCATATCCTTAGCCTCAATGCTCGCCTTTGCACCAGGGTTTGAAAGTCCGCGCAGATAAGCGCGTGTAGCTTCTTTGGATTGCTGTTTGAAATCCAAAATTCCGTAATTCACCTGATAATTGTGTAACAAATCTTCCGCCGGAATCCATCTCTGCTTTACAGCAGTGAGTTGATTTCCGGTGATCACCATTACTTCCATTGATTTTTCTGACTGTAGTTGACGAGCTTTCAGATTGAAAAAATGAATGATGGAGTCAATCATAATAACCGTGTCGGGGCTGATGTCGTAAACAGTAACTTCCATTGATTCATATTCTGTTTTTTGATGTTGATGTTTTCATCGTACATCCTGTAAACGCTCGTCTTGTAGGCACGATCCTTCGTTGAATCAATGTCGTGACCATAAAAACAGGTTAAAACTGCGGATAATCTGGTCGCGGATAGTCGACGACTGACATATCTGCAACATCTGTTCAGTTGCACTCTCTGTCGGTAGGCAATAAGGTTGGAAGGATAAACAATAGCCGTTGATTTGAACTTCGTTTAAGCGAACATCAGCGATGAAAAAGATGATTGAAGCCAGCAAACTGATTCCGGCCACTATCATCAGTTGTTTTTTCCACCTGTTTAATAGGCTGATGAGTTCAATCGAATTGAGAAATGAATTATTCATTGAATGATTATGGTACTAATGTGTAGGAGTTAAATGTTGATTTCTTTGTATTTCTGCAGACTTGACAATACAACCATTGCCAGTACAAAAGTGGCTGCCAAAGTAAGAAGTACGATGAGCCATCTTACCGGATAGGATTTCTTTTCAGCCTTCACGGCTTGGTTGACGATAAACTTGTGGGAAACATTCTGGTTAGCGTCGATAAGGGCTTTTTCCAGTTGCTCTTTTATTTTGGTCAACTCTTTTCGTTGACTTTCAATTTCCGAATTAAGCGACATACTTGCACCGCCATATTGGGCAAGATCATGAAGCTGCTGTCCCAGAATTTTCATCTTGGCTTCTGCACCTTTGATTCTGGCTTTGCAACTGATTACAGAAGTGTCACGCTCATCCTTGTACTGCAAAAGAACAGGAAGGGCAGCGCTCTCATTTGTGAAAACATTCTGGGCATTATTGTATGCAGAATTCAGGATTTCAGATTGAAACTCATAATTCATAATTCCCTTTGCACGCAACGACTGCAATGAGTCTTCCAGTTTTTTTAATTCGCCTTGTTTCTCAGCATACGTTTTTTCAATGATGCTGAGGACTTCATTGGCACGGGTTCGCTGAATTTTTGTTTTTGTAGAATCAAGCAAGGCTGCAATATCATTGGCAATATCAGCAGCTGTCTGAGGATCTTTATCGAGTACTTCAATTTTTACAGACATAAATTCTGTTCTCGAAAAAGTGATATTGTCTTTGAATTCTTCTGTCAGCAATGTCATCGGATAATCTGAAGAAGCATTGATCTCATAGTGTTCTCTCAGATTATATTTCTGAATAATGCTGTTACGGATATCGTCTGAATTCAGGATTTGCAACATCTGCTCTGCCTGTTCCTCTTCGCCGAAAGCGAGGATGTCCTGTTTTTCGGATGGAGAATCTTCCATAATGGCTTTACTTACCGAGTTTGTGGAAGACGGAAATAAGATCACCGTGGATTTGTATTTCGGTGTAATAAATAATGGGCTGGAGAAAAAAACGGAACCGGCCAAAGCCACTGCCATCACAATAAGCAATGGTTTTTTCCACCTGACCATGAGGATCAGTAAACTGGTGGATTCCAGGTAAGCTGTATCCCGGGCCTTTTGAAACATGATTTTGAAAATTACAAGGGCCCCAAAGGTAGAAAAGGAAACCGAATACCAAAACCTTTAAAGGCCCTTTAAGTGGTTGAATTTGACACTATTCTGTACTTCTAGGAAAGAATTTTCCGTGCATTTTGGAAATCGGCTAAAATTCTTCAAGAGGCTTGCGCTGACATACCTGCAATCCTGAACAATTCTGTGCGGGAATTGGATTATTCTCCGTACTTAATAATGTGGTAAATGTTCTTCAGATTGATAATCCGCAGTCCGAAAGCAGCAACCATACAAGTGCCGGCGGCAATGATAAAGCGAACCATCCACGGTAGATTCAACTGATGAGAGAAATAGCTCACGCCGATACAGAACAGGATGAAGAAAAGAACCTTTCCGATCAGATTAATATTCGTTTTAAAGTCAAATAGCTTTTTTGACATAATTACCTGCGCCGCTGAAGTGAAAAGTTGCGTGGAGATCGACGAAATAGCTGCCCCTGCGGCAGAATATTTTGGAATGAGATAGAAATTTAATCCGATATTAATGATCATGCCTGTACTGGCCATAATGTTCAGCTGACGCATGCTGCCATTGGCAGTCAGCAATGTTCCGAAAATATAACTCGTCGAAATCGGTACGAAACAACACATGAGTATCTTGAATACCGTAGCAGATTCTTCAATATGATCGCCCGTGTAAAGCATATTCATCAGATCATAGCTGAAGAAGTAGGAGCAGATAGCCACCACCAATGCAGGAATGACCAGCAAAGAAAATGATAACACTACCATTTCTTCTACATTTTGCTTCAGCTTAATCATCCTCGCGAAGATGGGCAGCAGTAGTCCTGCAAAGAGGAAAGCAATCATATTTGCCGCATCCAGCAAACGGTATGCTGAAGCATAAATTCCGGCTTCATTGGCACCTATTCTGAAGGGGAGAAGCCGCTCCAGCATCACACTGTCGATACGATTATAGAACGACATAAGCAGCACCAGCACTGCATATGGATATGATTTTTTTAAGATCATCATGAAAAACGGCCAGCGCCAATAGAGTCGTCTGACATGCGCTTTTTTCAAAACGATAATAAGAGTAATGAAAGCAACCAAGGCGTAAGCAAAAGTTTGCGTGTAGATAAACCACCTTAAATCAAAGCTGCCTTGTTCTTTATGCGTAAGCAAAAGTGCTTTTTTTTTTTCGCAAATGAGTAATCATGATTAACCGGTCCAGCACGGAAATGATACTGTCGGTTTTGAATAAATGCAATCCTGCCAGATTAGAACGCAGGTAAAGTATGAACGAGATTAAAATCTGATTAACAATCACCGTTACCAGCAATTTCATCATGTCAGGCGTGTACCCGATCCATGAGTCCGCCGATGAAGGTGATGACGCTGAATAAAATCGCCAGAAGAACTCTGAGCACCAGAATACTCGACAGGTGTTTGCTCAGCAGGTGGTTATTCTGACTAATATTTTTATTGTTGAAATTGGTAATGCCGAAATCCAACAGGATATTAAAGAGAAAAGAAAGATTGAAAATCGCATAGTAAAATCCGTACTGCTCAGTTCCTACTGCATTCTGCACGGCTCTGTCAACTCCCAACACCCAAAACGGCTTGATGAGCAGATTCAGCACGAGCACCAGCCCCAGATTCGTAACAAATTTCCTCTGCATAACGGGCGCAAAGGTAGTTTTTTTAAATTAGCTAATTAGCTAATTAGCTAATTGCTTTCTCTTCTCAAACCTGCACAACCCCTCTTCCAGAAAATCTTTATAAGTTGGAATGTCCGGCGTATATCCGCGCGGTTCGGCGAGGATTTTTCCTTTGTTGTCAAGCAGGACATAATATGGTTGAGAATTGGTTTTGTATTCCGATGCTTGTTTTTCGCTCCACTTGTTGCCTGTGGTTTCAATACGTCTGCCGCTGAAAGTTGAAGTGTATTGTTCACTTTCAGGTAATTTGGTTTTGTCGTCGACATAAAGTGAAATCAGGACATAGTTTTCACGAAGATGCTTGAGTACTTTTGGATCGCTCCATACTTTTTCTTCCATCTTCCGGCAATTCACGCAGGCCCAGCCTGTGAAATCAATCATTACAGGTTTGCCTTGCGCTTTGGCGTAAGCCATTCCTTCGTCGTAATCATGAAAGCAATTCAGGTCGTGCGGACATTCTTCAGCTTTTCCGGTTTGCCATTCTTTGTAAAACTCCGGCGGAGGAAATCCGCTGATCAGTTTTAACGGTGCTCCCCAGATACCGGGAATGAGATATACAGCAAAGGAGAATGAGAAGAGAGCCGAAAGTAATCTGCCGATGGAAATGTAATTCGTATCACTGTCATGTGATAGGCGGATTTTTCCGAGCAGATAAAATCCAAGCACAACGGCAATCGTAATCCATATAGCAATAAAGATTTCCCTCTTGAGAAATCCCCAGTGGTAAGCAAGATCTACGTTCGATAAAAATTTCATTGCAAGTGCCAGTTCCACAAAGCCCAACGTTACTTTCACCGTATTAAGCCAGCCGCCTGATTTAGGCAGGGAATTCAGCCAGCCCGGGAACATGGCAAAGAGAGCAAACGGAATTGCCAGTGCAAATGAAAAGCCTGTCATTCCGGCAATCGGACCAAGGTAAGATTGTCCGTGCGCCGCTTCGACCAGTAAAGTTCCAATGATCGGACCGGTGCAACTGAATGAAACGAGTGAAAGCGTAAAGGCCATGAAAAATATTCCAAGCAATCCGCCACGATCACTGGCAGCATCTGCTTTGTTTACGAACGAACTTGGTAATGTGATTTCGAATGCGCCGAAGAAACTGATGGCAAAAATTACGAAGATGAAAAAGAAGGAGAGATTGAAGAAAGCATTACTCGACATGTCATTCAATGCATCCGAGCCTAACGTTACGGTGACTAAGAAACCGAGTGTTACGTATATGACAATGATGGACAATGCATAGATGAGCGCATTTCGGATTCCTTTGGCACGACTCCCGCTACGCTTGGTGAAAAAGCTCACTGTCATCGGAATCATTGGAAACACACACGGAGTAAGCAGTGCAAGAAATCCCCCAAGCATTCCGGCAATGAAAATAGTAAGTAATGTACGTTGTGTTTTGTTGTCCGGTTTGTCATTCGTAGTTCCGCATCCTTCTTCGAGCAACCCCGAATTTGCATTTTGCTTAATCGTATCTTCAGGAGGAGAAACTACTTGTATAGCTGAAGCAGTATCACCCGGAACAGTATTGATGAGCTGAATACTTCCGGTTGATTTGCCGAATGTAAATGCGAAACTTGTATCCTGAAAAATGCAAGACTCCTTACAAACCTGATAATCTATTTTCCCTTTGATCTCAACAGCATCACCGGTGAGTTTGACTTTCTGTGTAAAAGTTGCTTCCTTCTCAAATAAGTAGACTTTCACCATGAAAGTGGAATCGTACTCTTCGTGATACTTCGGTTCCGTAACCTTCCCTATAAGCTGGTAGCCTTTAGAAGGGTTAAATGTAAAAACCATCGGAAGCGGGCCGCCGTCGGGTGTAAATTGTGAGTACAGGTGCCACCCTTCATCAAGTTTAACGTTGAACTTCAGAGTTGCAGCACCGTCTTTTTCTTCTGTTTTTGTAAACGTCCATTTTGCCGGAGCCAGCATTTGGCCGAATGACATAATTGTCGTAAGCCAAAGTGCAAAGAAGACAGAGATTCTTTTCATCATATGGGCCGAATTTAAGCAAATTTTTACCCTTTAGCAAAGAAAATTGTGATGATATCTGACCGGGAATTGCTTAAAAGGATAGGTGATTAGTAATTAGTAATTAGTAATTAGTAATCAGTAATCAGTAGTTAGTAATTTCCAATTTCCAATCACTAATCACTAATCAATAATCACCAATCACTAATCACTAATCACTAATCACTGATCACTGATCACTGATCTCTGATCGCTCTTCACCAATCAAAACCAATTCACAACTTCCACGGCCGACAGCTTTGCTTTGTCTTCACCTTTCATATCGCGAACCTGTTTTCCTTCTATCAATTGAATCACGCGGCTGCCGTAACGAATAATATCTTTCACCTGATGAGTAACCATGATAGCTGTAAGTTTATTCTCGAGAATAATTCGTTCTGAAAGCTCCATCAGGCGATGTGCTGTTTTAGGATCGAGGGCAGCAGCAGGCTCGTCGAGTAAAAGTACTTTGGAATTGTTCATCGTCGCCATTAACAGCGTCAGAGCCTGACGTTGTCCGCCGGAGAGTGATCCCATGCTCTGATCTAATTTTGAGTCAAGTTTTAATTCTGATCCGAGCGAAGAAACTAATTCCTTAACCATGCTGCGAAATGCTTTACCGGTGCCGATGTTCAGTGTTTTTGATTTGCCACGCAGTGAGGCAAGACGAAAATTCTCAAGAACAGTTAATTCAGGCGAAGTTCCCGCAAGTGGATCCTGAAAAATTCTCGCAATCCATTTACTCCGCTCGTATTCTTTCAGTGATGTGATATTCTGTTGATCGAGGAGAATTGTTCCTTCATCCGGCAGAATGGTTCCGCTAAGCAGATTCAATACCGTCGACTTGCCCGAGCCGTTCGTGCCAATCAAAATAACGAATTCACCGTCTCCAATTTCAAGACTGAAGTTTTCCAGTGCGCGTACTTCGTTTGGAGAATTCTTGTTGAAGGTTTTTGAAATGTTCCTGAATTCAATCATGTGCTTTTCTTTAAATTCGGAATACTTACTACAAGAAGTACAAAAAGTGATGTAACTAGCTTCAGGTACATTGCATCAATTCCGATGCTCAGCGTATAAGCAAGAATCAATCGGAACAAAATACTTCCGGCAATTACTGATGCCAGATGTAAAATAATATTTTGAGATTTAAGAAAACTCAGAAACATTGTTCCAATCATCACCGAGCCAAGCCCAAGAATGACAATGCCAATACCCATATTGATGTCGGCATATCCCTGCACCTGCACAATGAGTGAACCGCTCAGTGCTGTCAGGCCGTTTGCCAAAGCCAGTCCTGTTACCTTCATTCTTCCCGTATGAACCCCCAGCGACCGTATCATCTTTTCATTGTTGCCCGTTGCCCGCATGGCTAATCCGAAATCGCTTTTCAGTAAGTAACTCAGTGCAATAAAAAGCAATAGTGTAATGAATAGCAGAATGAAAAACTGAATTGTGTTTTGATCAGTACCAATAGCGGAAGGGAAGATAGTCGGGGCCGACAAAAGCGGAATATTTGATCGTTCCATCATGGCAAGATTCACGGAGTACAATCCTGTCATGACCAGAATTCCGGACAGCAATGCATGGACCCGAAGTGAAGTGTGTATAAATCCGGTAACTGCTCCTGCCATTGCACCGGCGAGGAAAGCAATGGGTAAGGTGAAGAGCGGAGGAAAATTATTACCTGCAAGAAGTATTGCCGTAACTGCACCGCCCAGTGTGAAACTTCCATCCGTTGTAATATCAGGGATATTGAAGATGCGCATAGAGATGAAGATGCCCATCGCCATAGCGGAAAATGCAAGTCCGAGTAAAACAGCGGTAAGATAAAACGTCATTCCAACTTATTTAACTGCTGTAAATGTACTGTCGAATTTGAATCCGAAGCTTGCGGCTTTCACCGGATTATAAACACGTCGACGGGCTGTAACAATTTCCGGTTTCAGTTCACTCAGCGGTTTACCTTTGAGTAATGCTGCTGCCTGCTTGCCCGACTGATATCCCCAGTGATACATGTCGGCGCCAAAGCCTGCAGTAGCACCCCGAATCACCAGGCCTTCTTCACTCGTGAACACAGGTACCTTTGCCGCATCACATTCTTTCACGATCACTTCCATTGAAGAAAAAACGGTGTTATCCGGTAATGCAAAAAAAGCATCTATTTTTTGAGAGAGAAGCGACTGTGTCACCATCTGTGTTTCATTGGAATTATTTACGGGAAGTTTGACAACATCTACACCCATGGCAGCACAAGTGGTTTCAATTCTTTTCAATGCATCAATCGACTGAGGTTCGCTCTGATTGAATATCGTTCCAATTTTTTTTGCATTTGGGAGAATCTGACGAATCAGTGCAACAGCTGTATCGATATAGTCAAGTGTTTCATAAGCTCCAAACAAATTTGACGGAGCATTTCCGGCAGCATCAGTAAGTTTGGCAATATCAGGTCGGGGAGAGACCATCATGCAAACAGGAATAGTTTTGGTTCGCTGCACAGCAGTAATCGTCGATAGAGTAGGGTTGGTGGCAATCAGTTTTACATTTTGTGAAATCAGATAATCACAAGCCTGTAACAAAGCAGGCTGATCGCCTTGTGCATTCCGGTAAATGATGTTGATGTTTTTTTCATCGAAACCACCTTCTTTCAAAGCATCATAAAATCCCTGTCGCGCTTTGTCAAGCGTTTCATCTTTCACTAAATCCAAAAAGCCGATAGAAGGTTTATTTTGATCAGTCTGATGACACGAAAGGAGAAATAGCAGGAGAGAAGCAAATACAACAAGTTGTTTTTTCATCCTGCGAATATCGTTAGAATTTTACCAACTGCCGCCTGCGCCACCACCACCCGAGCTGCCGCCGCCGAAGCCTCCGAATCCGCCACCTCCACCGCCACTTCCCCAGCCGCCGCCGCCCCAACCGCTTCCGCCGCTGAAACCTCCCCATGAACCGCGACTTCTTCTTGAAGCTGCATTAAGCAAGGCCCATGCTGCCCAGAATCCGAGGTTATTCATTTTGCCGTAACGGGATACTCTTCGGACTTGTAAAAACATAACTATGATAAAAATGAAAATGAACATAATCACAGGGAAAAATCCTCCGTTGTTTTTATTCCATTTTTTGTCGGCTTTGTATTCTCCCTTTACGATTTGCATGATGGCCGTGGTGCCATCATTCAGACCCGCGTAAAAATCCCCGGCTTTGAATTGTGGGGTGATTTCATTTTCGATCACTCGCTTCGTCATCGCATCGGTCATGACGCCTTCCAGGCCATAACCGTTGGTGATCCAGATTTTTCTATCGTCTTTGGCAATTAACAACAGAATTCCATTGTTTTTAGATTCCTGCCCGATTTTCCAGCGATTAAAAAGTTGAACAGTGTAATCAGATATATCGTAATTCCCAACAGAACGAATGATCACAACGGCAATCTGAGTGGAAGTAGAATCATCGAAAGCAACCAATTTGTTTTCGAGTGATTGGGCTTCCTCCTGTGAAAGAGTGCCTGTAAAATCACTTACAAGGTGATTCGGTTTCTCCGGAAAGTCGCTGTCGTCTGCTCTTGCTCCGTTGAAAGGCAGGAGAAAAAACAGTATGGGGGCCAGCAATGCTAATAACCTGCGCATCAGAGATTCGAATTATTATTGAAAATTATATCGTCAGGCAGTTCGTTTCGATCATTTCTTTGATGAGGAAAATGCTTGCGGAGTGCTTCGCCGGACTGACGAATTCCTTCACTCAGGCCTTCCACAAATTCACCTTTTTTGAAATGTTCAGCCATGCGGTTTTTGATGTCATTCCAAAAATCATCTTTGACTTTTGCATGAATACCGGCATCGCCAAGGATGGCGAATTGGCGGCTGTCGAAGGCTACGTAGAATAAAACACCGTTGCGGTCTTTCGTTTTTTGCATCTCCAGTTGACCAAAAACAAAGGCAGCACGATCAAGTACGGAGTCGTCGCATTTATTCTCAACGAACAAACGTATCTCACCCGAGGTCTGATTCTCAGCTTCGGCGATGGCCCGTAAGATTTTTTTACGATCCTCTTCGCTGAAATGATCGCTGACAGCCATTAGAATTGAACTTTAGGAGCCTTCTCTGTACCCGCGTCGGCCTGGAAATAAGGATACTCTTTAAATCCGAATGCACCGGCTAAAAGGTTTCTCGGGAATTTCTGACGGGAAGTATTGTAACCCTTGGCCGCTTCGTTGAACTGACGGCGGGATTCAGTGATTCTGTTTTCAGTACCTTCTAATTGCGACTGTAAATCACGGAAAGCATCAACAGCCTTGAGCTGCGGATAATTTTCTGCAACGGCAAGTAATCTTCCCAAAGCGCCGCTCACTTGTTGTTGTGCTGCCTGAAATTGTGCCAGCTTTTCCGGTGTGATGTCGTCAGCGTTAATAGTAACCTTTGTTGCATTGGCTCTTGCTTCAATCACAGCTTCAAGTGTGCCTTTCTCGAAATCGGCTGCACCTTTCACAGTGCTTACTAAATTCGGGATGAGATCCGATCGACGCTGGTACTGAGTTTCAACATTTGCCCAGGCAGTTTTTACTGTCTCACGCGAGCTGATTAAACCATTGTAGCCTGTCCATGCCCAGATAATGATGATACCAAGGACAATCCAAATTGCATATTTCTTCATAGGGGAGGTGTTATTATGTGGTTTGTAAGAGTTGACGAAATTACAAAGGAAAAATTTTACTACGCAGTAAGTTCGCGTAAAACTTTTTCAAGTTCTACCGGGCGCTGTGTGCCAATCCGGTACGGAGTGCCTGATTTGTCGGTAATCTCAACTGCTTCAGAGCCGCCGGTGTAGAAACGGACTTTTCCTTTAAAATGCAGGTTAAAGACGGCATTATTCAGATGATAACTGCTGTATTTCCGGCGTTCTACTTTCACGATATCTTTCAATTCCAGCCTGACCTTTCTCGAAGTCCATAAACCGTCAAATTCGATATGAGTTTTATAAACGCGGATTTTTAAATGAAGGACAAAAAGCAACAAAATACTGATCAGAATAATGATCATTCCAAGTGCGAAAAAGATTGCTCCGTCTTTGTGATTAGTGGTCTTCCACCAGTAAACGGTAAAACAAAACAACGCAAGAGAAAGCCGGCGGAGCATACTGAGCTGGTTGTAGCCGAGGTATTGCTTTTCTTCGTAAAGTGGGCGGCTTTCGTTATTCACTTTGTTGTTTGATTTGAAGGATGGAGTGGGTCTCCTGACTGACTTTATACCGGTCGTCAATTCGATGCCCTAAGATAGTGACAATGTTTTGTCCCGACAATAGCACATACATCTTTTCTTTCTCAAACCGGTTGATCTTTTTGTCGATAAAATAGTCGCTTAGTTTCTTTCGTCCTTTCATGCCAAAAGGTTGAAAGCTGTCACCGCTTTTCCAGCGTCGGATGGTGAGAGGGAAGCTGAGTTTGCCTGCATCAACGACCTGCAGTGAAGGGTCTTTTGGAATTCTGTCCAGCTTTTCTGCATTGAGCGAAGTGAACAGATAGCGGTGATCGCCAACGCTGATTTCAGCAGGAAGGTGGTCAATTTCCATGATTGCTGCATTCACCTCCGAAAGTTCCTGAAGAATGAGTTTGTCGCTGTCAAAAAGTAACCGGTGTTTCTCAAACCTGAAATCTTTGCCGGCCGACTGTGAAGAAAGAATTTTATCTGCCTGAGCATTGGGAATGCCAAAAGAGTAGAGTAGCAGCGACAGGAATCGAACAGGGTCGTTCTCTTCGCGGATTTTTTTCAATGGAATAGTGTGTTCTCTTTCAGAAGAAACTACATGTACATTTCTCCAAAGTTGTATTCCTTCATTTATCAATTGGTCGATGAATGAAAAATAATCCATGGCTTCGCGCATCTTTCGTTCAAAATTTTCTTCGTTGTCTTTAAACAGCGGTAAGAAGTGGTGCCGAATTGAATTTCTCAGATAATCATCCTTTGCATTGCTGGAATCAATACAGTAGCGAATGCGATGTCTTTTAGCATAGCTTTCAATCTCCGACCGCTTGCTGAAGAGAAGCGGACGAATAACTTTTCCTCTCCTTACAGGAATTCCCTTCAATCCGGCCAAACCTGTACCGCGAATCATGTTAATGAAAAAAGTCTCAATTGAATCGTCGAGATGATGGGCTGTTGCGATTGCATCATAATGATGTTGCTTTCTGATTTCTTCAAACCATTCATACCGTAATTCACGAGCAGTTTCCTGTATGGATTTTTTATTCTTTGCAGCAATTTTTTTTGTGTTGAACTTCTTCACATGAATAGCACACTCAAACTTCGTTGCTAATTGCCTGACAAATTTTTCATCGTTCTCAGATTCTTCACCCCGCAGGCCATAATTGCAATGTGCTATGGCAAATGGAATTCCGGCACTCTTGAAAAGGTAAGTCAGTACAACGGAGTCAATTCCGCCACTCACGGCGATCAGCGTTTTTCCTCCCGGGCGGAAGAATTGGTGGTCGTGGGCAAAAGATAAAAATCGTTCGTTAAAGGAGCTGGCCATTTACTGCGCTAATGTAAAGAAGGAGCGCGCCTTCAGCAAACATTCTTCGTACTCTTTCGCAGGATCAGAGCCGATTGTAATGGCGCTGCCGGCAGTGTAGGAGAGGTAGTGGTTTTCTGAATTATAAAGAATGCTTCGGATGATGACATTGAGATCAAAGTCGCCGTCTGGTGTTATGTAACCAAAGCTTCCCGAGTACCAACCTCGTTTCGACTTTTCAAATTCCTCGATGATTTCCATGGCCCGTACTTTAGGTGCTCCGGTCATGGAACCCATTGGGAATGCTGACTGAAGTACGTCGGAAATGTCATACACATCATCTTTCTCTGAAACAATCGTTGAGACCATTTGATGAAGCTGCCTGTAGGTCTTGATTCCGAAAAGTTCTTCCACATGAACGCTGCGTTTTTTTGCCGTCCTGGAAAGGTCATTTCTGACCAGATCGACGATCATGACGTTCTCGGATTTTTCCTTCGGATCATTTCTGAGTTTTTCTACAATCAGCAAATCTTCGCTTTCTGATTTGCCGCGCCGGGCAGTTCCCTTTATGGGTTGTGAAATCATCTTCGAATTTCTCCCTGCTAAAAATCGTTCAGGACTGGCACAGATCAGATAATTGCCTCGATAATGCAGATACGCTGAAAAAGGCATCGGACTAATCTTGTTTAATCGAAGGTAGGTTTGTATCGGGTCAATCGTAGCATTCTCCGAGTAAAACTCCATGCAATAATTCATCTCGTAAATGTCGCCCCGCTGAATGTGAGCAATAATTTCCCGTACCGATCCTATGTATTCGTCTTCACTGAGTCTTGATTTGATGTTCGCGCTAAACGGAATGAAATGATCAGATTGATTCTTGCTTAATTGTCTGAATATATTTTCAACTTTTTCATCTGAAACATTTCTGCTTACTTGAAATTCTGCTTTTCTCCCTTTAACGGCAATGACAATCTGTGGTCGCACTAATACAGCTTCCGGAAATTTTAGTCCGTCGAAATTCTCTGAGTGTAATTTTTCAATCCTGTTTTTTAAATCATAGGAAAGCAACGTGAAAATCCAGTCGCCCTTTTGAATGGTATCTTTGAGTGCCTTGAAGTACTCTTCACCGGCCACAATCTCCTCTTCAATATCAATGGCGATCAGATAATCATAGACATGATACGGGTCGATCGGATTTCCTTCCGCTGAATTACTGTTGAGCAGGGCGAAAAAATCACCGGTGCCGGCAAGTTGCAACAATTGCCCGATGCCGGTATTTTCCGGCAATTCTTTTGAGATGATTCTGCGTTCAGTCATTCGGAATGAAAACTCAGTTTCGCCCGGTGATCATTCGGTGCATGGTCTCAATCCACTTCGGTGATTCATTCAGACTTTCAACCAGCTGTATTTTTTCTCCTCCGTGCTCTTTGAAAAGCTGATTGTACTCGACTCCGATTTCATGAATTGTTTCTAAACAATCACTCACGAATGCAGGAGCGAAGACCAGTAGTTTTTTATCGCCTAAGGATGCGCGGTGTTTGATGGTTTCATCTGAATACGGTCGAATCCATGGTGTCTTTCCAAGCCGCGACTGGAAAGTAATGGTGTATTTTTCTTTAGGAATACCGAGGGCTTCTGCCATCTTTCTTGCTGTCTGATGACATTGGGCGCGGTAACAAAAAGCATTATGATCATTGAGTGTATCGCAGCAGCCGTCAGACAAACACTTGCCGGTAAGGTCTCCTTTGTGAATTTGTCGTTCCGGTAATCCATGAAAGCTCATGAGTACATGGTCATATTGTGTATGATCGTACCTTCTGCCAACTTCTGCAAATGATGCAATAAAATCCTTGTCGTCGCAATAACTATTAATGAATTCAATTTCCGGAATGATTTCCCATTTGCGGATAATGCGCATCACTTCCTCATGCACAGACCCTGTCGTTGCAGAAGCATATTGCGGAAACATTGGAAGCACAATGATCTTCTTGTAATTTTTCTGTCTGAATTTCTCCAATGCCGATGCAATTGAAGGCTTTTGATAACGCATCGCTAATTCCAGGTGGTATTCACTGCCCAATTTTGCACGCAGAAGTTTTTCCTGTTCTTCACTGAAGTAGAGCAGCGGCGATTTACCGTCTTTTCTCCAGATCTCCGAGTACAGCTTCGCCGATTTCGAAGCTCTGAAAGGCACGATGATCAGATTCACCAGCATCCATCTGCCTATTGGTGAAATGTCAATAACCCTCGGGTCATTCAGAAACTCACTCAAATATCTCTTCACATCCCTCGTCTCTGCACTATCCGGTGTCCCGAGGTTGACAAGTAGTACTCCTGTTTGCATGTTGGTTGCTTGGTTGCTTGGTTGCTTGGTTGCTTGGTTGCTTGGTTGCTTGGTTGCTTGGTTGCTGGTTGCTTGGTTGCTTGGTTGAACACCAGCTATTCCAAATACAAATTACTACTTACTAATTACTAATTACTACTTACTACTTACTACTTACTACTTACTACTTACTACTTACTAAATATGCACCGCCCCCATGCCGCACGCCATCAGGCATGCTTCTCTGAAGGCTTCCGTATACGTCGGGTGCGCATGACTGATTCGTGCTATGTCTTCAGCAGATGCGCGGAATTCCATAGCGACTACTGCTTCACCGATCATATCAGCTGCGCGAGGTCCGATCATGTGAACGCCAACAATTTCATCGGTTGTAGCATCGGCGAGTACTTTTATGAAGCCTTCGGTGTCCATACTTGCCCGTGCCCGCCCGCTGGCTTTGAAAGGAAACTGCCGCTTTTGTATTTTCTATTAATCGATTTCAATTCTTCCTCAGTAAATCCGACTGAAGCTACTTCCGGCCACGTATAAACTACTCCGGGAATAAGGAGGTAATTGATGTGAGGTTTTTGTCCGGCGAGATGTTCAGCCACAAATACACCTTCTTCTTCAGCCTTGTGTGCCAGCATTGCTCCGCGTATCACATCGCCGATTGCATAGATTCCGGGTGTAGTGGTTTGAAGGTGTTCGTCAACAATGATTCTTCCTCTCTCATCTGATTTCACTCCTGCTTTTTCAAGGTCAAGACCTTCCGTATAGGGAGATCGGCCAACACTGAGCAAACAATAGTCGCCCTCAAGTGAAATGGTTTTTCCATCGTTGCTCTCAGCAGTTACGGTCACGTTCTTTCCTTTTGTGGTGGCAGCAGTCACTTTGTGCTGAAGATAGAATTCAAAGCCTAACTTCTGCAATGACTTTTGTAACTCTTTTCCAAGCGATCTGTCCATGGTGCCGATGATGGAATCGGTAAATTCCACAACGGAGATTTTAGATCCAAGGCGTGCATACACAGAGCCCAGTTCCAGTCCGATCACTCCGCCGCCTATGATGATCATGTGTTTCGGCACGTCCTGAAGTGTAAGTGCTTCTGTACTGGTGATGATTTTCTTTTTATCAACCTGAATATTTTTCAGCGAAGCAGGTTTGGAACCTGTGGCAATGATGGTGTTTTTTGTTTCTATAAAAATATCGTCTTTGCCCTCGTTGCTCACTTTTATTTTTCCCGGACTCTCAAATGAAGCCATTCCCTGCACAACATCAATTTTGTTCTTCTTCATCAGGAATCGGATGCCGTCTGTATTTTGTTTAACGACATCATTTTTCCTTGCAATCATTTGTTTTAAATCCACTTTTAAATCACCGGTTGAAATTCCATGGGTCAAAAATGTATGCTTTGCCTGATAAAAATGTTCCGAAGAGTCCAGTAACGCTTTCGAAGGAATACAACCCACATTCAGACAAGTACCTCCAAGTGTAGAATATTTTTCAATCAACGCTGTCTTCATCCCCAATTGTGCACACCGGATCGCCGCTACATATCCCCCCGGCCCCGAACCAATTACCGTAACATCATACATCGCCATTTTGTTTATCTTTTGAAAGCGCGAAGGTAGGGAAAAGTGGTGGAAGTAAGTGGAGGACTGGGAATTCAGAATTCAGAATTCAGAATTCAGAATTCAGAATTCAGAATTAAAACAGTCCAATCATCCTCTTAATCCCAAAATAAAGCAGCAACGTCACTGTCAAAAAGGAGCAGATGAAGCCGAGGTAATCGCCATGACGTGCGTAGAAGGTGATGATATTGTTTTTATACAAAGTGGTTTTAATGGCATCGTCAGTCCACCAGCCGGTTTGGGAAATGATGTCACCGCGTTGATTGATGAAACATGAAATACCGGTGTTGGCCGAACGTGCAATGCGTTTTTCGGAATTCCATTGCTCTGAGTCGTGCATAATTCATATGCTGACGATAGCCGGGTGTATCGCCCCACCATCCGTCGTTTGTTATGATTCCCATGAACTCAGCAATGTGTCGCGCATATAACCACTCATGAATCCACCGTAAACAGATTCATAGCAAATAGCAGGTGTTATTCTGGTGCCGTCCAAAGCGACGAAGTTGGTGCGGAAGGGTTGCGTGCCAAACTCCCGAGGTGCCGCCTTTATCGATGGCATATTTTTCAAGGAATTTAAAGAACTGAGGATAGGGCATTTTTTCTACGCCGGGGACAAGACGACTTTTGTGATACATTCTGCACGGGCATTGCATTAGCAATGAGCATAGCAGAATTGTAAACGTCGAAATAAGTTGAGCCGTCTTTGAATTTCCTTGCTGTAAGAGAAATATTTGTACTGTCAGGATATTCCTGAAAACTGGTCAGCCCGGTAATGAAATTCAAATGCGGAAATCCTTCGAGAAACTTTCGGATCGTACGAATCGAAGCATCGGATTCCAAACGGTCTTCCCAAATTCCATCCGGCAACGCTGTTTCCGGTGCAAAGAGATATTGTGTGCTGCTGTCAATTACCGTTGCACTGATGCGGAGAATTTTCGCCAATTGCTCAGGTCCGGTTCCGTTGAATTTTTCATTGTAAGGATCAATGTTGGGCTGCACTATTGCAACTTCAACCGGTGTCCCTTTGTCGCGATAATTGTGGTAGAGGTAAAGTGAAAGAATCAGCGGTCCGGTGACAAGAATGAAAATGACGAATGATAAAATCAGAATATTGATTTTTCTCAGCTTCAATAACAGATCACGGTACCACAGATTTTTCAGCAATTGAAACATGAACAAATTAATGGCCAGTACCCAAATCGATCCGCCAAGCGTACCGGTAAATTCATACCATTGTACCCATGCAGGGTGAGTAGAGAAAACATTGCCGATCGTAAGCCATGGCCAGCTGATTTCCCAATTGAGATGAAGGTGTTCGAATGCTACCCAGAATAAAACCAGGACCGTATAGCCAATCGCATTTCCGTTTTTCTTTTTTACCTGATAAAAGGTCTGCCACACCAATGCCATGAACAAACTGTTTAGTCCGATAGCTACATAACTGCCTACATCGCTGGCAAAGTAAATCCACCAGGTGGTGAGTCCGTTCCAGATGAGCATAGAGAGGTAAAAGAGTCCGAATACACGAAGCCCGATTCTTTTTTTCTTCGAAGTGCTCAGGGCATTTTCTGCAAATAAAAGTGGTACAAAGGCGATAAAAATCAATGGCGTAAATCCATGATCCGGCCACGAAAGCCATAGCAACAGCCCCGACAAAATCGCCGCCCCCGTCGCCGCAAATGAAAATCCGGATTTACTCATAGTCTTTTGCAAGATGCTTAAAAAGTTTGGCCAAAGCAAAAAAAGTAAGGAGTAAGTAGTAATTAGTAAGTTGCCAAAATTATTTCGCTATTCTGATTACCAATTACTACTTACTAATTACTTCTTTTGTCCCAATACATCGTATTCGCCTGATCCAAACAAGTCACTACAATATCATTTAAAACCACATGCGGAGGTCGTGTGGCGGCGAAGAAGACGATGTCGGCAATGTCTTCTGCAGTTAACGGGGTGTAGCCTTCGTAAAACTTTTTTGCGCGCTCTGCATCTCCGCTAAAACGAACAAGGGAGAATTCGGTTTCTGCTGCGCCGGGGTCAATCGAGGTGACTTTTATTTTATGCTTCAGCAGATCGATTCGCATGCTTTTGGTGATTGCGTCTACGGCAAACTTTGTAGCGCAATACACATTTCCATTGGCGTAAACTTCTTTACCGGCTATAGAGCTGATGTTGATAATGTGACCACTGTTTTCTGCAATCATCAACGGCATTATCTGACGCGATACGAAGAGCAGTCCTTTTACATTTGTGTCAATCATCAATTCCCAGTCGTCAGTATTGCCTTCCTGAATCGTGGAAAGGCCGGCTGCCAGCCCGGCATTGTTGACCAGTACATCAATTTTTTTCCAGTCGTGCGGAATTGAATTGATGGAATTAACCACTGCTTCTTTATCCTTCACATCAAAGGGAAGGAATCACTTTGCAGCCGAATTGTTCTGTGAGGTTCTTTCAATAAATCTGAGTCGGTCCTCTCGTCGTCCATTTAGTATCAGATGAAATCCTCTCTCTGCAAATTTGTATGCAATCGCCTTACCAAAGCCTGAAGTTGCTCCGTAATGAAAATTATTTTGTTTTTCTTCGTCAAACTCATCTTTCTGCTTTATTTATGATACGGTCTTGGCCAGTTGCTGTTTTTATAAGAGAAGGTGAAATAAATGATCGTCCTACTACTAACCATCCGGAAAATCCCATCCAGTTGGTGACATTCATTTCACTCATCATATACAAACAGGAGATTAACCCGAGCAATGGAATGAGTGAAAGATTTTTTGTGAATGAAAGAATAGTCAGTACAAGACAGGTGACGATAAATATCCAGCCGGGAATGCGATGCTGGTCATTCCATCCGCTGTTGAATTTTCGGAAGCTACCGGTGCTTCATTGAGGTAGCGCAGGTAGCTCCGTGATCAAGTCCTGACAAATAATTTTCCAAATCATCTCTGCCGAAGCAAATAAGCTTCCGGGTTTTTTTGTGCAATCTCGCCGAAAGACTTTTCGCTTCATCAACGCTGAGTTTAGAAATGAAGTCTCCTGCTTCGAGTACGATCGGATCGTTCTTTAAAAACTCATTGTTTTCTTGTTGTTTTGCATGAGCAATACACAGGTGAAACGACCAGCGGCAACATGATGTACTTTGAATTAATGTACGGTGTTTTGAATTTTCGGGCAGGTGGATTTTTCATTGTATCAAGTTTTAATACACCGGCACAAACCAGAACAAATGCGAAGAGCGTTCCTATGCTGCATAAATCAGTTACCCAGGTAAGGTTCAGGAATAGTGTAGGTATGGCCACAACAAATCCTGTGATAATTGTTGCATAGCCCGGCGTGGTACTTTGGATGAATGTTGGAGAATTTTTTGGTAGTAATCCGTCACGACTCATGCTCATCCAGATTCTTGGTTGTCCGAGTTGGAAGACCAGCAGCACACTGGCCATGGCAACGATGGCACTTACTCCGATAACAATCGAAATCCATTTCATGTTTACTTTTTGGAAAACAAAAGCGAGCGGTCGCCGACAGCCAGTTCGTCGTATTTCACCATTCCTGTCAGGACAAGTGCAATGGCTACGTATAGAATGGTGCAAATGATAATTGCCCACATCATCCCTCTTGGTAAATCGCGTTGAGGGTTTTTGCATTCTTCCGCTGTTGTGCTGATAGCATCAAATCCAATGTAAGCAAAGAAGACAGCAGATACGCCTTTCAATACTCCGCTGATTCCGTTCGGTAAAAATGGATGCCAGTTAGCCGGCGTAACGTAAAAGATACCGATTGAAATCACCATCAGCACTACAATCAGTTTGATAGCAACCATCAGATTTCCGGCATTTTTGGATTCTTTCATACCACGATATACAAGCCAAGTGATCATGATAATGATGAACAGAGCCGGAACATCGGCGATCAGTTTCAGGCCAAGGAATGTCGGCGCCTGATGCCATGCTGTATAGGCTTCCCTGATGGGGGCATCAAGGTTTGCAAATGTTTTTCCGCTGGCCATTAAAGCTTCGGCATGTCGATTACCCTTCATGGCAGAAATGATATCCATCGACAACCACTCAGGTACGTGAACGTTTGGTATAGAATTCAGCAGTCCGGTAAAATAATCCGACCATGAAATGGCTACTGTAATGTTTCCGATCGCATATTCCATAATCAGTGCCCATCCGATAATCCAGGCGATGAGTTCACCGAAAGCAACGTAGCTGTAGGTGTAGGCACTTCCTGAAACAGGAACAAGTGAAGCGAATTCTGCATATGCAAATGCAGCAAAACCACAGGCAATTGCTGTGAAGATGAAAAGCAGGATTACTCCCGGTCCGCCGTCTGCGCTGGCATTGCCGATCGTGCTGAAAATTCCCGCACCTACAATGGCAGCAATTCCCAGTGCAGTAAGGTCTTTTACGCCCAGATGTTTTGAAAGCGATACATCATGTGCATCGCCATCACCTCTGGCGGCTTGTTCCATGATTCGTTCAACTGATTTCTTTCTGAATAAATCCATAGTATGGAAGAATTGTGCTGTTCAAATTTAAGATAATAATCGAATGACTTCCTGAGTGTGATTTTTTACGTTGTCAGAATTTCTTTTTTCAGGATAAATATTTTTTCAGGAAAGGTAATTTTCCCGAAAGTAGTTTTGTATTTGTATAATAAAGTACAATGAATCCGATAAATGGAAATGCAGGTATTTTATATCTAACAATTGCGCCAAGAACCGGCGTAATCATTCCAATAAGCATAAAGAGAAAAGCAGTGAAGAAAAATGAGAAGACTAAAAGTGTTTTACCTTCTCTGCGATTTCGGTTTGGAAAAACAAACGGGAGGGCAAGGATTGCCAATAGCATCAGATTTTCTGATATCGCCAAAAGTTGAAGCGGATTTGAATTGATGTCAGGTAATGATGGACGTAAAAGGGTGGTGAAGAAGCCTGCCAGTGCGCATTTAAT
>JAXLTM010000007.1:0-109482 GCA_046330055.1 Bacteroidia bacterium | reverse complement strand
GCGATGTAGAGCTGGAAAACGGCATAGCCAGTGTCGCCGGCTTTCAGTTGAATCACATTCGTGAAAAGCAGATTCCGTTTCTTCGTCGGAAGCTTGGCATTGTCTTCCAGGATTTTCAATTACTCACCGACCGATCAGTAAATGCCAACCTGCATTTTGTACTGCAGGCAACAGGCTGGAAAGACAAAAACAAAATCAAAGAGCGTATCGCTGAAGTGCTGGACCTGGTAGGTCTTTCAACCAAAGGATTCAAAATGCCGCATGAACTTTCCGGCGGAGAGCAACAACGCGTCGTAATTGCACGAGCCCTGTTGAATCACCCTGAAATGATTCTCGCCGATGAGCCCACCGGAAATCTCGACCCCGAAACTTCCGAAGGCATCATGAAACTTCTCATCGAAATCAGCCGGAAAGGTTGTGCAATTTTGATGGCTACTCACAATTACAATCTCATCGAAAAATTCCCGGCAAGAATAATCAGATGCGAAAATGGGAGGCTGTTGGATTCACGGAATTAAATAGAAAAAAATTCTGAATTCAGAATTCAGAATTTTTTTCAGTGATTTCCATTTTTATTTCAGTGGATTTCCGTGGGAAACAAAACCACCTTTTCCAAAAATCCGCTCAATAATCTTCTCAGCTCCTGCTCTATTCGAAAAATTCTCCATCAGGTATTTCTCCCGCTTTTGAAACTCTTCTTTTGAAAAAGACTTCTTCGAAGCAACATCCTTCACAAATTCTTTCATTTCTTCAGCAGAGTCAGCAATCATGCACAAATCTTCAAGTCCTGTATTGATTACCATGGGTGAATTAACGATGCAATGCTTACCAAGAAATAAAGCAGCGAGTAATTTCAGTTTAAGTCCTGTTGCCTGAAATGTTGGAAGAATATTTCCTTTTGCTCCGGCAATCATCGCATGAATTTGTTCAGGCGTTACATTGTCGACCAGTCCGACATTAGGATAGTTCTTTGCAATTTTCCGCAAAGCACCTGAAGGCCGGTTTCCTGCAATGACAAGTTGATAGGGAAGATCATTGAATACCTTTTCAATCAGATAAATTGCTGCTTCATTATTTTCGCCGACAGCAAGATTTCCGTGATAGAGAAAATATTTATCCGGCGAATCAACTTGCGTGGGCTGCTCAAACGGATGAAAAGCCGGTAAATAAGTTACATTCTGCAGCACATTCAGAAAATGTTCCGTATCCGGTTTTGAAATGGAGAACACACCGGTTGCCTTTTTCAAATTGCATTCATACTTCTGAAGTTTTCCGGCTTCATTGTAGAAGTAATAACGCTTAAAAATATTTTTCTCTACGCGGGCAAGATTCTGATAATAATCGTGCTCAATGTTATGGGTTCTTACAAAAATCTTTCTCTCTGCAAAAGCAGGGTCATTCAATAACAGAGTTGAATGAAGCCCTTCCATTAAAATCGGATAGTTATCATTCAGCAAACGCTCACGAAGCAAATCCGACTGTCGGCTCAGAACGATATACGGATAGGTATTAAAAAGTAATTTTCTGGAATTGGAACGTTTGTAGTAGTAGACTTCTTCTGCAATCTCATTTAACTCATCACGGTGTTTACGTCCGTATTCAAAGCAATGAAGAATGATTTTTACACCTGCATTTCTGAGCGCCTTCAATTTGAAGTACACATCAATCACTCCGCCGTAATCGGCAGGAAATGGTATGTCAAATGAAACGATATGTAACTTAAGCGACGACATCACGAAATACCTCCAGCAACTTTTTCTCTTCGTTCTCCCAGCATAATTCTGCAGCTGCAATTTTTAAATTTTCCTTCCACAAGTCAAGTCCGGAGCGGTTTTTCACCATTACTTCCATGCTTTCCGCCAAAATGTGAGGTTCTGAAGAAGGGGTAATGAGACCGATTTGGTAATCTGCGACAATCTTTCGCACTTCAGGCAGGTCAGTTGCCAGCACCGGCAGGCCGGCATTGATGTAATCAAACAGTTTATTGGGAAGACTATACTTGTAGTTAAGATTGGTATCCTTATCAAGGGTCAGCCCAAAATCTGCCAGAGCTGTATAAGAAGGAAGCTCACTCAATGGTTTTTTGCCGATGAAGAATACCTTATGATTCAAATTTTCGTCGTCCACTTTTTTGCGAAGCAAATCAATAACATCGCCGCCACCGATAAAAAGTAAAACCGCATCAGAAAGAAGTGAAATTGCCTGAATTGCTTCCTCTGCACCACGATCAATGTTGATGCCTGCCCCCTGAAAAAGAAAGACAGGTTTATCAGTGGGAATTCCGAATTCAGATCTGCTTTTTGGAAGAAATTCTTTTCGATTTCTTATCGGAAGATTTCTCACCACATCAACTTTCACATGGTATTTTGCTGAGTAGATTTTCGCAATTGAATCATTTACGGTGAATACATTTTTCAGCTTCGGAAAATTCTTCGCTCAATCGACAGCCAGATTTTTTGGATCCGGGGGCGATTAACCAGCTCAGGCACTTCAGTAAAATATTCATGACTGTCGTAATACAATTTACAGCCCTTCAAACGAGCGATCAGAAAATTCGGAAGAAGTGTATCCAGATCATTTGCCACCAGTACATCGCATTTCCTGAAAAGCAGATAACAGAGCAACCGAAGATTGTAAAAGGCATAAAAAAGAGGGCCTTTCTCCACCGGTAACCGGAAACGCTTTACGGAATAAGGGCGTGCATCTACTTCTGCGGATGAACGCATTTTCCGTCCTACGAGGGTGACTTTCAAACCCTTATTATGCAAAGTAAGAGCTGTCCGGTGAACACGTTGATCGGTAACCAGGTCAGAAACAACAGAAATAACGACTTGTCCGGTCATCTTCTTGAGGCGGCAAGTATACCACTCCTTCATCAATTTAGGAAAAAGAAAGGCAGTGTTACACAGGGAAATTGCCTTCCGGACCAGCCTGAATTTTGGGCTTCCAATTCCAAAAGTCTTTGGCGGAAAAATCCAAAATGAGTAGCTTTGTTAAACTTCCGGAAAACGGAAACGGGTCGGTTAAATCCTTCCGGAAAAAGGCCGCACCGGCTTATAAATCCGGGAAATTTTACTGAATATCAACCTTTTGATTTCCTCTCCCGATTTTCAGGGGAATCTAAAAGGCAAGATTGAGAAAACCAGAGTACAGTGATAAACGCCGGTTGAGGACTTATTAAAATCCTGTTTCCGGTAAGTGCAACAGAAAGTTCAGTAATGCGGTTGACCAAAAGATTAAATCTGAAAACTCACGACGGAAATAACTGTTATTAGTTTCCTGAGAGAGTGAGGGCAAAGACAGGTGGGGGAATACGAAGAAGATTGCATTTCTTCCGGATACACAACAAAAAATATCAAACAAATAGATGCAAGAAATTTCAGAACAGCAAAGAGAAGCACAGTTTCAGGCAAAGATTGATCGAGGCGAAGTGATTGAAGCGAAAGACTGGATGCCTGAGCGTTACAGAAAGCAATTGATACGAATGATGAGTCAGCATGCGCACTCCGAAGTTGTGGGAATGTTACCGGAAGGAAACTGGATCACACGTGCTCCGAGTCTTCGGCGCAAGGCAGTCTTGCTTGCAAAGGTGCAGGATGAAGGAGGACATGGCTTGTACATTTACTGCGGCACAGAAACACTAGGAATCAGTCGTGATCAGATGATAGACGAACTCCTGAGTGGTAAAGCAAAATATTCCAGCATCTTCAACTACCCTACATTGACCTGGGCCGACATCGGCGCAATAGGCTGGTTAGTGGATGGTGCAGCTATTGTGAATCAGACTGCACTTGCGAAATGTTCTTATGGTCCGTATGCAAGGGCGATGGTGAGAATTTGTAAAGAAGAAAATTTCCATCACAAACAAGGTTATGAAATTCTGGCAACACTCATGCGCGGAACTGCCGAACAACAGGCAATGGCGCAGGATGCCATTGATCGCTGGTGGTGGCCATCACTCATGATGTTTGGTCCTTCAGACACTAACTCACCAAACAGCGGTGAGTTGATGCGATGGAAAGTGAAGCGATACAGCAACGACGATTTACGTCAGCGTTTTATTGATCGCACCGTTCCTCAGGCAGAAAACATCGGATTGAAAATTCCTGATGCAAAACTTCGCTTTAATGAAGAGACACGACATTACGAATTCGGCGAGATTAATTGGGATGAGTTTTATAATGTGATCAAAGGAAACGGCATTTGTAATAAAGAGCGATTAGCCGTAAGAAACAGAGCACACGCAGAAGGAGCATGGGTAAGAGAAGCTGCAGAAGCTTACGCAAAAAAGAAAGCTGATAAAAACAAAGCAGCTTAGTACATTACTCAAAAGAAAGAATAAAAATATGAGTTCACAGTGGCCATTATGGGAAGTATTTACTCAACGAAGATCCGGTTTACCGTTTGAGCATGCCGGAAGTGTTCATGCCCCGGATAAAGAAATGGCATTGCAAAATGCACGCGATGTTTATTCACGTCGCAACGAAGCAACCTGCATCTGGGTGGTTCCTTCTGAAATGATTGTATCATCTACGCCGGAAGATGTCGGTGCATTTTTTGAGCCGAGCAATGATAAAATTTATCGTCACCCGAATTTCTATAAGACTCCGGGTGCAAATTTTGAATGATAGCAGACCCACAATATTTTTAAAATGTCAGTGAAGAATACAAATTTAGCTGAGTACGCCTTGCGAATCGGCGACACAAGCCTAATACTCGGGCAGCGATTAGGAGAATGGTGCGGAAGAGGTCCGATTCTCGAAGAAGACATTGCGCTAACAAACATTTCGCTTGACCTGATTGGTCAGGCCCGTGCATTTCTGACTTATGCAGGCGAGCTGGAAGGCAAAGGAAGAACGGAAGACGATCTTGCTTTTTTCCGCGAGGCAAGAGAGTTTCGCAACAATTTGTTGGTGGAACAGCCAAACGGCGATTATGCACATACTATACTTCGTCAGTTTTTCGTAAGTGCTTTTCATTACTATTTCTTCAATGAATTAAAAAATAGTAAAGACACAACCTTCGCTGCTCTTGCTGAGAAGTCACTGAAAGAAGTAACTTATCATTTGCGTCACAGCAGCGAATGGGTCATGCGTCTGGGCGATGGCACACGCGAAAGCAATTTGCGCATGCTCGAAGCTATCGATGATCTTTATCGTTATTCAGGGGATCTTTTCACTGCAGATGAAGTGGATGCCGAGTTAATGAAAGACGGAATTTCTGTCGATATAAATAAAGTGCGCCAGCTTTGGACAAAGAAAGTCAAAGAAGTTTTTGAACAAGCAACACTCCCATATCCTGAAGAGAACTTCATGATCACCGGCGGTATCAAAGGACTGCACAGCGAACATCTCGGGCATTTGCTCTCCGAGATGCAGGTGTTGCCGAGGTCATTTCCGGGGGCGGAATGGTGAGCAAGCCAGAAGCCAGAAGCCAGAAGCCAGAAGCCAAAATTCTGAATTCTGAATTCTGAATTCTGAAATTTAGAAATTAGTTACTTGTTCAAAGTAATATTCAATTTTCAATATTCAATATTCAATTCAAAATTCAAAATTCAGAATTATAAAATTTAGTACCTCAGTAAAGCAATATTCAATATTCAATATTCAATATTCAATTCAGAATTCAGAATTCAGAATTCAGAATTCAGAATTCACCCCCCCCTCGCAAAAATGCCCACCCGCCCCCATCTCTACCAACTCCTTTCGTTTATTCCTGATCCCGAGATTCCGGTGATTACGATTGCGGAATTGGGGATATTGCGTGAGGTAAAGGAGGAAGAAGGAAAAGTGATTGTGAGCATTACACCCACGTATAGCGGTTGTCCGGCGATGAAGGCGATAGAGAATGAAATTCGCGAGAAACTGAATTCGCAAGGCATCACTGACATTGAAATAAAAACCGTTTACTCTCCTGTATGGACAACCGATTGGCTCACTGATTCAGCAAGAGAAAAACTAAAGGCTTACGGAATCGCACCACCTTTAAAAGGAAGTGCAGATAAAAATATTCTCCTTGGTAAATCCATCGAATGCCCGAGATGCAACTCCTCTTCTACTAAGATGATTTCACATTTTGGCTCCACAGCATGCAAAGCACTTTATAAGTGTGAGGCTTGCGGGGAGGTGTTTGATTATTTTAAATGTCACTAGGTAATCGGCTAATTTGCTAATTTGCTAATTTGCTAATTAGCTAATTGGTGTTGAACACTGTACATATACAATAGATGAAATGAAGAGTTAGTTTGAAATTTTCAAGACGCTAATTAGATTTTTATTTATTTCTGAAAGTTTACTGCAAAACATTTAGAGTTCGCATTTGAATTCCTGAATTGCTTTTTATAGAAATAAAATAAATTCCTGCCGGAGGTGAAAAAGGGATTTGCAGAGATTCATCTATGAGATATTTTTGGTTCAGCAATAATTGTCCGGAAGTTGTATAAATGGAAATATTGAAATCGCTTTTATTCCGGGATGAATTGCCAAGCACGATTGAACCCAAAGATGTATTGTAAGCAATGGAAATATTTGGTCCCGGATTTTCAGTGATTTGATCCGGTCCGCAGAGCTGACAGGTAACACCACCGCAGAGTGTGAGATCGTCCAGATAAGCATCAATTTCGCGATAAAAGGAAGCTGCAGTATGAACACCCTGCTGAACATAATTCAGCTTTGGAAAAGTTTCACTCACCCGTTCACAGATGGGCGAACCGGGTAACATTTGGGTGAATTGAGCATCACTGAACACGCTGAGTGTTACAAGGTCAGCAGATCGCTGCAATTGCACATAATAATCAGTATTGAAACTGGTGAAAGGAATGTACTGATTCAGTAAGGCTGAGTTTAAAACCAAATCTTCTTTAAGTATTAATTTAAATCCCCAGGGATCTGCAGGATCAACCGGATTGGTACAACAATAATTGTAAGTCGGTGTTACCGGTGAGAGGAGAGAAACTCCAATCACGGAGTTTGAAGTTTGAGGATATCCGCCGGTATTCATACAAAGTGGATCGTCGTCAGTAGATGTAAAAGCCATGATGTAATGTCCGGGAGAATTACCTTGTGTCACTCTGAATTTACACCGTGCAGTGAATGAGGTAGAATAATTGTGCAGATCGGGTACATATCTGGATATCCTGTTGTAGTTTCCTCCAATCGGGCTGTTGTAATAAAGCTGGTTCATCGAAACAGTCATATTACCTGTTGTTTGAGTAATTTTAGTCCATGCCGACAAAGAATCATACGTCTCCGAAATGAAAGGCGTCTGACAATAACATTGCGCAAACCCATCCCGTCCCAATATCAATATCAACGAAAGCAGTAATAGTTTTTTCATCATGAATCATTTTAAAAAATTTATCAATCGAATGTACTAAAAAACATCTGCCCAGGTTTCCGGAGCGGGGAAATTATGTGAATGTGATGTCTGCGGTGGTGAATCACCCAATTAGCTAATTAGCTAATTAGCTAATTTGAAAAAAATCAATACTTCTCAAAAATCCCTTTATCAAACAACGTCCAGTAAGCTGCTTTCATATTGGCAGATTTGAGACCGGCGTTTGCCCAGGTGTTACAGGTGAAGAACATGCTGTAACTTCCGTTTGCATCATAGAAGATGTCGTTAGCTCCGTAGTGTGCGTTGGGGATATAAACGGATCGACCATTTTCAATTTTAAAACTTGACTTAATATACTCTGTCATTTTTAGATAGCTTTCTTTCGAAATACAAATCCGTTTGCATCTGTCATTTTCCGGCAATGAATCATAGAAGGTGACGTGCATGGCAGTAGTGCTCAGAAAGAAAAGGGCTTTAAAGGCCGTACTTGCCTTCAGTTCGCTCCACGTCGGGGTTTCAAGATAAAACCCTTTGTCGCCCCAGCCGAATGCTGCGTACCGATAATTTGCTTTTTGCAATTGCGTTTTCGAAGGGTCAACATAAGAGGACCAATCGAAAATTTCATTCTTCATCGGAACAACCAGATCGGTATGCACACCATTGGTTTTGATATAAACTTCAATGGCATCAGATGTGCATGGACTAAAATCAGAATTGCAGGTAAGTTTTGCGAAAGAGGCGGCGAATAGGAAATACACCAGAAAAAAAAGCGGAATAAATGACAGGTACTTGAGTACCTTCAGTATTTTCTTTTTCACAGAATAGAATATTATAATATAAACGGAAATGTTTTGTGCTAATTTATTCTCGGAATTGGCTTTATACAATCAACAAATGTCAGGATCGTGCCTTGCCATGATTTTTCTTTCTTTTTGTCTTCGCCCCGGCGAACACATCGCCAAAAAGAAAGAAACAAAGAAAAAGGCGACCACGCGCAGCCTCCTTCTCGGCTTACATATTTATTCATCTTTCTATTTATAATCATTTGTTCTTTCAATAATCTTCTCTTCGAACCTTCACCGAGAAGGAGGCCGCACGCGCGTGGACGGCCCCCCACAACAATCTGCTTCTTATATTCCTTCTTAATATTTTTGTGTTGCTCCCTTAATTTTCAAATTCAGAAAATCTAAGCGTTCATAGTATATCAAGATGAATTATTTGCCGGTGAATTGAGCTTTGCGCTTCTCAAGAAATGCATTGACACCTTCACTGTAATCATCAGTCTGACCGGCCTTTGCCTGAAATACTTTTTCGTAATTCAATTGCTCTTCGAAAGAAGCAGTCATGCTCAGGTTGAGTAACTCTTTTGTAAAGCCAAGGCCTTTTGTTGGCATTGCTGCAAGTGTTGCTGCAGTCTGAAAAGCCTGCGAATGCAATTCTGCATCGGGAACTGCTTTGTAAATCATTCCCATTTGCATGGCCTGATCAGCAGAAATTTTATCTCCGAGCATCATTAAAGCAGTGGCCCGTTGCCAGCCGATTAAACGTGGCAATGTATAAGTACCACCACTATCAGGAACCAATCCGATTTTACTAAATGCCTGAATAAAAGAAGAAGATTGAGCAGCAAAAATGATGTCGCAGGCAAAGGCAATATTGGCACCCGCACCGGCTGCTACGCCATTGACTCCGCAAACAACAGGCTTAGGAATTGCGCGCAACAAGCGAATAACAGGATTATAATGTTCTTCAACAATTTTCTCAATTCCAGGACCTGACGGGTCGATTGCTTCGGCGAGATCCTGTCCGGCGCAAAATGCTTTTCCCTCTCCGGTCAGATACACTGCACGAACGGCATCATCAGTCATGGCCTGCTTCAGATAATCCTGCAGACCAAGAGCCATTTCGCGATTGAAACTATTGAATTTATCGGGACGATTGAATGTAATCCGTGCAACGGAAGATTCGGTAGAATAAGAAACTAACATAAGATAAGATTGAGACGATAAAGCTATGGAAAAAATTAGCTGATTGGCTAATTGGCTAATTGGCTAATTGGCTAATTTGACCTTCGGTCAGGCAAAAAAAAAGGCGTCTGTAGAGACGCCTTTTAATTCCTTTGCGGAGACTTACCTTACTTAACTTTCGCAGATAATTCAGCGCCGGCTTTGAATTTAGCTACGCGTTTAGCAGCAATTTTGATCGGCTTGCCAGTCTGAGGATTGCGGCCGTTACGTGCAGAGCGTTTAGCAACGGTAAAAGTACCGAAGCCGATAAGAGCAACGCGCTCACCTTTTTTCAAAGTTTTGGAAGTTACATTCATGAAAGCTTCCAGTGCGCGAGACGCATCTGCCTTCGTAATTTTTGCTTCAGATGCCATAGCATCAATCAATTCAGCTTTGTTCATTTTACGCTAGTTTTTAGTGATTAATGAATTCTATTTAGTTTTAGTGAATAATGGTTAAAAGTATTTCCTCTATACGTACAATCAACAAAAAGTAACGCGAATGTTAATAAATACCCCGCTTTGTTGAAAACTTCGAGTCTGCAAACCTGTTGTAGGAAGCCACAGATGCGGAGTTCAAACTCATTTAATGCACAGAATTACGGATGGTTATACTTTCGCCTCAATGATTGAAATGAAAGTGCATATTACATGCGGCAAAGAGCGGATATTCAATCCACTTTTGACAATAAATTTTATCTTTGCTACCCTTCTTTTTTTGAAGTACAACAATGGACAAATTCGTAGTCAGCGCCAGGAAATATCGTCCGGTAACGTTTAACACCGTTGTCGGTCAGCCGAGCATTACCAATACTCTGAAAAATGCTATCCGGAACAATCACCTGGCACAGGCGTTTTTATTTACCGGTCCGCGCGGTGTTGGTAAGACCACCACTGCCCGTATTCTGGCCAAGACGATTAATTGCAAGAATCTCACTCCTGAAACGGAGGCTTGCAATACCTGTGAGATGTGTGTTGCTTTCAACGAAGGGCATTCACTCAACATATACGAACTCGATGCTGCAAGCAATAACTCGGTAGAGGATATCCGTGCCTTGGTTGATCAGGTGCGGTATGCACCACAGATGGGTAAGTACAAGGTGTATATCATCGATGAGGTTCACATGCTCTCAACTTCTGCCTTCAACGCTTTTCTGAAGACATTGGAAGAACCACCATCGTATGCAATTTTCATTCTGGCAACCACAGAAAAACACAAAATCATTCCAACGATTTTATCACGTTGTCAGATTTTTGATTTCAGTCGAATCTCTGTTGAAAATATCGTAAAGCATTTGCAGCATGTTGCGCAGAGTGAAGGCGTCAATGCAGAAGTAGATGGATTACACGTGATTGCTCAGAAAGCTGACGGAGCATTACGTGATTCATTGAGTTTATTTGATCAGCTCGTCAGTTTTGCCGGAAATAATCTGACATACAAAGACGTCATTGAGAACCTCAATATTCTTGATTACGACTATTATTTCCGTTTGACCGATCAAATTCTTGCCGGGAGCATTTCCGATGTCCTGCTGACCTTTAATGAAATCCTGAACAACGGTTTCGATTCACACAACTTCATCAACGGTCTTGCTTCCCATTACCGTGATTTACTCGTTTGCAAAGATGAAGTAACATTGCAACTGCTTGAAGTGAGTCCGAACATCCGAGAAAAATACCGCGTGCAGGCTCAGCAGTGTGATGGCGGCTGGCTTCTTGCCATGCTTGACATTGCAACGCGCACCGATTATCAATTCCGTTCGGCTAAGAATCAGCGACTGCACATTGAATTTTCGCTCATGAAGATGTGCACCTTTGCTTCATCGGCATCGGCAGAGGTTTCAAAAAAAAAAGTTGAGCTCCCAATAAACAAAACTGCGGCCCCTGCACCTGAACCAAAGAAAGTGGCAGAACCTGCTCCTGCTGTTGCACAACCACACACCGGTGCTACGCCACAGCCCACTGCTCCTCCTGTTACTCCTGCTGCAAATAAACCGGCTTCACCTGCTCCGGTTTACAAAAAATCTATTTCGATCAGTTCAAAACTCAGTGGTGACGCTGAAAAAAAAACTGAAGTAGCGAACGCCGAAGTACTGCCTGATCTCTCTGCTCCTTTTACCAACGCTGCGCTTGAGAAAGTATGGCATTTGTACGCTAACCGCATGCTCGACGAAGGTCGTATGACTTTATTTTCAGCTATGGAGAAACGTAAGCCGGTAATTGGCGACAATTTCAATCTCACTTTTTCAGTCGACAGCGTAGCACTACAGAAAGATTTTAACGAGCAAAAGACAAACATACTGGCTTACATCAGGAAGGAATTATCCAATTATAAAATCAATCTTCAGGTAGAAGTAAATTCTGCGCAGGGAGAAAATGATACACCGTACACACCTTCAGAGAAATTCAAAAAGCTGGCAGAAAAAAATCCGGCGATGAATGAGTTGAAGAAGAGGTTTGATTTGGACATTGAATATTGAGGGAGTAAGTAGTAATTAGTAAGTAGTAATTAGATGATTGGGGTGGTTTGGTTAGATTTATTTGTGCTTTTTTCATTTCTTTTTTTCTGCTTTTTTATTGGGGATTTGGGGAGAAACTTTTTGGGATTTTTTAGGGAATTTTTTCGTTGGAAAGTGATTACAAAAGTGTTCGGGGAAAATTTGGACGAATGTTGTAAACAGGGAGCGGTTGAGGCTTTACATGTAGCTGATTTTCATTTATTTACAAAGAAAGGAGTTCTGACATTTATTTCGAAAAAAGGGTTGAAAATGCTTGGTAGTCAGCCTCGATTTTTGTAGATTTACAAGCAATGAGAAGCAGATAAAATTATCTGCTTTTTCTGTGTAATTAGTCTTATTAAAACAGGGGGATTTCGGGTGGGGGAATTAAGTGAGAAATTAACATGAGTGATTTAATCAACGATCAGGTCAAAGCAACCGCACAGGTGAGTAATACAAACGAAAACAAAAAGAATCAATCTTACGGCGCAGATTCGATTCAGGTCCTTGAGGGCCTTGAGGCTGTCCGTAAACGTCCGGCGATGTATATCGGTGATATCGGCTTCAAAGGCCTTCATCATCTCGTATACGAAGTAGTTGACAATTCCATTGACGAAGCGCTGGCGGGTTATTGTAAGAACATCAATGTATCCATTCTTCCGGGCAACAGCATTCGTGTAAAAGATGACGGACGGGGAATTCCGACCGACATTCACCCAAAGGAAAAGAAGAGCGCGCTGGAAGTCGTAATGACGGTTCTGCATGCCGGTGGTAAATTCGATAAAGATTCATACAAAGTATCCGGTGGTCTTCACGGTGTAGGTGTGAGTTGCGTAAATGCACTTTCATCGCATGTAAAGGTGGAAGTTCATCGCGAAGGAAAAATTTTCCAGCAAGAATATGCATACGGCAAACCGCTTTACGATGTAAAAGTGGTAGGTGAAACCAATCGCACCGGAACTGAAACCACATTTACTCCCGACACATCGATTTTCATTACCTCTGAATATCATTACGAAGTTCTTGCAACGCGTTTGCGTGAGCTTGCATTTCTGAACAAAGGAATTCGTCTGAACATTGAAGACATCCGCAAATCAGAAGAAGAAGGAACATATCCGAAAGAATCCTTCTACAGCGAAGGCGGATTGAAAGAGTTCGTTCAATACCTCGACGAGAATCGTGAAAAGCTCACTACCGAGCCGATTTATATGGAAGGAGAACGCGGCGGAATTCCGGTGGAGGTAGCGATGCAGTACAATACTTCATTCAACGAAAATATTTACTCGTACGTTAACAATATCAATACGCATGAAGGAGGAACGCATCTTGCAGGATTCCGTCGTGCATTGACGCGTACGCTCAAAACCTACGCCGACAAATCTTCTCTCTTCGAAAAACTGAAGTTTGAAATCAGCGGCGATGATTTCCGTGAAGGCTTAACGGCTATTGTTTCCGTAAAAGTTGCCGAACCGCAATTTGAAGGACAAACAAAGACCAAGCTTGGTAATAACGAAGTGATGGGAGCCGTTGATCAGGCCGTAAGTGACATGCTCAGCAATTATCTTGAAGAGCATCCGCGTGAGGCACGTATGATTGTCGACAAGGTAATTCTTGCCGCAACTGCCCGTCATGCTGCCAGAAAAGCACGTGAATTAGTACAACGTAAAAACGTTTTGACCGGCACAGGTTTGCCGGGTAAACTCTCCGATTGTTCCGACAGCGATCCTTCTGTTTGCGAATTATTCCTCGTCGAGGGAGATTCAGCGGGTGGAACGGCAAAGCAAGGCCGTGATCGCAGATTTCAGGCGATTCTTCCGCTTCGTGGTAAAATCCTGAATGTGGAAAAAGCGATGGAGTATAAGATTTATGAGAACGAAGAAATCCGGAATATTTTCACAGCTCTCGGAGTTTTCAGAGATGAAAATAAAGAAGGTCGTCCGCTGAACATGGACAAACTTCGTTACCACAAAATTGTGATCATGACCGATGCCGACGTAGACGGTTCACACATCACAACTTTGATTCTGACATTCTTCTTCCGTCATATGAAAGAGTTGATTGAAAGCGGCTATCTCTACATTGCCACTCCTCCACTCTATCTCGTGAAAAAAGGCAAAGATCAAACCTACGCCTGGACCGATGATCAGCGTTTAGCGGCCATCAAACAATTAGCCGGCGAAGGAAAAGAAGAAAGCGTAAACGTTCAGCGATACAAAGGTCTTGGAGAAATGAACGCCGAGCAGTTATGGGAAACCACAATGAATCCTGCAACTCGTACGCTAAGAAAAGTAACCATCGAAAGCGCTCTCGAAGCCGACCGCGTCTTCTCCATGCTCATGGGCGACGACGTTCCGCCACGCAGAGATTTTATTGAGAAGAATTGAAGTATGCGAAGATTGATGCTTGAGGAATTTGCTAATTTGCTAATTTGCTAATTTGCTAATTTGCTAATTTGCTAATTTGCTAATTTGCTAATTCCTAGGTTCAAGTAATAAGTGCAACACAAGATAAAATAAACAAGGGAAGTTTCCTTCCCCTGAAGCTGAAAAGCTTAATCTTTGTGTTGCTTATGACTCAAAAATATAAACATCTCCAGCCGGAGCAAAGATACCAAATTGAAGGGTTTCTTCAACTTGGTATTGGAGTGCCACAAATAGCCAACTCTCTTGGCGTATGCAAGTGCACCATCTATCGTGAAATAAAGCGTAATACTCCTCAAAGAGGACAGGGAGCCTTAGTATATAAAGCTTTAAATGCTCAAGAGAAGACTCATAACCGGCATCGTCAAAAGAAAAAGCATATTCGATTCACAGAAGAAATGAAGTCGTACTGTCGCACCTTACTTGAGCAGGAGCGGTATAGCCCGGAACTTATTGCTGTTATGGGGCTGAACCAGTTCGATGATTTTGTAAGTCATGAGACGATTTATAAATGGATCTGGAGCGGCAAACATAGTCATCGGCGGGAGCGGAAAAGGGATAAGCTCTTGTATAAGTTTTTAAAACACAGCGGACGGCGAAGGAAGCGTGGGAACATTAAAGATAATAGGGGTTTTATATTGCACCGAACGAGTATAGAAGATCGCCCACAAATTATCAATGATCGCAAGCGAATCGGAGATGTCGAAGCCGCTGTGAAAATATCAGCGGATTATTAGTTGTGACTGATCGAAAATTGCGAATGAACTGGATCGAGAAAATAACGAGTAAAGAATCCAATTATATTGAAAAGAAATTAAGGAAGATTATCAGGCGAAGTACAATTAAGATCAAAAGTATTACATTTGATAATGATCAAGCTTTCGCCAAGCATTACAAATTACGAAGTGACTTTGGTGTCAAAACCTATTTTACACATCCATATACATCACAGGAAAAAGGAACTGTGGAAAATAGAATAGGCGTTATCAGGAGGTTTTTTCCTAAGAGAACAGACTTTAAAACAGTCGAAAACAAGCAAGTTAGAAAAGTTGAAAAGAGCCTCAATAACCGACCATTGCGATTGTTTAACTACGCTTCTCCAAATGAACAATATGAAAAATGGTGCTATTACGATGTTGAAATGTTGGTAACTCAGCAATTATGTAAAAATCGAGTTACCAATATTTCAATATCGAAGCGTTGCACTTATTAGTTGAACACAGCATTTGCTAATTTGCTAATTTGCTAATTATTCAATCGGAAGCTATATTTCCTACCTCTAAATTCAAAAAGAAACGGTTCGCCTGCGGCGAACCGTTTCTTTTTGTTTCAACCAATCAACCAATCAGCTAATTAGCTAATTAGCTAATTCGATAGCTCCCTCACCGCCAAATAAGCCATCAGCCCCACGCTCGTTTCGAGGGCGGATTCGTCGATGTTGAAGGTGCTGGTGTGAACTGAGCTGGTGATGCCTTTTGCTTCGTTACGAACGCCGAGACGGTAAAAACAAGCAGGTGCTTTTTGAGAGTAGAAAGCGAAGTCTTCAGCGGCCATCCAGATTTCGAGGTCTTCGACATTCTCTTTTCCTACATATTCTTCTGCAAAGCGACGAGTGCGGTCAGTGAGATCTTCATCGTTGATCAGAAACGGATATCCTTTGAGTATTTTAAATTCACAAGTGCCTCCCATACCTTCGGCTATCATTTCTGCCATCTTCTTCATTTGAACGTGAGCTTCTTCACGCCACTCTTCGTTGAGGGTTCTGAATGTTCCTTCCAGGTAAACTTCATCCGGAATTACATTCGTAGCTCCATTAGCAATTACTTTTCCGAAGGAAAGAACCGAAGGCAATGAAGGCTTGGCACGACGACTGACGATTTGCTGCAATGCCACAAGAATATTCGCCGTTATCATGACAGGATCAATGGTAAGGTGAGGCATGGCACCATGACCACCCTTTCCCTTTACCTTCACATAAATTTCGTCGGTGCTGGCCATATAAAGTCCTTTACGGAAACCAATTTTTCCCGCAGGAATCTGTGGCATTACATGTTGTCCGATGATAGAAACAGGGCGAGGATTTTCAAGAACACCTTCCTTGATCATCAATGATGCGCCACCGGGTAGTTTTTCTTCACCGGGCTGAAAAATCAATTTCACCGTGCCTTCAAATTCGCCACGCAATTCATTTAAAATTCTGGCAACTCCAAGCAGTGATGAAGTATGTACATCATGACCGCAGGCGTGCATGACACCTTCATTAGCAGATTTATAGTCAACTTTATTGGTTTCAACGATTGGAAGAGCATCCATATCGGCACGCAGTGCAATCACTTTCTTTGCCGGATTTTTCCCTTCAATCAATGCTACTACTCCGGTATCGGCCATTCGTTTAAAATTGGCAATACCATATTCTTTCAGCTTGCCTTCTACAAATTTCTGCGTTCCATATTCCTTAAAAGAAAGTTCAGGATGCTGATGAATATGACGACGGCAGGCAATTACATCTTCTTTGTATTTTCCTGCGAGAGATTTTATTTTTTCAATAATCATAGTTGCAGTCGATTTCTAAAAGTCGAGACCGAAGGAGAAATAGAATCGCATCGGTTGAACGTCGCGGTTTTCAACTCCCCAGGCCCAGTCGGCACGGATGAAATAACCAAGCAATCTCGACCGAAGTCCGAAGCCATAGCCACCCACAATCGGTTCACTTTGTTTAACAACAGTTATTGTGAAAGGTGTACTGTTGATCACGGTTCGATTAAAAATATTTGTTGAATCATATGGCGAAGAACCGTTCCAGGCAGTACCGATATCGCCAAAGCCGATGATTTGAAAATTATTAATAAAATCAGATTTGATCGGCCGGTTTAATAGATATCTGAAAACAGGCAATCTGATCTCACTATTGATTAAAGCAAATGTGTTTCCGTTTCTGATATTTTGCTCAAAACCGCGAAGGTTAGTTGCCAATGCCTGGAAATAATAATTCTGCGTATAGTCAATAGATGTTTCATAATTGAAAGAAGGAGAAATCCAATTATCTGTTGAGCCGAGATAATAAATCAAATGTTCCTTGCCTAAAGATGTACCTGCGGCAAAACGGTTAGCCCAGATGAGCTCACGATGGATCTTCAGGTAGTGACGCACATCAGTTCCAAGAATCACCATTCCTGAATTTTTCCTGTCGAGCTGTTTATAGTACTCTCCGAAAACTTTCAGACGAGTTCCATTATACAAATTCAATCCTGTTGCAATTGTATTATCGAATACATACTCCAGTCGGCCACTACCCCAATGCAGGTACTGATCCGGATAATTTAGTGACTGATTATCCACTGAAAGTGCTACTACTTTATCATTTCTGTAGGCAATACTTCCTCTGATCGAAGAAACATCGCTGAATGGCCACTTACCATTAAATCTTCCTTCGTGAGAAAATAATTTTGCACCATATTGAGTGAGAAGTATCGCCTGACGATAAAAGACATATTGCTTATCAAAGCGATGTTTCAGGTCTTCATATGAAAGGAAATACTCATTGCTGTTAAGATCAGCGGCAAGTTTGAACCCTCCGGTGATTCTGTAATCTTCCAGCAGGTCTGAAATTCCGAGTTTGAAGAAGCCATTTAATCCCGGGTTATAAAAAATTGCTCCGCCTCCGTTGAATAATTGATAGTTCTGATTGAGCAAAGAGTTATCAAGCTGACTTACAAAATAGTTTGATGAAAATGCCGTCTCATAATTTCTTTGCTTTGGTAATTGAAATCCTGTTGTGTCAGCAGTTTGACTTTTTGCAGTGGTATCCGCTGCTAAAGCCGGTGTTTCAGACACAGCTTCTTTCTCTTTATCCTTCTTCTTATCTTTCTTCGATTTAGGAAAATCACTCTGAAAAACATAATTGTCAATATCCACAATATTCGAATCAACCTGCACAGGCTGCTGAACCGGCACATCTGCGTCAACAACCTTTGGGGCAGCACCCGGAGCCGGATTTTGTGAAGTAGCAGCAACAGGGCTTTCCATAGCCTTCTTCATCTGCTCGTTTCTGTACAACGTTTTCGGCAATGTATTATCAGAAACAGACTTGCCGGAAGGATAATTTACGTACAGTTTATACTTACCATTTTTGAAAAGAATCTCGCTGACACGTGTTTTGTTTTTGTTGACATCCTGTTCCAGAATGCTTCTGTCGTAATTTGAAAGCGGGGCATTCGAAACAATCATCCGGTAGTGTTCAGTAGTATCTACATAGCTCAATGTACTGTCGAGATGAGCCATATACCGGTTCATGATTCCATTTTCATCGCTGAGATAAGTGATGTTTGCCGAATCGTATTGCATTGGATTCAGTTCATCGAAATAAGGTGTTGAAGTTATTCTCCTCAGCACATTCGACCGGCCGGCAAAATCGTAATAGAATACATCGTAATTGGAATTCGCCGGAAGCAATTCCGATTTATCGACGTCAAGCGTATCATTTACACGGTTGGATGAAAATACGATGCCTCTGCTATTATCGATGAAATGCGGATTGAGGTCATCATAAAAATCCTTCGTGATTTGCTCGGCAACGTGAGTTCTGAGATTGTAGATGAACAAATCTGTCTGTCCCTTTTGAATTCCGGATATCAATAGCAACTGTCCATCGTCAGAATAGCTGAAGTCAAGCACCTTTTCAAATGCAAATAGCGGAGCTTCTTCGTATTTTTTTGTTGAAAGAGTATACGTTCCCAATAAAATTTTTCCCTTTCTCTCTCTGATTACTGCAAGCAATTGACCGGTCGGATGCCACGCCAGTAATGGAAATGAAACATCCGTTTCCTGTGCATAGCTTCTGTAACCGCTCTTCAGAATCCGTTTAGCTTTTTTACGTGAGTGATCGTACAGGTACACTTTGTAGCGGCCAAGATTATTGGCAACATAAGCACTGTAACGACCATCAGCACTCGTATGAAGCTGGTTGTAGATATAATCAGTTTTCGAACGCTTGAGAATATTTACTGCTGTTATTGAATCTCTGTTCAGATCCGAATTCTGATAACGTGCACGCATTGCTTCCTTCCAGTTGTTGGAAAGATCTTTCATATTGAGACCAAGAACATACATGAGTCCGCTTTCAATGTTTCGATTGATACGCGTCATGTAAAGCAGATTCGCGACCGCTGATTCACTATAAGTATCGGTGATAAATTTCCAGATTGAATGACCGGCATAAATTGCTTCAACACCGGTGAGGTGATTAAACTTTCTGTAGCGTCCGGACATATATCCATCGCGTACACGATTATCAATTTCCGTATTCCACGGGCGTGCTACGTAAGAAATAAGTCCGTTAATATACCAGTCAGGCAGAGCCAGCAAAGCCGAATTCTGAATCCGCTCTCTTACATCGCCTCCGTACATGATCTGATCGATCAACACACGGGCGATACCCTCACGAACCTGTTCGTGCAATTTCTTATGATCGCCTGTAAAATAAAGGAAGACCTTGTTGCCAACAATTTTGGTAATACCACCGGTGTTATTATTTCCGATATCATCCGTCTGAAGACCGATATTTGATTGTTTGGCTTCGCTGAGTTTATTGTAAATGATGAATTGAATTCGTCCATCGAGTTTATAGTCGAACAATCTTTCTATTTCTTCCAGATCCTGCTGTGCAGATCTTCCGACAAAAGAGGCCAACTCAACACCGCCAAGGTAGAAATACGTATCGAAATTTTTAAAGCGGAAGAAAGACCAGAAACGTTCATCGTACTGAACACGATTTTTTCCGAACTGCATAGAGTAGCCATTGTAAAACTGAGAGCGTGCTGATTGTGTCAGGCTAAGAAAAAGCAGAGTCAGAATGATGAAGGAAGAAAATCTGTGCTTCATAAAAGTCCGGAGGAACATAGAAGGCGAAGATAGTCAAAAATCACCTCATATTTTAGTCCCTTATTCATGAAAAAAGGGAATTGCTTTGTACTTTTGAGACCGGGGGGATGAAGGCATTCCTTCTTCATCCGATGACTTGAAAAATAACACCATGCTGACAATTCAGACCTTAACATTTAATCCTTTTTCCGAGAACACCTACATCCTCTCCGACGAGTCAGGCGAATGCATTATCATCGATCCGGGTTGCTATTCTGCAGAGGAAAAAGCGGAATTGTCGTCCTTGATCAGCAGCAAATCACTGCGGCCTGTTAAGCTTGTTTTAACCCATGCACATATTGACCACATACTGGGCAATAATTACGTATGCGGCAAGTATAATATTCCCATCGTCATGTGTGAAATCGAAACTCAGCTTTTGCAATCCGGTCCCGTTTACGGACAGATGTGGGGCATCGAATGCGAGCCGTCTCCTGAGCCATCGGAATTTCTTAAAGACGGTGACATTCTGAAATTCGGCACCACCGAACTGGAAGTTCTATTCACACCGGGGCATTCACCGGGCAGCCTTTCCTACTTTCATCGTGAGAGCAAGCGCTTGATTGCAGGCGACGTGCTTTTTCGTGAAAGCATCGGACGCACGGATTTACCCGGAGGCAGTTTTGAAGTACTAGAAAAAAGTATCCGTGAAAAACTGTACTCACTCGATGATGAGGTGATTGTATATCCCGGACATGGACCGGAGACGACGATTGGGTGGGAGAAGGGGAATAATCCGTTTGTGAGCATGTGATTTTTTCCCACGGAAATCACGGAAAGAAAAGGGAAATCACTGATTACGTAGTATGTATTTGAAATACACTGAATATGTTTCCAGCCACAATTCCGTGATATCAATTTACTTTCCGTGATTTCCGTGGGGAAAAAACCATAACTCTCCCCTGAGAAACCGCTTGCAGAATCTGAAGACCAGATACGTCATTGGCACGGCAACAACCACATCAATTGTATAATGGACATGCTGGAGGGAGAATCATCATGCCTATCATTGATGCACACAAAATCAGATACCGGCGAATCCACACTTTATGTGTTGCAAAAAGAATGGAGAGGATAGTAGACATATGACCGGAGAAAAATAAATCGCGTGAAATAATTCTTCCATTCGTTGTAAAAAGCGAAACAAACGGTTCACGAAGCGGAATATATCCTACAGGCGGATTAAGAGGAAATAAAGTAATGCTCAGCATTCGAACAAGCGTAATAAGCACATAGGTTTGAAATGCAAGCAGTACAGCCTTGGGGTGCGATAGATGCGAGATCAATCCGACTACAATTCCTGAATACAGAAAGAAAAAAACCACCAGGGACACATCCATTGCAGGTAATTGCTCAAGAAGTATGTCAGTCATTACCGGACCATTCCGTGCTTCGATAAAATCAAAGAAGTACGGAAAAATAAAAGCGAATGACAGCAGCACCAAAAACGTCAGCACAAACTGATTTCGGAAAGAAGGGTGGCTAAATGCACCTTTCCATGATTTTCCAATCTCACTCATCAACAACAGGTTTTCCTTTGAGTTAATTATTACTTTGAATTCAATGAGTCAAAGAAAGTGATAATAAGTTTATTTTCTGCAAACTCAGAGTTGTGCGAGAATCATTTTCTCAACTTCTTCACTATTCCATTTGCTTTCAATACCGGGCACGCTCATTACCTTTCTCATGATCTGATCCTGACGCAGACCGTTTGCCAGAGCTTCGGAATACGGAATAGCGCTGAAAGTTACCTGTGAATAAAGCGGCAACCATTTTTCCGGATACTTTTCATGCATATGAGCTTCAATTTTCTTGCGCAACAAAAACTCCGGCGTACCAACCAGATCGCGCATTTCAACAAAGTTCATTATAGCAAGATCGGCAATTGCATCGCTGTTTGGTTTGCGCGCCTGCTGATAAGCAGGGAGAACTTTTGCCCAGTCTTCATTGTATTTTTCAAGCAAACTTTCAAGTACGGTGCAATCTTCAAAGCCACAATTCATGCCCTGACCGTAAAACGGAACAATGGCATGAGCAGCATCGCCGATCAGGCATAATTTATCTTTGTATGTCCATGGAAAACATTTTACCGTCACCAACGAACTGGTCGGATTGTGGAAAAACTGTTTACTCAAATCCGGCATCAGTGCAAGCGCATCAGGGAAATTAGTTTTGAAGAACTGATTGCAATCGTCTTCCGTTTTAATTTTTGCAAACGAGTTTTCTCCTTCATAAGGATAGAACAAAGTGCAAGTGAAACTTCCATCAAGATTCGGCAGGGCAATCAGCATAAAACCACCACGCGGCCAAATGTGTAGTGCATTTTTCTCCATGAGAAAACTACCGTCTTTGCCGGCCGGTATCAACAGTTCCTTATAGGCATGCTTCAGATATGATTGGGAATAATCGAAGCGGTCGGTGCCAAGTTGCAATGCCATTCGCCCTGCGGAGAAGGCACCGTCGGCTGAGAAAATCAGACGCGACTTTACTTCAGCCGGGCCCGATGGTCCATCGAAGTAAGCCGTTGAGTTTTCCATATCAATCCTGGTACAACGATGATTGAAGACAATCTTCACACCTTTCTTTTCCGCTTCATCCATCATCACACAATTGAGAATACCTCTCGACGTAGCAAAAATAAATTGTCCTTCTTCGCCGTATTGCTGATAGGTAAGTTCGCCTTTTACGCTGTGCATCATTCGTCCGCTCATCGGTATGGCCACCTTACGAATCGCATCTTCAATTCCTACGCCTTGTAATCCGCGCCAGCCGCGATCAGAGAGGGCAAGATTGATCGACTTCCCTGCGGAGATATTCTCCTTTCTCATATCAGGGCGACGTTCGTACATCGTTACAGCATAACCTCTGCGAGCGAGATAAATGGAGAGAAGTGAGCCAACGAGTCCGGCTCCTATGATGGTGATGCTTTTGTCGGTAGTACTCATGAGGTGTGAATTTTTACGGGGTTGAATATACTACAATGAATTTTGTAAAACCTGACCGAACTCATAGACATCGGTAAAGGAATTATATAACGGCGCCGGAGCAGCACGGATCACATCGGGTTCACGCCAGTCAGTGATAACACCTTGTTCAGAAAGTTTTTCGAAAATCTGTTTGCCATTCTTTTTCATAATCATGGAAAGCTGACAACCCCTTGATTCCGGATGGAAGGTGTTATGATATCTATTGCAATTTCTCCGGTTTTTTTCTTTTGAGTTTTGTTAATTTCCTGAATGATAAATTCCAGGTACCCCGTGAGCTGCACACTTTTTTTACGTAGTACATCAATCCTGCATCTTCAAACAAATCAAGAGATGCTTTAAAGCAGCCATTGACAACACCGGTGCATTACTCAACTGCCAGCTTCTGGCACTGCGGGCCGGCACAAAATTTCTTGAATTTTAAATCTGGTTTCAGGATCATTACCCCACCAACCTGCGAAACGAGGAATGCTTTATCGTCTGCAAATCTTTCATGAACAAAAATTCCGCTGACACCACCGGGGCCTGAATTCAGATATTTATAAGAGCAGAAACAAGCATAGTCCACATTCCAGTCATGCAGTTTCATCATAACATTTCCTGTTGCATGCGCAAGATTAAACCCAACAGTGGCACCGGCCTTATGCAGCAGAAGAAATTTTTTCGAGATCGAAATATTGTCCGGTATAATAATTCACCGCGCCCATCATCACCGTAGCAAGTGAATCACCTGCTTTTTCAATGGCAGTGATTATATCTTCCATTCTCAGCAAGTGCTCCCCATCACGAGGTTTCAGATAAATGATGGCATCATTTGGATCAAACCCATGGAAAGCAGCCTGAGATTGTAAGGCGTATAAATCAGACGGAAAAGAATCGTATTCGCAAATGATTTTATACCGGCTTTTAGTCGGTCGATAAAATGATACCAGAAGCAGATGCAAATTTGTAGTAAGCGAATTCATCGACACCACTTCTACCGGCAAGGCGCCAAGCAGAGTGGCTAATTGATCGGTAAGAATATCCTGATAAGAATACCACGGATTACGTCCGTGAAAATGGCCTTCCACTCCGAACGTTGCCCAGTCTTCCAGCTCAGCCAGCAAATAATCCTGTGTCGACTTCGGTTGAAGTCCGAGAGAATTTCCTGTAAAGTAAATGGCTTCCTTCCCGTTAATAATAGGAAAATAAAATTGATTTCTGAATTCACCCAATTCATCATGAGCGTCCATCTCAGCAGCGAATCCGGCTGAATTTACGTAATTCTTCATGGGACAAAGATAGAAATTGGGATGGGATGCGAAAGGGAGCTGAATAGTGATCGGTAATTGGTGATTGGTGATTGGTGATCGGTGATCGGCGATAGGTAATCGGTGATCGGTGATCGGTGATCACATTGGCGATCAGAGAATGTTAGGTAATAACGAATAGATTCCAATCTCTATCCGTGATTTCAATTTTGATTTTCCGCCGCGGCGGGATGGAAAAACCCATGCTAAGACATTTCCACCTGATTTATCCTCAAAAAAGACTTACTTTGTTCCAAAGTCACTGCATGAAAACTATACTCCTATTTTCATTTTTAATCGCTTTGAACCTGACTTCTGAAGCACAAAATCAGGTTCAGAAGGATTCGCTTTTGAAAGAGATGATGAACACTCACTCTACTCCCGGCGAGCAAACAGGTGTCGCGATTAATTATCGCGGGGAACTATCAAAGTGCAAATGTTTTCCTGAGCAATGAAATCTCAGGCAACGAATCAAATGCACATGCCTATTTTCAACGCGGTGTTGCCAACTGGGCAATGAGTGACACCTTCAGCGCTTGTCGCGACTGGTCAGCCGTTCTTGCTCTCGGTGATACTGAAATGTTTAACATCCTTGAAAGCCGTTGTCACAGTTCCATGATCATCGAAAACGATACGATTCCTGCCAAAAAATACAAAAAGATGTTTCGTCAGGATCCCGGAGCATCTGCCAGGTGGAAAACTCTATGTAGATAAAAAATGCCTGAATTTCCCGGCGGAACTGAAATAAGCTTGGCCAATTCATTTTTCCAACACTAAAAAACCGGTGACAAACACGGAACCGTTTATGTAAATTTTATGGTCAGTCCTGCAGGCAAAATTTTTCCGCGCTCTGCCCATGGACTTGGCAATCCTTACGACAAAGAAGCCCTTCGTGTCGTAAAATCCATGCCCGACTGGCTCCCTCGAAAGGACAAAGGAAAAGCAGTTTATCTACGAACAAGTGTGCCGGCGAGGTTCTGAGTAGTTGCTTATTCCTTAGCTGCTTGGTTGTTTAGAAATAACAATTCTGAATTCAGAATTCTGAATTCAGAATTGTTAATCCACCCCTCAACTCTTCCCACTAATTTATATCTAATTACTACTTACTAATTACTACTTACTTTAAAAATGTCATTAATTAACGACTTTTCGAACGCCTCCGGCAGTTAGAAAACAGGCAGGATAAAATGCGAAGTGAAATCAGTGCAATTAGAACTGAGTTGGAAGCGTTGATACGCTGAGAAAGAAAATCAGACTCAGACAACTGATTTCAAGAAGGAGGAAATCCGGTATCCGTTTGAAGAAATAAAAAACTCATCGAGTCAGCCGGTGAAACCTTCAACACCACCGGAAATGATTGCTGCTTTTTCTGCACCATCACCACGGGTTGAGGTTCCAAAAAGAAAAGTCGAGTCTGGAGCGATGGATCGGGGAAAATTGATCAGCAAAATAGGAATCCTTGTTACTATTATCGGAGTGATCATTGGAACACGCTATCTTTCATCGACCACGATCTGATCAGTCCGCTTGCACGAATCATTTTGGGTTACATGCTTGGAACCGGAATTCTTTTTGCAGCTTACAAACTCAAAGAAAAATATCACGCCTTCAGTGCCGTATTACTTAGCGGTTCAATGGTAATCAACTATTTCATCACCTTTGCAGCTTATGCCTTTTATGGAATATTACCCAGGGAAATAACCTTTGGGCTGATGTTTATTTTCACGGCATTTACGGCAATTCTCAGCAGTAAAACATACAATGAACAACTTATTGCTATCCTGGCCTGACGGGCGCTTATGCCATTCTGTTTATGCTGAGTAATAATTCCGGTCAGGCAGCCTACTTGTTCACTTATATGACGATTGTAAACAGTGGCATTGTCTTTCTATCCTTCCGTAAAAACTGGAAGCCTCTCTACTCTTCGTTCGAATTACCTGGGTCATTTACGGCTCATGGTTCATAGCAAAAAACGGCTCCGAACATTTTAATACAGCTTTTCTCTCTTGCAACGATTTTTCTTCCTGCTGTTCTGCGTTGTCTTTTTGGCAAACAAAGTCGTTAAGGTGGAGAAATTCAATGCTGGCGACATTGTAATCCTGATTTTAAACCTTCTCATTTATTTCGGTGCAGGCTACGCCTTGCTTTCTACTGACAAAGATTTAGAGAAGCTAAGCGGATTATTTGCAATTGGCAATGCAGTCATACATACAATCGCATGTTATTACATCTACAGACGCAACCTCGGCGATAAGCGTCCGCTTTATCTTGTTGCGGCAATGGTCATCACCTTTCTTACCATTGCAGTTCCTGTTCAGTTACATGGCAGATGGATAACAATGACCTGGGGTATTGAAGCGTTTATTCTTTACTTCATCGGAAAAAGCAAAAACACGCCATTGTTCAAGACCTTTGCCATGCCATTGATTGTGCTGGCAGTATTAAGTTTATCAGACGACTGGGCAGGGCGTATTCGTCTGCTTAGCAACGACAGCCTCGCAGAAATTCCATTTCTCAATTTGACCTTTTGTACAGGACTTGTACTCTCCGTGTCATTTTTCCTGATCGCAAAATGGCAAAGAAGTATCAGCGGGTATGATTCAGGCAAAAGCATCTTTGAAATACTCGAAAAGATAATTCCCGGAATTGCTTTTCTTTTAGTGTCATACTTTTTTATCCGCAATGAAATTCACTATTTCTACTTGAAAGGTTATTGGGAATCTAAACTGACCATCAACCGATATGGCAGCTCTTACGATTTGTTTAACACTGATTATTTGTCTTACAGCAGAATTTGGATTCTCAACTATAGTATAATCTATTTCACCTCCATTTATTTTTATACACGCCGATTTAAAGTGCAAAGTCCTTCACAGGAGATTGCTGCTGTTTTCATTGCATTAGGTATCGTCACTTTCTTGATTGACGGGCTGGCAACGTTAGGAAACTTACGCTATTCCTATCTCACACACCCTGAAGGCGCCTATTACACCTATAGTGTGGGAAACATCATTATTCGATATATCTCACTTGCCTTTTGCATTGTCGGTTTGTATGCAATAAGGCATTATGGAAATTCTGAAGATACAAATCAGAGATTGAAAAAAGTTGTGGACATCTTCATTCATGGTTTCATCGTCATCTTCCTGAGCAGCGAACTGATCAACTGGCTGGATCTGACCTCCACAGACATCACAGGGAAAATGGAACTAAGTATTTTATGGGGAACATACTCACTCTTCCTTATCATACTTGGAATTCGCAATAAGCAGAAGCACATTCGCATTGCTGCCATTGCTCTGTTTGGCATCACTCTCGCCAAACTCTTCCTTTTTGACCTCAATAATCTGAGTACACTTGCAAAAACGGTGGCAATGATATTACTTGGGGTTCTCTTACTTGTTATTTCCTTTCTATATAATAAATACAAACATCTGCTGGAAGATGAACAGAATTCTTAGTGTCATTGTATCCCTGATCCTTTTTATTCCATCAAGTCATGCAGGCGGATTTAAATACACAAGGGAGTTAACTCCCGGCATATCCATCTGGAATCAGATTACGATTCCTCAAGAGATGTATGAAAAAACCTCGAATGACTTCAGCGACATTCGGATTTACAAACTGAATCCGGAAGGCGATTCGACAGAAATTCCATACTCAATTTTATTAGCAGAACCGGAAGTACAAACTGAAGATCGCTCATTCAAATTCAACAATGAAAGTTTTGCTCATGGAGGCTGGTATTACACTTTTCGCCTGGACGAAGTCAAAACCGTAAACGAAATCAAGCTGAACTTTCAGGATGAAAATTTTGACAAAAAAGTTTTGCTGGAAGGAAGTTTCGATCAGGATGAATGGTTCAAAGTCCTGAAGGAATACAGAATATTCTCCATCAAAAATGATTTCTCTGAGTACCGATTCACCACACTGCGATTTAAAGATTCAAATTTCCGTTTCTACCGTTTATTCATTCCGGGAGAAAACAAACTCGCGATAAAAAACGCATCTGTTACGAACGAAAAAACTTTTCCGGGAGATTTTGCCATCTACCATCCGAAAGAATTGAAGGTGGAAAAGAAGAACAGCGAGCATCCCGGACAAACTACTATTAAAGTACGACTTGACCACCTGGTTCCTGTTTCAAGAATCAAGCTTTTCGTTCACGACTCCATAGACTATTACAGACCAATTGCTGTTCGAACAATTACCGACACACTAAAAGCTGATAAAACAGCATACAATTACAGCACGCTTTATTCAGGAATACTTAGTTCACTCGATCCGATGGCTTTGTCATTCAAGACGGAGATCGTAAACAATCTTGAAATCATCGTCAGCGATTTCGACAATGAATCACTCACAATTGACTCTGTGGAAGTGTCAGGTTATGTATACAAGATAATTGGCAGATTCAAAGGCGACGGTCAGTACATCCTTGCTTATGGAAATCACAATTTGTCAAAACCAAAATACGACATTGAGTATTTTTCAACCAAACTTTCGAAGGAACTGAATAAACTTGAATGTGGTCCTGAAACGTTTTACAGAGAAGCAAGTGAGGCAGGTAAAAGCAAAAACTTCTTTGACAAGTATTGGTTATGGGGAGTTATCATTACAGCAATTGTTTTGCTGGGTGCTTTCACCAGAAAGATGCTGAAGTAAGAGAAGACTTTAACATCAAGTCGTCTGAGATCAGGAAGAATATGGATTTCCGAGATTGAACAATCCCCAGAAGCCGCCTTTGTTTTTCTTTTTATCCTTTTCAAAAAATTCCCGTGCAACAAGTACCCAGCCCTTGTGACCATAAGTGACCAGCCACGAAACGGCGTTTTGATTTCCGGTACATGCGTCAACAAATGCAGCCAGTTCACGATTACCGCTTTGAAGTAAGAACACTTTTGCCTTTGAATTACCATTCATTGCGTCAACGGTAGCAGCGAGTTGACGATAATTATTATCAAGCAGCCACTGAAATGATTTTTCAATTCCATCAATGGCATCTAAAAATTCAACCAGCTCACGGCAGCGGTTATTCAGCAGCCATTCGCGGTCGAGGTCTTCATCGTTTCTTACCAGGAGAACGAGCTTTTCAAAGACATTATCGGGATATGATTTCATAGCAACCGAAGCGCAAGATAAACAAACAGAAATCTTAAAATCATAGTTCCGTCAACTAAAAATTTAAAAAAATATCCGCTCATTTCTTCCTTTTGCAGTAAAATCCAGATGATACCAAATGCAGAGGATAAGTCCAGCGCCAGTCTGACCGTCATCCCGGCCGGCATAAAATGATGGAAAATCATTTCAACAACAAGCAGAATAATTCCGGTATTTCTGGTTGCCATTGTTCCGTAGACAACCGGTATGGTCCTCACATTTTTACTTCTGTCGATTTCAACATCTCTGATTTCAAACGGAACACACAAAGCAAAAATGAACAGGAATCTGCACACAAACTGCAGCAAAACAAACGGCTGCCAGGGATTAATATTTTGTTCCACTGCAGGCACAATCACAGTGGTCAGTGCCCAGATCAAAGAAAGCAGAGGGATTTTCACAAAGAGCAGTTCACGCAATTTTCTTTTTCTGTAGCCCCAGAAAGGAATAGAATACAACAACGTCATTGCCGCAAGAGGTATCAGAAACAACTTGACGGAATTGGAGAGCATAAGAAAGAAAACCGATGTGATCAAGGCTGCAGAGATGTAGAAGAAATAATCGATCAGAGGAAGATTTCTGTTTTTTACAGACTGAACGAAAGCCCTCCAACCGGAGTAATCGAGGTAGAATGATTCTGTATGAAAATTATAAATGAGAAATGTAGCACCGCCGAGAAAGAACACGTAAGGCGAAAAATAAATAGTAGAATGATTCAGCAGTTGAGTGGCAAAGATCATGCTTACAGCACATCCCGAAATGAAGAAGTGCCTGAAGACCATTTCATGAAAAAGTTTCCTGAAAAATCCGGGCATTGAATTCTTAGACTGATTTATATTTTGCTCTTATCTGCTCTACCTTCAATAATTCATTTCTGCAGAAAGATTTCTTTACGGGTCAAATCAATCTTTGTGAAACACGAACGTATAAGTTACCGAAGCCGCTACAAAGCCGATAAGTCCGGCCAGCATACCGCTTCTGATTTTCACATCACGCACACGTTTCTCAAAACCTTCGCGATAAATCGGGTCCTGCAGAAAATCAGCCCGAGTAGACCGATACAGATTCAACCTTCCGTTTACATTATTAGCATGAACGAAAGTATGTTTGAAATTCTGATTGATCTTTTCGACGGCAGTATCCAGAGGAGTATTCTCCTGAAAAACGATAGGCGTATTGTTGATCTTTAATTCACTTCCACCTTTAAAAACAGGATTAGGTGTTTTGCCTGCAACATTATTAAAAACTTCGCCTTCCGGAATCCCGGCTGACTCGAGTGCTGAACCACTTACAGAGTAAGTCATTTTCTTATCAACGTTCGGTGAAAATCCTCCGACAACGGTGGAGAATAACGGCGGGCCGATCAAACCATAAAAAGCAAATACGGCAGAGCTTGCCCCAACGGCCAGACCAAGGTATTTAGGCGACCGGTTATGGTAGAATTCACGGGCATCCTGTTCACCTTTGATGAACCTGCGCATCTCTTCAACTTTAAAATCCTGAGGGTCGAGAGTATCGGTTTCAAAAACAACGTGCTCATGACCATCAGCAAAATGGACGGCGAAGACCCGCTCAGGGTCCATTTTCCGTATTTTAGGAGTCTTACCGGGCTCCACGGAATCAAGTGACTGGTAGGTAATCAGATATTCACTGATTTCAACTGATTTCACCACCATCGTCTTGCCGGAAATCAGAATGAGTGTATCCTGAGCGCTGCAAAAAGATGCTGACAACAGGAAGATTAAATACAGGAAAAACTTGGGCATGTGAAGGGAATAACGAATCAAAAGTACAATATTTCGCTCAAAAGACAATTTCCTAAATGCCCAACGGCGTCCGGCAGATGGTGAATAATTTTTTTTACCGGACGAGCGTCAAACAGACTTACGTCAGCTAATTGTTTGCGTATTCCTGTTAACTTTGGGCCTCCAAAATTCTCACCTAATTTATGTCAGATAATCAATTCTCAGCACGCCACATCGGTCCGAATCAGGCCGAGTTTCAGCAGATGCTGAAGGAAACCGGCGCCTCCTCTCTTGAACAATTGATCAATGAAACCATTCCTGCCAGCATCCGCCTGAAGGATAAACTGAAGTTACCTGAAGCACAGGATGAGTATTCATTTCTGAAAGAACTCAAGCGGACAGCAGCAAAGAATAAAGTTTTCACTTCATACATCGGTATGGGGTATTTCAACACCATCGTTCCCGGCGTCATTCAGCGTAATGTGCTGGAGAATCCGGGCTGGTACACAGCTTACACTCCATATCAGGCAGAAATTTCTCAAGGTCGTCTGGAAGCATTGCTGAATTATCAGACCATGATTCTTGATCTCACCGGAATGGAGATAACCAATGCTTCTTTGCTCGATGAAGCAACTGCTGCAGCCGAAGCCATGCACATGTTCTTCGCTTCACGCAGTAAAGAAAAAGTACAGGCGAATGCCAATAAATTTTTCGTCAGCTCTGATTGTCTGCCGCAAACTATCGATGTATTAATGACACGTTCAGCACCGCTTGGAATTGAACTGGTCATTGGCAATACGAACGACACAAATCCGGGAGCTGAATTTTTCGGAGCGGTGCTTCAATATCCTACCGTCAATGGTGATGCAAATGATTACTCAGTCTGGACAAAAAAGGCTCATGATAACGGACTCTCTGTTGCTGTAGCATCTGATCTCATGGCACTAACCATGCTCACTCCTCCGGGAGAATGGGGAGCTGATGTGGTTTTCGGAAATTCACAACGCTTTGGTGTGCCACTCGGTTATGGCGGACCGCATGCAGCATTCTTTGCTGCCAAAGAAGCATTCAAACGTGAAATGCCCGGACGCATCATCGGAGTATCTGTGGATGCACAGGGAAATCGTGCGCTTCGCATGGCTTTGCAAACACGCGAGCAGCACATTCGCCGCGACAAAGCAACCAGTAACATCTGTACAGCTCAGGTACTTCTTGCCGTAATGGCTTCTATGTATGCTGTATATCATGGTCCGAACGGAATCCGCAAAATCGCCGACCGCATTCACCGCAACGCTCTTCGTTTAGCTGCCTTTGCTGAAACCGCAGGTTACAAGATTGTTCACCGAACTTTCTTCGATACGGTTCTGCTTGATGCAGGCAAAGATCTTGAGAAGGTGCGCAAAGCTGCCCTGGAAGCTAAAGTGAATTTCCGATATGTGAATGACACTACTTTTTCGATCAGTCTGGATGAAACCACAGGCGATGAAGAAATGTCAGTTTTGGTTCAGATACTTAATAGTGCCAAAGGCAGCAAGGCCACACTATCGTCAGGCGTAAATGAAAATATCACCGGACCGTTGAAGAGAACTTCTTCCTTCCTCACTCATCCGGTCTTTAATACACAGCATTCAGAATCTGAAATGCTGCGCTACATTACTTACCTCGAGAACAAAGACCTTTCATTGAATCATTCAATGATTCCGCTGGGAAGTTGCACAATGAAGCTCAATGCCACTACTGAAATGGTTCCTGTAAGCTGGCCGGAGTGGAATAGTATTCACCCATTCGTTCCTGCGGACCAGGTTGAAGGTTATGCTGAAATGATTTCAAGCCTTGAAAAATACCTGTGTGAAATTACAGGATTCAAAGCTGTTTCCTTACAGCCGAATTCCGGAGCGCAGGGAGAATATGCAGGTCTGATGGTCATTCGTGCATATCACATTTCAAGAGGAGATACACACCGCGATGTAGCCTTGATTCCATCTTCTGCACACGGCACCAATCCTGCCAGCGCAGTGATGGCAGGAATGAAAGTAGTTGTTGTAAAATGCGATGATCACGGCAACGTTGATCTGACTGATCTCAGAGCAAAAGCCGAGCAGTATAAAGATAATTTGTCGGCACTCATGGTAACTTATCCTTCTACGCATGGAGTCTTTGAAGAAGGCATTCGTGAGATGACGGAAATTATTCATCGCAACGGCGGACAGGTGTACATGGATGGGGCAAACATGAATGCTCAGGTTGGTCTGACAAATCCGGCGACTATCGGTGCGGATGTATGTCATTTGAATCTCCATAAAACATTTGCCATTCCGCACGGCGGTGGTGGTCCCGGCATGGGCCCGATCGGAGTAGCAGCGCACCTTGCGCCTTTCCTTCCATCTCATCCGGTGGTAAAAATGGGTGGCAGCACGCATGCTGTTTCGGCAGCGCCTTTCGGAAGTGCGAGCATTCTTCTCATCTCCTATGCATACATCCGCATGCTGGGATCTGATGGTGTAACTGATTCAACCCGTTACGCAATCCTGAATGCGAATTATATTAAATCGCGACTGGAGTCACATTACCCTGTGCTATACACAGGAAGTCAGAATCGTGTAGCACATGAAATGATATTGGATTGTCGTCCGTTCAAACTTTCAGCCGGCATCGAAGTAGAGGACATCGCCAAAAGGCTGATGGATTACGGCTTTCACGCCCCTACTATGTCGTTCCCTGTTCCGGGCACGATCATGATAGAACCTACTGAAAGTGAGCCAAAAGGCGAGTTGGATCGCTTCTGTGATGCATTAATTCAGATCCGAAAAGAGATTGAAGAAATTGCCCAGGGCAAAGCCGACAAGAAAGACAATGTGTTAAAAAATGCACCACATACGATGCATGTGATTACCTCAGATGAATGGAATCATAGTTATTCAAGGAAAAAAGCAGCTTTCCCGCTTCCATATGTAGCTCAGCATAAATTCTGGCCTACGGTAGGGCGCGTAGATAACGCCTATGGTGACCGAAATCTGGTGTGCGCATGTCCACCGATTGAAACTTATGCAGAAGAGGCCGTTTAGGCCTCTTTTTTTTGGCCGATGTATTTTTATGATTGGCAGATAAATCCTACATTTGAAACGATTAAAATAAATCCAGAGCATGAAAAATTCTACGCGTATTGCTTTTCTATTCGTTCTTCTTGCAGCCGTAACAACTTCGGTTGCCGGAAAATCTAAACGTAACAGACATGTTGACCCATCGATGTTACAGAGACTCTCTCAGAAGTCTCCAAATCAGGTTCTCTCCAACACTATCATCTATTCAGAAGATTTTGCGGGCGGGCTTCCTGTAACCTGGCAAGCAGTTGACAATGCCGGTAACGGCGTTAACTGGGCATATACCACTACCGGTATTGCAAATCAGGGAACTTATCCGGGATATGATTCATTGAGCGGTTTAAATACGACTGCTGCCAATGGTTATATGATTTACGACTCCGATGCATCAAATGGTGGCGTTGGCGGTGAAGATGCAGATATGATCACAGGCCCTGTTGACTGTTCAACAAACAGCAATGTTCACCTTTACTTCAATGAGTTAATTGTTCACTACAACGAATCAGCAACAGTTTCTGTAAGTACTGACGGAACTACCTGGACACAGGTTTTCGATGCTTCTGCCGGTCTTTCACAAAACGGTGCTACTCCAAATCCGTATGCAGTTGACCTCGATATCTCAGCTATCGCAGCCGGACAAGCAGCCGTATATATCAAATGGAACTTTACCGGAGATTACGATTACTTCTGGATGATTGATGACGTTGCCCTTTATCAGGTCGATGGCACTGATGCAGAAATGAGCAGCGTAATTGCTCCTACAACAGGTTGTACTGCACTGACAAATGCTGAAACTGTTACAGTTTCAATCTTCAATGCAGGCGGAAGCGACTTCAACACTTTTGATGTAAGCTACATCGTTGACGGTAACGCTCCTGTTACTGAAACTGCTAACGTTCTGGTTGCTGCAGGACAAAGCGTAAACTACAGCTTTACTGCACAGGCAGACTTCAGCGCTCCGGGAACACATACGATCACTGCTTATGTAAGCCTGCTTGGAGACACCAACCAAACTAACGACACAGTAAATGCAACTATCTACGTAGGACCACATCCGGTTACTACAACTACTGCCTTTACAAATGGCTTCGAAATGACTGACGACATGAGCGGATGGTCAGTTGAAGATCTCAACAACGATACAATTTCATGGGTACTCTCAAACGTTGTTCCTCACACAGGCTCTTATTGTGCGAAAATCGCCGGTGGTGTTACTGATGATTATCTCTACACTACTTGTCTTGACCTGAACGATACAGCTCACTACGATCTTACTTACTACTATCGTAATACCCTTACAAACAACCAGGCAAACTTCGAAGTAGTTCTTGCTTCAGACCAAAACAGCGGTGCTGTAGTTACTTCAATCGTTCCAATGTCACTTGTAACAAATTATGCATGGTTACCGGGTACAGTTCAATTCCAGGTTCCTGCAAGCGGAACTTACTACATCGGTTTCCACGTTGTAAATGGTGACTCATTAGTAAACTTCCGTATCGACGATATCAACCTCATCCAGAATAACGGTGTAGGTATCGTAAATGTTGAAGCAGGAAAGATTGCAGTTTATCCAAATCCTTCTCAAGGCTTCATTTCCCTGAACAGCTCACTTACTTCTGATTCATATCTTGTTACTGTTACCAATTCAATTGGTCAGGTAGTATTCTCTGATAAATTCAACCAGTTGAATGAGCAAAAGATCAATCTTACTGCTCAGCCTGCAGGTCAGTACATCGTAAAAGTGATCTCTGACAAAAACGTTTACACTCAAAAAGTAAATATCGTTCGCTAAGAACTTTGCTCTGATAAAAAAAATCCCTCCATAGGAGGGATTTTTTTTTGATTCTGATTTCTGAATTCAGAATTCAGAATCAAAAAATATTATTCAGTTGTAAATTTGTTTTTGAGAATACTCTAAATTTTCCGCACGATTCATCACTTTTTCAGAATTCGAGATCTAGAATTCAGAATTCAGAATTCAGAATTCAAATTACCCCCCCTTGAAGCAACTAAGCAACTAAGCAACTAAGCAACCAAGCAACTAAGCAACTAAGCCACCAAGCAACTAAACAAACTTCTCCCCCTTCTTAATCTTCACATCATTCACAAGATTGCGTACTTGTTGTTCGTCGTCTTTCGGGCAAATGAGAAGGACGTTTTCTGTTTCTACTACTATAAAATTTTCCAATCCCTGGATGACAGCCAATTTCCCTTTCGGCATATTCACAATGCAGTTGGAAGTTTTGTCGACCATTACATGCTGCCCGACAATGGCATTGCCTTGCTCATCATGTGGTAATTGTTCATAGAGTGATTTCCAGGTTCCCAGATCACTCCATCCGAATTCGGCGCTGAGTACGAAAACATTTTTTGCTTTCTCCATAATGCCATAATCAATGGAAATGTTTTTACATTGAGTATAGACGTTACGGATAAATTCAGCTTCACCAGGAGTATTGTACACTTCTGCACCATCGTTGAATAAATGGTACATCTCAGGCATAAGTTCTTCAAACGAACCAAGAATAGCTTTAGCATTCCAAAGGAAAATTCCTGCATTCCATAAAAACTCTCCGCTCTTCAAAAAGAAGCTGGCCATTTCCAGATTCGGTTTCTCCGTGAATGTTTTTACTTTACTGATCTTGAATTCTTCGGTACGATTGTCTTCCTGAAACTGAATGTAACCATAACCGGTATCAGGACGACTCGGGTGAATTCCGATCGTCAGAAGAGAATTATTCTTAGCCGTAAACTCCAGTCCTTTTAAAACTGCTGAGTGAAAACGTGCTTCATCCTTGATCACATGATCCGACGGAGCAATCACAATGTTTGCTTCTGCATTCATGCGATAAATTTTCATGCAGGCATAGGCTACACAAGGCGCTGTATTGCGTCGCTGCGGTTCAGATAAAACCTGTCCGGCAGCAATCTCAGGAATCTGAGCAAATACATGATCCAGATACGCTTCGTTGGTAACAATGTATATATTTTCCTTCGGACAAACCGAAAGAAAACGTTCATACGTCTGGCGTATCAGCGTTTTTCCGGTTCCGAGTATATCGATAAACTGTTTTGGAAAATTGTTACGACTCATTGGCCAGAAACGGCTGCCAATACCGCCGGCCATGATGACACAGTAATTGTTTTTCATCAGAAATTATTTCTACAAACTTTTCAGGTAGTGGTGTCTTCGATAAAGAAAGATTGTAGGTGAACAGATAGTTGAATTATGCAGAACAAACTCACGAGAGTTTGCCGAGGACAGATCTTAAGTTGCTGAACACTTCAGGGATTTCCTGAATTGCACAGGTTCCTACTGACAAGCGATACCATGGCGATTCATCCGATGATCCGAATGAAGAGAATGGAACGATAGCCAGGCGGCCTTCATCAAGAATGTATTGAGAGACATCTTTTTGAGTAGCCAGAATTTTTCCTGTAGCTGTTTTCTTTCCTTTAAGATCAAGTTTGATCGTAAGGTAAATAGCAGCCTGAGGAGAAATAGCATCAACGCTGAAGCCGGCCTTTTTCAATTCCATAAATCCGTCGTAGAAACCATGTAAACGATCTTCGACTGCTTTTTTGAAAGCAGTGAGGAAAGTTTCCAATGCCGTTTTATTCTTCAGGTATTCTGCTGTTGCCACCTGCTCAGCTTTCGGAGCCCAGGCGCCGACGTGAGAAAGGATGGCTTTCATTTTATCAATGATCTGCATCGGTCCAAAAGCCCAGCCTACACGAACACCGGTAGCTGCAAGAGATTTTGAAATTCCGTCGATGAAGATGGTGACATTACGCATTTCAGGGCGAAGTGTAACAGGATCAAAGTGTTCAGTTTTTCCGAATGTAAGTACTGAATAAATCTGATCGTACATCAGGTAACACGGCTTCTCACCCGGTCCGCGGCGTTTGTTTTCTTCTATGATCAGATCGCAGATATCAGCCAATTGCTTCTCGCTGAAAACTGTTCCTGTAGGATTGAGCGGTGAACAAAGTGCAATGAGATTTGCTTCGCGGATATGCGGACGAAGTTCATCGGCCGAAGGCATAAAATTATGCTCAGGACGAGTCTCTACATAAATCGGCTTTACTCTTGAGAGATGGCAATAGTGATTATTATTCCACGAAGGCACAGGGAAGATGACTGAATCGCCCGGGTCAAGGATCGTTACATACGTAGCGTAGATAAGAGGACGTGCGCCGCCGCTGATCAGGATTTCATCAGGACGATAAGCCAGTCCCTGATGATCCTTAATAAAATCGGCAACGACTTCACGAAGCGCCGGCATGCCGTTGGCAGCAGGGTAATTCGTGTGACGCTGTTCGTAAGCTTTGATAATTGCTGAATTCAGCTCAGCCGGAATCGGGAATATTTTCGGGTCAAAATCACCTATGGTATAATTGTAAATACGCTCACCCTTACGGATTTTCTCTCCGATTTCCTGGGCGAGTTTGATGATTTCAGAGCCTATCAGCGTTTCGGCCATTTCCGATACCGGAAACTGATCCTGCTGAACAAAGGCGCTTTCTGCCATTTCTGATGGGTTTTGAAGAGGAGCAAATATACCATTCTTAGGGAATTAAAAACTGAGAAAAGTATCACCTGTTGGTGGAATTCTGTCAGGAATTCAGGCGCAATTTCAGGAGGAAAAACCTTGGGCGCGTCTGTCAAAAGTCAGGTCTTCAATTTACCGGCAAAAATCCCAATTTCTGTGAAAATCATGGATTTGAATAGAGCTGAACTTCAGCCAAGGCATTCACAAAGTAGATCCTTTTCGAGCGAATTTCAAGGCATTGAAAACGCGTCCGGATTTTAGGGCCTTTACGGAATACGAGTCCGCTTCTTGACTGAAAGAGCGAGAACTCTGCCGACTCCGGAAGTTCCTCAAGATGGAATACAGCCTCAGGCCGGTCGTCATATTTTTTCAGCACACGAAAAAGATTCTGATCGCTGCAGCTCGAAGCAGCCGGATTGAGCAGGTATTTTTTCAATGCTCTTTCCACGTCATGCGGAAAAATTTCTTTGCCGGTAAATTGTTCGAGCAGCAAACGGTACTCATGCTTCCACTCTCTTCCATGCGGATCATGACGGTAATTGTATTTCACATGAGTGTGCAGATGCGCAACTTCATGAATGAAAGTGATCAGAAAAGCAAACTGATTGAGATCGTGATTAACGGTAATGCGATGGCTCTGCCTTTTTCCATCGGCCTGTAGTCGCCAAACTTACTTGCACGCCCACGAGTAATTTTCAGGTGAATATTTTTCTCCATGATCCACCTCGAACAGACCTCCACTGCCGCAGTCGGAACGTACTTAGCCATAACGGTGGAGATTTTTTCTAATGACATAGGGTCGGGATTTGCGGGAACAAATTTAAGCAAATAGCCTGTTGACTTTTCAACCAAGATCAAATCCGGATTTAAAGTGCAGCAAAAATTCCTGCATCGGCTACTTAAGACAAGCCTCAATAACGATAATCGCCTGAATAATCATAATCCGTTTCCTTCCGGGCTCGTTTACGATCGTATATCGTGACTTCGTGAAACACTTTATCGATTTGTTTTTCGACAGCAACATTTTCTTTCAGCATTTTTCTTTCAGACAATGCAACCGGAAAGGCAATTGTAGTATCCTTCGGCTGGAAATATGTATAACAGAAATACCACTTATCTGAATCTTCCTCCTTGAATTTATACAGATATACATAACCGGAATCGCTTTTTGACTTGAGCAAACGTTTTTCAAGAAATACAAGGCTGTCTTTTTCTAATTTATAATCCTGATAAACTATTGCAACAGACATGCTATCCTGATTGAAATATGTCTTATCAAACATTTTAGTCTGCTTACACTTCAGCAACTCAACATATAAATTCGACCTGAACTTGCGTGATGCAGAGTAATTTTTCCACACGCTATCAGGTGTTGCAATATTGTTACGCAACATGATAATATGCGCTTTCATTGCAAGGTTTTCATCTTTCACTTTTTGAAGTTTGGTGAAAAAACTTTTTACTGAAGGATCAGTGTCATAGAAGCCCGCCAAAATGAGTGCATAATCTTCAATAAGATTGTCGTGCTCCACTTCATTCTGATTTGCATCTTCATTCTCCTTCAGCGAAGGCAGTACGCCCAAAATCATGGCCTTAAATCTTGCCATTTCATCTTCATCCATTGAAGTCTCCTCATCTTCATCATCGTCGTATTCGTTGTCAGAGCCCACCTTTTCATCATTGAGTACACGTTTGAGTTCATCATTTGCATCTCTTACAATTCCGCTCAACGAAGGTCTGATGATTTCTTTATCATAATATTCTTTCAATGACAATTCTGCAAGCAGATTGTAAATTGCTTGTTTGTATTCCTGATAGCCGGTTAATTTTAAAAGACCCGGAAATAGTTTAACTGCCAATTCCAGAGAGTCAAAAGCATTATGCAACATGGAACGCACCATGTATTCGTCGTTCACCAATGGAGCTTCTTTCGAAAGCAATTCGCTGAATACGGAAATCCCTTCTGTAGTCTGTCTGCGCAGCAGCCCCTTAAGAATAGCCAGCTGTACATCGGTTGAGTCTGACGATTTCAGATAGAGGTCACGCAGAAACGGAATCGACTTATCACTGTTCAGCGATCCGATTTCTTCGAGTACATCTTCTCTTACTTCGGCTCTTGCTCTGAACGAGAGGGTGTCATTATACCATTGAATCAGTTTAGGGACACATGTACTGTCGAGATGAGATTGAGTAAAATACTTCCTAGCTGTTTTATTTTTAACACTGTCTTTATCCAGCAAGTACGACATGTATTTCTGTGCTTTCGGCACAAACACTGATTCGCCGGCTGTATCCGTTGCTGTGAATGAATCAAAGAACGTTGTTACCCATTTACTCGGTTGCGTAAGGGTATCAATGGTTGTAGAAATCACATACAACCTGTCTTTTTTAAGAATCATTTTACACTTAATTCCTCTGGTACTACCTGTATCGGTGAGCAGAACAGAATAAGTTGTGATGGAATCACGCTCTTCCGGTCCAATCACATGAGCAATCATTGTGCTGTCCTTATTTATTCTTTTAAGTCTTGCTTTCCAGAATTTCTCGCTGCTCTTTGAAGAATAAAACGGTCCATAATGATAAGCCTTTAGTGAAATTTCCTCTCTGGTATCAGGCGAAACGAATGTCCGTGATTTCACGTCAACGTCATTATAAAAATAAGATTCGCTTTTATCTGATCTGCTCTTATAATTAAACATTTCATTCACCCTTGAAAGAAGATTTGACTTCTCAGGAAACGTCTGAACGCTGAAGTGAAGCGCTGTATCTTTTACTTCTTCAAAAGGCTTTTGATAATTCAATGGTTGTATTCTGAATGAAGTAAAATATCTTTCATGAAAATCATTCGCGCCCGGTTTGCAAACCATCAGATTGTAAAATGGGCCGTTGATAATTACTCTTACATAATACGTCTTTCCGTCTTTACCCATCGTTGCATCCAGATACGGGTGCGCACCATTTCCCCCGAAGTCAGAGTATCCGAACTTTTTATCGCTTATTTCCCAGTCAAACTGAGTGGCAAAACGGTAGGCAAGTTCTGAAAGTTCGAATGAATCTTCTTCGATGTATTCAACGTCAGGGAAATTGCTTCTCATCATCAGATAAAATGATGAGTCATATTCCGTAAAAGAGTGAATGAATACATCGCTTTTTGAAAACAAACTCAGACCATCTTTAATATCATCGTGAACAACACCCGGCATCTCTGCAGTAAATCCGCCCGAAGAAACCGTTACCTTCTTCCATGTGCGGTCATCCGGATTTCCGATAATCTCAATTGAGTTGAAAAACTTATCGAGCTCTTTCTTTCTGGCATACTCCCCTGTTCCGCATAAAGAAAAGACATAAACATATTCCGGTGCAACCACAATTTTATATCTGCAGACATCACCTCTTCGTGTACGGTTCATGATATTGATGACAGGGTATCCGTTCCGGGATTTATCATAGGTCTTAGTGAGTATTTGTCCGGGAACATTCTCATACAAAAGACTATCAATACCCTTCATTGTATAGTCCAGGGAATTCCCGGTAAAAGGTTCAAACCGGTTTGATGCATGAATGGTAAAGTAAGATCCGTTTGCCATATCCGGATAAATGTAAAAAGAGAGTGCCCCACCGATTAGTTTGAAAAACTTCCCCGGTGCCATAAAAGAGACTGAAGAATCCGGCAAGTACTGAAGAGTATATTGATTATCGAATGAGCTTTCTTCCAGTTTTTGTTTTTGCTTATCAGCCTGTTTACTTTGTAAAAATGTAACCGGTCGCACGGTATACCCTTTTTTCCTTAATAAATTAATCAAACCATTTTCTCCCGGAAGATGTGCTGCTCCAACGCCGGTGAAAAGAGACGTAGAGGTTTGCAACACAGAATCCATCTTAGCCAGAAAGTTTCTGTTTCTTTCGTCGATCAGGTATTTCTGTCTATTGGTAGATCGGTTAGAGAGCCTGCTTAATGAATCCAGAAGATCCAGATCTGCACTTCTGTATGCATCTTCAATCTTTTCATATATATCACTCATAGAAGACCATCCTGACCTTCTGTTATTGTTTTCTTCAGAAGCTGAATCAGGCAAGGTGGCCTTTATGCTGTATTCCTGACCTTCCTCGAAAGTTTCGAGACCGATCACTCGTTTACCAATTTTCCGGGCCGACTGATAAATGAACAAATCCAGATAAGTATTCTCTTCATAATTTCCCTCTCTTGAATTGAAACGATAGAGTAATGAATTGATCAGCCCGGGCTGAAATGCGAATGCCTGAGACAGATCTTTGTTTTCAGGCAATTCAATTTTAAAAGCATTTCGGTAGAAATCGCGGCTCTGCCCGTAGATGCCTCCACGTTCTGATGAAGATAAATCACCCAGATTTGACATTGCATCCATCCACGTTGACGGATCTTCCTCCAGTGCAATGGCGTCACTTTTATTGAGTGCAATGAAAAAAGTATCAGCCAGATGAAACGCCACTTTTTTACTCACATGCATGGTACCATACAGATAGCTTGGTTTTGACATGCCTTTACCCGTAATCTCCCACAGCAAACCTTTGTAAGTACTTTTTACTTGCTTACTAGTATCAGTCTGAGCAAAAGTGAACCGGGAGATCAGAAGAAGAAATAAAAAGAAGAAGAAAGTTTTGGGAATGCAGTGGGTTGATTTCATAAGGTCTGACTTTAAGATAAAACAAGTGGTTTTCTATTCTTATGTCATGATACTTTTACTATGCTGAATGCATAATCCAAAGTTGAATTGACATAAAAATGATAAATCTTAAAACGGTGCCAAACTAAGCATATTTTAGATTGGATGAGAGTTTGGGTAAATCTAATTTTTCTTGCTACCCGGTCATTCACCCTTTGCTTCCTTCGGTAGCCTACAAATAGTTCCCCGCATACCTTCATAGAAAAAGGAAAATGTATCTGCAGCTACCCACAACTATACACTACTTATTACTTACTAATTACTAATCACTAATCAGCATTTACTTAAGAAACTGATACGCCAGAAAACTCGCCAGATACGCCAGCCCGCTCATATAAAGGATCTGAATCAACGGGTACTTGATTTTTTTAGTTTCGCGATAAACAACGGCGATGGTACTGATGCATTGCATGGCAAAGGCGTAGAAAAGCATAAGTGAAACACCGACGGCAAAAGTGTAACGTGGTCCGGCAGTGTCGGGGTTTACTTCATTCAGCATTTTTTCGCGCAGTGTTTTCTTGGTCGACTCTTCATCGCCGACGCTGTAGAGTGTCGACATTGTTCCTACAAAAACTTCACGGGCAGCAAAAGAAGTGATCAGAGCGACGCCGATCTTCCAGTCGTAACCGAGAGGTTTAATCACCGGTTGAATCACATGGCCCAATTTTCCTGCGTAGCTGTTCTCCAACTTCTCTGTCTGAATCCGGCGGGTGATTTCACTTTCCGGAAGATTACTTGTTACAGATGATGATGTATATTTTTGTTCAATACGATCGAATGATCCCGGAGGACCGAACGAAGACAGGAACCACAAAATTATACTGATCGAAACAATTACTTTACCGGCATCAGTGAGAAAGACCTTCACTTTACCGGCAATGTGAATAGCAATCGTTGACCAGCGTGGAGCACGATACATCGGCAACTCCATCACAAAATAACTTTTCTCCTTTGATTGAATAATATGTTTCATCACCCAGGCAGCAGTAATTGCCGAAACGAAACCGATCAGATAAAGCAACATCAGAACCAGACCCTGAAGATTTATTCCATAGACAAAATCCTTCGGAATAATCAGAGAGATTAACAACGTGTAAACCGGAAGACGAGCGGAACAACTCATCAGCGGAGTTACCATAATGGTTATCAAGCGTTCTTTCCAGTTTTGAATCGTTCGGGTCGACATCAATGCAGGAACTGCACAAGCCACTCCGCTCATCAATGGAATCAATGATTTTCCATTCAAACCAAATCGTCGCATCAATCGGTCCATGATGAAACTTACGCGCGACATATATCCTGTATCCTCCAAGGTTGCAACAAAGAAAAAGAGCAGGGCAATCTGTGGAATGAAGACAACGATGCCATTGAGTCCGGCGAGAATTCCGTTTACGATAAGATCATTCAGCAATCCGGGAGGCAACGAATTTTTCACCTGCGCATTCAGCCAGGTAAATCCGCTGTCGATAAGATCCATCGGGTAAGAAGCCCAACTGAAGATTGCCTGGAAGATGATAAAGAGAACGGCAAGAAAAATAAAGTACCCCCAGATCCGATGCGTAAGAAGATTATCGATCTTATAAGAATTGCTCGTCTGAACCGGATGATCCGGCGATTTCACCGCCTCTGCAATTATCTTACTGATGACTTTATAACGCTCGAGAGTTTCTCGCGCCTGCATTTGCTGTGAATTGAAATTAAACTGAGCGCAGGCAGCACGGATTTTTTGCTGCTTGACATCAGGAATCTCAAAACTGCTGATCAAGTCGAGGTTGTTGGCAACGAGAAAAGCATTGTAGTTACTGCTTACACGAACCGTTTCGCGAATAGTATCGATTACCTCCGGTGCAAAAGTCCGGATGTTGATGGAGTCATCAATTGGAACAGTTAAGGTTTGTGTAATGGCTGCGCGTAATTCTTTTAGTCCCTCCTGCTTTCTTGCATTCATCGGAATTACAGGCACACCAAAAATGGATTTTAATTTAGCAAAATCGATTTCAATCTTTTTGGCCCGTACAATATCCATCATATTGATGACGATAATGACAGGAATTTTCAAATCGATCAGTTGCGAGCAGAGAAAAAGATTTCGTTTAAGATTTGTACCATCAGCAACAACGATGACCAACTCCGGATGCGACTCATTTTGCGGATCGCATAACAATTGAAACGGAACAATTTCTTCAGGAGATTTCGGATAAAGCGAATACGTCCCGGGCAGATCAATAATTTCAGTGTTGATTGTCTCTCCTCTTTCTGTTTTCAGATTGGCAAAACCGATATGCTTCTCCACCGTCACTCCCGGAAAGTTCGCCACCTTCTGATTCAAACCCGTCAGTGCATTAAATACCGACGACTTCCCGCTATTAGGATTTCCGACAAGAGCTATTTTGAGAGTGCGGGACAGGGTATTGAATATTGAAGATTGAATATTGAAAATTGAATATCTGACCAGCCTGAAATAGGTTGACTTTTTCAATGTTGATATTACTATTGTTTTTTTCTTTTTGCTACTTTTTCTTTTTTGTTAATAACAGGCGATTCTGTTAGTATCGGATGTTTCCATTTAAAATCCTTAATTTGGGGCGTTCTTTCACTGGTAAATTGTTGATACTTTGTTCGTATTGAGCAGGCGTCAGCATACCTAATTCTTTATGGGGTCTTTCGTGATTATAAAGATATCTAATGGATTTTATTTGACTTTTAAATTTACTTCGTTAGTTCCTTCTCGAAAAGGTATTCATACTTGAGGGTGCCTTGTACTCGCTCAACATAGGCATTTTCCTGTGGCAACTTACACATACTTGGTCTTAGCTTATGCTCCCAACTATCTTTTTACTAAGTCACTAATATACTGAGTACCCCTGTCTGTATGAAAGATACATCCTTTCACAGATTGATTTTTTCGCTCTGCAACTGCTTCTAACAACGCCCTTCCGGTCTGTATTGCTTCAAGCGAACGAGATGTACAGCGATAGTAAAAAGCGGAATAAATGATAATACTGATACCGTAGTAATTTTTACCTCTACAGGCAGGTAAAAAATATCCGATTGCCATGCTTGATTTATTCATTAATGATTGACCCCTCCAGTAAATTCGGATACTTCAACCCTTGTGACCAGGTCGTCTTGATAGTGTTTCGTTTTATCTTTACTTTAAAACCACTATCAAACCTATCTGCTCAAAAATATCTCGCCCAACCGGATCGAATCTTGAGCCATAACATACATCTTACGGCAACTCATCCGTTTGTGGTTTTTCGATTACCTGACATGCATCATGACCTGCTCTCTCACCATTCTTATGTATTGTTTCTCCGGCGATACTTTAACAAGGATTGCTTGGTTAACCCCGCAATCAAATAGATCCTTCATCTTGTAAGTATGATTTATTCCTTTGAAGAGTCGGAACCATTCGAGCGATTCTTTGATAAATTTTTTTTTAAGTCAGTCTTGTACTCAGTATTCCCGAAGTCAATAATCCTATTGAGCAGATCAATTTCCATTTGCTTTCTGCCAATGATGGCTTCCGCTCTTTGATCTTCTTTCAAGCTCCTGGCTTTTATAGGCTTCGCTATTATCCTCAACAACCATACGTCGATTTTTCTTAAATATCGACTAAATTTATGAATCCATCCATAAATTGCTTGTTGAGATACCTGCAGTCATCTGCAGCTTGGCTCACAGAACACTTCCCGGATTCAATGTCACGGACCGTTTGACGACGAATTTCCAGACTGAAAATTCGCTGTTGGCGTAGAGAGTAATTTTTTCGTTCTTTGGTTTTCATAGGTCGATTTTTGGTCAACCTATTTCAGCACGGACAATCGAAGATTGAAGATTGAATATTTAAAGGCCAACTGGTGAAATGGAATTCACAACCTACAATATTCAATATTCAATTTTCAATATTCAATTCTTTTGGTTTTTTACTTACATTCTGACTCTCACCGTTGCCGCCTCATTCTTCCTCAGGCTGAGCATGTAGCCGGAAACGGAGATGGCAATGGGGTCGCCGAGGGGGGCGATACGGATGACTTCGATTGGTTCTCCGGGGATACAGCCCATTTCAAGGAGTTTCAAAGAAAGCTCATAGTCGGTGAATGAGTCAATCATTCCCTTCTGGCCTCTTTTCAATTCCGAGAGAAAACGGGTATTTGCCGCCATCCTTATTAAGAATCATTTTAAATAGGGCTCAAAAATATTCCTATTTTTTAAATTTTCAGAAGATTTTAGTCATGCCGGTGAATAAAAACTAAAATCCTAAAAAGCTCACTATCAGCCGTTTTTCTCCGACTGCATGACGTTCGTCCTCCCAAATTTAGGGCAATCGCATTTTTTCTTAAAAATAAAGCACCCGGAAAGTGAAAAACAGATAGCAGAAAGCACCAGTGCTCTAATGGCGAGTTGTCGAATGTTCATTACAACAAAAGTAAGAGTTATCAGGAAGAACGAGTCAGGCGGGAGAAGATTTTAACACCATTTGGAAGAAAGTGGTAAGTGGTAATTAGTAAGTAGTTGCGGATTAGGATTTCATCCGTCTGGCTTTTGACTGAATTCAGAATTCAGAATTCAGAATTTTAAAACCCACTCCAATAATTTCAAGTAGGACAAAACTACTTACTACTTACTACTTACTATTTACTACTTTTACCCCTCTATGAATTGGCTTTTCCATTTGGGCAGGTATTGGATTTTCATCAAAGAGATGATGACCAAGCCCGAAAAATTCTCCATTTACCTGAAGCAACTAATGCGCGAACTCGACAACTTCGGGTACGGATCACTTGGCATTGTTGCATTAACCTCGGTTTTCATGGGAGCTGTAATTACGATTCAGACGGTTTACAATCTTGTAAATCCACTGGTTCCGTTGTCGGCAGTCGGCATTGTGGCGCGTGATTCCATTATCCTGGAATTTTCTCCGACCATGATTTCGCTGGTCTTGCCGGCAAAATTGGATCCAGCATCTCTTCTGAGATTGGTACAATGCGAGTGACGGAGCAGATTGACGCTCTTGAAATCATGGGGATTAACTCATCTGCCTACCTCGTTTTACCGAAGGTGATTGCTGCCATTATCATTTTTCCATTCATTGTTGTCATCTCGATGTTTCTTGGAATTTTCGGAGGCTGGATTGCAGGAGTTGCTGCCGGTGTGATCAGTTCTGCTGATTACATCAATGGTTTGCAGGATTCATTTGTGCCATTCAACATTGTTTTTGCACTTATCAAGACCGTTACATTCGCCTATATCATCACTACAGTTTCAGCCTATCAGGGTTATCATACTTCCGGTGGTGCGCTGGAAGTAGGCAAATCAAGTACTGATGCCGTAGTGTACAGCAGCATTCTCATTCTCATTTTTGATTACGTCTTAACCCAGTTGATTCTCACATGATCGAATTAAAAAATATCAGCAAGAGTTTCAACGGACGGAAAATTCTGAACAACATCTCATCCACCTTTGAAACAGGTCACGTGAATCTGGTGATCGGGGGAAGCGGATCCGGAAAAACGGTCATGATGAAATGCATGGTTGGACTTGAAGAAGTAGACTCCGGAGAAATCTGCTATGATGAAAAAACTTTTAGCGGCCTTGACCGCAAGGACCGTAAACCTTTTCGTCAGGACATCGGAATGGTATTTCAGGGAGGTGCACTATTTGACTCATTAACCGTAGAGCAGAATGTTATGTTTCCTCTGAACATGTTCACCCACATGACGATGGAGGAAAAGCGGGATCGTGTAAATTTTTGCCTTAAAAGAGTTAATCTTGTAAATGTGAACAAGTTGTCGCCTGCTGAGTTATCCGGTGGCATGAAAAAGCGCGTGGCAATTGCCCGGGCAATTGCTCCAAATCCGAAGTATCTGTTCTGCGACGAACCAAACTCCGGTCTCGACCCGCAGACATCGATTGTCATAGACGTTCTTATTCAGGAAATTACGGAAGAATTTAACATTACCACCATTGTTAACACCCATGACATGAACTCTGTGCTTGAAATAGGGGATAAAATCCTCTATTTGCACAAAGGTGAAAAATGGTGGGAGGGAAATGTTAAAGACATTTTACAGACCGAAAACAAGGAATTGAACGACTTCATTTTCGCCAGCAAACTGGCAAAAAATATTAAGCAGATCAGCCATAAATAACGGAGAAAGTAATAAATTTACGGCCTTACAATTCAGAATATTCAAATCCAAATCTATCTCTAACCAAAAAAAAGTATCATGAAAAAATTTACTTTCATTGTTGCCCTGATGTTTGCGGCTACTGCGATTTTCGCAACCGGCCGTACTTCGTCTGAACTTCCGGGAAGTCATGGTAAAGCGGTGAGAAAAGCTCACACCTTTAGCAAATCACTTCGGTCGGCAAATTCCGGAATTAATCACACCAACGCTACGGTTCTCTTCTCAGAAGATTTCGCCGGCGGACTTCCTGCAACCTGGACAAGTGTTGACGGTGCAGGTAACGGTGTAACATGGTCATGGACCACTACCGGTAACTACAATGCTTATGAAGCACTTTCAGCTACAGGAACAACTGCAGCGAATGGTTACCTCATTTTCGACAGCGACTCTTCAGGCGGTGTTGGTGGTGAAGACGGAATCCTTACTTCACCTGCAATCGACTGTTCAGGTCAGTCAACTGTGCATTTTGCATGTAATGAGTTCTTCCGTCAGTACCTTGCAGCTTCAGCTATCATTTCGGTAAGTAATGATGGTACAACATGGACTGAAATTCACCATGCTGAAGCAGGTCTTGCTGCTGCAACATCTACAACTGATGGTGAGGCTACTCCAAATCCAAATGCACTTGACATCGACATTTCAGCAGTTGCTGGTAACCAGGCTACTGTTTATGTTCGTTTCGAGTTCATCGGCGACTGGGATTACTATTGGTTTGTTGACGACGTAATGTTGTTTGCTCCGGATGCAGTTGATGGCGGTGTTGATGCTGTTAACGTGAACTGGAACAGCTGTATGCTTTCTGCTGCAGAGCCTGTAACAGTACTTTTGAAAAACTACGGCGTTGATCCTATCTCTAACTTCGACGTTTCTTATTCAGTTAACTTCGGTACTCCGGTAACTGAAACTTATTCAGGTACACTTAACTCAGGTGATACTGCATCTTATACATTCACAGCAACTGCTGATTTGTCAATGCCAATGATCTATGAAGTCGATGCTTGGACTACAATCACAAATGATGTAGCTACCGGCAACGATTCAAGCACAACTTTCACTGAGTCATACATGACTGATCCTACTGTAGCAGCTTACACAAACGGATTCGAAGACACTGATGACTACACAGGTTACACAATTGCAGATCTTGATGGCGATGGAGTAACTTTCGATATCACAGACCAGTATCCTAACAGCGGAACATATTGTATCCGTAAACCGGGCAGCGGTGTTGATGATGACAATTGGTTCTTTACACAGTGCTTCGACTTCCAAAATACCGGATATTACACTTTGACTTACTTCTACAAAAACTTCGAACTTGCTAATCCTTGCAGTCTTGAAGTTTACATGGGATCAATGAACGATGCTTCTTCAATGACTACATTGCTCATCCAGAATCCAATTCCTGGTGATACAACTTACCAGGCTGCATCAGCTGCTATTCCGGTAGCTTCTGCAGGTACATACTTCCTCGGTTTCCACTTCTACTCTACTCAGGGTACAGGTACAAGTTCACTCCGTGTTGATGACATCATGGTTGACTTCGATAACTATGTAAAAGAGCTTTCAAACTCAGGAATCAGTATCTATCCTAACCCGACAAGCGGTAAAATCAACATCAACAACATTAACATGACTGACAAAGATTACGTTGTTTCAGTTTACAATTCTGTTGGTTCATTGGTTTACACTAAACACTACAGCGACCTCAACACTGAAACTATCGACCTGTCAAACCAGGCTTCAGGAGTTTACTCAGTTCAGTTGAAATCAGCTAAGAATACAGTGAACAAGTCGGTAGTGATTGCAGGTAACTAATCAATTAGCTAATTAGCAGATTTGCTAATGTGCTAATGATAGGAATACTGAATCATTAACTAAATTGATACTATAAAAAAAGGGTTCGCGATTGCGAACCCTTTTTTTTGCACTCTCTTTTTTACTCTTCAAAGTATTTGGATTCTCCAAACTCTTAGCACAATTAGCCAATTAGCTAATTAGCTGATTAGCTGATGTGCTAATGTGCTAATGATAGGAATACTGAATCATTAACTAAATTGATTCTATAAAAAAAGGGTTTGCGATTGCGAACCCTTTTTTATAGCAGTTACTTTATACTCTTCTCAGAATTTTGCAGCAACACCAATGGAAGCCCTATTAGCACATTAGCACATTAGCTAATTAGCTAATTAGTTAGTCGCCCCCACCATCTCCTCCGGCTTCACCCACTCGTCGAATTGTTCTGGAGTGACGTAGCCAAGGTCAATGGCTGTTTGACGAAGGGTTTTGCCTTGCTTATGGGCGGTTTGAGCGATTTCGGCTGCTTTGTAATAACCGATCTTTGTATTGAGTGATGTTACCAGCATGAGTGAGTTATGCAGGTGTGCATCGATATTTTCCTTTATAGGCGCGAGTCCAACTGCACATTTATCGTTAAAGGAAACACATACATCACCAATGAGTCGCGCTGAGTGCAGGAAATTATAAACCATCACCGGCTTGAATACATTGAGTTCAAAATGCCCTGTGGCGCCTCCGATATTTATGGCCACATCATTTCCTAAAACCTGAGCGGCAACCATTGTCATTGCTTCGCATTGAGTCGGATTCACTTTACCCGGCATAATTGAAGATCCCGGCTCGTTATCAGGAATGAAAATCTCTCCGATACCACAACGCGGTCCTGAAGAAAGCAAACGAATATCGTTGGCAATTTTCATCATTGCACGAGCAACCGTTTTCAATGCACCATGTGCTTCTACGATGGCATCGTGAGCCGCGAGAGCTTCAAACTTATTTTCAGCGGTAATGAATGGAAGTCCGGTAAGGTTTGCAATGTGCTTTGCAACATTTACTGCATAACCCTTCGGTGTATTGATTCCGGTACCAACCGCAGTACCTCCTAATGCAAGTTCGGCGAGGTGAGGCATCGTGTGTTCAATAGCCCGAATACCATGATCCAATTGCGAAACATATCCGCTGATTTCCTGTCCGAGTGTGAGCGGTGTGGCATCCATCAAATGCGTTCTTCCGATTTTTACTACGCCCATAAACTCTTTCGATTTTGCAGCCAGAGTATCACGAAGTTTTTTGATTCCCGGAATGGTCGTTTTTACCAGAGCGATGTAAGCAGCAATATGCATAGCTGTCGGGAAAGTATCATTCGAAGATTGCGACTTATTCACGTCATCATTCGGGTGAATAATCTTTTTCTCGTCCAGTAATGAACCGCCCGAAAGCACATGCGCACGATAAGCAATAACTTCATTCACGTTCATATTCGACTGTGTGCCCGAGCCCGTTTGCCATACGACAAGCGGAAACTGATCATCCAGTTTTCCTTCTAAAATTTCATCACATACACGACCAATGAGATCCGATTTTTCTTTTGGCAGAACGCCGGCATCCAGATTAGTGAGTGCAGCAGCTTTCTTCAGGTAAGCAAATGCACGAATAATTTCTTTCGGCATTTTATTGATGTCCTGAGCAATTCTGAAATTGTCAATCGAACGTTGTGTTTGAGCTCCCCAATATGCATCGGCAGGAACTTCAACGACACCCATGGTGTCTTTTTCTTTGCGAGTACTCATGATTTGAAGTATTACAAATTATTTTTAAGAAAGAATGTCCAGAATTTTTTCGATCGGTCGGCCAATTATCGCTTTCCCGTCTTTGACCACAATGGGTCTTTCAATAAGTATCGGATTTTCGTGAAGGATTTTTATCCATTGAGCATTTGTCAGCTTTTTCCCTTCGTATTTCTCCTTGTAAAGATGCTCCTTCTTTCGGACTAAATCCTCTGCTTTTAAACCGAGCATTTTCAGAATCTCTTTAATTTCTTTCTGAGAAGGAACTTCAACGAGATATTCCGTAAGCTCATAATCTTCGTCTGTATTCTCTTTAATCAGGTTCAATGCATTTCTGCACGTAGAGCAATTCGGTTTGAAATAGATTTTCAGCATGATCAGGATTTACTGTATTCCATGAGATATGCTTTCATGAATTCATTGAGATCACCGTCCATCACTCCCTGCACATCGGAAGTTTCATAGTCGGTACGAAGGTCTTTCACCAATTTATACGGATGAAAAACGTAAGAACGAATCTGCGATCCCCATTCAATTTTTTTCTTCGAAGCTTCCTGTGCAGCTTTCGCTTCGTTTCGCTTACGAAGTTCCAGCTCGTACAATTGGGATTTGAGCATTTTCATTGCACGCTCTTTATTTGCGCCCTGTGAACGTTCCACCTGACATACCACTACTATCCCCGTAGGCACGTGAGTGATCTGCACTTTCGTTTCTACTTTATTTACATTCTGTCCGCCTGCTCCACCCGAGCGAGAAGTCTGAATTTCGATATCGGCATCTTTGATTTCAATTTCGATGGTGTCGTCTACAATCGGGTAGGCAAAGATCGATGCGAAGGAAGTATGCCGACGCGCATTAGAATCAAAAGGTGAAATACGAACCAAACGGTGTACACCGCTTTCCGCCTTTAAAAATCCGTAGGCAAAATCGCCTTCAAATTCAAGCGTTCCTGATTTGATACCTGCACCGTCACCGGCCTGACGATCGACCTCAGTAACCTTGTAGCCGTTTTTCTCACCCCACATGATGTACATGCGCATGAGCATTTCAGCCCAATCCTGGCTCTCTGTACCACCGGCACCGGAGTTGATATTGAGAATGGCGCTGAGCTGGTCTTCTTCAGCACCAAGCATTCGCTTAAACTCCATATCATCTAAAAGCTTCAGTGAATGAGCATAGCCTTCGTCCACTTCGCTTTCAGAAGCAGCACCTTCCTTCTGAATTCAAAAAAGAACTCGAGGTCGCCAACAGATTTGGATAATTCGGTGAACGGAACGGTCTCGTTGTTTTTTCTGGTTTGCGCCTTTAAAATAGCCCGTTTTCTTAGGTTCGTTCCAAAAATTCGGGAGCATGTGTAAGTGCTTCCTCTTCTTTAATTAATTTGAGCTCCCGTCGATGTCAAAGATACCTCCTCAGGGCTTCAACTCGCTCCTTAACATCCTTTAATTGGTCGTTTGTCATAAGTGGGCGAAGATATGTAAAATAATACAATTCTGAATTCTGAATTCTGAATTCTGAATTCAGAATTGATTCATAATTTTTTGCATTGAGAAGTACTTTCAACGTTAGATGAACGATTCGCTTTAATTCACAATTCTGCCGTGTTTCGCCTTTGCGAATATTGAAGAGATTCCGGAATTTAGTTCGAAGCCTACAATGTCAGTATTGAGTTTTCCTAAAGAAGACCTGATTTAAAATTAAATTCATAGATTCAGAATTCAAAATTCAGAATCTGACCATGATCTCATTTGCTCGTAACGGCAAATTTCACTGTAGTTTTTCCGGTAAGGCTTTTATTCCTTTAATTATCTCCAAAGTAAATGCTCGGTGTAAAATCGCTGACAGAGATTACGGCAAATATTTCCGTTCAGCCAAAAAATCCCCTTGCAGCTCTCTCACTCGTAAGAATAAATATGCAGAAGAGCATCTTCGAAGGTCTTATCCGGAAATGTTTCCAGTCTGCAGTTGCCGGGTTAGGGCGATACTGTAACTGTAGAAAAACTGAATTTATCACCGGTGGAAGCAAAGTATAGAATGAAAATGGAAATTGGTTTATTTCATGAACTTTATAATGTAGTTGCAGAAACACGATGAATTTAATTACAACGAGTAACTGTTTTTGCATGATCAAATAACGTCCAGCCGCCTCATCGGTGCTAACGTAAATTGAATTTTGAGAAACACCAAGCAACTGATAATCGTCGCCCACCAGAGAAGTCGGAGGTAAAACTTTCATACCAATAAGTTGGATATGAATTCCTGCATGAGAGAGGGTGAAGCCAAAAGCTACGCCCCATCATTACTGACCAGAAGAGTAGAATCAAGGCAAATAGAATAGAATGGACTGACAGTTGTCAGATACGGTTCTCCTAAATTGAAACTCCAGATATCATATGGCAAACAATTGATTTCTGTCCAGAGAGCATCCGTTGAGTCCATTTTGAAGATAAATACCTTAATAATAAGTAGGCCAGATATAAATGATTCTCATAAACTACAAGTGACTATCATTATCAATATAGGAACTAAGGTGTAGAATAAGTTCTGTAGGGGCATTTTAGCGGATGCCATGTATTCCATAAGGTCATCAGAATAAATCAGGCTACTGCCGCTGAGTAGAGCCGGATTTCCTTTCTCTTAACTAGAGAATATATAAAGCCTGAAACAGGATGACAATTAGTCCAGTTTACGCCTCCATCATAATCCTCCAGATACCATCAAATGAAGTTCCTGTAAAGCGTATCCTCTACTTTCTGGAAAGAGAAATAGTAGAGACAATTGTACCCGTTCACTCAAGCGTCTGACATGAATCGGTGCTTCGCTTTTGATCTAGTCCATTAAAAATTATTTTGTTGTTTCATAGAAAAAATATCAAGTGTTCGTTCATCAATAGAATTCCAATACTAGAAGTATCAAGAGAATCGTTTGCTATGAAATAATGCTCGAGCTGGTTATTCTCCTGAATACAGCTACCAATCAGATCACCATTTTGTAAAAATACTCGGATTCAGGATCAACGATGTAGGAACAGCTTGGTAACATCTAACGTAAGCCATAATCCAAACTATAATGCACGGTAAATCAGATCAGGATAAAATAAACTATCATGATTATAACAATTTGAATCCGTTTATTACGGTATCTGTGATTAAAGCAGATCCCCTGTGTCTTGACTTTTATTTCCTGTTTTCAGGATTTCGTTGTAGCCACTGGCAATAGGATAATACCCGAATACCATATAGAATCGATACAATTTCGCCCTGAATGGTATCTTGTTGGTCAATTGTTTAATGTATATGAAGTGTCCATAATAAAATTGCAATTTATGCCGGATAGATCTGCCATTTATCAAGACATATCGATCATTACTTCCTATTGAACTAATAGTTGAGTATTGGTAGCGGGATGTTCGTCCATGAAAGTCCAAAATCTTTGAACGGTAGAATTTGTTTTCCGATGCGACAATGAGATCAGAATTAAACTTATTCAATTTGATTCTGCTATTGCTGTTGAACATATGCAGCAGCACTCCAGTTGGTGCCACCATCGAAACTTACTGAAGAATATACTGAAAAACGGTGGCAGCAATTTTCGTCAACATAAAGCAGCAACAATTGTATCTGAAAAAAGATTTCACGCCTGATAAAATTGTGTTCACAAAGTGTGTAACTCTGCTCCAGTTCAATCCTTCATCGTTTGAAAAATATAAAATCCTCCTGTAGCTGCACAATAAATACTGGCAGATGTTCTGCAAAAATTCATTGGGCAAACAACTGGACACAGAGTGCAGGTAGTATTTCTGAGACTACTTTGCTAGATAGTTCGAAGCACAAAAACAAAAATAACTGAAAAGTGCAATAGTACGGTCTGAGCATAAACGGAGGATTTCTGTAAATATAGTTCATCTGGCTACAATTGCACGCTTTAATATTCTTTGAAATTCCGTGAGCAAAGTCTAGAATAGTATAGTATAATATTATTTAAGTCTAATTTACCTGATTTCAACCTAAAAATAAATGTAGGAAATGGCATCTCCTCCGAAAAAGTAGTTTAGCCTATAGAAGGTACCGCGGTGCGGAATTTTTACTGGATCTTGAAAAAATCGATTTTGCACTTTGCCTGCAAATGATTACCGCAAAAGCAAACAATCGCTAAAACCTGATAATATAATGTATGTTGATAATTTGATTTCTTTGGATTTATTAGTGAATCAGAGATTAAAAAATCAAAAAATGCTTTGAAATTGAAGAAAGTAATAGTAACAAAAGCCAAAATTCGAATTTAAATTGAATTTTGGTCGGCTTTGATTTCCGACTTTATTCCTTATCGTTCACTACCTCCTCATACCCGGCTCAAAAACTTTCGGTTGATGCATATGCAGGCCACCTCTGTGCTTGGTGTCGAATCGCTCTTTACGAGTTTTGATTTGCCGCGATCACTTCTTCCAGAGTTTTGCGGCGACCAGCACGACTTGAGAAAGCGCAGATCAATCAGTGGACGCCGATCGCTTTTTGTCTTAATGCAAGCTTGATTTTTGTCTTGCCCCACTTTTTCGCCTCAATTTTCTCGGCAAAGGCAGCAGCAAAGCGTTCTTCCTTGATAAATCCGTCACGCGACGAGCTGACTGAGAATCATTCCACTTCCTTTCAGCAGGCCTTCCATGTTGTAAAGCTTTGTCACGCAGTTTCTGCTTGATCGCGTTCCTGATAGGTACAGTATTTCTGAGCCCGTGGCAGCGCCTTTTCAATCGGTACAGGTTGATTTTTCGTCATGACTGTACATCAATAATTTTCTCCGAATTAGCTTTAATATTTTTCAAGCCGTTTTCGAAATCATCTTTCACCATTGAATCAATAAATTTCCCATGATTCGTAAAAGCGGACTTGATCCGACTTCAAACCCGGCGACCAGATGTTGGTAGTTGTGACGCCCTGATTTTCTGTCAACGGAAAATCGATGTTGACGGAGTATTGCTAAAATTGCCCCATGAATGAGTGAGTCGCCTGGAGGGTGGGAAATGATTTTCTTTAAGACACCGCTTCCCAGCCTACGCCTTTTACTCTTCCAACGGATCACCGAGCCAGGGCCCGGCTGATTGGCTTTAAGAATATAAACTGCCGCCGTATCCATTTTATACCAGCGGCGACCAGTAGTTGTAATTTCTGTAATCATTAAAGAGAATAAATGATGACGTTGTTTTCTTCTGATGGATCGTGATTCGTTCGGGTGAATATGCGATGAACAAAAGTAATATGCCGTACATTGTAATAACAAGCAGGAGATGACAAAGGCAAGAAATGCCTTAATTATCTTATTCATGAATATGATTATTTCGTTGCAGCCGTTGAGTCTCCGATTTCTGCAGCAATGGTGTTTGTTCAATAACAGGATGCGATTCTGCATATAGGCTTTGCCTTTGTGTTGCCTTTTTCGAAGGTGAGCCAGCATTTTATCCATCATCGGACTCATGAGGGTGCATTGAATAGGGTTTGCTCCGAAATCAGAATCAGCCCACCGTAATCTTTTGGTTCCGCCGTCAGCATTTTCGGTGCCGAAGGAGCCCGGAGACGCCCATTTCAAAGCTAAAGCGAAGTCAACTTTTAGCGCGAGAGGAAGCTGTCAGCTTTAATACTCCATGCTGAACATTTGAATTTGTGCTCTCCCATTTAAACTATGCATTTGCACCTGATGAAGGATCACTGTACTCCAGTTTTTCATTCGGATCCATTTCATACCATGGTGACCAGTTTGGCCAGTTCTTTAATTCATTGACCTGCGCATGAACAGAAGCGGCAGGAGCATTGATGACCAGCGAGCGCTTCCTAACTTTACATGTCGAGGCAGGAAAAACCAATAACTACAGCGATCAAAAATATAGCTGCAATGACGATTAAAATTCGTTTTAAGATTTTCATGTTGAGGTGTGTTTAGAAAATTGATGTTGAAGGTCTGAAATTTTCCAATACAAAATACAACCTCATTAATTCAACCCGCAAAGGTTTACCGCAAAAAGGCCGAAAGATCGATTCTCGGCCTACTGGTTTAGGAACAGCGGGTTCTTTGATATATCTATTCAACTGTAATTGTAACCACTCTATCGAATGCCACTCACCAAGTTTATAACTCATATTATGATTGATTCCGATTTCGAAAGCCAAGGTGCAGCGCATGACTCATGGGATTAGGCATGGTGATGCAGGCAAAAACATTTACAAAACCCTGCGCTTTCAAAATTGAAAACAGTTTACCGTAAAGTAATTTTCCGATTCCTCTTCCGCGAAAATCTTTGTGCAGATAAATAGCACATTCAGGCGACCATTGATAGGCCGTCCTTGTCCTCATATCTGCAGCGTAAGCATAACCGGCAATTACGCCATCAACTTCTGCGACCAGATAAGGATACTTTGCCTGAACAGCTTTCACCCTATTCTCAATCTCACCAAGTGAAGGCACATCATATTCAAATGTAATCGGCGTATGCAATACATAGTAAGAATACAAGTCCAGAATAGCAGGGCAGTCGGCAATGGTGGCTGAGCGGAAAAGCATTGGGGAGCAATTAGTAAGTAGTAAGTGGTAAGTGGTAAGTAGATAGTGGGTGATGTTTATTGTATTTGAATTTATATTGCGAATTAGGGAGAATTGAATTCTACAAATCTTCGAGAATGCTATCGGAAAATTAATTAAAAGATAATCAACTCACACTTATAGTTCACCGGCCTCCTTCCAAACCCCTCCACACTTCCGACATACTACTTACTACTTACCAATTACTACTTACTAAATTTTGATTTCCTCTTCCGACTTATTAAAGAAATGATACTCCATCATATGATACGCTGAATTAGCGCTTACTTTTAGTTTGACGTTGTATTTTTTCTTCCAGAGTTGAGACATGGATTTTTTGAAAAGAGTTCCTTTGTTGAGGTAGGCTTCCAGGTAAGGGTGAACTGCTACGTGCAGGTATTTTTCATTTTGTTCCTGAACGAAGTAGCGAAGGTTATTTTCAATGTCATCAATCAGAAGAACAGATGCCTTGATTTCACCGGTGCCGTCGCAGGCAGGGCATTTTTCTACAGTGGTAATATTTGTTTCAGGGCGTACACGCTGACGGGTAATCTGAATGAGTCCGAATTTACTTGGAGGCAGAATCGTGTGTTTGGCACGATCGCGTTTCATTTCGGATTTAAGTTTATCGAAAAGCATTTTCCGGTTTTGCGGATTATGCATATCGATAAAATCAACTACAATGATGCCGCCCATATCGCGCAGACGTAATTGTCGGGCTACTTCTACGGCAGCATCAAGATTTACCTGCAGAGCATTTGATTCCTGAGTGGATTCGCTGTCGCCCTTGGTACGGCCTCCGCTATTCACATCAATCACGTGCATAGCTTCAGTATGTTCGATGATCAGATAAGAGCCATTGGCCATCGTCACCGTTTTCCCGAAACTTGATTTGATTTGCTTTTCTATTCCGAAGAAATCGAAAATCGGTGCTTTCCCTTTGTAGAGTTTTACGATTTCAGTTTGTTCAGGTGCAATTCCGCTGATATAGCTCTTGATTTCTTCAGCCAGTGAAGGATCGTTCACATGAATGGCATTGAAATTCGGATTGAGCAAATCACGAAGAATAGTTGAAGTGCGGTTCAGCTCACCCAGAATTTTCATTGGAGGCTTTGCCGTTTGCATCATTTGGAAAGTAGACTTCCACTTCGACACCAGGTCCTGAATATCCTTATCCAGTTCGGCTACCTTTTTTCCATCGGCAACAGTACGCACGATCAGACCAAAGCCTTTCGGTTTAATGCTCAAGGCAAGACGCTTCAAACGCTGACGTTCTTCGGCGCTTTTTATCTTTTGGGAAATATTGACCGTTTCTGAAAACGGAACCAGCACAACAAATCGTCCGGCCAGTGAAAGTTCCGAAGTAATTCTTGGTCCTTTAGAGGAGATAGGTTCTTTGGCAACCTGCACGAGCACCCACTGATTCGGAGAGAGAACGTTGGTAATCTTTCCGCCCTTGTTGATGTCACTTTCCAGTTGGAAACCGGTAAGCATCGGATCAGGATTTTTTCCTGAAGTCGTAAGCTTGATAAGTTTAAGAAGAGATTCTACCTGAGGGCCCAGGTCGAGATAGTGCAAAAAGGCATCCTTCTCATGGCCGACGTCTACGAAAGCGGCATTGAGCCCCGGAATGAGCTTCTTTACACGGCCGAGATAGATATCACCGACCTGAAAGCGCTGGTCTTTTTTCTCACTGTTTAACTCAACTATGTTCTTCTCTTCTAATAAGGCAATGGTTACCTCGTCAGGAGTTGAGTTAATGATTAATTCGCTATTCAACTAAATTTCTTTTTCTAACACAAAACCGCATGCAAAGAAATACGGCAGAAAAAACCTCAGACTCCATTTTCAGTATTCCGTAGGGAGAAGTAACCGACTCATCAGCTACCAAGAGTTTTACGAAAAGCGGATTGCCTACAAAGGCAGAAACGGGAATCTCCGGCGAACGAAGAAAGCAACCATCCCGTATCTGAAAGATGCGGGATGGAAGCGGATTTATTATCTGTTTTTCTTCTTATGTCTGTTCTTTCTAAGACGTTTTTTACGCTTATGCGTCGCCATCTTATGTCTTTTTCTTTTTTTACCGCTTGGCATGAGTTAATGTGTTTAGTGGTTATTAATTTGACTGATTAAACTATTTACTTCCTGAATTAGTTGCGCGTCGGCAGATACTTTACTGAGCGTATCGAGCTGCTTCACGGCTGCGTCCTTTTGATTCATTTTCAAGTAGGTCTGAGCCAGCAGAAAACGCGCATCATCGAATTTCGGATCAATTGAAAGAACGGTTTGAAACCGGTTGACGGCTTTATCCAGCTGTCCGGATTTCACGGCCAGTACTCCGAGATTATACTGAGCCATGAGGTGTTTGGATTCTCGGCAACTACTTCCCTCAGCAATGTAATTCCCTGCATCGGATTGGAAGTTGCTTCTGTATAACAGACGCCAAGGTCGGTTTTTGCATCGAGATTTTTAGGATTAATCTCTAAAACTTTGGAGTAGCAATCGATGGCCTTTCCGGAGAAGTAAACCTTTCGGGCTGAATCACCTGTGAACTTGTAGGCATCAAAATAGCGGTACGCTGCGTTGATCCAGTTCTGTTCGGAAGGTTGTTCTTTAGCGATTTCTTCGAAGTAATGAGAGGAAATTGACGGTGATTGAAACCGATCCCACATTTTACCGATTGAATCAAGAAGTGCCGTAGAACCCGGTTGCTTGCTGAGATCAGCCTCAAGCAGAGAAATCTGCTCAGCCTCCTGACGTTTTAGTCGGCCTTTGCTCATGCTAAGTTCGTCTTCAAAAGAAAAGGAACCGTTGGAAGCTTTCGCTTCTACTTTGACTCCTTCTCTCGGCGCGAAGTACAACGCTGTTGTCAGTGCTGCAATTCCTCCGATGAGTAAGACTCTCTTAAGGCCTTCCTGCATCTCCCTTAGTCGATTGCTTCAGTTGTCTGATTCTTCTTGATCTTGGCATTCTTCACCTTATTGGCAAAAGTCTTTGCAGGTTTGAATGCAGGGATATTGTGTTCAGGGATGATAATAGTAGTATTCTTAGAGATAATACGACCCAGTTTTTGAGCACGCTTCTTTACGATGAAAGAACCAAAACCACGCAGATAAACATTCTCACCATCGGCCATGGTATTTTTAATCACTTTCATCGCAGCTTCAACAGCTTGCAACGCTACAGTTTTTTCAATACCGGTCTTGGTGGAGATTTCAGCTACTAATTCTGCTTTTGTCATTTCTTTGAGTATTAAGTAATTAAATATTGGGCGGCAAAGATAACGCTTCAATTTAAAACCGAAAACGATAGTGGTTAAATTTTATCATATAATAAGAAAAAATCATAAAGCCTCCTAAATGTTGATATTCAGCACTTTAAAAGCAAAATCCGTCATTTTTTCCGGATCGTAAATGAAAAAACTCAAAAAATCCAACCGGCGGAAGCCCCGTACCGGCGCGGAAAACAGGGGATTGAATATTGAATATTGAAAATTGAATATTGAAAAAGTCAACCCATTTCAGGCTAGGTCAAATATTCAATTTTCAATATTCAATATTCAATCCTAATCCCCAATTCCCTTCCTTTGCAAACAAGTATGCCCTCACTCACCTCGTTCGGAAGAAAAATTATCAACTGGTATCAGAAGCATAAGCGTGAATTGCCATGGCGGGATACGAAGGATCCGTATCACATATGGCTTTCTGAAATCATTCTGCAGCAGACCCGTGTGGATCAGGGAATGGCTTATTATCTGAGATTTGTTGAAACGTATCCCACGGTAAAATCATTGGCTGCTGCCGGGCAGGACAACATACTCAAACTCTGGCAGGGACTCGGATATTATTCCCGTGCAAGGAATCTGCATCATGCCGCACAGGAAGTAGTGAAGAAATACAACGGTGCTTTTCCTTCCTCCTACAACGATATCCGATCACTAAAAGGTATTGGCGATTATACTGCCGCGGCAATTTCTTCTTTTGCTTTTGACCTTCCGTATGCAGTAGTTGATGGAAATGTATATCGATTGCTCAGCAGATACTTTGGAATTGAAACTCCGATAGATTCAACCTCAGGTAAGAAACAATTTGCAGAGCTTGCTCAAAAGCTCCTGAATGGTCATGCACCGGCTGTCTTCAATCAGGCCATCATGGAATTCGGTGCCATTCAATGCAAGCCTGTTTCGCCGGAATGTACATCTTGTCCGCTCGCCGATTCATGCTTTGCCTTTGATAAAAAACGTGTGTCAGAATTACCTGTCAAGCAAAAGAAGACAGCCATTCGCAAACGTTACTTTCACTATCTGGTTATCCATCACAATAAATACATTTATCTGCGGCAGAGAACCGGAAAAGACATCTGGCAGGGACTGCACGACTTCCCATTGATTGAGCGAAGCAAACATCTTTCACCGGAACAACTCATTGCCTCTGCTGAGTGGAAAGAAATTTTCGGAACTCAAAAAACCACGTTGGTGAAATCACATGCTGAGATCAAACATATATTAAGTCATCAGCATATTCATGCACGATTTTATGAAATGAAGGCAGGCAAAAATTTTCGTGTGCCGAAGGATTCGGCCTGGAAAAAGGCGACTTCGAAGACTCTGCACAAATATGCCATTCCGCGGCTGATTGAGCAATACTTCGAAAACAACGCCTGATAAGGCTTTTTCAGCAAATAATATACTTCATAAAAGGTTTTTAAAAGGCACTTCCGTTTACGTATCTTTGAATTACAATTTTTATAACTCAAATCTCAATAATCATGAGCGGAATAAATAAAGTAATCCTTGTCGGCAATGTGGGTAAAGACCCTGAGATCCGATATCTTGAAGGTGGTGTTGCAGTTGCCCGTTTCCCGCTGGCGACTACTGAAACATACAAAAACAGAGAAGGTCAGAAAGTAGATCAGACCGAATGGCACAATCTGGTATTGTGGAGAGGTCTGGCTGAAATCGCCGAGAAATTTGTACGTAAAGGAAAAATGCTGTACATCGAAGGAAAAATCAGAACTCGTCAGTACGGTGAAGAAAACGCCAAGAAATATTTCACTGAAATCGTTGTTGACCAGATGACGATGCTCGGCGGACCCCGCACTGAGAATGCCGGAGGTGGCGCAGCTTCAGAAGCGCCTGTGGAAACAGCCGCTTCAAACGGTCAGGCCGACGATCTACCATTCTGAAAAATCCGTTAAAAACAGGGATAAAGAGCGACCGTTCTTTATCCCTGTTTTTTTTTATTTTTGGCCATCAATAGCAAAACTTAATCACCCCCTTGGACCCCGGTAGTATCCTTTTTTCTGTCATCTGCGAGGATTATTCATCCATTCTCAATCCGGCTTTTACCTTATCAATCGGTTTTATAATCGAGTGTCTGACGTTGCTATTACTCCTTCTTATCTCAGGCTATATTTCAGGAGCCGAAACAGCTTTCTTCGCCATTACTCCTGCTCAATTGTTTGAACTAAAAGAAAAAGGATCCGGCAGGGAAAAAATGGTTTACACTCTGGTGGAACGGCCGAAGCGATTATTGGCAACACTCTTAATTACGATCAACTTCGTTAACATTGCCATCGTAGTTGTTTCATCGCTCATTATTGAAGAAGTTTTTAGATTCACACATCACGAACTGATCGGATTTCTGATTCAGGTTGTTGCTGTCACTTTCGTCATCGTTCTCTTTTGTGAAGTGATGCCGAAAATCTATGCTACACACAAAGCCTTGCGCACAGCTACACGATCAGTATACGCTGTGTTTGTACTGGATAAAATTCTGCGTCCGCTCAGCTCGCTGCTACTCCTCTCCACTTCCATCGTCGACAAACGTTTCGGACAAAAAGGCTATGATGTTTCAGTGGATGAGTTAACACATGCCATCGACATTACCAGCGACAAGAGCACGCCGGAAGACGAAAAGAAGATTCTCAAAGGAATTGCCCGCTTCAGTAATATCGATGTAAAGCAGATTATGAAGCCGCGCATGGATGTGGTGACATTTGACCGCAGTCTGAAATTTTCCGAACTCTTTCCGCTGATTCTCGAGAACCGTTATTCGCGCGTTCCTGTAATTGAAGAAACACTGGATCATGTTGTCGGTGTACTTTGCATCAAAGATCTTCTGCCCTTTCTCGACCGGGAAAACGACGATGCATTCGACTGGTCAAAACAAGCGCGTCCTGCTTACTTCGTTCCCGAGAGTAAAAAGATCAATGACCTGCTGCACGAATTCCAGGAAAAGAAAATTCACCTTGCTATTGTAATTGATGAGTATGGCGGCTCATCAGGCATTGTAACGCTGGAAGACATACTAGAAGAAATTGTTGGCGACATCAACGACGAATTCGACGACGAAGAACTCAGTTACAGCAAACTCGACGATTTCAATTACGTCTTCGAAGGCAAAACCAATCTGAATGATTTAAGCCGAATCCTGGAAGTTGACCGCAAAGTTTTCGATCACGGAAATGAAGACGTTGACACACTGGCAGGTCTAATCCTCGAATTGAAGGGAAGTATTCCATTCAGAAATGATGTGATTACATACAAAGACATACGATTCACCATTGAATCAGCTGACCGGAGAAGAATCAAGCGGGTCAAAATAACTTTGCCCGATAGAAAAAACAAGATTGAGCCTGAACAAAGCAGCGGAGCGTCGAATATTTTCATGATTGGATTACTTTTTTGTGCAACGTTAATGCTCAGCGGCTGCGATGAAGAGTACAATCCAAAACCGAAAGGATATTTCAGAATTACATTGCCTGAAAAATCTTACCATTCATTTTCTGCAAATGACTGTGGCTACTCATTTGAAATTCCTACTTATGCCACTGCCTCAAAAGACTCCTCCAAAGCTGCCGAAACCTGCTGGTACAATGTTGAATGGCCTTCATTAAAAGCGACACTTTATATCAGCTACAAAGCAGTAAATAATAATCTGGAGAAATACATCAACGACAGCCGCGAACTTTCGATGAAGCACATTTCAAAAGCTTCCGGTATGAATGAAGAAGAAATTTCAAATCCCGAAAAACATGTTTACGGCTCATACACTTTTGTCAAAGGCAATTCCGCCTCCGCCGTACAATTTTATCTGACCGACAGCACAAAAAATTTCGTCAGAGGCTCACTCTACTTCTACGCCGTCCCCAACCCCGACTCCATTGCACCCGTGCTCAATTTTGTTGAACAGGATGTGAAACATTTGGTGGAAACCTTTGAATGGAGTAAGTAGTAAGTGGTAAGTAGTAAGTAGTTTCTATTATAATTAATTAGAAGAGACTGGGCGCATTCTGAGTTCTTTATTATATTTCTTGCAGCGCCCTTCCTTTTGCCGAAACCACTGACTACTTACCACTTACTACTTACTCTCATTTCAGAATCTTTTTATCAGCAAAACTCCGCTTGAGAACAAAACGAAAGCACCGGCCTGATGTGCCAGGGCAAGCGGGATGTTTACGGCAGTTAACAGTGTTGCGACGCCGAGGATAAATTGAATCGATAGAGCGACAACTAAAAAAGTCAGAGCGCTTTTCTGCAATGAATGGAGTTCATTTCGCTTTGCAGCGATGAAAATCCATACAGTATACAATACGATTGAAAAGGCAAGCAATCGATGTATGAACTGCACGGTAACAGGGTTATCAAAAATGTTGTTGAAGAAACCATTGTAAGCACCGATATCTGTCGGTATGAATTGTCCCGACATCAGAGGAAATGTAGTATGGATTTTCCCCGCATGTAATCCTGCAACGAAAGCACCGTAAAGAATTTGAATAATAATAAGAGAGAAAAGAATTCTTACAGATTTTTTCAGAAAGATGTTCTGCTTACCCGGTTCAGGTTTCTTTTCAATCAGCTCAAGTGCAAAATAGAGCGTAAATCCGAACGTAATAAAGGCGGTAATCAGATGAACACCGAGTCGGATATGACTTACGCTCGTAAGATCTTCCAGTCCGCTGCTAACCATAAACCATCCGATGAATCCCTGTAATCCTCCAAGAGCAAAGAGGAAGATTGCTCTTTTCATTAACTCAGGAGAGAGCACTTTTTTTAACAAAAAGATGGCAAACGGAACCAGGAAAACTACGCCGATGAATCGCGCAATAAGTCGATGCAGATATTCCCAGAAAAAAATCCTTTTGAAATCGTCGATTGTAAAATTGTAATTGATCAGCTTGAACTGCGGAATCTGCTTATATTTTTCGAAAGCGATATTCCACTCAGTATCGTTTAACGGAGGAATAGCGCCCATGATCGGCTTCCATTCGGTGATTGAAAGACCGGAACCGGTAAGTCGTGTAATCCCGCCAACGACTACCATCAGAAAAATAAGTGCACAACCGCTGAATAACCAGATAAGTACCGGTTTATTTACGGGGAGATGATTGTTTCCTGACATGAATATTCAGTCTGATTTTTTTCGCGTTAAACAATCCTCAGCATGGGATCTGCGAAATGAAATTAATCATACTTCGGCTTGATGAACCATTTATCATTGATGGTTAAACCAAGTGTGAAGCGCAGGTAATTTTCCTTGATAAGATTGTGTTCAACAGTTCCTCTGCTTCCCAGTTCAAATGACAAGTGCAGATTTGTTCCCGCCTTCTTCACCGGAATTCCCATTCCGAATGAAATACCGGTTTCATTAATCTTATAACCGTTGAAATTAAAATAAGTTTGCTCGTAATGTCCGCCTAAACGGTATGTCAGGCTTCTGGCAGTTTCACCCGGAGTGAATTGCGCACCCAGCGATACTCTCCAACTGTCATTCAGAGAATCTTTAACGCCATTGGTTTCAAAATTGCTCCACTGCTGAATTGAGTAATCGGCACCGATCAGCCAGTGGCCTGTATTTCTCAGACACACTCCGAAAGAGGCGCTCATCGGAAGTTTTATTTTTCCTTCTGTTGACGGAGAGTAGATAACTGTATCTCTGATGTAATACGTTTCTTCTGCAACATTGACGTAACGGAATGAAGATGCTACATTAGAATAGTGAGTTCTGAGGGAAGCATCAGGAGAGGCAGATAATCCGAAGCATAATTGCCAGTCACCTTTTTTCTTCCTGTTGACTACCGATTTTTTTTCAGCTTTTGCAGCGGCAAGTTGCTGCTTCATGGCATTCAATTCAGCATAAAGAGTGCTTGTTCTGCCTGTATCTCTTCTGATAATTTTCTGAATTGAATCATTCAGAAGCATAATGCGTCTGTCGATTTCCACGATAGAATCAGAAGGCGAAAGTCGCAGGCTGTCCATCGTATACTGCAATCCGAATGTATAATGAAACCATCCGATTGAAGTACTTTGTTTATCGAGCGTCGACATATAATAAGAGCTGTGAAACTCAACTGTTCTGTCCTGATTGATTACGCCAAAAAGAAATTCTGCGCTTGCACCGGCATTCAGATTTTTTGCAATCCGGAAACCTGTACCAAGATGAAAGTTATTTACGCCACCCGAGCCTTTGAAGGTATTATACTGATCGTCGCCGAAAGGAGTCGTAAGCGATTCTTTCACAGAGTAACCGACTTTACTGTAAGGTCTGAGTCCGAATCCCAGCGTCCACTTTTCAGGCTTGATAGGAAAAGCCATATCGAAATACGAGAGAGCGGCAGCGTTAGAGTACTGAGAAGTTGAAGACGTTTGCAATTGCGCTTCTTCGAAATTTGCACCGGCTTCAAAGACGGTGAAGAAACAGTTTGCCAAAGCAGCCGGATTGCCGGCATTGATATAATTGGCCTGATTGAGTCCGGTCTGGATACCACCCATTGCCAGATTGCGTGCATAACCCGAGAAATTCAGATCGCCGATACCATAGCGGCTATAGAGTGAAACGGTACCATTCTGAGCGCGGGCGACAACGGAAAGAAGAACCAGGAAAAAGAAAGCGGCAAATTTGCCGCGACGGTTATTTATTCCTGTTGTATTCAATGATTTCATTTAATCCAAGATTTACCAAATCGGAGGCGGCAAAGATGCTTAAATTTAGTTGTCCTGCCAAAAGTTCGGCATCCCCGCCGGTAAGGATGACACGGAGTGAAGGATACAGTTTCCGGTAACGTAGAATGACCGATTCTATTTCACCTGTTATGCCATTAAATACACCGCTTTGAATTGCCGTAACTGTCGTATTTCCAATAAGTTTATTAGAAGGCACAGCTTCAGTCAGCGGTAATTTATCCGTTAACAAATGCAAAGCTTCAAATCGCATGTCAACACCCGGGCTGATGCTGCCACCGAGGTAATTTTTTCCCTTCTCGACGAAATCGAATTTCAGGCAGGTGCCTGCGTCGATGACCAGAACATCTTTTCCCGGAAACAAAAATGCAGCGGCAACGGCGTTTGCCAGACGGTCTTTTCCAAGAGTTTGCGGTGTCTTATATTTATTCTTCAAAGGAATCGCAGTACCGGAGGTGAACTCCATAATCTTTTTTTCCCGAAGAAATTTTCTTACTCCGGCATCCAGATTGATCACCGAAGAGATCATTGCACCATCAATCTCAAATTTCCTGAAAATCGACTGTAAATATCGTATCGTTAGGCCTTTGCGAACATCACGGAAAACCGGAACATGATCCCGGAAGATCAGGAGCTTTACAAAAGTATTACCTGCATCAATAGTCAGATACATAGGAAGAATTTGATGCAAGTTACAAATAGACAGAAGATTGCTTCGGAGAAAAAGTGCCAAAAAAGAAAAATATTTTGGCTAAACCATTTTTTTTCTACTTTTGCGCACACTAAAAAACGGTGATGTAGCTCAGTTGGTAGAGCAAAGGACTGAAAATCCTTGTGTCAGTGGTTCGATTCCACTCATCACCACTCTTTTTTCTTCATCATGAAAAGCACAGACAAACCAATAAAATTTGAACGGGTTCTTTTGATTGATGATAACGACATTGATAATTTTATCAATGAGCGAATGATTACAACCAATCATTTCTCGAAATCAGTTGTAGTTAAGAACAGCGCTGAGTCAGCTCTTCAATATCTTCGTGAATTACCTTCTGATATCAACGCTTTGCCTCAGGTGATTTTTCTTGACCTTAACATGCCGGTAATGGATGGCTTTGGCTTCCTTGCCGAATATGAAAAGCTTTCAGAAACCATCCGCAAAAACTGCAAAGTGATTGTGCTTTCCTCCTCTATTTCACCTGAAGACATTAATCGTGCATCGACTAATCAGTACGTGGTTAAGTATGTAAACAAGCCACTGAATGAGAAGTATCTTGATGCGATTAACTTTTAGTTGCTTAGTTGCTTAGTTGCTTAGTTGCCTAGAAAAATTTCCGTGATTTCTTTTTTATTTCCGTGCTTTCCGTGGGAAACAAGTCTCACCAAAAAAAAACTCCGGTACCTCTGCAGGCCCGGAGTCGTTCATGTGATATTGCGGTAATATTAGTCTTTAATCGGATTCGCCATTTTGCGGATAGCAGCTTCATCGAGTTTCACAAACCAGAGCATTCTTGAAGGACCTGATTGAGTCTGATTGAAGTGCTCATAAATTTCTGCAAGTTTTTTCACCTTCTTACGGAATTCTTCCGGTTTGATGGCAGCTTTGAGCATCTTGATGAAAAGGATGGCCGGTTCGTAGATTTTTTCTTCGTCATTGATCTGACGTTTTACACTTTGCAACAGCTGACTGCAGAGACCGTCTTCTCCCATAAAGCAATATTGCATAGCCTGGAAGAGTTTCAGTTCAACATCAGAGTAAGTGTAACGCTTCATGGAAAGTTCGTTACGAAGGTTGTTGAGGATACGTGCAGAGGCAGCGTAGTCTCCTTCATAGAATTTACCGATAGCAAGGAAGCGACGGAAAGAGATATGCGGATACGCTTCAGCAACACCGGTGTCGAAATTCTGTTCGAGCTCAGAGTTGAGGTCAATCAGTTCAGCGACATTACCGTTATCAAGGAAACGTTCAACTTTTGAATTCAGGTATTGAGTAACATAGAAACTGAATACCGGTTTGAAAGCAACTTCAGGTACATTTCCGTTGATCTGACGATAGTAATGATCGGCACGAACGGTGTTACCGGTTTTCTGATAGTATTCGAAGTAGAGATAATCTACCATGAAGCGGATACTTTGATAGAATGTATCCAGTTCATATTTCTCAAAGTTCTTCTTAATCTGTTGCAGAATGGTATCGATTTCGATTTCCAGGCTCTTCAGATTTTCAGAACGGGAAGTGAACATGCACATATAGTAAATGCGCACGATATTGTACATAACCGAAAGTCGGTGGCCCTGGTACAATTCAGAGATATTCGTCAGTTCACGGAGGATAGCTTGTACAGATTCGCGATCGTTTTCTTCACGTGTGAGCATAAAGTTTCCGGCACGTTTAACGAAATCATAGAAAAGATCTTCAGCCTTCACAACTGCCAAAGAATAGGCAACGTGACGGTTGTATTCTTTTTCATAATAATCGTAATCGCCGTTGAACATACTTAAACGTGCGAGTGCCTTATAGACAACAATAAGTTCATTCGACAGATCGTATTCGATAAGTTGTTTCTCAAGATTCTTAAGAGCGCGGATAGCCACTTCACGGTCGTTACCGAATACCATTGCAGGTACCATGGCTACTTTATCTTTTAATGCGGAGATCGGATTCTTTACGTTTTGAGCGAGGTATTGAGCGATACGCTCGTTCAAGCGAGACTTTAATGTATAATAGGTGCTCGGATTAACCTGGAGCATATCCATCATTTCACCCTCGTCATAATTATTATTACGAGCAGCTTCGAGAACCAGATAAGGTTTGTTGTTTTTTCTTCCTGCTACTGCTGAAAGTAATTCCTGATATTCAGGTTCGCTCAGTTTCTTAATCGTTTTGTTTAATGTCTCCATGATTTCCGATTCGATATTTATGTTTATCTGGGAATTTTAACGGGCGAAGATTTCTTTTGGATTCAATTTCGGACACTTTTCAAAAAAAGCCTCTGAAACACGCGTCAACAGGCGAATTCAGCCGAATCTGCGGCTTTTTTTCATGAAATGGCGACTAAAATCAGTTCATCTGGCAAAAATCTTTTCTGACAAAAACAGGCGAAATCTTACAGTTGTAAGAAGCACGGAAGATGATGGGAACTGTGACAGGTGTTACAGGTATATATTGAACATAAGATAAAAAACCATTTACAATGAAAACAATTATCGCCAAATCTGTTGATGCAGGCACAGCAAGTGCCACAGAAAAGTCGCTCCGTTCGCGAATTGCTTCAAATAAGCTATTCATGTATGCATTGGAGCTTGTTATTCTTTATGTATTAGTATTTGCAGCCATGAGCGCTTTTGCTCAGGAACCTGCAACTGCAAGTAAAGAAGCAGGCAAACTGGAGTTTGTAAAGGAAAACATCGTTTACAATTCCGGTAAGGTTTACATGAATTGGGTAGCAAAACCAAGTTCGGACGACTGTATTTATGTAATTGAGCGTTCTACTGACGGCACAGAATACGAGCCTGTTGGTTTAAAAGAAGGTATCGGCTCTCCGCTTGAACTTCTTTACAGCTGGGTAGACACAAAACCGGTAGCCGGTGTTGCTCACTATCGCATTAAACAGATCGATAACGAAGGAAAACTGGTTGCACAGGCTGAACCGAAGTCAGTGATTTCGCCGGATGCAAATCCACTCTTTATTGATAAGACCTCGCGAATGGTTCAGGTGAAATAATTTTTACCTGAACTACTTCCGTTGTTACGGCAACGCTTCTCGCAATAAGGGACTTTTCATTCATAAACCATGGGAACCAATACGCTGTTAAAAAAATATGTACTGAATGCCGGGCTGAAGCTCCTACTCTTTTTAGGGTTGGTCTTCTGCGGTACAGATGTCATGGCTAATCCACAGGCATCATTTACCGCTGATCAAACTACGGGGTGTTCGCCGCTGACGGTACAATTTACAAGCACCTCAACAGGTGCGACATCGTATTACTGGGATCTCGGTAATGGAAACTCCTCTACCCTTGCAAATCCTTCGAACCTTTACTCGGCAGCCGGAACCTACACTATTACATTAATAGCGTACGACGGAGCCGGTAACAGCGACACAGCCAGATATACCAACTACATAACTGTAGTTGCAAAACCGGTAGCGTCGTTCTCGGCGGATCACTTTGCGTCATGCCTCGACGGAAATTCATACAGCTTTACAAATACATCGACAGGAGCAGCCACGTACCTGTGGGACTTTGGCGATGGTAATACATCTACGCAGGCAAATCCTGTTCACACTTATGCTCTTTCAGGAGTTTTCAGTGTAACATTGATGGCAGTCAGCGCTTACGGCTGCCAGGATGTAAAAACAATCAGTCAGTACATAACAATTTACCCGAAACCGGACCCGACTATCATTGCAGCCACTACGGCTTCCTGTGATCCGGCTACGGTTTTTCACTTTGATAATACAGCCGTCAACGGCGTATCGTGGCTTTGGAATTTTGGAGATGGACTTACGTCCACGTCACACAATCCGGCGCACGTTTACAATGGTCCGGGTGTGTATGATGTATCCCTGATCGTGACCAACAACCTTGGTTGTTCAGACACATCTGATGTGCCGACTGAAATAACAGTCGGTTTAAATCATTGGGGAAATTTCACTTCCGATGTCGACAGTGGTTGTGCTTCTCTCACCGTACAGTTCAGTAACAACAATGCCAATTGTGCAACGGCGTTCTGGACTTTCGGCGACGGACAAACTTCTACGGATATCAATCCTCAGCATATTTATACTGCTGCAGGAACATACAGCGTTACTTTAATTGTAACCACAACCACAGGCTGTGCTGATACAATTGTAAAACCGAACTACATTTTTGTCGGACCGCGACCTACCGTAAGTTTCACTTATGCGAACACAACAGGTTGCTCACCGCTTGCAGTTCAGTTTACAAATACATCAACCAACTTCACTTCCTGTTTATGGACATTTGGTGACGGAACAACAAGTACTGCAACAAGTCCGACACACGTTTATACAAACAACGGTATTTTTACTGTCGTTCTTAAATGCTGGGGGCCTACAGGCTGTACACGAAGTGCAGTATATCACGACATTATTCATGTTACTTCAACGGAAGCCATCTTTAACGCCAATCCGCGCGTTGGATGTCCGCCGCTGACAGTCAACTTTGCCGCATTATCGCCTGTCACCGGCCTGCAATGCTTCTGGGATTTTGGTGACGGCTCTACTTCTACTCAACAGAATCCGGTCCACACCTACAATACAGCCGGCGTTTTTGACGTCACGCTTGTGGTTCGTGATTCATTGGGTTGTACGGACACACTTCGTAAGGCAGGATATATTCAAACGGTAAATCCTGCAGCCAATTACGTACCACCGCCAACAACGGTTGGTTGTGCTCCATTAACTACACAATTCACAGATAATACTGCCGGTTCAACAGGCTGGCTTTGGGACTTTGGCGACGGAACTACTTCGACGCTTCAGAATCCTGTTCATACTTATAATACACCGGGCAATTATACTGTCGCATTAACGACGACCTCAGCTGCAGGCGGATGTGCTCAAACCATCAGCAACTTCAGTACCTTCCAGGTACAGGGCGGTTATGCCGGCTTTACCCATACGGTATCGCCTTGTCCTCCTTACGTTGCCACCTTCCAGGATACTTCCATGAATGCAGTATCGTGGTTCTGGGACTTTGGTGACGGCACCACTTCAACACAGCAAAATCCGGCTCACACGTATAACTCTCCGGGTTATCACAGCGTGAGTCTTACCATAACTACTGCCGACGGTTGTTCATACACAACCATGCAAAGCAATAGTGTTTACTTTACACCTTTTGGTGCCAACTTCTACGGCTTACCGCTCGACACAGTATTCCCGAATCCTGTTCAGTTTTATGCAAACTCCCTGGGAGCAACTTCCTGGTTGTGGGACTTCGGTGATGGCGGAACTTCAACTCAGCAAAATCCTCTTCACGTTTATCAGAATCCGGGAAACTACAATGTTACTCTGACGATTTCTAACGGTGTGTGTACACTATTTTACGATCCACCGCCATTTGACTTCGGCTCACCTGATACTACACCGATTGATCCGGGCAATCCGGGCATTCCGGAAATACAGCAAGGTTGCGCACCGCTGAACGTTCAGTTTACCAATCACATTTCAGGAACAGTTATCTGGAACTGGGATTTTGGTGACGGCGACAGCAGTAATGTGGAGTTCCCTTCACACGTTTATACAACTCCGGGAATTTATAATGTCGTACTTACAGCTACAGACACACTTGGTATTACTCAGGTTTGGCAGATGGATAGCATTGTGCGAGTCTCCGGGCCGCAGGCCGGTTTCGGGGTAGTACAGAATGCAACATGCACAAGTACACAAATTACGCTCGTAGACTCATCCGTCAACGCCGTATCCTGGAGTTACAACTTCGGTGACGGTTATACATCTACTGCCGTTTCTCCGACGCATACCTATTCAACAGCAAATCCGAATTATGTACTCACCCAAACCGTAACCGATACGATGGGTTGCAGTGCAAGTATTTCTACCAGTCTGTATTCAAGCTTCATTAGTCCTTTACTTGCCAGTGAAAATGAAGTATGCGGACGGGATACTGTACATTTCTACACAAGTCTGCAAAACTTCTCTTCATATCACTGGGATTTCGGCGACGGTACTTCAAGTAATCTTGTAAACCCTTCGCACGTTTTCACTACAGAAGGAACGTTTAACGTATCGTTGACAATTACGGATAACAACGGCTGTTCACAAACCTATAATGTGAATCCGGCAATTACCGTAAATCTACCGGTGGCAGATTTTACAACAACTACCGGACGTCAGTCGTGTAATCAAATCAATATCCAGTTTGTAAACAATTCACAGAATGCAACTATGTATCAGTGGGATTTCGGCGACGGAACTACTTCGTCGTTACAGAATCCATTCCATACATGGACAGAGGCAGGAATTTACGACGTAACACTGACTGTTTACAGCGGTTCTTGTGTAAGTACGCAATACATGCCACAATATATTGAAGTAGACACGGCACATGCTGAATTCTCCTTCGTGCGTGATCAGTCCTGTTTGCCATTTAATGCAACCTTTACTGATCTCAGTGTAAATCCTGTTTCATGGAGCTGGCATTTTGGCGATGGTGACACATCGAACGTACAGAATCCTTCACACCTCTATCTTACTCCGACTACTGCGCACCCGTATCTGGCCATTGTAGATATTCACGGTTGTAAGGACACAGTAGAAAGCGGTTCATTCCCTTTGTTAGTTTCAGATTTCGAAGCCGTATCAGATTCCGGATGCTTCCCGTTCACTGTACAATTCAACAGTAATGTGCCGATGATTACGACAGAATATTTCTGGGACTTCGGCGACGGAACAACATCAACTGACCCGAATCCATCGCATACCTATGCCTCACCGGGACAATACGACGTTTCGCTTGTTATTGGATCCATCTATGTTGGTTGTCATGACACATTAGTTCGTCCGGCCTACATCAACGTACTTCAGCCACATGCCGGCTTCTTCAGTACCGATTTACAGGCATGTGCTCCTTCTATTGTTAACTTTACGGATCAATCGAACGATGCAGATCAATATCTCTGGGATTTCGGTGACGGTACAACATCCAGCAATGCCAATCCGACTCACATTTACAATGTTCCCGGAACCTACACTGTTTCATTAATTGCTACCAGTTCGGCCGGTTGTTCAGATACGATTACCAGACCGGATTATATACAGGTCCTAGGTCCGATTACACATTTCACTTCTTCAGCAACAGAAGGCTGTAGTCCTTTTGCAGTCAACTTTACTGATCAATCGCAGAATGCAGTTTCATGGAGCTGGAATTTCGGTGACGGATACAATGCAAGTTCAACGGATGCATACCACGTGTTTGCAGACAGCGGATCATTTACTGTTTCTCTGGTTACACAAGACACTTCCGGTTGTACCTCATATTATGAATTGCCGCAGAAAGTTGTAATTCATCCAAGTCCGGTTGCAGACTTCACTACAACTGGTGTCAGCGGTTGTCAGCCTGTATATGCTACATTCACGAATCTCTCCACAGGACAAATCAGCAACTCCTGGAATTTTGGCGACAATCATTTCTCTACTGATCAGGATCCCGTTCATGAATTCACAGTCGCAGGAAATTATCAGGTTCAGCTGGTGGTAGAAAACAGTTTTGGCTGTACAGACACAGCAATTTTATCACAGCCGATAAATGTAATGGCAACACCACAGCCTGCATTCAGTGCGAGTGATGTAACGGGATGTTCGCCGTTTCATGTGACCTTTATCAACTATACAGCGAATACCGATTCTGCGGCTTCCTATTTCTGGGATTTCGGTAACGGGCAAACTTCAACAGCTCAGAACCCGACTCTTGATTTTACATCGCCCGGATTCTACGATATCACACTTACGGTAACTAATCTTAACGGATGTTCCGATGTGATTACTTATCCTGCCATGATTCATGTGCTGGATTCATTGCCGCCGAATGAAACAAATATTCTCAGTGTTTCAGTAGTGAACGATACACAGGTAAAAATTATCTGGGAAAACAATCCTGCCATTGACCTGGCGGCCTATGTGGTTTATCGTAAAGCAGACTACAGCAATACCTACTCAGCTGTATACACCGATGTAAATCCGCAGAACTCAAATTTCAGCTTAACTTCTGACTTTACCGACACCGGTTTGAATACACTTCTGAAGACATACACCTATAAAGTTCAGGCCATAGATATTTGCGGCAATACAATTCCGCTGGACAGCTGCAAGGCACATACTACCGTAAACATCTCTTCTCAAAGAGCAGGTAAAAATATTGCAGTTAACTGGACACCGTATGGAGGAGCAACAGTTGACACATATGAACTCTATCGTTCAGAACAGGACGGAGCATTCTACTACATTGCAACAGTTCCGGGCAATTCACTGGATTATGTAGACTCAACATTCATCTGCCCATATCCATACCGTTATAAGGTTATGGCAACAAATCTGAACGGAACAACTTATACATCCTATTCAGATACTTCACAAACCATACCTCTGAATACACTGGAAAACCAGATAGTGGACGTAGTTCGTTCTACCGTTGTCGACAATCAGACAGTTTTAACTGAATGGCGACAGCCAATTGTACACCCGGAAATGGTGGCGCAATTTGATGTATACCGTTCAACAGACAACGTCAATTTCAGGTATCTGACAACAGTACCTTCACTGCAGACCGACTACATGGATTACAATGTAGATGTTCAGAACACAAATTATTATTACAAAATACTTGTCATCAATACATGTAATATCAACGAAGATCCGAGCATGAATACTTCAACCATTGTTCTAAAAGGAAACATGGATGAATCAAGAATGGTACATCTCGAATGGACGCCATACAAAGGCTGGGATCACGGAGTAGAGTATTACATATTGGAAAAGAAAGACGAAAACGGACATTGGCAATTCCTGAAACAAGTCGACGGCGAGACACGCAGTTACGACTATCAGGAATAAACGAGGCATGACACTTTTTTTAATACTTCGTTTTATTTACACCTTCTACTTCCGGTTCCCCCACTTCAGCGTCCGCAAGACCTCGCTACGCATGTGGAAGAGCCGGGGCAATGACCGTATTATAACCTGTACTCTGGAATTAAAAACTAAAAAGAGCAGCGAAGAACTTATCTTCGATGAACTCTGGATTGACAACAAGCGATATCATTTCAAGCTAACGAAAGAAGATCTGAAATCCGTCAATGAGTTTGGAAAAAAAGAAGTACTTCGTCTCGATGCACTCAAGGAAATTCCGGAAGTTTTCTCTTCGCCTATTCCAAAAAAAGGAAAGGTACTTCTCGCCTATACCTTCAAGAATAAAAGAAGGTATATCAGCATCAATAAATTCTCCGACAAGTTTAAATGGGCCTGAGCCCACTGTGAGGCTGACCTGAATCATCATCAGGAAAGAAATCCGTATTCGGATTCATTTCATCACTGACTTTTCTTTTGCTATCTTCGAAGCACATTAATTTGCTTCAAGGGTGAAACGATCATTGCTCCTCTTATACATTTTAGCCTTTTACATCCTCTTCCAGTTTTGCTGGTGGGCATATCTTCTTGTCTCTTTAAACGACGAAGTACTTCACCATAAAATCGAGAATGTATCTTTTCAGCAAATACCGCAGGAAAAGAAATCGGCTGAAATTTTAATCCTGCATAAGAAAATTAATCAGCGCAGATGGATGGTACTCGGAGAAGGCATGGTATTTCTCTTGTTGCTTTCATGGGGCACTATTATGATGGTTCGCGCTTACCGAAAGGAAATGGCGCTGGCCAGGCAACAGAAAAACTTCCTGCTGTCGATTACCCATGAATTCAAATCACCTTTAGCTTCCATCAAATTATACCTGCAAACTCTGCTTCGTCATGATCTTGATAAACAGAAATCATTTTCTTTCATCAACAGTGCCATCGGTGACACTGACCGATTGAACACACTGGTAGAAAATGCACTCATGGCAAACCTCATCGACCACAACGGTTATGCATTTTCCAAGGAAGACATTAATTTCTCTGCTTTTGTTAGATTATTCACTCAGAAATTTCAGCAAGTACCTGAACATTCACATATAAATTCAGAAATCGAAGAAGGTCTTTATGTTCATGTGGACAAAAACGGGCTTTCAATTCTGCTGACTAATCTTCTGGAAAATGCCTGGAAGTACTCGCCGAAAGGAACCGACATATCAGTAAGAGTATGGAGTGAGGACAAATACGTTAATCTCGCCGTGGCCGACCAGGGAGTCGGTATACCTGATTCAGAGAAGAAAAAAATCTTCAACAAATTTTATCGTATCGGCAACGAAGAAACACGTAAAACAAAAGGAACCGGCCTGGGCCTTTTTATTGTCCGTTACATTGTTGATGAGCATGATGCCAGAATTTTCATAGAAGACAACAAACCCAAAGGAACCGTATTCAGAATACGTTTTCCCCTTCTCGAAAAATAGGGTTCAGCTCAATTTAAAACTTGGATTTTTCTTCTTTCATTTTTCAATATTCATTTTTCAATAATCAATAATATTTAAATCCGCCAACCCGAAAATTCACTGAACAAACCCTACCTTCGCACCATGAATAATAAGAAAGTTGTTTTAATCGTCATGGACGGCTGGGGGCACGGCCCTAAAACGAAAGCAAATGCCATTTTTACGGCTAATCCGCCTTTCGTTTCATCGATGTATTCTAAGTATCCCAATTCTGAATTAAAAACCAGCGGTGAAGATGTAGGCCTGCCCGACGGGCAGATGGGTAATTCTGAAGTAGGCCACCTTAACATCGGCGCAGGCAGAATTGTCTACCAGGATCTGGTCAAAATCAACATTGCCATTCGCGACGGAAATTTTCAGAAGGAGAAAGCTATTCTTGATACGATTAACTACTGCAAATCCAAGGGCAAAAAGCTTCATCTTTTTGGCCTGGTTTCCGATGGCGGCGTTCATTCGCACATCAATCATCTGAAAGCATTGTGCGATGTTTCGAAAGCCAATGGACTAAGTGATGTCTTTATTCATGCCTTCACTGACGGTCGTGATACTGACCCGAAAAGCGGTCTCGGTTTCATCAAAGAACTTGAAACACACCTTACAACTTCATCAGGAAAAATTGCTTCTGTAGTTGGAAGATATTATGCTATGGATCGTGATAAACGCTGGGAACGTGTAAAACTAGCGTACGACTTGCTTGTTCACGGTACCGGACATCATTCAACTTCAGCAATCAATGGAATTGAAGCATCCTATGCGGAGAATGTGACTGATGAGTTTATTAAACCTATTGTCATCACAGGTGAAAACAACAAACCACTCGCTACAATTGAAGAAGACGATGCAGTGATTTGTTTTAATTTCCGGACAGATCGTTGTCGTGAAATCACACAAGTACTCACGCAGCAGGATTTCCATGAGCAGAACATGGCGATGATGCGTTTGAAATATGTTACAATGACAAATTACGACGATACCTTTAAGAACGTCGATGTCATTTATGAAAAAGACAATCTGATTGCAACTTTGGGAGAAGTACTTTCCAAAAACGGCAAGACGCAGATCCGCATTGCAGAGACAGAAAAATATCCGCATGTAACATTCTTTTTCAGCGGAGGCCGTGAAGAGCCTTTCACCGGTGAATCAAGAATTATGATTCCTTCACCGAAGGTTGCGACTTACGATTTACAACCCGAAATGAGTGCTGCAGGAGTAACCGACGCCATTTGCGAGAAACTGAAAGAAGGCAAAACCGATTTTGTTTGCCTCAATTTTGCCAATACAGATATGGTTGGACACACCGGTGTTTTTTCAGCAGTTGAAAAAGCAGTGCTGACCGTCGACAAATGCGTACAGCGTGTGGTTGAAACAGGTTTGGCTTCAGGTTACTCTTTCCTGATTACAGCCGATCACGGAAATGCCGATTTCATGATCAATGACGATGGAAGTCCGAATACGGCGCATACGACCAATCCTGTGCCCCTCTTCCTTATCGACAGTACTTACAAAAAGATATCCAACGGCCGTTTAAGCGACCTTGCTCCTACCGTACTGAAACTGATGGATATCGATCAGCCTCAGGAAATGACGGGAAAAATACTTGTTTCCTGAGCAGATTTCTTTCTACCTTCATCTCCCTAAAATCAATTACCATTTATGGAAACTATTCAGCAATACATTAAGACGAACGAGAAAAGATTCCTTGACGAACTTATCGATCTGTTAAAAATACCATCCATCAGTGCCGACAGCAAATTTGCAGGCGATGTAAAACGTGCTGCGGAATTTATCAAAGAAAAACTTATTGCAGCAGGAGCTGACAAAGTTGAAGTTTGCCCGACACCCGGTCATCCGATTATTTACGGTGAAAAAATGATCGATCCGAAACTCCCGACTGTTATTGTTTACGGCCACTACGATGTACAGCCTGTTGATCCGCTGAATCTCTGGGACTCTCCCCCATTCGAGCCTGTAATTAAAGACGGAAAAATTTATGCCCGCGGAGCATGCGACGACAAAGGTCAGGTTTACATGCATGTAAAAGCATTCGAGTTGATGATGAAAACAAATTCACTCGCATGCAACGTTCGCTTCATGATTGAAGGCGAAGAAGAAGTTGGTTCAAGCAATCTTGGCACATGGGTAAAAGAAAACAAACATCGTTTAAAAGGTGATGTCATTCTTATTTCAGATACGTCAATCATTGCAAACGATATCCCATCTATTGAAGCCGGTCTGAGAGGTTTGTCATATGTCGAAGTTGAAGTTACAGGACCAAACCGTGACCTTCACTCCGGAGTATTCGGAGGCGCAGTAGCGAATCCGATTCAGGTATTGTGCAAAATGATTGATTCGATGAAAGACGAAAACAATCACATCACTATTCCGGGATTTTATGACGACGTAATCGAATTAAGTAAGGAAGAACGTACTGAGTTGAACAAAACTCCGTTCAGTCTCGATGCTTACAAAAAAGATCTCGGTGTTGACGATGTAATGGGAGAAGCAGGATATACTACTTTGGAAAGAACAGGTATTCGTCCAACGCTTGAGCTAAACGGAATCTGGGGCGGTTATACAGGTGAAGGTTCAAAGACTGTACTTCCGTCGAAGGCATTTGCGAAAATCAGCATGCGTCTGGTTCCGAATCAGAGCAGCGATAAAATCACCAAACTCTTCAGTGATCACTTCAAAAAGATTGCTCCTAAATCGGTGAAGGTGGAAGTTCGTCCGCATCATGGTGGCGAACCGGTTGTTACCCCAACCGACTCTGTTGCCTACAAAGCAGCAAGCAAAGCGATTGAAACCACATTTGGTAAAAAACCAATTCCAACCCGTGGAGGAGGAAGTATTCCGATCGTTGCTCTGTTTGAAAAAGAGCTCGGACTGAAATCTGTACTCATGGGATTTGGTCTCGACAGCGATCTGATCCACTCTCCGAATGAACATTACGGTATATTCAATTACATGAAAGGAATTGAAACCATTCCAATCTTCTTCCGAAACTTTGCGGAATTAAGCAAGTAATTCAAAGGCCGGTCAACACCGGCCTTTTTTATTTTCCCGAATAAAAATTGTCATTCGTCTGCCCCGACATTCAATACCAAGGGTTAAATTCTCCGTTCACCAATTTTAGCATCGTATGAAAGTATAATTTCATATTTTTGAAACCTCTCCTTCCTGAATGCTGATCCTTCTCAGAAAATATTTTCTGCCCATACTCATCATCACCCTTATTCTGAGGATTGAGCACAATCTTGTATTCAGCAATCTCACTATTGATAAGGCCATCCAGCTTGCGGCCACTTATAGTTTCAAACACGGCGACGGAATTTTATTACCTGCCGCTTACGTTTCTAACAATCTGAAAGCAGAGTTCATCCCATTTTCAGGCTGGCCCCCCGGCTATACCTTTTGTCTGATGCCGGCGTATCTGATTACTTCTGATTTATTACTTGCACAACAACTGACAGACGGAATTTTCATCATCCTGCTTTTCATTCTCATCCTCCGCCTATTCAGAAAACTCTTACCGATAAATTACAAAGAAGCTTTTGCAATTTTCTGTTTACTGAACGCCTTTGGCTTTTCTCCTTTTCACTATTTCAGTTCAACTGACCTTATTGCAGTAACATTTTTTATATGGTCGATACTAAAATGCCATGAGCTGATTGAAGCTCCCTCAACACGCAATGCAGTAATGGCAGGTATTCTTCTCTTCATGTCTGCCTTAGTACGTTTCTCTTATTTACCGCTCGCTTTTCTCATTCCACTTACAATTGCAGCCCTTTCCTTTAAGAAACCGGGAAAGCATCTGTTCAGAAAAAGTCTGATCTTCTTTTCAGTTTCCGGAATGCTGAGTATTGCATTGTATGTATTCGAAAAAACCTATTATGGAACCGGCACCTATCTGGAAAAAGCGAAACATGCAATTAATCCGGGCGAACTTCTGACAATGGATCCATTTCTCTGGAGAAGTTTTTTCTTCACGGATACATTTGAAAATAAATTTGCGGAAGGTTCAGCTCCTGCACTACTGGTAAGACTGGCAGAAGTAGCACTGACGATATTTCTTCTATTCCTTTTCTTTCGCAGAGTTTATCAGGCTTTCAAAAAAGCAGAAAGCGCTTCGGCGTATTTGAATGTCTGGGGAATTTCCTTCCTGACTACGATTGGAATGTTAGGGTTTCTCACAGTGATTTCACCTCCGCAATCATTCACCGGCAACGACCACTGGACTTATTTTTCAGAAACAAGATACTTCGCACCTGTTATTATTCTGATGCAGGTTTTTCTAATCCACTTCCTTTTCAGAAACACTGAAAATTCCGCAGGGCTGAGAAGAAGCATCGCCGGGCTATTCGCATTATCAGTCATTGTTGCTTTTGGTTACAATTCCTTCAAGCACTACAAATTGCTTGTACAAAATGACAGGCAAGGAACCTATGAATATGATCAGAAACAACATCTGGATCCGGCACGGTGGTTATTAAAAACAAACACATCATCCAAAAGAGTTCTGGTTGCTGCGCCAAACCGTACTACTATGACGGTTGCTGCTGTTGCAGGCGGAATACCTGTGATGAGTTACGACAGTTTACTGAATCATGCTACGGCGATTGATCCATCTCTTCCGATATTGATTCAATTCGATCGTCCGCTTACGGATAAGCAGAAAGAATTTATCTCGAAAAATAATGTAACTTTCAGTTTTTCATCCGGCGAAAAGGACTGGTATCAAAAAAATCTGCAGTGAATCCGAAAAGCATATACGTCATTATTCCCTGTTACAACGACAAGAAGATGATCCGGCAAACTGTAAAGACATTGATGCCATATGGATACAATATTGTTGTTGTTGACGACGGTTCTGCAGAAAATATAGAAGAAGAAATCAGCGACCTTCCTGTCTGGTTTGCCAGGCACCGTATCAACCTTGGTCAGGGAGCAGCATTGCAGACAGGCACTGACCTTGCATTGCGTCAGGGCGCACAATTTCTCATTCACTTTGATTCCGACGGTCAGCATTCGGCAGCAGATATTTCATCGTTACTCCGGCCACTGGAAAAAGGAGAAGCTGATATTGTCATCGGCTCTCGTTTTCTGAATGAAGAAGACAAACAGGCCGTTCCTGGAAAAAGAAGATTATTATTGAGAGTGGCAAGAGTAGTCAATGGCGTGCTGACAGGCATCTGGCTCACCGATGCGCACAACGGATTTCGGGCGCTTACGGAGAAAGCAGCCAAAGCGATCAGAATCCGTGAAAACAGAATGGCTCATGCATCGGAGATACTATTGCACATCAGAAGAAAACGGCTTCGGTACAAGGAATGTCCTACACACATTATTTACACTGAATATTCTCAGGCAAAAGGACAATCAGCCTTTAATTCCATTAATATTGTAATTGATATTATCATAAATCGTCTACTCAAATGACAACTTTCCAGATAATACTCGTCGTAGCGCTAATTGCGTTATTGGCTGTTTATTTTGTTTACTTCAAAAACCGTTTAATCATTCGCCTGCTGATGCTCTCCGTTTTTTTCGGAGGCATTGTGTTGGCGATAAATCCTGACCTCAGCATCAGATTAGCGAATGTACTCGGCATCGGGCGAGGAGTTGATCTGATCATTTACATTTGCATACTCATGGGCTTTCTTGGTTTCATTGTGCTTTATTCGAAGTACAGAAAGATGGAAGAAATGCTGACAGAATTAATTCGTAAAGAAAGTGTCCGTACGGCAACCGATGAAAGCCGGAATAAAAAGTAATTTTGAAAAACTTCAACTGTGACTGAATCCTCTGCATATAATTTCCCCTGCAACCTTTGTGGCAACACCACCCATCGGTTACTTTATATGAAAAAGAACTTTCCGATTGTACGCTGTACAAAATGCGGGTTAGTTTCAACTGTACTGCCGGAAAACTTTGACACACGTACGATTTACGATGAGACGTATTTCAAAGGCGGTCAGGTCGATGGATATGCAGATTACGAATCGTCAGAAAAGATTCTCAAATCAGAATTCAAAAAAGTTTTAAATAAGCTACTCTCCTACTTTCCTGATACAAAGGGAAAGAAACTACTTGAAATCGGAAGTGCTTATGGCTATTTTCTTGACGAAGCAAAAAATTATTTTGATTGCTATGGAGTGGAAGTAAGCACCGATGGTGTGCAGCAATCCGTAAAACGCGGATTGAATGTTTTTGAAGGTGTACTCGATCAGAATTTATTGCGCAAGACGGGAAAAGTGGATGCCGTTGTGATGCTGATGTAATTGAACACCTTCCGGATCCTTCCGGAACACTGAAGATGATTTACGAAGCGATGAACCCGGGTGGAGTGATTTTGATTGTCACTGGAGATCATTCATCGCTGCTCAGCAGAATCATGAAAGACAACTGGCGACTGATGACGCCACCGCAGCATACTTTTTTCTTCAGCAATAAAACACTTCCGATGATGGCCGAGTCAGCCGGCTTCAAAGTTCTTTCTGTGAATGCGCCCTGGAAAATTGTTCCTTTCGGTTTACCCTTCTATCAGGTAGGCAGAAGAACGGGAATACGAATCAAAGCTTTGGAGAACATCAACAACTTCGGAATTCCGGTCAATCTCTTTGATACAGTTCGCGTAATTGCGAGGAAAAATTAGCCGGATTTTTCTTTTGATGCCTGTGTCCTGGAAATCAGGTAAACACCGGTTAGGATCAGAACAAATCCGATGTAATGCAATGACGCAGGTTTTTCTCCGTCAGCCAGCCCCCAGATTAAAGCAACAACAGGAATCAGATACGTCACCGAGGATGCTACCAATGCGCCTCCGCTGCGAATCAGATTATTAAAAAGTATGGTTGAAATTGTTGTTCCGAAAATTGCCAGAACGATGATACACATTAGACTAAAACCGGCACCGGGAGTTGTTTGTGTTCGGGTGATAAAATCCGTTGTGAACAGATAAACCCCAAGTGGTACACCTGCAAAAATCAACGTCAGTGATGTATTCAGCACCGGGTCGATTCCGAGGAGATGAGTTCTGATCGTGTTCACGCTAATTGCATAACACACTGTTGCAAGCACAACATAAAATGCATAAGGAGAGAAGTCGCCCAGACCTTTACTGCCTCCGGCGATAAATAAAAGAGCACCGAACAATCCTAAAACAAGCCCGGCAAATTTATTTGCACTCCCCTTCATTTTAAAAAACACCATCCCGAGAATAAATGTGAACACAGGCGTCAGTGAATTAATCATTCCGGCAAGTGCAGAATTTATTTGTGTTTCGGCAAGTGGAAAAAGAACTGAAGGAATTCCATTTCCCGTCAGACCTGACAAGGCAATGTATTTCCATCGGGTAGGTTCAATGGTTTTTATTTTCGTCAGTGCAAATGGCAAAAGACTCAGCATGGCTGTTAGCATTCGAATGGCACCGATCTGGAAAGGTGTATACACATCCAGTCCTCGTTTCATCAGTATGAAAGAACTTCCCCAGATAATGGCAAGCAGTATAAGTAAGAGGTAAGCCGTACGTTTGTCGCCTTTCATTTTTTCTTCCCCTTCCATTTTTTCTCATGAAAGGCTCCCTTGAATTCAGGGTCTTCTCTTCTTCTCTGCTCATCAATGTCACGAGCCATTTGCTGACGCTCTTCGAAAGGAGTATCTGTGATTTCAACTTCACCCGGAATATCGGCGACCGGAATTTTGTTTCCGATCAGCTTTTGAATTTTTCGAATGTGATATTCATCCTGAGGTGATACAAAGGTGATTGAATCACCGGTTCTCATGGCACGACCGGTCCGGCCGATGCGGTGAATGTAATCTTCGTAAATCAATGGCACTTCAAAATTCACTACATGTGATACTCCCTCAACATCAATTCCGCGGGCAGCAACATCAGTTGCAACAAGAAATCTCAAAGGAGTTTCAGCAAAAAGTTTCAATGAATTCAAGCGCGTATTCTGGTCTTTATTTCCGTGTAATACACGAACCATATCTTCGCCGTATTTCCGCTCAAGATACTTAGAGATGTTTCCGGCAGTTGAACGTGTTTTGCAGAAGATCATCACCTTTTTCATTGCTTCATCGCGCAGAAGGTGATCCAGTAAATTGATTTTGGTTTTGATATTGGGAACAAAGTAGAGAGTCTGAGAAACCGTCTTCACCGTTTTTACCTCCGGTGCGATGCGGATTTCAATTGGTGCTTCGAGAAAATCTTCGGAAATAGATTTTACTTTATCATTCCAGGTAGCGCTGAATAAAAGATTTTGTCGCTTTCGCGGCATCACTTCAAGGATGCGGTCGATTTGTTGTTTGAAGCCCATATCCAGCAATCGTTCTGCTTCGTCCATCACAAACACCTGAATACTTTTCAAAGTCAGAAAACCGGGCAGGTACAAATCCATCATTCTTCCGGGCGTTGCAACAACAATATCCACTCCGGCTTCCAGCGCATCTTTCTGAGTCTTGGTTCCTGTTCCTCCCATCAGTGCAACAAAACGCAGGTCAGTATACTTCGCAAACATTTTGAGATGATCTACGACCTGTACAGCGGATTCACGGGAAGGAACAACGATCAATGCACGAGGATCTTTTCCCTGCGCATATTTCCTCTCATTAGAATCGGAATCAGGTAAGCAGTTTTGCCTGTACCTGTTTGTGCTATTCCCAGCACATCATGACCACCGAGAATCAGTGGTATGGCCTTCTGTTGAATCTCCGTCGGCTCCGTAAATCCCGCGTCATCAATTGCATTCCAAAGCTGCTTGTTAAGTTTAAAATCGCGGAAAGGAGACATTATGGGGGGAAAGAGATTTACTGCAAATTTAAAAAAGTAAGTAGTAAGTGGTAAGTAGTAAGTGGATTGCTTTTTATAATTTAAAGAACCTAACTACTACTTACTACTTACTACTTACTACTTACTACTTTCTACTTACTAATACCTACCAAATCTTCGCTCTGCTCGAATCCGGTCTGAAGAGCTTATCGCCTTCTTTCAGATTAAATGCTTTGTAGAAAGTTTCGAGGTTGCTCAGGGTACCATTTACACGGTAAAGAGCCGGAGAGTGTGGATCGGTAACGATACGACGTGCTGCAGCTTCCGGACGGATATCACCTGCCCAGATGTATGCAAAGCCGAGGTAGAAACGTTGATCAGGAGTAAGTCCATCGATTTTCTCATTGCCTTGTCCTTGTTTCGTGCGCTTGAAAGCATCATATGCAATCGTCAAACCACCAAGGTCAGCAATGTTTTCGCCGAGTGTCAATTCTCCGTTCACATGAATGGTGTCAAGAATTGTATAGCTATTGAACTGATCAACGATGCGTTCAGCCTTTTGCATAAACTTCGAAGAATCTTCAGGAGTCCACCATGTAGTAAGATTTCCTTTTGCATCGAAGTTACGTCCCTGATCATCGAAACCGTGAGTCATTTCATGGCCGATAACAGCGCCGATGCCACCGTAGTTTACTGCATCGTCAGCCTGTGGATTGAAGAAAGGAGGCTGAAGAATTCCTGCAGGGAAAACGATTTCATTGAGGGAAGGATTGTAATAAGCGTTTACTGTCGGAGGAGTCATTCCCCACTCAAGACGGTCAACCGGTTTACCAATCTTATTTACCTCGTACTGGTAATTCCACTTCATGATATTCATGAGGTTCTGGAAAAAGTTATCGCGGGAAATATCAAGTCCGGCATAATCTTTCCATTTATCAGGGTAACCAATTTTACGGGTAATGGCAGCTAATTTCTCCAGTGCTTTTTTCTTTGTCACATCACTCATCCAATCGAGTTTTTCGATGCGCTCTTTGTAAACACCGATCAGGTTTGAAACAAGTTCATCTGCTTTTTTCTTTGCTTCAGGCGGGAAATGTTTGGCAACATAAAGTTGACCAACAGCATCACCGACCATTCCATCGGTCATCTGCACCATACGTTTCCAGCGCGTCTGAATCTCTTTCTGGCCGTTCAGAATTTTGCTGTTGAAGTTAAAATCCTCCATTACGAAATCATTGCTCAGTACATTACCGGCAAGATCAAGAAGGTTCCACTTCAGATATATTTTCCAGTCGTCAATTTTATTCGACTTAATTTGCTTTTCAAGTTCCTTGAGAAAGTCAGGCTGACCAAGTACAAGATAGTCATAACCACCTTTGATGCCCAGGTTTCCAAGCATATCTTCCCAGCTGAGTGATGGCGTGAGTTTGTCCAGTTCAGCAAGTGTAACTTTGTTATATGTTTTGAATGGATCGCGGAGTTCAACACGCGTCATTGAAGCTGATGCGAGCGATTTCTCGATGCGCATAACAGTTTCAGCATATTTTTTTGCAGTTGCTTCATCCGTTCCGTAGAGTTTGAACATTTTCTCTACGTGTTTGAGGAATTCCGTACGGATCATTTCCGAATTCGGATCTGAATTCAGATAGTAATCGCGATCAGGAAGAGAGATACCGCCCTGAGAAAGTTGCGGAACTACAACTTCACTGTTTTTCGGATCCTGACCAATGTACATTCCGAACATCGGATCGGCGCCCCACATCTGAAGTTTCGCCACGTAAGCAAGAACTGATTTTACATCCGTCAGCTTGTCTACATTTTCCATTTCACCTTTGATCGGAGCAGCACCTTGCTTTTCGATATTCGTTGTATCCATTGCGCTGGCAAAGAAATCGCCAACAAGTTGCTCAGGAGAACCTTTTTTTGCATCCTTCTTCGATGCAGCATCTTCCATGATAGCATGCAGATTGTTTTTGTTGTTCTCTGCAAGAATGCTGAAAGATCCCCAACGGATCTGATCATCAGGAATAGGATTCTTTTTAATAAATCCACCGTTTGCAAAGTGGAAGAAGTCGTTACCCGGAGTAACGGTTGAATCGAAATTTGACAGATCGATACCAACACCCTTTTTTGCCTCGCTGTTGGAGCAGGCCGAATAAATGGTAACGGCAGCAAGTCCACAAACTGCCAGTACCAGTGACGATTTTTTCATTTGATTTCTAACTGATTTTGAACGGCAAAAGTATTATTTTTCGAATGGTAGTCCATTGGATTAACCTTTCATTAACAGAAATTAGTTTTTTTAAAAAATTATCCTCAATTTAAGGGTCAAATTAGTTCTTTCTCAAGCAGACAACAGCAAATTTCTTAGGTTTGCAGAATGATTTCCGGGAAGAATTTTGTCTGGCTTTTTGCAATTGCGATCTTTTTGTCGTCATGTGTCAATGACATCAATAAGGTAAAGCTCTACAGCAAAGGCCCGGCAGCACCTCAGGAATCGGCACGGAGTATAAAAATTATCTACAGCGATTCAGCCAAAGTCAAAGTAGAACTTACGGCTCCGGTTCTGAACCATTTCACGACAGGCAATCCTTATGTTGAAATGCCTAAAGGTCTGAAGGCCATCTTCTACAACGACCGTATGGAAGTTAAAAGCAAGCTGGATGCCGACTACGGTATCCGCTATGAGAATGAACAGAAGATGGAAGCCAGGAAGAATGTTGTTGTTGTGAATGAAAAGGGGGAACAATTAAAAACGGAACACCTGATATGGGATGAGAAGAAAGAGAAGTTGTTCAGTGATGAGTTTGTAACTATAACAACGAAGGATGAGATCTTTTACGGAAATGGTTTTGAAGCCAATCAGGATTTCACCAAGTATAGAATTTACAATCTGAAGGGAACGATCACTTTGAATAAAAACACGAATCAATGATACGCACGCTTGAAATTGCCTGGTTGCTGATCACCATAATCAGTCTTGTCATTGCCGCCTATAAATTCTATTCGGATGGCTTTCAGGACGGGCTATGGATGCTGATGGTAGCAGGTATCAGCGTTATCATGTATGTCATCCGCCGTCGTCAGCGTATCCGGTATGAGCGTAAAGATGAAAAAGAACTTTATCATTGATTTTCACGTAACAGGTTTTCTGATCTGCTAATTCAAATTCTGCCGTGTCCGACTGGTCCATTATTCTTATCACTCTCTTATTTTCAGCTTTTGCAGCAGGTAGTGAAATTGCTTTTATATCGTCCAACAAACTTCGCATTGAACTGGATCGCAGTCAGGGTAGTTTCTCTGCGCGTATCATCTGGAATTTTGTAAAGTCTCCATCGCGCTTTATTGCCAGCATGCTCATTGCAAACAATGTTGCTCTGGTAATTTACGGTATCATCATGTCAGAGCATTTGCTCACCAGAGAATTCATGAAAGATTGGCTTCCTGTGCAGTTGCATGGCAATGGCATGTTGCTGTTCATTCAGACATTGTTTTCTACGCTGATTATTCTTGTAGCTGCTGAATTTTTACCGAAGGTTTTATTCAGAATTAATCCGAATGCCATACTTGATGTTCTGGCCATTCCGATCCGCATTTTATATCTCATTTTGTATCCGATCGTGTGGATAGTTCTCGGCATTTCCCGTTTTCTGATGCGGTCATTATTCCGTATTGAGCTCACGGAAGAACGTCCTGTTTTCGGTCGAGTAGATCTTGACATGTACATCCGCGAACTCACCACGAGAAATGACCAGGTTGAAGAGATGGACACAGAGATACAGATTTTCCAGAACGCACTTGATTTTAAAGAAGTGAAATTGCGTGAGTGTATGATTCCACGCAATGAAATTGTAGCCATTGAACTGGAAGAACCGATTGAAGAGTTGCAAAAATTATTTGTTGAAACCAAGCTTTCAAAAATTCTTGTCTACAGAGACACCATTGATAATATCATCGGCTTTGTGCATTCTTCAGAAATGTTCAAACGTCCGGAAAGTATAAAGCATATTTTGTTGCCTGTAAGTACGGTTCCTGAAGTCTTAAGTGCCAACGAACTGCTCAAGCAATTCACCAATCAGCACCGCAGTGTGGCTGTAACGGTGGATGAATATGGCGGAACATCGGGCATGGTAACCATTGAAGATTTGATTGAGGAAATTTTCGGGGAGATACAGGATGAACACGATGTGCCGGAAGAAACAGAAAAGCAGGTGAGTGAAAGCGAATATCTTTTCAGCGGACGATTGGAAATTGATTATCTGAATAAGAAGTACAACCTGAACATTCCTGAACATGAATCGTACGAAACGCTCGGAGGATTTATCCTGCACATGCATGAAAACCTGCCCGAGCAGAATGAGGAGATTCTGATTCCCCCTTTTACCATTGTCGTTCAACGAGTTAAGAACAATAAAATCGACCAGGTAAGGCTGAAAATCAATCATGAAGAATAATCGGCTTAACGCCGGTTTCCACTCTCAGGAAATTAGGATTTCGACGGGCTGAATTGTATATTCGCCCCTCATTTTACGGGAAGAAAGCGTAGAAATGCATTAAACGACTGATTTTCAGGAAATTGAAAACCTGTTCGCGAAAATGGTATTTGCTTGAAATTGAATTAATAACCATACAAAAATTAAATAACCAGCTATGGCTGTAATTGGAAGAATCAGAAAGCGCGTAGGGCTTCTGATCGGTTTTGTCGGAGTGTCAATGCTCCTGTTCATTCTCGGTGACCTTGTAACCTCAAACACAGGCTTACTTCACCGCAACTCAGATGTGATTGGTGAAATCAATGGCGAGAAAATCCGTTATCAGGAATTTCAGAAGCGCGTTGAAAAATTCACTGAGAACTACAAGAACAACACAAGAAATGAGAACGTGGATGCCAACACCATGGACATGTTGCGTGACCAGGCATGGCAGCAGTATGTGAACGATCTCACACTTGGCAAGGAATACGAAGCACTTGGTATTTCATGCAGTGATGAAGAGTTGTTCGACATGTGTACAGGCAGCAATCCACACGAACAAATCAAAAAAGCATTCTCTGATCCGAAGACCGGTATCTTTGATCCTAAACAGGTCGTAAAATTCCTGAAAGATCTTCCGAATCGTGATGAGAAGATTCAGGTTCAGTGGAAAGAATTTGAAAACGCTTTGCGTGAAGAGCGCATTGGCAACAAATACAAAGACCTGATCAAAAACAGTCTCTTTGTGACCACCGAAGAAGCGAAACGCAATTACAACGAAACACAGCGTAATGCATCCATTCATTTTGCCCGTCTCGACGTAAACGTAATTGCCGATTCAACCATCAAAGTTGAAGACAGTGACCTGAGCGCTTATTACAATGCGAACAGCGACAAGTACAAGCAGGCAGAAAACATCCGCAAAATTGAATACGTCGTTTTCGAAGTTAATCCTTCAGATGATGACAAGGCTACCGTTGAGAAATACATCAACGACCGTCGCGCTGAATTCGAAAGCACAACCGACAACCTTGCTTTTGTAAGTTCAAACAGTGATTCTCCGTTTGATTCTACCTACCATTCAAAAGGTACTCTTGCTCCTGTACTGGATTCAGTAGCATTCAAATCACCGATTGGAACCATCATTGGTCCATACCTCGATGGTAACGACTATAAGCTTTCAAAAATAACAGCGGAGAAATTTTCTTCTGACTCTGTCAAAGCCCGTCACATTCTTATCAAGATTGCAAACAATGACACTGCAAAAGCGATGGCAAAAGTTGACAGTTTGAAAAATGCCATTAAGAAAGGCTCTAAGTTTGATGAGCTGGCTACTAAATTCTCAGAAGATCAGGGTTCTGCTGTTAAAGGCGGTGACTTAGGCTGGTTCACTGAAGGAACGATGGTTCCTGTATTCAACAATGCCTGCTTCAATGGTAAAAAAGGCGATATGCCTGTGGTGACTTCAGAGTTCGGCGTACACCTGATTGAGATAATGGACAAGACAGCACCTGCAAAACGAGTTCAGATTGCTACTCTTGACAGAAAGATTGAACCATCACAACGCACTTATGACTTTGTGTATGGCAAGGCAAATGAATTCGCAGTAAATAACACGACAGCCGAATCTTTCGATTCATCAATCGTTAAGCAAGGCCTCAATAAACGTACAGCTGACAACATCCGTGAAACCGACAAGAACATCGCCGGTCTGGACCAGCCTCGTGAACTTATTCGCTGGATATACAGTGCCAAGAAAGACGAGATTTCAAAGATCATGACTTTCGGCGACAAATATGTGATTGCACATTTGGTTAGCGTTAAGAATAAAGGAACACTCCCACTGGAAGATGTAAAAGACCTGGTTACTTCTGAAGTTCGTCGTCAGAAAAAGCTTGACATGCTCGTTGAAAAATTCAAAGCAGCAGGATCAGGAAATGTAGATGCTATTGCATCGAAGTTAAACATCACTCCGACCGATGCTGACAACGTGAATTTCACGGGCACATTTATCGCCGGTATGGGAAATGAACCATACATTGTAGGTGCAATCTTCGCTCTGAAAGCCGGACAAACAAGCTCACCAATTAAAGGAGAGAACTCTGTGGTTGTCGTAAATGTAAAGAGCTTTACAGAGCCGCCTGCGACGAAAGATTTTTCAGCCAATCAAAAACAGTTGAGAGATCAGTTAGGCGCCCGCAGTACTTATGAAATTCCGAATACCCTGAAAGAACAGGCCGGAATTGAAGATAATCGCGGTAAATTCTTCTAAGAATTAAAAACAAATAAAAAAGCGGCTTGAGATAGCCGCTTTTTTTATGCCCCTTACCTTGGCCCCGGCAAATAATTTTTGAAACCTCCTCCCGATCCTATACTTTAGCAATATGAAATCCACCCTTTTCATCTCGGGATTTATCATACTTTGGTTTTTTGTAGCCTGTTCGACCAAGAAAGACGAAGGCCTTATCATATCCGACGGCACACTTTTCAATATTGCTGTCAACAACACTTCCTTTACCTACTATAAAAACAGAACCGACACATTGCTATCTGATCCTTCAAGTCCGCACGGAGGTTATATGCGCGTACGATTCAATCAGAAGGCAATGACAGTAATGAACGACTCAGTAAGCCGACTCACTTCTACTTCTTTTCCTGAAGGTTCAATGGTTGTAAAAGAAATTTACGACCATCCCGGTGGTCCGCTTCTGGAGCTCGACATCATTTACAAAGCAGCCGATGCAAGCAACAGCTCCGGCGGTTGGGTCTGGAACGAAATGCACCCTGATGGCAGCATCGAATACTCAGCCTCCAACAAAGGCAACGAGTGTACTTCCTGCCATCACAACTCCGATAATCTCGATTACGTGAGGGTGTTTTTTACGCATTAAGGTTGCTTGGTTGCTTGGTTGCTTGGTTGCTTGGTTGCTTAGTTGCATAGTTGCTTGGTTGCTTAGTTGCTTGGTTGCTTGGTTAGGCATATTACTGAAAAATAGTTGGTAAGAGCCTTAGAAAGTATTAAGGGTCAGCATTTTATAACAAGCTTACTGAAAACGGTTTCAGTAAGCTTTTTTTGTGGATGAAAAAGATTAAAAAAAACGCTGCTGGGCTTGCGGAAGTTTGGATGTAATTCGATGGGGAAAGCAACACGGAAAGCAACGATTTAAATGCAAAAACTGTGAAGTACTTTCTACTCGCAGCAATAAAAAGCAAAAGGATGTAAATCGTTTTGTGTGGTTTAAAAAATGGATTTTAGAACGACAGACGTTTAAAACATTAAGTCGAGATAGTGGCTTATCAATCGATACTTTACAACGACTTTTTTATAAATACTTAGCACGATCACCGGAAGTAGCAATTAGAAAAAGCAGCAAAGTTAATTTAAGGTTAGATGCAACCTACTTTGAAAGCTTTTGCCTGGTTTGTTATCAAGATCACAGTGATGGCTACACTCAATTAATTCGCTTTTCAGAAGGTGAAAAATACGAGGAGATAAAAGAAGATTTAGAGAATCTGGTTCGACTCGGAGTTACCATTGAAAGTATTACTACCGATGGCCATAAAAGCATTTTAAAAGCAATAAAGAAATCATTACCGGATGTATTGGTACAAAGATGCTTAATACATATTCAGCGAATGTGCCTGCTATGGCTCACTCGATATCCCAAACACATTGCAGGTGTAGAACTACGCAGAATTGTGTTATTGCTTTTGAAAATAGAAACTGAAAATGATAAACGTTATTGGATCCAACTTTTGGAGCAATGGCATCAAATACATAAGGAATATTTGAGTGAAAGAACTATTCATGCAGAGTCAGGGAGATATTGGTATAAACATAAGTTATTAAGAAGATCATACTATACAATGAAAAGAGCAATGCCAAATATGTTTCACTATCTATCAAACGCAAAAATCCCACACACAACGAATGGTATTGAAGGCTTTTTTAGCCACCTAAAAAACCATTTGGACTTGCATCGCGGATTAACAGTAAAGCATCGAATTGACTTTATAAAGTGGTATGTATATCTCTCAAATGATAGGTGAGTTTTTTTAGCCATGGGCATTCTGGTAAAAACAAAGGCGGCTCAATTGAACCGCCCTTTTACCATTTATGCATCATCTTATTGCTGGCAAGTTGGTCTCCACCAGAGCTTGCTTCCACTTAGGATGATGCGGAAGTTTAAGAAATTAGTTTGGATAAAGTCACCAACTATTTTTCAGTACAATGCCTTTTTTTATGCTACCAATTTGAAGTGTTTGTAGATTTCAGACATGCTCGACTGAGAATCTTCAAGCGCCATCGGCAATTGGATCGATATTTCTCTGAGGAGATTTTCTATATCCTCATAAGTATGCATTCTATTCACAGGAATGCGAAGTCCTGTATTATTATATGAAACGCTTGGGAATACTGATAAGTTAAAGAAGTAGCCCTGGTTCATCATACGGCGTACCATATTATAACCAACATCAGGCTTACCTACTCCAATGAATCCAATCGGCGATAACGTTTCATTGATCAATGGCAATCCGAGTTTCTTTGCTGTTTCATTGAAGAAGCTCATCTTGTCTTTCAACTCATTCTGATAAGTAGTGATTTCCGGACTCAGGTGAATCTTTGCAGATTCAATCGTCGCCCCGAGAATCATCGGCGGCATCTGGATAGAGAAAATGAATGCCTTTGATGTATTTTTTACGAGTTGATGTTCTTTTGCTTCAGGATAAACCAATAAACCACCGGCAGTACCGAAGGCTTTTGTCAAACCGGTGGTCAGATACAGACGGTCATGATAATTCACCTGACTGGTGATGTATCCCGTTCCATTCGGACCTGCCCAGCTCATGCCATGGATATCATCAATGTACATATGCAATTGCTCATATTTATCTGCCAGTGCATACAAATCTTTTATCGGACAAAAATCACCCTGCATGGAGTATACTCCATCAGCCATGTACCATATTTTACGGTAATCATTCTTCAGAGCTTTAATTCTGCTTTCAAGCATATCCATCCTGTTATGGCGGATAAGCTCAACATGTATATCACGGTTTTTGAGAAACTGAACTGCTGTTTGTACGCTATCATGGACCTGAGCATCCAGAATAACAGCATCATCATTTCCGACCAGAATAGGAATATTTGACATATGCCCCACTGTCAATGACTGAAGCAATAAAACCGGTTTATTGAAAAACATTTTACTCAGCAACGCTTCAGATTCTGCATAATAGGCTGATGAAACATAAGCGCGCGAGCTGGAAAACTGCGTTCCATACTTCCTGGTTGCCTCAATAGCACCCTCTTTAATTCTCTCATCATGTTCCAAACCCAGGTATCCGCAACTTCCGAAGTAGAGAAGTTTTTGGCCTTTAATGGTAATGTGACGACCATCCAGCACAGTATCTTCCGTACTTGTGTGGACAATCCCCAATTTTGCTGCGATCGATGCTACTTGATTCACGATATCGATCACCATATCGTGTTTGTTTTTTAACTCTGCCATAGAAGATTTAGTTTTCGCAGTTAATCTTAATCTTGCTCCACCACTGGATACAATTGTAATGGCATAAATACGGTACTGTATTAAAATAGGTTCAAATTTTCATTCAAAGTTTTCAACAAAAAAGCGGCTCGTAAATCTACGAGCCGCTTCTCTATGTTGATAACATGTGGCTGAAAGCCTTATCTGACAAGGCTTACATGGCCTACCCTTACTTCTTTCTTATCGTTCACGTCGACTGTTGAAACCCTGTAAACGTAGGTATCAGCCTGTGCAGGATTGCCGTTGATGCTTCCATCCCATCCTCCGTTCAGGTTATTCCATTCTACGATTTTCAAACCCCAGCGGTCATAAATCGATACATCCACATCCTTCACATTCCACGTATAGACCTGGAAAATGTCGTTTCTGGTGTCACCGTTCGGTGTAAAGGCATTCGGAATATAAACGGATGAACTTGGCTTGATTTCAATGAATCTGGTAGTTGTATCAACGCAACCATTGAGGTCGATCGTTACTAGCTGAACTTCGTAAACTCCAACTGACGGATAAGTATGGGTTGGAGAATACTTCATGGAAGTATCGCCATCACCAAAACTCCAGAAGAATAATCCTGCCGTGCTGGTTGTATTCACAAAATTCACCATTGGGATCAGATCATTGGCCTCACTTGAGTTGGAATTGAAATCCGCAGCAGGTAAAGGGAAAATATGGACAGCATTCGGCTGGAGCATAGTTGATGTACATCCTGAATCATTTACAACGGTAAGACTCACGTTGTAGAATCCGGAATGACTGTAAGTGTGAATCGGATTCTCGGTCGGATCAGTATGTCCATCGCCAAAATTCCAGTTATAGGATTGAATATTGCCAATGGATGGTGTCGACATATTGGTAAAATTCACATCCTTTCCCTGACAAACATCTTCAGTTGAAAAGTCAACTACCGGATTCGGAAGAACAGTTATTGAACCATAAGTGCTATCCAGACATCCATGATCAGATGTAATGAGTAAACTGATTGTGTATGCTCCCGGATCCGAATAGGCATGCAATGGTGAAGAAGATGAGCTCATGCCATTGTCACCAAAATCCCACAGGTATGTATTGATTGCCCCTTCAGGAATTGTAGACAAATTCTGGAATGCTGCATCTGTTTCTTCACAAACAGTGCCGACTGTGAATGACGCATCAGGCAATGAATAAACGTTAGCAAGAAGCGTAATTGTATCTCTGCAACCGTTTACTGATGAAGTAACAAGTTTAACCGGATAGGATCCGTAAGCAGAGTATTGATGGGTAAATGTTGACTGCGATGAGTATGAATTATCACCCAGATCCCATTGATATGACAGCGGACTGGCATCACTTATTGTAGAAAGCTGAGCAAAGGCATTTGGATACCCCAGACAAACATTTGTATTCATGAAATTAGAAACCGGAGTTGCATAAACAGCCTGAGGATGCTGAACTGTGTCCCTGCAACCGTGATCAGATACAATGATCAGATTAACTGTAAATGTTCCCGGGTCTGCAAAATTCTGAACAGGAGATTGAGCGTTTGAAGAAGCTCCGTTGCCAAAGTCCCAGATATTGGTCGCAACTACACCAGATGATACAGAACTCTGATTGGTAAATGTAACCGCATTGTCTTCGCAAATAGCGCCACTACTGCTGAATGCTGCAACCGGTATAGGATTCACCTGTACGCTCACTGTATCACTCGCAGTACATCCGAATGAATTGGTGACCAAAACTGAATATGTCATGGTTGAATTCGGTACAAACGTGTAAACCTGATTGGAGCTGTTTCCCGGTGTCCAGTAATACGTGTCACCTCCGGAAGCACTCAAAGAAACCTGATCACCGAAGCAAATGGATTGACTTGGTCCGGCATCAGGAGCTGGAACCGGATTAACGATTACACTTGCCTGAGCAGTGTTTGAACAACCATTCGCATCAGTTCCTGTGAGAACATACTGGGTAGTTACTGACGGGCTTACTGTGATCGATGCCGAAGATAAATTACCCGGTATCCAGTTATATGTTGAACCACCCGATCCGGTAAGTGTGGCATTGAAGCCCGGACAAATCGACTGATTCGTTCCTGCACTGATTACCGGAAGAGGATTTACCATGAATACATTATCAACAGTGTCTCTGCATCCTACTGCGCTGCTCACAATCAGTCTCGCTGTAAAGTTTCCTGACGTACTGAATAAGGATGAAGGATTTTGAGTTAAGGAAGACGATCCGTTGCCAAGATCCCATTGCCAGGATGAAATGGTTCCGGAAGTAATGGAAGACTGATCTGTGAAATCTATGTTGTTGTTTACGCAAACCGGTGCCGATGTAACAAAAGCTGCATTCGGAATCGGATTTACATTGATCGTAATGGTATCAGAAGCCGAACAACCAATTGCATCACTGATAGTGAGCGTATATGTAGTCGTACTTAAAGGCGAAACCGTAATTGATGCCGTTGTGAAACCACCCGGAGTCCAGAGAATATTTCCTGTTGCATTTGATACATTAAGATTGGCTGAAGAACCCTTACAGATTCCCTGATCCCCTACTGCGTCAACCAGAATCGGATTTACAATTACATCAACCTGATCACTTGAGCCAGACACATCCTGCAGCACTTGTACCTTCCGCTTGGCAATGACAGGTTGCGCTGACCATTGAGCGGACTTACAGTAATCGATGAACCGGAACCGCTGCCCGGAGTCCACGAATAAGTTGCAGCGCCGGTAGCAGTCAGCGTTGCATTTGTACCTTGACAAATTGTTTGTGGATTGCCTGCATCAACAATTGGTAACGGATTTACAGTTACCGTGACGATGTCAGAGGCCTGACAGAATTCAAATCCGTAAACTGCTACGTGTAATTTGTAGTAATCACCTGACTTACTGTGTAGTCTTGTGTGAAAACTGCATTATCCCAATTGTAAGTACTATACCTTGCAGGCCCGTTCAATGTAGCCCTTAATCGCCGTTACAGGATTTATAGATCTGTCAATGAAATGCCTGAATTATACTTCGACAGTTACAGTTTGGCGCGAATCTTGATTGTCGTGCAACCTGCTGCATTGGTAACTACCAACGTTACATTGAAAGTTCCGGATGCAGAATAAGTGTGCGTAGGATTTTGTTGCAGAGATGTATTGGAATCACCAAAATCCCATGACCAGCTTACCGGTGTACTGGCAGACCGATCAGTGAAATTAGTCACTGAATTCTGACAAACCGGAGGAGAGCTGCGAACTGAGCCGTTGGTATATTGGTATTGATCGTTACCGGATACGTAATCGTATCAAAGCGCAACCTGCAAGAGTGTTTACAATCAGTGTGACATTGTATGTTCCGTTTGCACCATACTGGTGTGTCGGATTTTGCTGTGTCGAAGAGTTTGAATCACCAAATCCCAAACCCAGCCGCTGATATTACTACCGGTAATGGTGGTTGCATCAGTGAACTGGAATCGGAGCTCCGGAACAGTTATTTGAAAAGTAAAATCGGTCACAGGTACTCCGTTGGCCGGAATAACATTTACTGTATCTGCATCCGTACACGTTGCAGAAACTACATTAACAATATAAGTTCCAATTCCAACTCCATTGAGTGTTGGTCCCGTTACCTCGATGGATTCCAGGTATAAGCATAAGTTCCATCCCCTCCTGTTGCTATTGCTGTAAGGTTCGTCGTTTGTCCGCAAAGTACGCTTTGATCAAGTCCTGCATCTACATCAACCTCTGACCGTAATACAATACGAGTAGATCTGTGTTCCGAGATAAGGGTGCGATTATCCTGAACCGTCATCAGGAATAACATGGTGTAAGACTGATATCAGCAGTAGTTGGATTCCAGGTAAAAGTAGCAGAGTCACGATGACCGCCTGTCATTGTCATAGTTGCTCCCGGAATTGAATGATCCCAGGTAATCACAGTAGTATTCGGTGCATCAGGATCAATAGAACCTATGAAGAATGAAAATGGTGCGTTTGCACAAATCGATGCATCGAAAACAGGTGCACCATTAATTCCTGTCACAGAAGGAAGATGATTTGCACAAGCCAGTACGGTTAATTGTATATCCCGCTCCACCCGTCCTGCCGGCACCTGTTTCTGTATTCGGTTGACGAGTACTGCTGCAACAGTTACATCAGCCCGTGTTTGATTTAAAAACAAATATCGCCTGATACAGGATCAATGTTGCAGGTGGATTAGAAATCACCGGTTGATGCAGAATATCCTGAAAGGTAAATCGATCGCATATCGCCCGGAGAGATGGCCGTTCTCGGAGTGATTAATTGAAACCCAGAGAATCCCCTTCAAGGTCAAATGCACCGTGGTTGAAACAAAAACGTTGACCCGCTACGCTAAATGGTACAGGCGGGTTACTGAACGTTGGTGAGTTATTGCAAAGTCCGTTCGCATTATTTATCGAAGCAAAAACAGAAGATTCCGCCAAGTGTTGTTGTTAAAGCTGCATTCCGTGCTGACCTAACGTGACCAGTTCAATTAATCTGCACAAGGACCGGGCAAGGTTACTGTTGCTGTGTAGGCATATTGCTCAATCCTGCGGGAACAAAATTTTGTCACAAGTTATCGTTGCCGATGGACAAAAACCGGAGAAATCTGAACCGGAGTACCAACCTGATTCATTGTAACAGATGGGTTAGCATAACCACAACTGTTTGTAAAAATCAAATCCGGATTAAGTGCTGGAACAACGAATACACCACGATAGAAAGTGAATGTAATCTGATACTGGTTGTTTCCCAACATGTGTAAGTTAAATCCGCTCCCATGGTACGGAATTTATAATGAGCCTTGTTCGAAAGGGCAACTTACAAGAAACAAAGCACCAACCCGAACGAAAACCGATAATTTTTTCATTGTTGCGTTTTTTTGGTTGTGGTGATTTCCGCAAGTTGGGATTGAATTTCACCGATAGGGTAAAATAATGAAAAATCATGTGATTGTACAATCACTCGCCAAAAAAACAGGTATTTTTTCAACAATGAAAATTGCTCCTCACGGCTGAAAATCGGGCGTTACAGAGCCCCGTACCCTTTGCCCGATCGTTCACCCAAAAGAAAGGCCGAAAAGCCTTATTTTATTAGGTTTTGCAGGGGTACACCTGTAGTACCGATGGAATTCAATATCCAGCCAGGTTGCTATAAATGTGGGCTATAACAGAACAACCACGGCTCAGAAGAAGAACCATTGTGAATATTTTTTCCGAAGAAAACCATCGGAACATGGTGTCATACTCATATGCGCTAATGTGAGTCGTACCGGTCTTTGTTCTGCAGCAGGAATTCAGCCGGGCTGAAGTTGAACAATTACATCAGCCGAACGCTGCGGGTTAAAACCATTCTGAACAAATGATGCAATTCCTGTACGCGCTAATTTTCTATTAATTCTGTTGAAAGGTAATCACATTTGCAACTCCTTCAAAATTGCCTATGAAGGCTGCAACTCTGTTTTGAAAATCTGCTAAACTAATTTTCTTCGATGCAACCAGATCTCTGTTCAAATAGATATTACTGGTTGATGTATTTAAGAAAAACTCACCGTCACCGTATACTTTTTTCATTTCCTGTTTCAATGAATCCATCAGTGGATTTCCGTCAAAGAATTCTCCGTTGAGTTTGTGATCTTCACTGTACATCGGATTATTTACTGCTCCGTGATCTGCTGTGAGAAAGAGAATATATTCATTCTTTCCTACCTGCTGATCGAGAGCATTCAGAAGCAAAGCCATATCCTGATCAAGCCTCAGATAAGTATCCTCGAGTTCAATGGCATTGATTCCAAACATGTGACCTACATAGTCAGTAGAAGTAAAACTGATGGCCAGAAAATCTGTCTCCCCTCTCCTTCCAAGCTGTTCATTCTGCAGAGCTGATTCCACAAACTCTCTTGTCAGTGTATTCCCGAATGGCGTCTTCCTCACCAACTCATTGTCAGTAGCCTTAATCGCCGGCAGATTGTGAGGGAAAACAGGCTTGGTTTCTCCGGAATACAATCCTTCATAAGGTGTATCATCGGCTGAACTCTCCGTGTATTTCTCAATTGGCAACAAGGTTGTCCATGGTCGGGACAGCAAACTGTCAGCAACTTTTCGTGCATTGAAATCATCCACCCACTTTGGCAATTCTTTCATGTAATAAGTGCTCGACACAAAGTTATTCGTGTACGGATCGTGCCAGTAAGCAGCATCCGCTCCTTTCCCTGCAGGTAAAATAGACCCGCGATCTTTTAATGCAATGCCGATCACCTTGCTTTTGAAATTGGTTGCAAGTTTTAATTCATCACCAATCGTTGTTGTCAGTAAATTCACCGGCGACATCTTCCCTGAAATTGATGTCGTACCTAATGAACTCACTGTAGTATCATTTACACAATACACATTCTTCTTTGTATAACGGTTGAACCAGTCATTACTGATTATTCCATTGTAAGATGGCGTTGTTCCTGTGTAAACGCATGCGTGCCCGCAGGCAGTATAGGTCGGCACATAATTGTAATTGGCATTGGTAAAACTAAATCCTTCACGAAGTAAACGACGAAAACCGTCTTCGGAATATTTGTCCATGAACTTCACCAGATAATCATATCTCATTTGATCCACAACAACTCCAACAACAAGTTTCGGACGTTTTGCGGATACTGACTCCGGCGACTCCTGCTTTGCTTTTTGCGAAAAAGTGCTGAATGACATCAGCAGCATTGCAATCAAGGTGATTCTTCTTTTCATTTCTTTCTTTTCTAGCTAGGTTTTATTGATTGGGGGCCAGGGTAATTTTATTATAGAAATAAGTGATGAGCTGCGCAATTAAAATACCAACCATCGCTCCGCCGATCACGTCAGTCAGATAATGTACACAAAGATATACTCTGCTGAATGAGACAAATGTTGCCCAAACCGGAAGTATGATTGACAATCTTGAATATTTATCTTTCAGCAATTGCTCAATAAAATAGACAAGACCAAAGGTATTGGCTGCATGGGAGGAGACAAAACCATATTTCCCGCCGCAAATTCCATCAATCAAATGTAGTTGTGGTGCCAGATATGGATCCTGACATGGCCGTAAACGATGTGCAAATTCTTTTATGATACCTGATGAAATCTGATCTGTCATCAGGATCAAAACAAAAACCGATGGCAGAATGTATTTCAATTCATTTTTCCGATGTTTGAACAGAAGGTAAAGAAGCCATATGTAAAACGGAATCCATATCCATTTATCACTCGTCCAGTAAAAAATAAACTCACCGACGGGTGTATGATGACGATCCAGCCACAGGATAAATTCTTTGTCGAGATTGCCCAGACTTTCAATCATCGTTATTGCCTTTGGTTAATTCCGCCCAAAGAAGGTCTTTCAATTTCTCTATACCAATTCCGGCTACTGATGAAATAAACACTGATGGAATCCCTTTTGGAATATCCTTTTTCATTTCCTCAATCAGTGAATCATCAAGCATATCACATTTTGTAATTGCCAGTACGGCCGATTTATCCAGCAATTCCGGATTGTATTGCTTTAATTCATTTGTGAGAATATCGAATTCTGCCTTAATGTTTTTTGTATCACATGGAATCATGAAAAGCAAAATCGAATTTCGTTCTATATGACGAAGGAATCGCAATCCGAGTCCTTTCCCGAGATGCGCACCTTCAATAATTCCCGGAATGTCGGCCATTACAAATGAGCGTCCGTTTCGGTAAGAAACAATTCCGAGGTTAGGAACTAATGTGGTAAAAGGATAATCTGCAATCTCCGGCTTGGCAGCACTTACCACAGATAGTAAAGTTGATTTTCCTGCATTCGGAAAACCGACCAATCCAACATCAGCAAGAATTTTCAGTTCAAGAATTTTCCATTCCTCAAGTCCGGCTTCACCGGGTTGGGCAAATCTTGGTGTCTGCAGAGTTGATGTTTTGAAAAAGGCATTTCCCTTTCCTCCTCTTCCACCCGGGCAAATAACAACTTCCTGACCCTCTTCAGTAATTTCAAAAAGTATTTCCTCTGTCTCAGCGTCTTTAGCAACTGTTCCGATTGGCACTTCAAGAATTTCATCTTTACCATCAGCACCTTTTCGCAATGCACTCGACCCTTTCTCACCGGGCTCGGCAATTACGTGCTTGCGATATTTGAGATGAAGCAATGTCCACAACTGCTTATTTCCACGAAGAATGATATTGCCGCCACGACCGCCGTCTCCGCCATCAGGCCCTCCCTTGGCTGTAAATTTGTCGCGATGAAAGTGAACAGAACCCGGACCACCGGCTCCACTCCTGCAACAGATTTTTACATAATCAACAAAATTAGATGACATAGTTTCCTTCCCGCTGATTCAATCAGACTTTGCCGGCTGATAGAATGGCATCTGATAAACTCTTGAATATTTCATCAATCGTTCCGATGCCTTTGATACTTTTAAATTTCCCCTGCTTTGAATAATATTCTTTCAGCGGTGCTGTTTTGCTGTTGTATTCTGAAATACGACGCGCAATAATACTCTCATCCTGATCGTCAGCCCGGCCTGAATCTTTTCCGCGAATCAGCAAACGCTTGATGAGTTCCGCATCGTCAACTTCCAATGCCAGCATCATTGTAATACCGGTTTGCTTCTTTGAAAGTAATGCATCCAATGCCTCTGCCTGCTTTGTAGTGCGCGGAAAACCATCGAAGATGAATCCACGCGCATCTTTGTTTGAATCAATCTTCGATTCAATCATTCCTATTACCACTTCATCAGGAACTAACAAACCCTGATCCATCAGCTTCTTTGCCTCAAGTCCAAGTTTTGTTTCAGCTTTCACTTCAGCTCGCAAAATATCGCCGGTCGACAAATGCACTAAATTGAATTCACGAATTAAATTTTCGGATTGAGTCCCCTTGCCGGCACCGGGAGGACCAAAAAGAACGAGATTAAGCATGATGAAGTTGGGTTTCTGTGATTGAATGATCAGGCAAGTTTGTAAATATCCTTGAGGTTACGGCCCAGCCCGTCGTAATCGAGTCCATACCCGACCAGAAAATCATTCGGCACTTCGAAACCTACGTAGTCAAGATTAACTTTTTGCCGCAACGCTGCAGGTTTAAACAACAGACTCGCAAAAAGTACTCTTTCAGGATTGTGCTTATTAATTTCTTCCACCAGATAAACTGCTGTATCCCCTGTATCAACAATATCTTCAAGAATCACAACAGTTCTTCCTTCCAGTGAATCAGCAATGCCGGCAACAGATCTGACCATTCCGGTAGATTGCGTTCCTGAATAACTGGAAACTCTGATGAAAGAGATTTCTGCTTCCATATTAATTTCACGAAAAACATCGGAAGCAAATAATAACGAACCCTTCAGAACACAAAGAAAAACAGGTTTCGTCCCTTTCAGATCTTCATTCATTTTCGCGGCAATCTGCCTCACCCGCTCCTGAATCCGGGATTCCGGGATAGAAATAACAAATTGCTTTCCGTTTACTACGACACTTTCCATAAATGAATGGTAAGCGGCAAAAATAATATAAAGTTGCTGCCCGCCAATGTTTCTGCGTTTT
>JAXLTM010000066.1:0-4529 GCA_046330055.1 Bacteroidia bacterium | reverse complement strand
GTACGAGGTAGATATGGGAACGCCGCTATCAACTGTTGTAGATGAACTTGGAAAAGGATTCAGTCGGAAAACAAAAGCATTGCATATCGGAGGACCATTGGGCGGACTTGTTCCTGTTTCAAAAATAAAAGATCTTACTGTTGATTTCGAATCATTCGCTCAAAACGGGTTTTTGTTAGGTCATGCTTCCGTAATTGGAATACCGGAAGATTTCCCTATGATTGATTACCTCGAACACTTGTTTGAGTTTTGTGCACATGAAAGTTGCGGGAAATGTTTCCCTTGCAGACTTGGTTCCACTCGTGGTTTTGAACTGATCCGGAAAGCAAGAATAAGTTCATTCAAGATTGATGATGAATTATTCCGAGATTTAATTGATACAATGGAGTCTGCAAGTTTGTGCGCGCTCGGTGGCGGACTGCCATTGCCGATTAAAAATGCGCTGAATTATTTTCAGGATGAGTTGAGTCCTTACTTTACACCTCAATCGTAACAACAATGCCTAAGATAGCCTACATAGACAATCAACCTTTCGAGATAAAAGATGGAGAAACAATTCTTTCTTTTATCAAAAGAAATTCCGGTGAAGATTTGGTTCCTACGTTATGCGATGCGCCCAACCTTGATCCTTATGGTGCCTGTCGTGTGTGCAGTGTGGATGTGGCACTGAAGGCGGATGGGCCGGTAAAAGCTCAAGCTTCCTGTCACACGCCTGTAATGGAAGGAAGTTATATTTTTCCTTCCACTCCTCGTATCACGAAGCTCAGAAAGAACATTGTTGAATTGGTGCTCACAGACCATCCATTAGATTGTTTGACCTGTGAAGTCAATAACAATTGTGAATTGCAAACAGTCGCTGCGAAAGTAGGGATCCGCGATGTACGGTATCCGGCAGGGAAAAATCATTTGGATAAAAAGAAAGATCTCTCTCATCCTTACATGACATCCGATTTTTCCAAATGCATCAACTGTGCCCGCTGTGTGCGTGCATGTGATGAGGTGCAGGGACAATTTGTTCTCAGTATGGCCGGTCGTGGTTTTGACAGCCACATTATTAAGGGAATGAATACCACGTTCAATGAATCGGATTGTGTGAGTTGTGGCGCCTGTGCTCAGGCTTGTCCTACTTCAGCGATCTCCGATGTATTTGAATCAAAGTCGGTTGTACCGCAGGAAAAAGTTCGTACAGTATGTACGTATTGCGGTGTCGGTTGTAATCTCGATGTCGCAGTTGCTGATAACAAAGTAAAATCTATTCAGGCTCCGTTTGACGCGGACGTGAACGAAGGGCACACCTGTTTGAAAGGCCGTTACGCGTTTTCTTTTTACGATCATCCTGACCGCCTGCGTGAACCGATGATCAAAAAGAATGGCAAGTTCGAAGAAGTAAGCTGGGACGAAGCATATGACTTTATTGCTTCCCGATTTACAGAAATCAAAAAAACTTACGGACCGGATTACATAGCCGGAATTTCTTCCGCTCGCTGTACCAACGAAGAAAATTACCTCATGCAAAAGTTTATGCGTGTTGTGATCGGTACCAATAACATTGACAGCTGCGCGCGTGTGTGTCATTCTCCTACAGCTATCGGAATGCAGCGAACCTTTGGAACAGGAGCTGCAACCAACTCCATCATTGACTTGCAATACACAGACTGCATGATGGTGATTGGCGCCAATCCTACTGCTTCTCATCCGGTAACCGGTGCGAAGATGAAGCAGGTAGCGATGAAAGGGAAGACGTTGATAATAATTGATCCAAGAAAGACAGAGCTGACAAAATATGCACAATTCCATCTCCAACTCAGACCCGGAACCAATGCCGCCGTGCTGAACATGATGCTGTATTACATCATTAAGGAAGGATTGGAAGACAAGGCATTTATTGAAAGCAGAACAGAAGGATATGAAGAATTCAAAAAAGAAATTCTTGCGTTGAATATCCCGGAGCTGGAGAAGGTTAGCGGAGTAGATCGAAACTTAGTGCGGGATGCCGCTGTCGCTTATGCGAGCGCGAAGAATGCCATGTCATTCCATGGACTTGGTGTCACTGAACATTCACAGGGAACATTTACGGTCATGCTGATTGCGGACCTCGCGATGATTACTGGAAATATCGGAAGACGTGGTGTAGGAGTGAATCCTTTGCGTGGACAGAATAACGTTCAGGGTGCTGCGGATATGGGATGTCAGCCTTATCAGGGAGCAGGTTATCTGGATTTGAAAGATCCTGAAGTGATTTCAAAATACGAATTGTTTTACAAATCTCCTTTTCCAAAAGAAATCGGTTATAAAATTCCGGAGATGTATGATGCTTCACTGAACGACCGCCTGAAAGCTGTATGGATCATTGGTGAAGATTTAGTTCAGACAGATCCGAATACACATCATGTGAAGAAGGCTCTGGAGAAGCTGGATTTGCTCATAGTTCAGGAGTTGTTTATGAGCGAAACAGCTAAGATGGCTCATGTGATTTTACCCGGTGCTTCTTTCCTTGAAAAGAGCGGAACGTTTACTAATGGTGAACGACGCATTCAGCGGGTGAATAAGGTGGTGGATCCTGTTGGAAACACCAAGGCAGACGGACAAATCATCGTTGACCTGATGAACAAAATGGGCTATCCTGAACCGGATTATGATCCTGCCGTGCAACTCAAAGAAATTTCCGGAATTGTTCCATTCTTCAAAGGAGTGAAATGGGAAGAGTTGGGAATTAACGGTAAACAATGGCCGGTACTGGAAGATGGAAGTGATACAGAAATATTACATCTCGATACTTTCAAAAGAGGAAAAGGTAAATTCATCCATAATGCATTCAAAGAAACCGCTGAGATTGTTGATCATGGAAAAGAATTTCCATACATCATTACAACCGTGAGGGAATTGGAGCATTACAACAGCGGCGTGATGACACGTCGCACCCGCAACAGTAGGATTCTGAAAGAAGATGTACTTCTAATCAATCCGGAAGATGCGCGAAAGAATTCCATAGGCGATGGTGAGCTTGTTACAGTTGAATCGGCGCGTGGAGAAATTGTGATCAAGGCAAAAATTTCTGATGAAATGAAGAGCGGAGTGATGAGTACTACTTTTCATTTTCCGGAAATTATGATGAATGTAATTACATCGAGCATTAGTGATTCAGAAGCAAAATGTCCTGAATATAAAGTTGTAGCCTGCAGGATTCGTAAAAAGTAAGTTTTGGTTTGCGAAATGAAATCAGGGATACGAAACAAACAGAGAGAGTAATTGAAAACGGAAAGAAATGTTGATTGATAAATTTGGACGTATACACAATTATCTCCGTATTTCATTGACGGATGTATGTAATCTGCGTTGCACGTATTGCATGCCGGATCATCCTGTCTTTTCAGCGAAAGATAAACTCATGCAAACGGATGAACTCAAAATAATCACAGAGACATTCGTGAAAATGGGAGTGACAAAGGTCAGACTTACAGGTGGTGAACCATTGGTAAGACAAGATGCAGGACAAATTCTGGAGCATCTTACTTCCATGAGATCCCTCGGTCTCGAAGAAATTACCATGACGACCAATGGCGTTTTTGTCCATGATTTTATCGATCGCTTCAAACAAGCCGGGATTCGTTCGCTGAATGTAAGTCTGGATACAATGATGCCGGATAGATTTGCAAAAATTACAAAGCGTGAGCATTTTCATCGTGTAATGTCCAATATTCATTTACTTATGGAACACGGATTTCATGTAAAAGTGAATATGGTGATCATGAATGGAGTGAATGATGATGAAGTTCCTGATTTTGTCAACTGGACACGGGATTATCCGGTGCATGTTCGTTTCATTGAGTTCATGCCGTTTGATGGTAATCACTGGCAGAATGCGAAACTTTTAACATCGAAAACTTTACTGGACAGAGTTTCTGCATTGTATGAAGTGCAGCCTCTTGAAAATAAGAAGCACGATACAGCGAAAAAATTCAAAGTGCTCGGATTCGAAGGAACCTTCGCGTTCATTAGTACGATGAGTGAACCTTTTTGTGGTGACTGCAACAGACTAAGGCTGACTGCTGATGGCAAAATGAAAAACTGTTTATTTTCCAAAGGGGAATTGGATCTGTTGTCAGCTCTACGAAAAGGCGAGTCCATATCAGAATTAATTCTATCCTCTCTTGCTTCCAAAGAAAAGCAGTGGGGAGGGCAGCAACTATATTCACATCCTCAGAACCGCTCAATGGTTTCCATTGGCGGATAAAAAAAAAGACTTCTGTTTTGCAGAAGTCTTTTTTTTGAAGGAAGAATTTTATTTTCTCTTATCAACCATTACATATTCTCTGGTGACATTTCCTGTATAAATCTGCCGAGGTCGTGCGATCGGTTCTTTTCCTTCTCTCATTTCTTTCCATTGCGCGATCCATCCCGGCATTCTGCCAATGGCAAACATCACTGTAAACATATCCGTTGGAATACCTATTGCCCGATAGAGAATTCCGGAATAGAAATCTACATTCGGATACAATTTTTTATCGATGAAATAATTGTCGGTCAGT
>JAXLTM010000065.1:0-6716 GCA_046330055.1 Bacteroidia bacterium | reverse complement strand
CTCTTTGCTTCTGATTGTCGGTTAATGAAGTTGAGATATAACTTTCCTTTCGATCAGTTCAATTGTTTTTTAAGTTGTTCTAACTCATTCAGGATATTCTGCCTGCGTTCAGCAATATAGGATTTTAATCCGGGGATAAAATTACCCGGATCCAGAGGGTCTCCAATAGTAGCCGAAATGTTTGTGTCATAATCCGTGTTAGAATACATTTTGTTCACATCCGCATACACTGAAACACGTATCCGCAGTGAAAGGCTGTCGATAATGTGGTTCATTCTTTCCAGACTGAAATCTGTATTCAGAAGATTTTCTACGATGGATAAATATCTCTTTTGAATCAACTTATTCTTTCCTAAAGTATTTGTCAGCAGTGGGCGGGATCCTTTGTATGGAGTAGAGTCGGGGACCATAATACTCATTCGGTTAAGCTGAGGCAGATTCATGATCGGGTTCCATGCCGCAAAAGAATAGTTTCCGTCAAGTGAAATCCAGTTCCATTTGGAAGTAATACTGTCGTGATATACAAAAAAATTGTGTGGGTAAAACACATTGTATGCGTCAATGTTTCCTATTAGGTTGTTGATTGCCCATGCTTGTAAACAGGAATTTAATTCAAAATTAGATTCAAGTTTTTTCATATAATCCTCTTCACTCAGCATACTATCATTGATCACCTTGATAAATTTTACAAGATCACTCCAGTCATTTTTCGTTCTGTTTGTTTTTAAAATGTAATTCGGCCAGTATTTGTCCTGATCATTTCCGAGGTACACAAAACTGGCCATGGGTTCACCCTGGTATAAGTTTCCTTTTGAATTATTGAAACGTGTTTCTAAAAATACATTGTCAATATTTTCATTGGCAAGATATAAACCCCAGTATTTGTCGTTGACATAGACCTTCGCGAAGGTCGCACGTGGAGCAGGTAAACCGTGCTTATTCAGCATGTCAAGATAAATCTTCTCACGGATCATGGTTGGATCCTTGAAATTGTTGGTAAGATTGAGATCTTCCAGCCCGTTAAAATTTTGCCCCTTGATAAATTTATCAAACTTTATCCGAAATGGTTTTTTCTTTCCGGGATAAAATTCATAGGAGGATTCACCTTTAAACCTTAATCCGCAAGAGTAGAATTTTTTACCATCCACAATCACTGTCGCTTGCATAAATTGTGAAACTTCAAGAGAATCATTCAACTTCTTATAGATAGCAAGCGAATCCCAATAATTACATTGAGAGAAATAAAGCTTAACAACATGAATGGAATCCTTCGCGAAAAATTCTTTACCGTAATCCTTCGGTTTCTTTTCCGGAGCAGACGGAGTAGGAGGTGTGACTGGCTTCTGTGCACTGGCAAAAGAAATTCCACTGATCACTGCTAACAGCAGAAGGTACCGTAAACGAAACAGAAATTTCTTCATGAGAGGAAATTAAAATATTGTTTTAAGTATAATTCCTATTGAGATTCTTTGTTGAAAAGTAGAAGCACGAACTTCTTCTTTTGAATATCCAAGATCACCTTTGATCACCCAACGCCCGAATGCCAGACGCTGATACTCTATTCCTCCCTGCAATGATTTCAATCGCTGTATTCCGGCATCCGTAATTTTCCTTTCGTCAGGAGATTGCCCTTGTCCCAGCCGGATACCAAAATAATTGTCAGCATCACCGAAATAATTCCGGATGTTCAGAATTAATGTCTGTGAAGATTTTTTTAGAAAATCATTTGTCTCAATGGTAGTCTTCGGAGTCAGGTATACACGAACCGAGAACCAGTAATTCCGGAAATAATTTCCAAGACTAGCTGTATAAATTTTTGTTCCCGGATTCGAGAATTGTAAATACCTGAAACCACCCGATAATTCAAACCCTGCAGGAATCTTCTGATAGATCTCCGCACCGGCACGGACTTCAGGAAAAATTTTGGAATCGGAAAAACCAACATTCAGATAGAAATAATTGGATTTTACAAAACGCAAATATCCGTCAACCTCTGATTGAAGTCCTTTCGTGTTGAACCGCTCAGCATACGTTGCACGATAGGCAATAGAACCAAAGGTGAAACTTCTGCCAATCTCTCCTGATGCAAGCTTCTGAGGTGAATTGTTCTTGTCAAAAAAATCTGTGTTGAAGGATAATTGAAATTTATTACTCAGCCTTGAATCCTTCATGCTATTCAGCATTTTCAAGGCTTCCTTGTTTCCGGGATTCAAATCCAAAATCCTGCGAAGAGTAAGAGAGGCGCTTTCCTCCAGATCCAGACGCAACTGCAATCTTGCTTTGCGCAGCATCAGGTCTTCAGATGTAGGATAATATCCCAATGCAATTTTCAAATAATCCGATGCAACCTTAAAATTCTCCGTCCACATTTCCACATCAATCAATGCTCCGAGTGCTTCAATATCATCTTCCTTCTCAATCAACACCCGACTGAATTCAGTACGCGCTTCTTCATACCGCTTGTCCCATGCATAGGTACGCCCCATGAATGTTCTAACATCATAATATCCCGGTTTCTTTTCCAGAATCTTTTGACAGATCCTTCTTGCCTGTGCATTGTTCCCCTGAAAACTAAAATCTCTTGCCTTCTTGAAAAGAGCATCGATGTTAGTTGTATCAGTTACCACAACAAGTGTATCAGTGCTTTTACTCTGAGCAAAAACATCACTTCGTCCCCAGAGTATCAGCGACAAAAAAAGAAAAAACAAATGTGGTCGTTTCAACGCAATCATAGAAAATTTGCCCGGTTCATTTGGATCAACGAACCTTTCGTTCGAAATCGGTAAATGCTCCGGAAAAGCTAAAGATTGTACGAAAATCGAAGGTTTTTGTTTGAAATTCAGGCTGATTTCATTAATAATTTTTTAACCCGAACTGACAGTTCATTCGGACTGAAAGGCTTGGTAATGAAGTCGTCAGCTCCGAGTTGAAATGCTTCCAAAACCGTTTTTTCCAACCCAATGGAAGATACAATGATGATGGGAGTGATCAAACCTAACTGTTTGCGAACCTGGTGGACAATCTCCAGCCCGGTGAGATAGGGCATCATGATATCTGTGATGATGATATCCGGACGAAGACCGGATATTTTTTCCAAAGCTTCTTTCCCGTCTTTGGCAAGGTGAACTTCATAGCCTTCTTTTTGAAGTCTGAATTCAACCATTTTCAAAACCATTTCATCGTCTTCGCAAACCAGTACTTTCATCGTTTTATTCTCTGGGAAAAGAAAGTGCCAAGATACTATTAAATTCCTATGAAAAGAGCGGAAAAAACAGGCTTAAAAATTTGAAATCAGAAAAAAATACCAACAATTGATAATGAAAAAACCCTCCGAAAAAACTTCGAAGGGCTGGTAGATTTCATATAAATTTCAGAATGATTTTTCTGAAAATCAGACGGAATAGGAGTGAAGCTATAATCAGCTTATTTCATTCCCGTCAGTGCTGTTTTCAATTGTACAAAAACTGACTTTCCGACTTCCTGAATTTCTCCAACGAGCTCTTTCACCCGTTCAGGATTGGTATGTTCGTCACTCAGTTTTTCAATCTCTGCAAGCATCTTTTGAGTTTCAGGTAATCCGATATATCCAAAAGATGGCTTAATCCTGTGCGCGATTTGTTTCAGTTCTTCCCAGTTTTGTTGCTGAAATGATTCCTGCATTTTTTCCAGAGCTACCGGAGTCCTGTTCAGAAACATTTCAATCATCTCAATAATAAATGACTCACTGCCTTCCGCGATCTGCTTCAGGTAACTGAGATTGATCTGGTGCTCAGGAATTACCGGCTCCACACGAGTGGATGGATTTTCAATTACAAGATCCGGTTTTTGTAATGAGTTCTTATGATCATCCTGTTCTGTACTTGAAACAGATCCTTTAATAGTGCGCATGTCGGAAGTTTGTTTTTCTCCTGAAAATTGTTCTTGTCTTCCTTCTAACGGTAAAGTATTGGATTTGGTTAGCTCCAGAATCTTCTTTTTTAATTCCAAAGGTTCAAATGGCTTGCTGATGTATTCATCCATACCCGCTTCAAAACATTTTTGACGCTCGTTTTGAGTCGCGTGTGCTGTCATGGCCATAATTGGAATCTTTCTCAGCACTTCCGGCAGCTCTGTCCTGATCTTTTGAACAGCTGTATATCCATCCATTTCAGGCATTTGGATATCCATTAACACAAGATCGAAACTTGATTTTTGCAACTTCTCAATGGCAATTTTACCATTGTCGGCAAATTCAATCGGTGTTTCCCAGTCAGCAAACAGTTTCTTTACAATGAGTTGGTTAATCGGATTGTCTTCAGCAACAAGGATGCGCAAATGTGAAGTAGTAGAACTGTCTTTCTCCTGTACCACAGGTGTCTCCAATTGTTTGGAGGTCGCGATGTCAAAACTCAGGTGAAAATAAAAAGTTGTTCCTGAACCTACCTTACTCCGTACACCAATATTCCCTCCCTGTAATTCTATCAATCGTTTCACAATGGTTAATCCCAGTCCTGTCCCTCCGAATTTTCTTGTTGTATCTGTTCCCGCTTGAGTGAAACTTTCAAAAATACTGTTCAAACTCCCTTCCGGAATTCCTATTCCACTGTCTTTGATTTCAAAATCAACTGTCACTTGCCCCTCCCTGCGACTCCTTAACTGAATACCCAAACTTACTTCCCCTTCGCTTGTGAATTTAATCGCGTTACTCATCAGGTTGTTCAGTATCTGACTCAGTCGGGTAGGGTCGCCACATAATGCTTCAGGCAAAGCAGGGTCCATTTTTGTAACAAGCCTGATCGATTTCTCGTCTGCTTTGGCCTGAAATAATTCCACCGCATGTCGGGCAAGATCCTGAATGCGGAATGGAACACTCTCAAAACTCATTTTTCCTGCTTCGATTTTTGACAAATCAAGAATATCATTAATGATTACCAATAAATTGTCTGAACATACTTTGATCGATTGGAGAAATCGCAGTTGTTCCTCGTTTAATTGGGAGTTAAGCAAAATCCGCGTCAGTCCTATGATTCCATTCATCGGTGTGCGAATCTCATGACTCATGTTGGCAAGGAACTGCTCTTTTAATTTCGCTGTTTCCTCCGCGAGAGTCATCGCTGTTTTCAGTTCTTCTTCTGCCAGTTTATGTCCGGTAATATCAGATGCTACACCGATTACTCCCGTTACACCGTTATCATCTGAATGAATTGGAGTGTAGAACAGCTCAAAAAATTTATTATCCATTTCCACTACCGAAGTTACCTCTTCACCTTGCATGGCTCTCTGGTAGTCTTCTACATGAATAGGAATTCCTTGAATGTCTTTAATGGTTTTACCGGTAACAGCTTCCTTATTGATACCCATCGACTCAAGACCTTTTCCTTCGAAAAGAGTAAACTGCTCTTTTTCGTCGATCGCGAAAAGTATAATCGGTGCATTCGCTACAACGGTTTTTAAACGTCTTTCAGTTTCCTTCAATTGCTGCTCAAGTAACAATCGCTGTTTCTCCTGAGCTTTCAAAGCAACCATGAATCGTACACTCTGAGCAATACCGTCTGCCGACAAAAGACTCTTTGGAATATAATCATTCGCGCCATTCTTCATGGCTTCCACTGCAATTTTTTCATCACCCTGACTCGTCACAAGAATAATCGGCGAAGTGTTTTTTGCTGCTCGAATCTCCTTGAGTAGTTCCAGTCCGGTTCCGCCAGGTAAATTGTAATCAAGGAAAATACAATCGTATTCTCTTCCTGCAGCTGCTTCCTTTCCGCTTTCATGATCTTCCGCAAAATGCAATTCATGTTTCATTCCTGACCCAAGCAATGCACGCTTCATGATCATTCTGTCTAATTCATCATCCTCGACAACAAGGATTTGTAAAAGTTGTTCTGACATATTTCCGGTATTTTCAAAAATGACATAAAAAGGGATTGCTCCCTTTATAAGTATATCTGATACTAAAAACCGGAAAGATGGTTAACTAAAAATTCTGAAGAATCTTACACAATTTTCATTCTTGGAAAATAATAATGATCTGAAAATAAAAACCGGATGTCTTGCTATTTCAATCCATCCGGTTTTCAATGTTTTCGCTACCTCTGCGTGAAAAAGAAATCTATCAGATTATAGAATTCCTGGACTGAATAAGGAGATTTTCCTGCTAAATAATCGTCGATAGCAAATGAAATTTCTTTCGGAGAAATGATTCCGTTTAAATCACGATCAAGTCTTCTGTAGAGAGATGGAATAATAGATACATCCGCCGGCATACCATTCGGTCTCACTCCATCGCGTTTTTCAATATTCGGATTTCTCTGTGTAAGTCGATCGTAACTCTGAATATACTCAATCAATGCCGGCAACGCTGCAAGAGAATCTTCTCTGAATTTTTTCTCAATCATCTCTTCAGTGATTGTCTCACCATCGGTATTCACTACCGCATCTTTCGCGGAATTAGGTTCTTTATCCCTGTAATTTGGAATACCATCATCATCTGTATCCAGCGGCTTTCCATTATCCTTCACTGTATTGTTCATCGGAGTGGCGGAAGAATCATCCTGAACATCAGGTACTCCGTCGTGATCCGCGTCTTCTACTGCGAGAGCATTGAAGTCAATATTCTCCACATCTTCTTTCCTGACAGTAGTTTTATGTTTGTTTTTTCTCGGTGTATCTCTGGCAGCACTCAGGTCATAGCGAAATGAAACGGATGTATACACAACTTTATCATTCTTGGCATT
>JAXLTM010000064.1:0-3004 GCA_046330055.1 Bacteroidia bacterium | reverse complement strand
AATTTGAAGATCTCGCACGTCAGTATTCGGAAGATCAGACATCAGCTAAGAATGGAGGTACACTTCCTGTATTCGGCACCGGTAAAATGGTTCCTGAATTTGAATCTGCCGCTTTCTCCCTGAAATATCCGGGCGATTATACAGAGCCTGTTAAAACTGCCTATGGCTGGCATATCATTAAATTGCTCGACACACATCCGTTAGGACGTTACGAAGAAATGCAGCAGGATATTAAGAGCCGTGTTCAGAAAGATTCTCGTTCTGAAGTGAGCCGCACATCGTTGATCAGTCGTGTAAAGGCAAAATACAACTTCTCTGAAAATCCGAAAGCGAAAGCAGATTTCATGAAGACGATTGACAGCACACTTGCCGTTGGCAAATGGTCGGCTGATCGTGCTTCAGCATTGAATGCAACTATGTTTACGCTTGGAAACAAGAGCTACAGTCAGCAGGATTTTGCAAAATACGTTAACGATCACCAGGTAAAACGCGAAGCAAGCACACCTGCACTTACCCTGGCGAATAATTTTTATGCTGATTGGGTAAATGAAAGCGCTGTTGCATATGAAGAATCGAAACTGGATTCGCTTTATCCTGATTTCCGTAATCTGATGCAGGAATACCGTGATGGTATTCTCCTGTTTGAACTCACGGACAAGAAAGTGTGGTCAAAGGCTGTGAAAGACACAACAGGACTCCGCGATTTCTACGAAAAGAACAAGACCAATTACATGTGGCCTGATCGTCTGGATGCAACTATTTACACTTGCGCTTCGACAGATATTTCTAAACAAGTTCGAAAGCTGATGAAATCGATTGACGATGATGATACCTTAATGGCACGAGTGAATAAGACTTCACAGTTGAACCTTCAGGTAAAATCCGGTAAATTCATCAAAGGCGACAATGAAATCATCGACAAGATTACCTGGAAAGTAGGCATTACAGGCGATATTCCGAAAGACAATCAGATTGCTTTTGTAAAAGTAAAAAGGTTGATTTCTTCAGGACCTAAGAGTCTGGAAGAAGCCAAAGGTCTGATCACTGCCGACTATCAGAATCAACTCGAGAAAGAGTGGATTGAATCGCTCAGGACAAAATACCCTGTAGTGGTTTACCAGGAAGTGGTTGATTCCATTGCAACGAAATAATTTTTCAATAATCAGAAGCAAATGGCGTTCGTTTTTTCGGCGAACGCCATCTTGCTTTAATACCCTTGCCTCATTGAAGTATTGGATAGCCATATTTGCTCTCATCAGCCTTACAACATCCTGTAAGTTATTTAACCGGTCGGATGAAACAGGTAAGGATGCAGTAGCGCGGGCATACGGTTACTATCTTTATCCTGACGATCTGAAAGGCCTCGTACCACAAGGTGCAAGCAGGAAGGACAGTATTGAAATCGTAAAACATTTTATTGAAAACTGGTTTCGTCAGAAAGCTGTGTTGCACAAAGCAGAAAGTAATCTTAGCGATGATCAGAAAAATGTAGACCGGCAACTGGAAGAATACCGCAAATCACTTCTGACTTATGCTTACGAAACGGAACTCATCAAACAGAAGCTGGACACTGTGGTGAGTGAAGAAGAGATTGCAGCCTTTTACAAAGCCAATCAGAATAATTTCGAATTGAAGGATAATATCATCAAGGTGATTTATCTCCGTTTGAATAAAAAGTCGCCGAAACTCAATAAAGTTCGCGACTGGTACCGCAGCAACACAGAGAAAGACCGTAAGCAGTTGACCGATTATTGCCATCAGTATGCATTGAATTATTTCCTCGACGACCAGACCTGGCTGCTTTTCGATGATTTGTTAAAGGAAATCCCCATCAAGACATACGACAAAGAGCAATACCTGCAGAACAACCGCCTCATTGAAATTGAAGATTCAACGACGATCTACTTTGTTAACATTAAAGGGTTTATGATCAAGAATTCAATTTCGCCTCTGAGTTTTGAGCGAAATAACATTCGGACCATGATTATTAATAAGAGAAAATTAACATTGATAGAAGAGATGGAAAAGCAGGCCTATGAAGATGCCCGCAAGGGAAATGACGTAGAAGTCTATTAATCTGTTAACTTTGACGCACACTATGAAAAGAATACTTTCCGCTTCATTTGGATTTTTGATGCTGACCCTTTTTGTCGGGGTAAAAACTGTTGCCGGACAGACCGTTGTTGATCAGGTCATGGCCGTTGTAGGTTCAAAAATTGTCCTCAAATCTGATATTGAAAAGCAATTCGTTCAATTGATTGCACAAGGTGCTCCAAACACTGCAGAATTGAAATGCAACATCTTTGATCAATTGATCATGCAGAAGCTGATGCTCAATCAGGCTGACCTTGACAGTGTCACTGTGCCTGATGCACAAGTTGACGGAGAGTTGGATCGACGAATGCGTTATTACATCCGTCAGATCGGTTCAGAGGAAAAACTTGAAGAGTATTTCCATACAACCATTCGCGAATTAAAGGCTGAGTTCCGTGATGCCATCAAAGATCAGATGCTCATGCAAACCATGCAGTCGAAGATCACCAAGGATATTACAGTTAGTCCTCGCGAAGTAAAGGCCTATTTTGAAGGCATTCCGTCTGACAGTTTACCATACATTGATGCTGAAATCGAAATAGCACATATCGTTAAACGTCCGCCGATCAGTGATGCACAGAAGCAGGAGATTCGCTCAACACTCGAAGAGTATCGTCGTAAGATTCTTTCCGGTGAAGGAGACTTTGCCGTTTATGCTGCCCTTTATTCGCAGGACAATACTACAGCAAAGAAAGGCGGAGAGTTAGGTTTATTTGAGCGCGGAACCATGGTTCCCGAGTTTGAAGCAGCCGCTTTCAGTTTAAAACCGGGCGATGTATCTCCGGTGATTGAAACCAAGTACGGTTTTCACCTTATTCAATTGATTGAAAGAAGAGGAGATCAGATCAATGTCCGACACATCCTGATGAAACCGGCGGTGAAGGATGAAGACCTTGAAAAGTGCTACACT
>JAXLTM010000063.1:0-3490 GCA_046330055.1 Bacteroidia bacterium | reverse complement strand
TCTCACACGAGCAGTGGCACTGGTAAAAAACCGAGAAACAAAAATTCGCTGGCTCTTCATTCTTGCACAGTTACATCAGCAGAAAGGCGAAATAAAAAACGCATTTGATCTCTACACAAAGGTGATCAAAATGAATCCACCCTATGAAATGGGATTCAATGCACGACTAAACCGCGCGCGCTGTTCAGATGCTACCAATGGCAACAATGAAACTGTTCGGAAAGAATTGGAGCAAATGAAATCAGATCCTAAAAACAAAGATTTCCTGGATCAGATTTATTTTGCTTTGGCCGGACTGGCAAAAAATGAGGGCAAGGAAGACGAACAGTTGGATCTGTTGAATCAGTCCGTGCGTGCGAGCACAACAAACACGGTGCAGAAGGCGCTTTCATTCCTTGAGTTGGGTAAGATTTATTTCAGCAAGAAAAATTACAAACTGGCTCAGGCCTATTACGACAGTACCACTTCAAATCTTGGTAACGATTATCCGGATTACAATGAAATTCTGAATCGAAGAAACAGTCTGACAAAGCTGATTAAAAATCTTCGTGTCATTGATACCGAAGATAGTCTTCAGCAACTCGCATCACTTTCTCCGGCAGACCTTCAGCGTCGGGTGGATGAGATTGTAAGTAATGAGCAGGCTGCATACGAAAAGGAACAAGAGGAAAAGCAATCGAATCAGATATTCAAACCGAATCTTCAGGAATCAAATCAGTTCAATCAGGCTTCAGGCTCTAACTGGTATTTCTATAATCCGCAGGCCATTAGTTTTGGCTTTAATGAATTCTCCAAAAAATTTGGTGACCGTAAACTCGAAGACGACTGGCGACGCAGTAAGAAACAAGTGAACATTGTAAGTCCTGATCAGCTTGAAGTTGATTCTGCACAGCTTCCGGGCAAAGACAAAGGCACTACTGCATTCAATGCCGAAAAGCGAAAGCAGGAAATTTTAAAGAGTATTCCGACAGACAAAGAAGCGATTGAAAAATCCCGCGCCAGAGTCATTGAGGCTTATTACAATGTCGGTATGATTTATCGTGAACAGCTCAACGATATTGAAGCATCAGCCAAAGCATTTGAATCGCTCGTGAACAAGTATCCGAAAAACAAATATGAATTGCAGTGCTACTACCAGCTCTATCGTTCATATCTGACATTGGGAAATCAGACGAAATCGGATTACTTCAAAAATATTATTCTCAATGAGCATGGAGAAACGGAATATGCAGAGATCATCCGCAATCCGAACTATGCGAATGAAAGAGCGAATACAAAATCGAAGCTGGAAATTTTCTACGAAGAAACGTATCGCAAATACCTGAACGGAGAGTATGCCTCAGTGATTCAAAGGAAAGGTGAAGCAGATGTTCAGTTCAATAAGACACCGCTCACACCGAAGTTCGATATGCTGAAGACATTATCAATCGGTCGAACACAGCCATTGCCAACATTCGAAGCATCACTGAACGACATTATCCGCAACTATCCGGATGATTCAGTCTCCATACAGGCACAGGACATTCTCGATGTCATTCACAATGCAGGAAAGGATAATCTCAAAGGCGAAGCACCTGTGAATGCTTCGAATGATTCTATTCACCGCGTGCTGAATCCGTTCAACTATCTTCCTGACACCACACATTACGTTGTTTTGATTTTCCAGAACATCGGCGGAGCACTTGACGGAAATAAGCTGAAGAACAAACTTTCGGATTTTAATTCTAAGAATTATGCAGCGAAAGCTTTGCAGGTAAGAGATGTTTTACTCGATCATCGCAACAAGATGATCATCATAGATTCATTTGCAAATCGTGCTCAGGCACTGGAGTATTTTTCTACACTTTACGACAACGACGATGTATTTGGAAACGTCAGCACCGACAACTATCAGCAGTATTGCATTTCGGTTAACAACTATCCGGAATTGCTGAAGCAGAAGAATACGGTGATGTATGAAGATTTTTACAGAAACTTTTATAAATAGTAAGTAGTAATTGGTAAGTAGTAAGTAGTAAGTAGTATTAAATAGAGACTACTTACTACTTACCACTTACTACTTACCAATTACTACTTACTTCCCCGACCGTTAAATCGCTGAATTTGAACGAAATTCGACCGATTTGCGAAAGTCATAATTAATCTATATTTGTACTCTTAACGGGGAAATAAAATGTTTAACAACAAAGCGAACAAAGAAAGCGTACCTACGGGAAAGGGCGCGGAAAACGGAAGTTCGTCGATCAATCTGATTGGTGCGGGAACAGTGATTGAAGGGGATATCCGTTCCAATGGTGACATACGAATCGACGGTTCTGTAATTGGCCATGTTTATTCCAAAGCCAAAGTCGTAATCGGTTCTACGGGAACAGTAGAGGGTGATGTAAATAGCCAGAATGCCGATGTTTCAGGAACAATTAAAGGTAAGACCAATGTTTCAGATCTGCTTTTCCTGAAATCGAGTGCAAAAGTGATTGGCGACATCATTACCGGAAAACTCGTGGTGGAAGTCGGAGCGACATTTACAGGTTCATGTAATATGGGCCCGGTGATTAAAGATATCAAGGATGCCGACAAAGGATCCGAACTCGGAAAAGAAAAAACTGCCTGATAGTCGTAATGCATACATGCGTTATGCAACGATGGGAACGCAAATGATGGCCATTATCGGTCTCGGCGTTTTCGGCGGATATTATCTTGATAAACATTTTGGTTTCAAAACACCGATATTCACACTTGTACTCAGCTTGCTTTCAGTTTTTGCTGCCATCTATTTAAGCATCAAAGATTTTTTGAAAAAGAAGTAAGCGGTCGGGTTTCATTATGAAAAAGTACATTTCATTTCTTCTGATACTCTCAGGAATCAGTGCGGCAGTTGTGAGTCAGCTCAACGACTCTCCTGCCGGAATTACAAAGCTGCGCTGGTGTCTGGTCGCGTATTTTTTTATAGTCACTCTTGCATTTCATTTCGGTATTGTAAAATCTTCAAAAGGAAAGCCGCAGGTTTTTGTTCGGTATTATATGGGAGCAACTGTTTTTAAGTTGCTACTTCATATGTGTGTAATTGTATTCTATTCCTTCTCAAATAAGCAGATGGCAGTTCCTTTTATTATGAGCTTCATGGTATTTTATGCCTTATATACAGCATTGGAGGTTTATTTTACCTTTAAGCAGCGGTAGGCAATCATTTCAGAGATGTTTAATAAGGTGATAATGATCAATTGTACGAGAGCATAAGTGTTGGCAGGTATTTTTCGTGATTTTAATTCACATATGTGTTTAAAAGATTGCTTAGCCCTAAATGTTTTAAAATTGCAAAATTATCCTACATTTGAACCATTAACATTAAACCAAAACAACACATAAAATAAAACTACTAGAAAACATGAAAAACGTATTTAAAATTGCAGCAGTTGCCGTTGCTATGTTCTTCGGTGCTGTTCAGAACTCTTCTGCTCAGTTCGAGGTTGGAACAAATGTAATTAATGTC
>JAXLTM010000062.1:0-3712 GCA_046330055.1 Bacteroidia bacterium | reverse complement strand
ATATTCGAAATCACATACTTCAAACTTTTGAGAATATTATTTGGTACATGGCTGACTTTTTCGGACAGGTTAAAAATAGATTTTATATCTTAACCTCAATGAAAAACAACAATGAAAAAGTCAAAATTCACAGAAGAACAGATTATTTCCATTCTTAAGGAACAAGAACAAGGATTGAAAGTGGCAGAGATTTGCCGTAAGCATGGCATAGCCGATCAAACATTTCACAACTGGAAAAAGAAGTATGGCGGTCTTTCTGTCGATGAACTTCGCCGGTTGAAAGAACTGGAACAGGAGAATAGCCGACTCAAACGAGCAGTTGCAGACCTGACACTGGACAATCAAATTCTTCGGGACGTCAACTCAAAAAAATGGTAACGGCCGAGCATAAGGAGCAATGCGTTACTTATGTTGTGAATACCTACCAAGTAAAGCATGCTCGGGCGTGTAGATTATTTAATTGTTCCAGAAAGAACAGATATTATCAAAAGCGAATGCCGCTCAAAGATGAGCCCATTAAAGAAGCGATTCAAGAAGTTCTTAAAAACAAGAAACGCGGACGTAGAAAGGTGATAAAAATGGTTCAGAAAAATTATCCTCAATTTACAGAGAGTAAAATTCGGAGAGTTTATACTCAGAATGGATTTTCTCTGCATAAAAAATTAAAGCGCAGGACAAAAGACAATCCGAAAAACCCAATAGAAATTGCTCTGGCTCCTAACTTAGAATGGGCAATTGACTTTATGAGTGATTCGCTGGCTACCGGCAGAACTTTCAGAACCTTGAATGTGATTGACCATTATAACAGAGAATGTAAAGGAATTCAAATCGGATACAGTTTACCGGCTGTACGAGTAATCGAATTCCTGGAAGAGATTATCTCAACTCATGGAAAGCCCAATCGGATTCGCACAGATAATGGACCGGAGTTTACGTCAAAAGCATTTCAACTATGGCTTTGGAATAATAATATTGAATGGAGTAAAATCCAAAAAGGAAAGCCACAGCAGAACGCAATTATTGAACGATTCAATAAAACCGTTCGGGAGGACTTGTTAGACGCAAACTTATTCTTCAGTCTGGAACACGCGCACGAACTGAAAGACGAATTTGTTCGTGAATATAATTGCGAACGTCCGCATGAATCATTAAACGATAAAACACCAATGGAATATGCTGCGTAGGTTTTCTTCAGGCATGGTCCCTCTGAAATGTAAAAAGCAGGCACAACTTGTACCTGCCTTTGTTACGACATTTCGTCGGGCGAACCTATCCCTGGCAAGTTGCACCTCTGCAGAGCTCGCTTCCGTTTTAGTTCAAAACAATATTCAGCGGATTAAACTATATTTACAAACTGTCGAAAAAAGCAGCCATGTTCATATTCTTTACAATCGATGAACTTGAAGAGGCAGAAGAGGATTGAATTGTCACCATGCCGTTACAGTTGGCATCTACCTGCATGTGAGCATTGACGGTAAATGCACTTCCTGCATTCAGCGTGACAGTTGAGCCCGGATTTTGTAAAAAGAGTGAGTCGGCCTGATTATCGCCGTGCGTTTCCAAATCGCCTGTCACATAAAATGATTTGAAATAATTTCCGTGAGTCATTGACAAACTCTGATCGGCCACAACAAGATTTGCCGTTACATTTGTATCACAAGAACCTCCTATCGGCCAGAAAATTTTATCATAATCTCCGCTATTGTACAATGTACCATTGATTTGATCGAAAATCAGTGTAGCAGAAGTCGAGCCGGTCTGCAAACCACGAACCATAATTCCCCCTGCATAGATGGTCGCATTAGTCATATTTACTTCAGCGTTCGGATTAGATGAAAGCACTCCTACCTGAATGGCATGGCCGCCTAAATTCAATACTCCAATACTGCTGACAAGTGTATTGATTCGAGTTGAGTCGGTAATTGTATATTCTCCTCCGCCAACTACTTCTACCCAGTTAAAGGAATTTCCTGAAGTTGTAAAATGCATTCCGGTGTTTGGCGAATTCAAATGAAGCGTTGTATTCGGCCACAGGATCGGCGACAATACGTCGAAGTTACCATACACATAAAAATTATCGCCGGAGAATGACGGAACTGCAGTGAGACCGCTGATAGTTACATCGCCGGCTGATGCACTTGTTCCAAAATTCACAGTCGCACTGCCTGAAAACGATAATGCATCAAAGAAAACATTATCGGCCTCATTCGGACTACAAACGGTTGGTGCTCCGCCGCTGGTGAGCGACCAGTGATTGACATCGCTCCAGTCTCCGCTTCCGCCTACCCAGTACATGTTGCGTGGCGTAACACCGGTAATTGTCCAGCCGGTATTATTTCCTGCATCAAATGAGTTGTCAGCTAAAAACGTTGCACTGCCTGTAGCATTTATACCATAGATTTTTACATAACTGATATGGACGTTCGATGATGTCACATTCAATGTTGCTGAAGCACCGCTTCCGATGCCTCCGCCTATCAATGAGCCGAAACTGTTACAATCGCCCAGCATTTGAAAGGATCCGCTTACACTCAAAGTCACACTCTGTTGCAGATATACATCCTTACCGGAAAAATTAACAAAGTTACCACTCACCACATAGCTCGAGCCGGGAAATACTCCATCGGTTGCATTCACACTCTGAATAATTGCATTGTTGCCTGAGTACACATAATTAGCAGTGATACCTCTGACTGCACCGCTGGTGAATATGACAGAGTCAATTGCAGAGAAGCAATTCACTGCAGTTAAATCAACTAATGGTGCATCGGATTTAATTACAAATTGTGAAGAGTTCAGAATGTTGCCATTGATATTAATTTGTCGTGCGTAGAGATCGGTTGGTAATCCGTGGATAAATAATGTCGACTGGCCGGCATCCATCGCTGCTGTTCCGGCTTTGGTAAAGGAGTAGCAACTCAAATCATATCCATTGCAATCCAACGTTCCATATTCAATATCGATTTGATTGCCTGAACTAAGATCGCTTCCAAGTTGATAGGTTGCAGTTCCTGTTTGTGTCACACCTGAAAAAGTTTTGCCGAATGTGCTGAGCACATTTACGCCTGAGTTTGACGGCAATTTCAATTCAAGGTAAGTAACATCCATTCCGGTATCTAAAACCAGTGAGCCATAAAGATTCAACGCACCTCCGTTTCCGGAAAATTCCGGATGGTTGGTTACACCGGCCCAGGTCATATTATGACAGAAATAGAATGTAGAATCGAATAGCAACTTTTGTCCGGGAGCTGTAAACGAGTTGGCGTCAATTACGATATCATCATTAATCGTCGGTATGCCGGACTGAAACACATTACCGCCACTTGTGGTTGCCCAGTGATTTGCAAAATCACTCCAACTGCCGGTACCCCCGACCCAATAGAAGGTTGCTGCCCTGGTGGCAGATGATAGCAGCAGGATGAGTAGCGACAGAGAGGTAAACTTTTTCATAAGCAGGTATATTAATCGGGTATGACAAGATACATTTTCACGATACAAACATATTCCGAACCTCAGGAAATAAAAAATACATTTTAATGCGTTTGCCACCTACCTTTTTTCATGAATTTAACACTTTTACCCATAAATGCCTATTTTTTTTATTGATTTTTTGCCTGTTTGCCGAATAGCTGATTTTTGTATATTTGACCAACCCCGCCAACCATGCGCATTTTCAAGGTATCTGAGCTCCTGTCTGCACTCAAGCCACATG
>JAXLTM010000061.1:0-4470 GCA_046330055.1 Bacteroidia bacterium | reverse complement strand
TTCGTAAATGATCAGGATAATGCGCACTCATGTTTTGTCCGGAGATAGAAGAGCTTCCCCAGAAATCATATTGCACATAGTTTTTTGTGTACCAGCCGAGCGGAATCAGGAAAAAAGAAAAACCAATGAGGAAATTTTTCAACGGTATTTTTTTCAGAAATGGAATGAAGAGTAAGATAATCCAGGCCGGATGATATGAAGCTCTTGTCATAGCCATGATTGAAAACAGAAATGCGAGCCAATAGTATTTTGAAATGTCTGACTGCTTAGAGTATAAAATCCGCAGAACAATCACACTCAGGAAAAATAAAATGGCCGGGTAGTAAAAAGAATCGAACCAGACAAAATGCAACGGGTTTGCCAGTAAGATCACCGACCATAGTGCAGAATTTTTAATTCCCCGGTCGCTCAGAAAGTTGAAGAAACAAATGGCGGCAATGACATGAAGAAGCGCAAAGGCGATTTGATTGCTCAGCAACAAAGGAAGGTGAAGCTGGGTGAGAATTCCGGCCCAGATATTCAGCAGCGGTGGATTCGTGTGGAGGTGCCATAGATTATGCAGCAAATTTTGACTCAAAGCATAATCAGGTAACCAATAGACACCGCTGTCGAATTCAAAAGGAACGATACCCGTAACAGCAACTATCAGGTGGCCTAAAAGAATCCAGATGACAAGAAGTGTTTTCGTAACTCGATTGGACATGGAGCGTCTGATTGGGTGGTGGGTGAGGAGGCGAATTTACGATTTGGACTTCAAAATTAGCTAATTGGCTAATTAGCTTATTAGCTAATTGTAAACCTGATTTACATCAGTTGTCGTCCTACCCGAACTCATACGCATTGTAATAAAAGTTACCGATTTTGCGAGATAAGGGGTTGTAGTTTTGCGGGGTAATTAATAAGTAAAAACAGGAAAATGAAATACATTATTGTTGGCGCAGTTGCCGGAGGTGCAAGTACAGCGGCGAGATTGAGAAGAATGGATGAGCATGCAGAAATTGTCATCTTTGAAAAAGGGGAGTACATTTCTTATGCTAATTGCGGCTTGCCCTACTATATCGGTGATGTCATCAAAGACAGAAATAAATTGTTTGTTCAAACGGCCTCAGCTTTTCATCAGAGATTCAATATTGATGTACGCGTGAGTACAGAAGTGATGTCGATTGATCCGGTTGCAAAAACTGTGACTGCTTTTAATATATTGAAGAATGAAAGTTACACCGAGAATTATGACAAGCTGGTATTATCACCGGGAGCTGAACCGGTTCGTCCGCCATTGCCGGGAATTCAGTCGGATGGAATTTTCACACTACGCAATGTAAAAGATACCGATTACGTAAAAGCCTATGCTCAGAGGAAAGACGTAAAGAAAGCGGTAGTGATCGGAGCGGGCTTTATCGGACTTGAGATGGCGGAAAATCTTCATGCACTCGGCATGCATGTTACCATCATTGAGATGGCGAATCAGGTGCTGGCACCTGTTGACTTTCCAATAGCGGCACTTGCTCAGGAACATATTCGCAGTAAAGGTGTCGACTTACGATTGAAAACGTCAGTGGCAAGTTTCTCTCAAAGAGAAGGTGGTGGAGTGAATGTGATATTGTCGACCGGAGAAATTCTTCCGGCTGATATGGTTCTTCTTTCAATTGGTGTTCGTCCCGATACCAAACTTGCTTCGGCAGCCGGACTCCGTTTGGGAAATGCAAAAGCAATTTGGGTAAATGAATATCTGCAAACTTCCAATCCAGACATCTACGCAGTGGGCGATGCCATTGAGTTTGCTAATCCGATTACCGGTCAGTCGATACCGACTTATCTTGCAGGACCGGCTAACAAGCAGGGAAGAATTGTTGCCGACAATATTGTTCTTGGAAATGTTCGCAAATACAATGGCGCTATCAACACAGCGATCGTAAAAATCTTCGACATGACTTTCGGTGCAACCGGAACGGCTTCGAAACATCTTAAAGCAGCAGGCATTGATCATATTGTTTCCAATTCCAGAAATGCTTCACATGCGACCTATTATCCGGATGCAAAGCAGATGAATATTCAGATCGCCTTTGATCCGAAGACCGGAAGGTTGTTCAGTGCGCAGATCGCAGGTTTTGATGGAGTAGATAAGCGATTAGATGTATTCTCCTACATCATTCAACGCGGGGGAACTATTTACGATCTTACTGAGTACGAACACTCCTATGCACCTCCGTTTTCATCGGCAAAAGATCCGGTGAATATGGCGGGTTTCATTGCAGAAAATATTCTGACCGATCGCCTGAACGTTTTTTACTGGGATCAATTTCCTGAAGAAGGAAGTGACTACATACTTCTCGATGTACGAACAGAAAAAGAATTTGAAAACGGAAAGATAGATAACGCCATCAACATTCCAATTGACGACATCCGCGCCCGCATGCACGAACTTCCAAAAGACAAACCAATCTACATCTACTGCGAAGCCGGCCAACGCGGCTACCTCGCCCAACGCACCCTCCGCCAGAACGGTTTCAAGGAGGTGAAGAATCTTTCAGGGGGGTATTATTTGTGGAAGAGGTGTGTGTATGGTAATTAATTAGCTAATTAGCAAATTAGCTAATCCTAGGTTCAAGTAATAAGTGCAACACAAGATAAAATAAACAAGGGAAGTTTCCTTCCCCTGAAGCTGAAAAGCTTAATCTTTGTGTTGCTTATGACTCAAAAATATAAACATCTCCAGCCGGAGCAAAGATACCAAATTGAAGGGTTTCTTCAACTTGGTATTGGAGTGCCACAAATAGCCAACTCTCTTGGCGTATGCAAGTGCACCATCTATCGTGAAATAAAGCGTAATACTCCTCAAAGAGGACAGGGAGCCTTAGTATATAAAGCTTTAAATGCTCAAGAGAAGACTCATAACCGGCATCGTCAAAAGAAAAAGCATATTCGATTCACAGAAGAAATGAAGTCGTACTGTCGCACCTTACTTGAGCAGGAGCGGTATAGCCCGGAACTTATTGCTGTTATGGGGCTGAACCAGTTCGATGATTTTGTAAGTCATGAGACGATTTATAAATGGATCTGGAGCGGCAAACATAGTCATCGGCGGGAGCGGAAAAGGGATAAGCTCTTGTATAAGTTTTTAAAACACAGCGGACGGCGAAGGAAGCGTGGGAACATTAAAGATAATAGGGGTTTTATATTGCACCGAACGAGTATAGAAGATCGCCCACAAATTATCAATGATCGCAAGCGAATCGGAGATGTCGAAGCCGACCTTGTATTAGGAAAAAATCATCAGCCAGGATTATTAGTTGTGACTGATCGAAAATTGCGAATGAACTGGATCGAGAAAATAACGAGTAAAGAATCCAATTATATTGAAAAGAAATTAAGGAAGATTATCAGGCGAAGTACAATTAAGATCAAAAGTATTACATTTGATAATGATCAAGCTTTCGCCAAGCATTACAAATTACGAAGTGACTTTGGTGTCAAAACCTATTTTACACATCCATATACATCACAGGAAAAAGGAACTGTGGAAAATAGAATAGGCGTTATCAGGAGGTTTTTTCCTAAGAGAACAGACTTTAAAACAGTCGAAAACAAGCAAGTTAGAAAAGTTGAAAAGAGCCTCAATAACCGACCATTGCGATTGTTTAACTACGCTTCTCCAAATGAACAATATGAAAAAATGGTGCTATTACGATGTTGAAATGTTGGTAACTCAGCAATTAGATGTAAAAATCGAGTTACCAATATTTCAATATCGAAGCGTTGCACTTATTAGTTGAACACAGCAATTAGCTAATTAGCACATTAGCTAATTAATTACTTCTTCCCCATATAATCCGCCACCCCTGCATGCGACTCTTTCATGCCTTCGCTGCCTTTGGTCCAGTTGGCGGGGCAAACTTCACCGTTTTCTTCGAAGAACTGGAGAGCATCGACCATGCGGAGAGCTTCGTCGACGTTTCTTCCGAGAGGGAAGTCGTTGATGAGTTCGTGACGAACTTTACCTGTTTTGTCGATGAGGAATAATCCGCGGAAAGCGATCATCGGGCCGGTAGCTACAAGTTCACCTTCTTCGTTGTACTGATATTCACCTGACAGTACACCGTAGTTAATCGAAATTGTTTTTGTTGTATCGGCAACAACCGGATAAGTAATGCCCTGAATACCGCCGTGTTTTTTCGGCATCTGCAGCCATCCCCAGTGTGATTGCTCGCTGTCGGTAGAACAAGCCACCACAGCAACATTACGTTTTTCAAATTCGCCCAGTTTTTCCTGGAAGGCGTGAAGTTCAGTCGGACACACGAAAGTGAAATCCTTCGGATAAAAGAAAAACACCACGTGCTTTTTACCGATATACTGTTCAAGTGAGAAATCATTTACAAACTGATCTCCCAACACCACTGCTTTCGCCTTGAAAGCGGGAGCTTTTTTTCCTACTAATGACATATTAATTGAGATTTTAGATTGAGATTTTTT
>JAXLTM010000060.1:0-4702 GCA_046330055.1 Bacteroidia bacterium | reverse complement strand
ACTGGGAATTCTAATCAACCGAAGGCTACATTTAAAAAAGGATTTTAGATTTTGGCTATTGTTTAATGTGACGCTTCTTTTGAGTGCTCAGCCATTATTGATTTGGTAAAGGTGCTTAACATGGGCATGTCAGCTCCCCTATAATTCGGCCACTTAAAAATAGAGAAAATAAAACAAAATCTCTAAATTTAATGACCGATGAAAAAATCAAGATTTACCGAAACGCAAATTGTTGGCATACTCAAGCAGTATGAGCAAGGAAAGAAAGTGTCGGAGTTGTGCCGCGAACATGGCATTGCCGAGCAAACGTTTTACAACTGGAAAGCCAAATATGGCGGTATGGATGTGAATGAACTCAAGCGAGTAAAGGATTTGGAGGATGAAAACTCTCGGCTGAAACGATTAGTAGCCAATCAGGCTTTGGAGATCGATGCCATGAAATGGTTATTCGAAAAAAAGTTAGGCGGCCTGCCGAAAAGTTAATGCATGCAAAAGCCTTAGTAGAAGAAAAGCAATTAACCATTCGTCAGGCCTGCAAAATAACTCAGGTGCCGCGAAGTAATTTTTCCTATGTACCTCGTCCGGATAAAAATGAATCTGTACGAAACGAACTAAGTACATTGATACAGAAGCATCCCGCAATTGGATTCTGGCAATGTTATTATCGACTCAGAAGAATGAAGTTTCTATGGAATCATAAAAGGATCTATAACGTTTATACAGAAATGGGATTGAACATTCGACGAAGGATGCGCAAACGTTTGCCGGCTAGAGTAAAACAAATGCTATTTCAGCCGCAAACCATCAACCAGGTTTGGAGTATTGATTTTATGAGCGATAGTTTATGGGATGGAAAGAAAATCAGATTACTAAATGTAATTGATGATTATAACCGCGAAGTGCTTTGGATCGAAACCGATACTTCGCTGCCCACACTAAGAGTCATTCGTGTGCTTGAAGCATTGAAAGAAATGAGAGGACTTCCTTCGATGATCAGAGTAGACAATGGACCTGAATTTATTTCACATCAACTCGATCTTTGGTGTCAGGAAAATACTATTCAGTTGCATTTTATTCAGCCGGGAAAGCCTACACAAAATGCATTTGTGGAAAGATGTAATGGAAATATTCGAAAAGAATTTCTCAATGCACACGTGTTTAGAACGGTTGCAGAGGTGCGACTTAAAGCGGCAGAATGGAAAGACGATTACAATCATTTTCGCCCTCATAGTTCGCTTCAGTATAAAACTCCGATCGAATTAAAATCTGATGCTACTACTAGGGATGTTGAAATGTTGGTAAATCTGCCCGAAAAAATGGAAAAATGATTTATCAATATTTCAATGTCCCCGGAATTATGAAATTAACTCAAGAAATTCTACTTTTAAATGGTCCGAAAAATCGGGGAGCTGACACTCTTAACCGAGTAATGCCCCATAAAACGACTAACCGTTTTTATATCTACGCCGTTTTCAAGCAGAACCGTTGTTGCGAAAGTGTGTCTTGCAACATGATGATGAACATGTTTATTTATGCCTACAATTTTAAATATCTCTCTCAAGTATGTATTGACTTTTTGATTACTCAAACGAGGCAAGACAAACCCGGTTGCTAATCTATGAGCTTCGTATTTATCATAGATCTCCTTTGCTTGCTCAAACATTGGAATCTCAATTGGGTCGTTCGTTTTCTTCTGAGTACTTAGTAGCCATAGTCTTCCTTTCTTTGCTTTTTTTATGTTATCATCTTTCAACGCGATGGCATCGGAGAATCGAAGTCCGGTATAAACACTGAATAAAAAGAAATCTCTGACTCGCATTAAACTTTCGTTTCCGTTAAGATCATGATCCTTCAATTGCTCTAGTTCTTCAGAAGTTAAAAAGGTTTTTTCCACTTTAACATTTTTTATTTTAAATCCATCGTAAGGATTTGCTGAGATTATTTGTTTCCTGATGGCGTTATGTATTACTGTCTTTAACCTCACCATATATTTATTTGAGGTGTTTCGATTCATGGCGCGTTTTAGTGTTGGATGAATGTATGTTAGCAGATGATGTTCAAAGCCGTCCAAGTCTGATCGTTTAAGCTGTGAAAGCATAATTTCATCTCTGCCTGTGGACTTTATATAATTTGATAGGTGAATCCGCATAGTCTTATATTGCATAATCACAACCTTGGTCAACTCGCCCTTGGCTTTAGCTTCTTCAATGAATCGATCAATAAAAAGCAAGACGGAGTTTTTACTATGCTTACTCTTACCGGTGAGTCTTTGCATTACAATTTTTGCAGTTACAACTTCTTTCGCTTCTTCTAGTTCCCATACAATTTCGGTGATCTTATTATCGATTTCATTTAAGCTGTGGTTAATAAATCCATCGCTTTTTTTCTGAACGATCACACGCTCCTTATTATCATCCCAGAACTTTGGATCGATATATTGATTGAGAAAGAGCTCTGCTTTTTTCCGGTTAACGTTTATCCGCAAACAGATGGGAACTTTAGTTTCATTCTTTTGTGCCCTGTAATTCAAGAAGAATCGTATGGAGCATAATGTGCCTATCATTTATATTTTCATTTCTGGTTCTTATTCAATAGCCGTTCTAAATCACTTCGCCTGTAAAACAATTTACGCTCTGTAAGACTGGAACTCCTGACTTTTCCGGTATTCCGTAACTCATAAAGTTTAGTCTTACCTAGCCCGGTGATATTCATGGTCAGTTCTTCATTCATCCAATCACCAATGCTTTGTTTTTCGGCGATGAACTTTTCGATGATATTGTAAAGATCATCGATCTTCTTTTCAAGTGACTTGACCTGAGCTTCATTATTGATGTACAGTGTTTCACGGTTCATACGAGTGTAGAATTTAATAGAGTAAGGGAAATAGTGAGTTGTGAAATATTTACGAACGCTGTTGGTTCTGATTTTAATATTTCATGGCAACCGGGTTGTTTCGCCGGAATGAAATGGACAAATTGTCCAAGTGAAGTAACTTCTGTTTATATGAACAGAGGTTGATTGAAACAAGACAGGCGTATGCCTATGAAAGTGTCTGAAATTTTGTAGCTGGTTACGATCAGCTTATGTGTTCATAGGGGGAAAATTAGGGGAAAACTTCTCTTAGCCTGAGCCAAGGGATTCCGGTTACTTCTATACTCGCGTAAATAATCTTAAAAAATTGGCACTTATGAAAATCGAACAGACAAATAGAATGAGTAAGTTTTTTTTACCTCCTACACCTCTTGTAAAGTTGGTGTCAATTGGAGCTTTTTACAAGAACGATTCTGAAGGCGGAATAGGTATTATAATCCCTAAGGACAATTTAGAATTTATAATGGATTTAGTGCTCGACATGCTCGAAGGTTGGGAATCTGACTGGTTAGCTTCAAATGAAAAGGATCGAAATAAATTATACGCCAATGCTGTTGGACAACTTGAACATTGGGGAAGTAGCGGAATTTGGCAAACTCAGGCAGAAGGTGTTTTGGCAATTGCTAACATCGGGTTCTTGGAAAGACATAGCAAAATTCCCGACGACAATTATAATGGGTTAATCCTTCAATGGGAAAAACACTAAAGCATATTTATTTCATTATAAAGATAAAAGTGATACAAGTATTAAATCTAACAAAATATAAAATACATCAAATGAAAAATCAAATATTTATTGTCAAACCAATTTACTCTGCATCTGGAGGCATTCCAGAAACAGCAGTTGTAAACTTAAATGGTAAAGAGGTTGCAAGAACGTGGCATATTCCGGAAATGAAAAAAGAGCTTGCGGAAATAATTCGTAGTGACGGGAAGTCAATGAAGGATATTTCTGTATATTATGAATACCATCGAGCTGCAGGAAGTCCACAAGCTATCGATGGTCATGGTGAATTCCTCAAAGTGAAGGAAGTATACGAAAACCAAGGTATGGTTCTGATGAAAGAGCGAAAAGAAGTTGTCATCGAAGGAATAAAATTGAGGCGGTTAATTTTCCGATACATTGATAACAACAAAGAAACGGAAGATCATTTCGGTTTGCTGTCTGGTTATGTGCAGGCTTCTTGTGAGCATGTAATGTATATGAAGCGGTTTTAAATGGTTGCTTGAATAAAAGAAAAGCAGTATTCAAAAATAATTACGACATGGCATAGCTACGATCGCTATAAAATCAATCCAATAAGGAGTCTCAATTAAATAAAAGCCATTTACTAATAATCAATCCGATGAGGAGTTACAATTAAGCATGTATGGCTAAATTAAAATCAAGCCGTACATGTTTTTTTTTAAAATGTCTGGTAGAGAAATATTTCCCTTTAGATACTTTCTGCTATTTTCACTAAATGAAAACTTTCACAAACAAGACTAAGGCCTGCTTATTCATCCGTGTTTCAACTGCACAGCAAGATTATGATCGGCAGATTTCAGATCTGACAGTATATTGCAAGCAGAAGGGTTATATGATTACAAAGGTAATTGCCACGAAGATTACAGGAACTAAAACACTTGCCGACAGGCAGGATTTGCAGGAGCTTCTTGCTTCTGCTAACCAGAACGAGTTTCAGAAAGTAATCGTGACCGAAATCTCAAGGATCGGAAGAAACGCTCGTGACATCCGAAATACAATAGATCAGCTTCATCGCAAGAAGATAGCAGTAGTTTTTAAAAATATCGGTGGTCTTGAATCTATTGATGAAAACGGAAATGAAAG
>JAXLTM010000006.1:0-112987 GCA_046330055.1 Bacteroidia bacterium | reverse complement strand
GATCCGGAATATGCGGTGATCGGTCGAGTTGCCAGAAGGATTTGGTCAAAGGCGATGAAGATGAAATACAATGCCGATGAACGTTCGCAGATGCTGAAGTATCACATTCAGACTTCCGGACGATCATTGCATGCACAGGAGATTGACTTCAATGATATCCGTACAACGTTACAGGCTTTGTATGCGATTTATGATAATTGTAATTCACTTCATACAAATGCTTATGATGAAGCGATTACGACGCCGACAGAAGAAAGTGTTCGTCGTGCTATGGCTATTCAGCTGATCATTAATCGTGAATTGGGATTAGCGAAAAATGAAAACCCGATGCAGGGATCATTTATTATTGAAGAGCTGACTGACCTGGTAGAAGAAGCCGTGATGTCTGAGTTCGACCGCATCACCGAGCGTGGTGGTGTATTAGGAGCGATGGAAACAATGTATCAGCGCGGAAAAATTCAGGAAGAAAGTTTGTACTACGAAACACTGAAGCATACCGGCGAATTTCCAATCATTGGTGTCAATACATTCCTTTCATCAAAGGGTTCACCGACGATTGTGCCGAAAGAAGTAATTCGTGCAACAACAGAGGAGAAGGAGTATCAGATTAGCATGCTCAAAAAGCTCCACGCTCGTCATGCCGACAAAACTCCGGCGCTCCTGCAGAAACTCCAACTCTCAGCCGTACAGAATAAAAACCTTTTCGAAGAATTGATGACGGTGACTAAGTACTGTTCACTCGGTCAAATTACCGGAGCGCTGTTTGAGGTCGGTGGCCAATATAGAAGGAACATGTAATTTGAAATTAGCAAATTAGCCAATTAGCCAATTAGAATTAGTCAATTAGCCAATTAGTCAATTAGGTAATTAGCTAATTGTTTTTAATCCTTAATCAGCTTCTTCGTCCTGCTGACATCATTTGTACTGAGCTTAATAATGTATTGCCCCGAAGAAATTTCATGCAGATCAAATTGCGAAGTAATTAACCCGCTTCTCTCATCAGCCTTTTCTTCACGAATCAACTTCCCGCTGAGATCAAAAATTTGTAAAGCATACGTTTGCTGATGAGGAAGGAAAAATTGAATGGTTACTTTTTCTGTCGTTGGATTTGGTACAGGGTCATACAACTGAGCAGTTGAAACAATGTTGCTCGTTACCGGCTGTTCAATACTGGCTACAATGTTTGAGTCTACGATAATATTTTCATCGCCCGGAAAATAGAGTGTCCATGCGAAGTAGACAAGCATCATTTCATCGGTTGTCGATTCGCCGAGTGTTACTAAGGCCGGAGGGTCGTTCGGATTTTCAGGATTGTTTACCGTGTTATCATAGGTTGCCGAACTGTAAAGAGTTGTTCCACTCGGGATTTTCAGAACACGTGGAAACGAATAAACTCCCTGCCAGTGAAAGTCCCATTGAGGAATGTCGATGAATGGAATTGTATCCGCTGTTGGTGTGACGCCGTAACTTTGGATGCTTTGACCTAACAAGTGCATGTGCGGTCCAACTGCCATGGCAGATACAGCATAGTTTAAAGTATAGTGAGCCGTAAATGTCCTGACCTGATTGGCAGGAATAATCAGTGGTCCGTTGTCAAGGAAGTAATGATTCAAAGGAGCATCGATTGCAATTTCACGAAGGGGAGAAGTAGATAGCTTCAGATAAATTTTTGTGCTGTCGACCTGTGAGTTGATTCCACCCAGATAATGTATCTGCAAAATCACATTCGTATTGGCGGGAAGTTTTATTCCCATTCCATTCGGAGAATAATAGGGTACCTGACCGGGAACCCAGATGCCGATGAGTTTTGAAGTGTTTGAACCTGTTCCTCCGAAATTTGTATAACCGGGATCGGGATCAGCAGCATCTAATTGAGCAGGAACGGAAGATGTGTCGGAGTAGATCAGAATGTGATGAACTACGCTTCGATTGCCGGGTATGGCTTCAATACCGGTAATGAATTTGTCGACACTCGTACCGGTCGGAATTACGAAGCAGCGGTAAAGATCTGTCGTTGTATTCACATTATAAACCGGAGCTGATAATATCAAATCAGGGTTCGTGATTTCCGAAGCACCGGTGAAAACCGGAGGTTGCGGCTCTGTTGTAGAGTCGCCGCGGTCGGTTCCGTTATTTACCCAATCAGAAATTGCATCAATCTCATTCTGCGAAAGAACACGTTCGTGTGCAAAGTGATTGTAATCCGGATCCGGAGGCCACGGAGGCATGACACGATTGTTCACAGCATCCTGAATGTCGGTGGCATTGTCAACTGCATCCTGATAACTCATGATCGAAAATGGAGCAATGCCATTTGGATTATGACAATTACTGCATTTTGTGTAGATGATATTCGCCACATTTGAAGACCAGGTATTCTGCCCGCTGGAAGAGCCGGTAAAAAATAAAATGCCTGCAAAAAGGATAAGTTGTTTCATGTGGATGAAGATACTCCCCGTTCCCTAATTTTTGCCTTGGAAGGGTAGAAAGTTTTTCACATTCATTCGAAAAATTCAGAATTCAGAATTATCACCTACGATGCCTTCGCTTTTCTTGATCCTACTTTTACTAATATGAAAGTATGATTTTGTGTCCGAAAATTGTCAGAATGATGAAATGTCGGTTTTATCCGAAATTCATGCTTTATCTTTCGACCAAAAATAATTCATATGAAAACTTTTCACCTGCTTATTTTCTTCCTGACCGGTTTAATCGCAACTGAGACGAAAGGTCAGGCGGCAATCAACAGAATGATTGTCGGAAATTCATTTATGGAACGACCGTTTGATGGTGGTGTTCCTGCCCGGGTTATTCATAATGCCGATTATACGATTTCGGCTTGCTTTCCTTATTGGAATGACAACGCATCCGGGAATAGGTTTGTCGCTTACAATTACTTCGATGGACAAAATTGGGGTATGCCGGATACTCTGGGAATTCCTGTCACCATCAGAGAGCCGGCTTTGGCAATCACTTCTTCGAATCGTGAGATAATTGTAGCAGAACATGATTCGAATCTTTGTCTATTCACCCGCCCTGTGAAAGGCGTTGGACAATGGACCTTGCAATACAATATTTTTGGCTCTTCCTTTAGAGCAGATGCTTCGCCAAGAATTATTGCTGCAGGGGCAACTACGGAGTCAGTGCATATTATCTGTAACGGAGGCGGAAATTTTAATTACCCTGTAAACGGGCAGACACATCCGATACTCTATTCACGTTCTGATGATGGCGGTCTCACATGGACCTTGCAGGATGTTCCGCTTTCATCAATTGATATGAATTATTACAGAGGATTCAGAAAGGGTTCATACAATATCGATGCAAAGGGTGATGTTGTTGCTATTGTCTTTGCCGATCCGATCACAGATGTCGGTTTACTGAAGTCAACAGACAATGGTAATACATGGACAAAAACTATTATCAGCCAATTTCCCATATCCATGTTTGATCCTTCCACTACGATAAGTGACGTTAATAATGATGGAATAGCAGACACTATTACTACTTCATCAGGTGATCCTTTTGTACTTGTAGATTTTCATGGTATCTGTCATGTGTTTTTCAGCAAATTAAAAATTGTGTGCACAACACCGGGCACAGGTGTTGGGGAAGGAGTGCAGGTTGATCCGTATTCAGACGGACTAATGTACTGGAATGAAACCATGGGTGCTCAGCCACCAATAGAAATTGCACATGCACTCGATTACAATGGCAATGGAATTCTTGATTTTCCGTCGGATCAAACCTGTTCACTGCCTTTTGGAAATTATGGAGGCGGACTTACGCAATTTCCTTCTGCTACAATAGATCAAAATGATCAGATGGTGGTTTTGTATCAAACAATTGACGAAACTGCTGATACAACCTTGTGGCATCAGGCACACAGACATGTGTATTCACTTACAGGAAACTCGGGTGGTAATTTTTCGGCACCCTTCGAAATTCTGGCATCAATTGCCCAGGGTGGTGACGGTGAAAATGAGGAAGCGGTTATGGGATGTGTTTCAAGAAATCTGAATATGAACACTCCCGTTATTCTCTATCAAGATGACCCATACCCCGGCACAGCCTCAGGCGTTTCGTGTGATTCTCTGAATAATGTTCATAACAGCGACGACATTATTTGTTCATTTCTGAATGTGGGACTGAATTCTATTCAGGTAGCTGTAGATAATGGAGCACTTTCGATTTTCCCGGCAATTGCAAGCCCAGCCGATCAGATTTCAATCAGCGGACTCTCAGCCGGAAAATATTCCTGCAGGATATATAATCTCATGGGTGAAATTGAACAGCAATTTTCATTCAATGTTGAAGCCACAGGAAAATATGTGTTGCCATTCGCACAATCTTCAATCAGCCCGGGTCTCCATCTCGTCGAAGTAAAATCTACATCACAAACAAGGTACGGCAGGTTTGTTAAATCGAGCAATTAGAAAAAAATTCTGAATTCTGAATTCTGAATTCTGAATTCTGAATTATTCCTCCAGGCAACTAAAAAAGCTCCGCCACCATACATCTCGCACTTCCGCCGCCCACACGTTCAATCGTAGCCAGTTCGGCAGTGAGGATGCGGGTATGTTGCATGATCTTGCCGCGCTGAAGAGGGGTGAAGCCATGATATGCAGTGTTCGACATAACGAAGAATTTTTCTCCGGTTGAATTTTTCAATTGAAGACAATTACCGCAGAAGCGAACCAGCTGTGCAAAGTTAATATCAATGATTTCACGTCCGGTGTCTTTCAGGAAGTCGATCAATTGCATCCGCTCGAATAAATCGGGAATTGATTCGGAACAAAGGATTGCGAATCCTTCGCCAAGCGACAGAAGAACGTTCGTGTGATAGATAGGCTGATTGTGCTTATCGAATGCTTTAAAAGTAAGTGTTTCGTATTTAGTTTTCTCGCGCCATGCACGAAGTGCTTTTTCTGTTGTGCGTCCGGAAATACATGCCAAAGCAATTTTGCGATCGTGATCGATGACTAAACTTCCTGTTCCTTCCAGATACTCGCCTGAATTTTCCAGATAAGTCAGATCAGTTACGTTCGGATACTTTTTCATCAAGCGTTGGATAAAATCATCGTGGCGTTCTTTCCGGCGATTGGCAGCCTTCATCGGATAAAATATCAGACGTCCTGAAGGATCGGTCGAAAACCAATTATTCGGAAAAACTGCATCGGGTGTTGATGCATCAGGAGGAATCAAAACAGTAACGTCGATTCCATTTTCACGAAGCAGATTTCTGAAGGCAACAAATTCACGAATTACATCGGCTTGTCGATTTGGATTCACTTCATCGGTCTGAAATGCATTATCAGACAACGTTTCCTCATTCCTCCGAAAACCAACGGGCTCAATCAACAGTATCTGCTCTGCAAGAATCATGGCTGAAAGTTCTGTTTTTTCCTTAAATCAATGAAAGCCCGGAAAAGATGTTTTCTTCTTACACCCGTTGAAAAACCCTGGTTAGTCAATTTTGGTCTAAAACAAAGGTAAATCTTTGGTAAAAGTGAATATTCACTCACTTCTTACACCTGTATTCAATCACTGCTTTAGCTCTTTCGTTCATTGTTAAGTGGCGTATTATTATCAAAAATCACTTGATATGAAAAACGAACCGGTTGTAAGCTATAACCACATGCAAGACGACGAACAGGAAGATTTTCGTCAAAAAGATGTTGAAACGATCCCGTTTAGTCTCTATATGCTTTTAGTGGTTGATGCTGTTTTAATATCTATCCTTGCCGTTATTTCCGCTAAAATCATTTTCTAATATTTAGCATTAGTTTTTTTCTATTTTTGTTGGAAGTACTCACATACAATTCCGGCAAAAATGAAAAAACTAATTCTCCTTTGCCTGGCACTGATTGGCAGTGTTCAGGTGTTTTCCCAAATTACATTAACTTCTTTTGCTACCGGACTAAGTAGTCCGGTGGATATCAAGAATTGCGGCGATAACCGTCTCTTCATTGTTGAGCAGCGCGGCATGATTCAGATTCTTGATACCAACGGAGTAAAAAATTCCACTCCATTTCTGGACATCGTTTCTCGTGTACTACTCAGCTCTGAGCAGGGACTTCTCGGGCTGGCTTTCGCTCCTGACTTTGCTACCAGCGGATACTTTTATGTGAATTACACTTCACGTCCGAACGGAACTACTACCATTTCCCGGTTCCATGTTGATCCTTCAACACCTGATCAGGCTGATGCAAGCAGTGAAGATACTTTGTTGACCATTTATCAGCCGTATTCAAACCACAATGGCGGACATATTGCCTTTGGACCTGACGGATATCTGTACATCGGTATGGGTGACGGCGGATTAGGCGGTGACCCTGGTAATCGTGCGCAAAACCCGGATTCATTACTGGGAAAAAATGTTGCGCATTTATGTTGACCCGTCAATACCTCACGGCTATCTGATTCCATCCGATAATCATTTTGCAAGCGATACTACTCAAGGTCGTCCTGAAATCTGGGCAATGGGAACACGTAATCCTTGGCGCTGGAGTTTTGATAATGCTACCGGTGATTTGTGGATCGGTGATGTAGGTCAGGATTCAGTTGAAGAAGTGGATTATGTTCCTGCAGGTACAACTCAGTTTCTGAATTTCGGCTGGAAATGCTGGGAAGGAAATCGTCAGTATACAACTTCCGGATCTTGTTTGCCATTCTCTTCTTACTATGCTCCGGTGTGGACGTATCGCCATACAGCAGGATGTTCAATTACCGGTGGGTATATTTATCGCGGTGCAAAGTATCAGGAGTTGTTCGGAAAATATTTCTACACTGATTACTGCATCTCCAACATTCATTATCTTGAACATAACGGAAATGTATTCACGGATACAAATCTTGGCGGTTTAGGCGCATCAACTGTGGTTTCATTCGGTATTGACAGATGGGGAGAATTGTATTGTTCTACCGGCGGCGGCGGAGTCTATAAATTCAGTTCAGGCGATTGCACACCTGTTGCTTCTATCAATAATGGTAACGATACAATCACCGATTGCGGAACAGGTGCTGTCGAACTTTTCAATCCTGCCGGAAATAACATCCATTATACATGGTCGTTTGGCGGAAATACAATAGCAACAGATACGAATCGTGTGCTTGCTTCACAACCCGGTTACTATGTGCTGACTGCAGACAAAAATGGCTGCACCAATACCGATTCTATCTATGTTGATTTCGTTACACCAATGAATATTTCCTTCAGCGGACTCGATACTCTTTATTGTATCTACAATGCTGCAGCCAACCTAATGCCGAATGTTCTCGGTGGTGTGTTCAGTGGAGCAGGCGTTTCCGGAGCTACCTTCAATCCGGCAGCTGCCGGAGCGGGTACATGGACGGTCACGTATTCTTATACTGATCCGACCGGTTGTACATACACGCATTCACAGGATGTTCGCGTTGATGAATGTCTCGGCGTGCCGGGATTTAACTGGATGAACACCATGTCCATCTTCCCAAATCCAAATAACGGAAAGTTCCAACTTACCGGCTGGTCACCGGCTTCCAACCGAATCACAATCGACATCCTCGATCACCTCGGCCGAATCGTCAACTCTGAAAAATACTACCTCACCACCGGCGAAGTCGCTCTGCCAATTAATCTCTCACTTCCCGTTGGAGTCTACTCAGTCAGAATTCTTGATGGAAAAAATGTGGTGGTAAGAAAGATTGTCGTTGACAGCAAATGAATTTTCTGTAAGTAGTAATTAGTAAGTAGTAATTAGTAATTAGATTTTTCAAACATAGCTCTAATTACTAATTACTACTTACTACTTACTATTTAGGCGCCATTCTCACCAGGAACCCCGCAATCACCGCAAAGATCAGATTCGGAATCCATACTGCAATCATTGGAGCCATTTTGCCGCTTACGGCAAAGGTTTCCGAAAATTGCTGGAAGAGAATGTAAGCGAAACTTAAAAAGATTCCGAAGCCCAGCTGAGCACCGATACCTCCGCGTGCTTTTTTGCTAGAGAGTGAAACGCCGATGAGCGTAAGAATGAATGTTGAAAAAGGAATGGCAACGCGTCGATATTTTTCTACCAGAAAATTGTTGACGTTTTCAGAGCCTTGTTCCTGCTCTTCACGAATAAATTTATCCAATGCAGGAGAGTCCATGGCTTGGATAATGTTCAGCCTTCTTCTGAAGTCAGCAGGTTTCATGGAGAGCGTTGTGTCCATTCTGAAACCGGAATTGATGGTTTCCCGATATCCGTTGATGGTGCGAATGAAATAATTTTCAATTCTCCATTTTCCACCGGTGCTGTCCCATACAATGCGATCGCTGTTCAAAAACCATGTGCGTTTTCCGTTTACGATTTTCTCCAATGAAAATCGATAGCCTACGTTGTCAGAGTTGTTGTAGCTCTCCATGTACATAAAAACGCCGGGACTGATCTGCCTGTGCAGGTTTCTGTCTTTAAACTCTACAGGGTTCTTGATATACTGATTTTCGAAATTCAGTTTGATTTTATTCGAATGTGGTATCACCCAGCCATTGAAGTAGAATGAAATTCCTGCAAGCAGAGTTGCTGAAATGAAATAGGGGTATAACATCCGGCGAAAACTGATGCCGCTGTTGAGTATGGCAACGATTTCTGTATTGGCAGCCAAACGTGCAGTGAAAAAGATAACCGATATAAAAACAAAAAGTGGTGCAAATAAATTGGCGAAGTAAGGAATGAAGTTCAGATAGTAGTCGAAGATGATTGCATTCAGTGGTGCTTTGCGCTCAATGAAATCATCCAGCTTTTCTGAAATATCAAATACAACGGCAATCACAATGATCAGCGCAAGGGAAAGAAAAAACGTTCCCAGAAATTTACGGATGATATAGCGATCGAGAATTTTCATTGTTGAAACAGGAGGAAAGCAGAAATCAGATTTTACTCATCAGAACAGGTACCATTTTATTTTTCCATTCTGTGAATGTTCCGTCCAGTATTCTGTTTCTTGCTTCAGTCACTAACCAGAGATAAAATGAAAGGTTGTGCAAGGTACATATTTGCGCGGCAAGAATTTCTTTGCTGATCACCAAATGTCTGACATAGGCTTTCGAATAAAATGTATCCACATATGATGTGCCGTCTTCATCCAATGGTGAGTAGTCGTCTTTCCATTTTTCATTGCGCATATTCATCATACCGTTGCGGGTGAACAGCGTCCCATTACGCGCATTTCTTGTCGGCATAACGCAGTCAAACATGTCAACACCAAGTGCAATGCTTTCAAGAATGTTGGCCGGTGTACCAACTCCCATCAGGTAGCGTGGTTTTTCTTTTGGAAGAATGGCACAAACGGCTTCCGTCATTTCATACATCACATCAGCAGGTTCGCCGACAGATAATCCGCCGATGGCATTGCCTTCACGATTTTGTGCAGCAATGAATTCGGCTGACTGAATTCGGAGATCTTTGTAGACGCTTCCCTGTACAATCGGGAAAAGTGTCTGCTCGTGTCCGTATTTGGGTTCAGTACTGTCCATTCTTGCACAACAACGCCGCAGCCAGCGATGGGTCATCTCCATGCTCTTTTTTGCATAACGGTGATCGCAAGGGTAGGGCGTGCATTCGTCGAGAGCCATAACGATGTCGGCACCGATGACACGCTGAATGTCGATGGCGTATTCGGGAGTGAAGAAATGTTTACTGCCATCAATATGACTGCTGAAAGAGACACCTTCTTCCTTAATTTTCCGGCGATCGGCCAAAGAATAGACCTGATATCCGCCGCTGTCGGTCAACATTGGCCGGTCCCAATTGATGAACTTATGCAATCCGCCGGCGCTCTCCAGAATTTTCAAACCCGGACGCAGGTAGAGATGGTAGGTGTTGCCGAGAATGATTTGAGCCTTTATATCTTCCTTCAACTCATGCTGATGCACGGCTTTAACCGTACCGCCTGTTCCAACCGGCATGAAAATCGGCGTCTGAATTTTGCCGTGTCCGGTGGTGATTTCGCCTGCTCTGGCCTTTGACTGAACATCGTTTTTAATGAGTTGAAATTGCATAACCGATTAACAATCTTTCGTTAATATCTCGCCAAATATAGAGACTTTGATACGAAGGTCACTTTTACATTTGTAGAATTCTCAAATTAGGGAGAACAGGTGCGCCCTCTATGATTCATTTTACCTCCGACTGGAAGTTTATTTTGTTTGTGATATTCGCAGTAAGCGCTGGAATTCAGCTTGTTTACTACTGGATATTCTTCCGGCGACTGGCATTTTTCAAATCTCCTGAGCTGAACGGCGGACAACAACCGGTTTCTGTTATTATCTGCGCAAAAAATGAAGCGGTACGGCTTCGTAAGTATCTCACTGCCATACTCGAACAAGCCTATCCGGAATTTGAAGTCATCGTTGTCAATGATTGCAGCTGGGATGAAAGTACAGAGTATCTGGAAGCAATGTCCAAACAATATGCTCATCTGAAGGTCGTTGAAATCAAAGAGCAGGAGAAGTATCGGCATGCTAAGAAATTTGCTCTTACACTCGGCATCAAGGCAGCAAAGCATGAAATGCTTTTGATGACCGATGCTGATTGTTTGCCCGCTTCGAAAAACTGGCTGTCGCTGATGCAGCGAAATTTCGTGAAGCAAACGGAAATCGTACTCGGCTATGGTGCTTACCAAAAGATGCCGGGATTTCTGAACAAGCTCATTCGCTTTGATACATTTCAAATTGCCATTCAGTATTTGTCAGCTGCACTTGGGAAGAATGCATATATGGGTGTAGGTAGAAATTTAGCATACAGAAAAAGTGTTTTCTTCCGCAGTAAAGGCTTTGCAAAACATAACCATTTGATTAGTGGCGATGACGATTTATTTGTCAATGAAAATGCGACAAAAGAAAATACAGTGATGGAAATCAGTCACGATGCATTCACATTGTCGGAACCTAAAACAACGTTTTCAGGCTGGTTTGCACAGAAACGTCGTCATATGTCAACTGCACGGCACTACAAGGCAGGGCATCAGTTCATGCTTTTTGTCAGTTCGTTTTCATCGTTCCTCTTCTTCACTACGCTGATTGCCTTGCTGGGCCTGCGTTTCGAGTGGAGATTACTCTTATCTTTGTATGCAGGGTCGCTCTTACTTCGCTTCCCGATTATTTTTCTGAGTTCAAAAAAATTAAATGAGAAAGACCTGGCGTGGATGTTTCCGATTCTGGAAATCATTCACACCTTTCTTCAGCCGGTCTTCTATATATCTAATCTGGTAACCAAACAAAAACCATGGAAGTAAATCCGAATCTTTCCGAAAAAGCACAGGTTGACTACAAGCTAGTTCAACAAGCTGTGAAAGGAGATCAAAAAGCTTACGCTGAACTTATGTCGCGTTACAAAGACTCCATTTACTTCATGCTCCTGAAAATGGTGAACAATCGCGATGATGCCGATGATCTCACTATTGAGGCGTTTGGTAAAGCGTTTAAAAATCTTCATCAATATACACCTGACTTCGCTTTCAGTACGTGGTTGTTTAAGATTGCTACGAATAACTGTATCGACTTTATCCGTCGTAAGCGGAAGCTTACTTTTTCTATCGATAAAAGTATGGAGAACGACAGCGGACAGGAAATGCAGTTTGAAATCAAATCGCCGATGCTTGACCCGGAAGAGAAGATGATCAAAAAGCAAAAGGCTGTTTTGATGAGAGATGTTGTGGAAAAACTTAAACCTCGTTACAAGCGATTAGTTGAGCTCCGTTATTTTCAGGAGCGTTCGTATGAAGAAATTGCTGATGAGTTGAAGTTGCCGCTCGGAACAGTAAAAGCACAACTTTTCCGTGCTCGTGAGTTTCTGTATCAGATCCTGAAGAGTCAGGAAGAACATATTTAATTTCTTTCGAAGAGAAAGTTTACTGAATGAAATTCCCGGATCATTACTTCCCTGAACTCACTGCACGGCAGAGAGAACAGTTCGGAGCTTTGGAAAATTTGTACAGGGAATGGAATGAAAAAATCAATGTCATTTCCAGAAAGGATATGGATGAATTCTACATTCATCATGTTCTGCATTCACTTGCCATTGCAAAGTTTATCACGTTTAAATCCGGTTCTAAAATTCTGGATGTTGGCACAGGCGGAGGTTTTCCCGGTATTCCGCTAGCTATCTTTTTTCCAGAGGTAAAATTTCATCTGGTCGATTCGATTGGTAAGAAGATAAAAGTCGTCAACGAAATAAGTACAACACTCGGTTTGAAAAATGTGCTCGGTGAACAATGCCGGATGGAAGAACTGGAAGGAGAATACGATTACATCGTGAGCCGTGCCGTTGCGCCGGTAGGTCAATTACTGAAATGGACTGAACACCTGATTGAAAAAGGGGAAGGCCATGGCTGGATCCTCTTAAAAGGCGGCGATTTGGCCGATGAAATCAAAGAAGGAGGGAAGCCGGCAAAAATTACCGATATTTCATCGTATTTTTCGGAAGACTTTTTCCTGACTAAACGAATTGTTTATATAAGAGCCTGATTTTCAGGACACCCGTTTGGGCCCGGATTTTTATCAGGGTTTGTTTCATTAGAAATAAATATTACCTTTGCCGTCCTGTTTTTAAGGCAAAAAGTAAGAAATCATGAAAAGAACGTTCCAACCTTCGACCCGTCGCAGAAAAAATAAACATGGCTTCCGTGAGCGTATGAGTACAGCCAATGGCCGTCGTGTTCTCGCTGCCCGCCGTAAGAGAGGCCGCAAGAAACTTACCGTTTCCAGCGAAAAGAATAACAAGTAAGAATTTACATCTACGATATACCGACGATGCGGGCTAAGGCTTGCATCGTTTTTTTTTGGTTGCCTGACTGAAGGGATTGAATATAGGATATTGAATATAGAATATTGAATATTGAATATTCACTTCGGCCAAAGGTTCAATAGTTTTTCGCTATTCAATTTTCAATACAAAATCATTCGCCATCTCAATGCTTTCTGTCAATATTCAATATTCTATATTCAATATTCAATTCTTTCAATCAGGGACTTTCCGATTTGTTCCAGTACGGCTCCTTTAATCAGCTGGTGGCCGGTTTCGAGTACGTGAAGACGTGCTTGTTTTTCGATGCCGTTGCGAAATGATTTCCCTAATTCAGGTGGCATGAGGACGTCAAATTTCCCGAAGAAAAGTTCTGCACGGATATCATTTTTCCGGATTTCATTTTTCACCTTGTCAGTGTCGGGAAGGATGTGACGATAAACCATCCATGAATTGTATACTTTGCTGCGTTTTGCAGGAGTTTCCAGACTGTATCGTGCGAAGCGTAATTTCTTCTCCGGTATCAATCCAATTTTTTCAAAAGCTTTTGCAATGTTGAAAAAGCGCCCCGGGTTATCAGTGATGCGCTTGAAAATTCCATGTCCGATTTTACTGCCTGTTGCAAATCGATAAAACGCACTGCTCTTCAATCCATCCGGTGCTAAGAGGGAGAAGCGGCTGATCTTTGCACCGAGCCGGCTCACCAGGTATAATACCATTCTGCCTCCCAGGCTAAATCCTAACAGCTCATATTTTTCTGCGGGAAAAAATTCCATCAGCTTCTTAATTCCTCGCAGAAATTCTTCGGTACTCATTCCCCTTTCAACAACTTTTTCATTAGTCGTACTTGTGCCGTGAAAAAGTAAGTTAAGAGATACAATCGTGTATTTATGCCCGATCACTTTAGCCAAAGGCTCAAAATCCCCGGCATCATTGTCAAATCCATGAAAAGTAAACAACACCTCCGGCCCGTTCCCAAACACAAAATACTCATACTCAAATTCGCCATCAATGAAGGAGTGCCGCATGGGGCGAAGGTCGGGAAACCAAGTCAAAATCCAAAAGCCAGAAGCCAGAAGCCGGAAAATCAAGTCTGAAAACGAAGGTAAAGGCCCAAAAATGTAAAATGTAAAAATTAGTAGTCTTGCGATTGGAGTTTGAACATGAAACATAAAAGAAATTAAGAATTTTCTGGCATCTGGCATTTAAGTTAACTATCTGGCTACAGATGACTTTTGGTTTTTTACTTGATTTTTTGGCTTCTGGCTTCTGGCTTTTGACTTGATTTTTTGGCTTCTGCCTTGATTTTTTGACTTGATTTTTTGGCTTCTGACTTTTGGCTTCTGCCTTGATTTTTTGACTTGATTTTTTGGCTTCTGACTTTTGGCTTCTGCCTTGATTTTACCTTAGTTTTTTGGCTTTTGACTTTGGCTTCTGCCTTGATTTTTAGCTTCTGCCTTTTGGCTTCCAACGATTTATCAACATCATCAATAAAATTCCCCGTTCTTCCCCCTAAAACACCTACCTTTTGCGGAGCTTTTTTCCAGAGGGCTTTGGCCCTTTTTACGGCTTCAGTGATTTTTCCACCAATTTACCCTATGCCAAAAGACACCTCATTCGTTCCGTACTGATTATAGGAAGCGGGCCATTGTAATCAGGCAGGCTTGTGAATTTGATTACCTCCGGCTCTCGGGCCGCTCTGCTCTGGCCATTGAAGGGTATGAAGCCAACGCTGATCAGATTCCAATCCGGCAACCATCATGACCGATAAAGGTCACTGCCGATAATGTGTATCTGAAACCTCTGGTGAAAAAATCGATCGTTGAGATTTTAGAGAAACATAAGATTGATGCCGTGCTGCCTACCCTGGGCGGACAAACTTATGAACCTTGCCATCGATTGTCAGAGAGCGGGTATATGGGACAAATACGGTGTGCGAATTATTGGTGTCGATATTGACGCTATTCATGCAACTGAGGACCGTGAAAGAAATTCCGTCTTCGTATGCTTGAGTAAGGTACAGAGTGTATGTAAGGGGAGAACAGCTTCTTCTTTCCTTGAAGGAAAAGAGATCGCTCAGGAAATTGGTTTCCCATTAGTCATTCGTCCTTCGTTTACACTTGGCGGAACAGGCGGAGGTTTTGCCGGACACCGTGAAGAATTCGATAATGCACTGAACCGGGGTCTCCATGCCTCACCGGTACATGAAGTATTGATCGAACAATCGATCATGGGCTGGAAAGAATTTGAATTGGAGATGCTCCGTGATAAAGATGGCAATGTCATCATCATTTACTCAATAGAGAATTTTGATCCGATGGGAATTCATACAGGCGACTCAATTACCGTTGCGCCTGCTGAAGCGCTCTCTGATGTCACCTATCAACGCATGCGTGATCTTGCGATCAGGTGTATGAACGGAATCGGAAATTTTGCGAGTGGTTGTAACATTCAGTTCTCTGTAAATCCGAATAACGAAGAAGAAATAATCGTCATCGAAATCAATCCGCGTGTCACGCGTTTCTTCTGCTCTTGCATCAAAAGCGACAGGCTATCCGGTTGCAAAAATTGCTTCGAAGCTCGCAATTGGTTATCGCCTCGATGAATTGAAGAATCAAATTACCAGAGCACTTCCTTTTTTATTCTTCGAACCAACTCTCGACCACGTCATCGTAAAAGTTCCTCGCTGGAATTTTGATAAGTTCAAAGGCACAGATCGTCATCTGCGGGATTTGCAAGATGAAATCGGTCGGTGGAAACAATGGGAATCCGGTCGCAGTTTTCAGGAAGCCTTGCAAAAGGCTTGTCGATATTTCAAATTGAACGCGTAACGAATTGGGTGCCGACGGAAGAGAAATTCGTGAGCAATCAGAAATTCTCGATAGCCTTGAACGACAAGATGGAATCGGCAAATTTCCATATCATGACGCTTTCAAATTGGGTAATTCCCATTTAACACCATTCATAAATTAACGATTGATCCATGGTTCCTTCGTCAGATTGAAGAGTTGATTCAACTGGAGAAGGAAATCGAAAAATATAATGTCGATACTATTCCGCGCGAGTGTTGATGGAGGCGAAGAAGGTTATGCTGATCGTCAGGTCGCTCGCCGCACCGCGTTGTCTCGAATCACAGGTGTAAAAAGGCGGCAGGAGTTGAAAATTCGTCGTTCATCTGGAAATTAGTTGATACATGCGCTGCGGTTTTGAAACTAAAAACGCCGTATTACTATTCAACTTTCGATGAAGAAAACGAAGAAACGCCGCTACAGTTGAAGATTGTCATTCTCGGTTCCGGACCAAATCGTATCGGACAGGGAATTGAATTTGATTACTCCTGTGCATGGTGTGCTCGCTGCGAAGAAGTGCGGCTACGAAACCATCATGATTAACTGCAACCTAAGAAACAGTTTCAACGGATTTCGATATCGCCGATAAGCTATGCTGGAGCTGGGCTGGCGGTACATCTACGAAATCATCGAACATGAAAAGCCGGAAGGTGTAATTGTGCAGCTTGGCGGACAAACGGCTTTGAAGCTTGCCGAGAAGCTGAATAAGTATGGAATTAAAATTATCGGAACCACATTTGAGTCACTTGATCTTGCTGAAGACCGCGGTCGTTCTCGACTCTGCTACGCGATCTGAATATTCATATCAAAAGAGGTGTGGTGAAAATGCGGAACGAGAGTAAGTTGTCGAAGGCAATTAGGATTCCTCTTCTGGTTCGTCCTTCCTATGTTTTGGGCGGACAAAGCGCATGAAAGGTGTTATCAATGAAGAGGAACTTGAAACTCACGTTGTCAAAATTCTTCAAGGATATTCTGAACGACCGTCTTCTCGATCATTTCCTCAAGAAAGCCATCGAAGCAAACTGATGCAATTTGTGACGGAAAATTCCTGCATCATCAGCATCATGGAACATCGAGCCTGCGAGGAATTCATTCGGGCGACAGCAATCGCATTGCTTCCTCCATTTGATCTCAGCGACTCAGTGATCCGTCAGTTGAGAGATCACGCACAAAATTAAAGGAGCGATGAAAGTAGTTGGTTTGATTAATATTCAGTTTGCAATAAAAAATGATACAGTCTATATAATCAAGCTAATCACGTGCTTCCCGAACGGTTCCATTCGTAAAAAGCATACGACGGCGTATGCTGAATTATGCAACGAAAATCATGCTCGTAAAAAACAAATCGTGGATACAAATTCAATCCGAAAAAGGTGGCTACTGAATTAAGGTCCCGATCTTCTCGTTCGAAAAATTCCTCGATGTCAACAAAGAACTCGGCCCCGAAATGAAATCCACCGGCGAAGCAATTGCTTCATCAATGATCTTGGAAGATGATTTCTTTCAGAAGGTGTATTCGGAAAGGAACCTTTACCTTTCAAGATAGGCTAATTGGGTAAGAGGATTGAATATTGAAATTGAATATTGGCGAATATTGGACATTTGATGAGGCGCATTCTATTTTCTCCTAATATATTGTTTGGATATCGGGTTCAAGCTGATTAGATTTGATGTTTAATATTGATCTATCGATTTATAGATCACAGAATTAAAGAACAGGACGAAGGCCTTCACAAAATGTTTGAATTTGTGTTCGCACTTACCTACAAATTATTTGAGTCCGTCATGTTGCCAGGCAATTGATCAAGTGACATCGGTAAGCGCGAACTACAGAGCAGCTTGCTTTAAGTCAGTCAGTTAAAACATTCTCTGCCATTCTATCGTATGAAGAGCAGATGAATGCCATTTCTGGTTAAAAATAATAGAAGAGAGTTAAGTAAACCTAAAGGTTGGAAAATCTCAAATCAGAAGCAATTGAATTAACACGAATTTTTGCCACTCGAACAACCCAGAATAAGTACAAAAGACCATCCCCAAAACTAAAAACCAGTAGTTCCTAACCACAACTGATTCCTCATCCCCAATATTCAATATTCTGTTAATATTCAATCCGGCATGCAAGAGATTATCATCATCACCATCGTCCTCATCCTTCTGTTCAGTACGGTTTGGAGGTTTATATTTTAATACGGCAGATGCGTTTGAAGGCGGCGGATGATTTTCATAAACGACAGGAAGAGGAAGCCAGAAAACGTGCTGAAGAAGGGTCGGGTGTATGTGGATACAAAAAAGTGTGTGAGGGCGACGATAAGTACGATGCTTGCAGAAGAAGTAAAGGACTAGCCCATCTTTTAACTTCCGTTCCTGAAAGCGAAAACGTAGTTCCGGATCGTAAATTTCTTACATCACGGTAGGCTCTCAAGCCCAATCAGGCCAATATTCAATATTCAATTTTCAATATCCAATTCCTTCCATTTTTTAAACAGCCCCTTTTTTCCTTCAGAATTCTTCAGAATCACTATATTCGCCAATCAATATTCCGACTATGAAAAAATACGTTCCGCATCTTATTGCGCTGGCGACCTTTCTTGTAATTACCTATGCCTTTTTTGCTCCTATCTTCAGCGGAAAGGAACTCAGACAGGGTGATGAATAACTGGGAGACGCAAAGTATCCGGAGTAATTTTATGGAATACATTGATACCGTTTACATAGTTGCCTCATCCGGCGGATTATCTTTTGTACATGCTCGGATTTTACTTTCTGTTGGTTGTACTCGGAGTCGACAAACGTGTATCCATCGTCGGGGCTATTGCGGCCTTTTTCGTCCTACTATCTCATATTCATTGAAGCCGGACATAATTCAAAAGCTCATGCCATCGGTTATAGCTCCTGTTATGCCGGTTTAATTTTGACTTATCGCGGCCGATTATTCTATGAACAACCATAACCGGACTTGCGCTTGCTCTGGAATTGTATACGAATCACCCGGATTACCTCGGGCTCATTGATGTTCTTCTTGTCATCACATTCACGGTTGATGCCATTAAGAATACAAAAGCTTCCTTACTTTATTAAATCGTCAGTATTGCTTGAGTTGTGGCCGGTATTGCTGTGTTGCCAAATATCACCAATCTTATGGCCACACAGGAATATGGCAAGTATTCCACACGCGGACCATCGGAATTAACAAGCGATAAGGAAAACAAAACTACCGGCCTTGACCGCGACTATTGCTGACTGGAGTTATGGTATTGATGAAACATTTACGCTACCACGGTTTCCGGAATTTAGGGAGGTGCAAGCGAACCGATTTCTGCCAATCATAAGTACATTGAAAAAATCTCGATGGACAGTATAAAGATGCTGTCGGAAGTTGGGGATCGTATGTGGGTGAACAGGCCTTCCACAAGCGGACAGTATGTTGATTGCTATCGTTGTCTTCTTTTGTTCTTCCCGGATTGTTTGTTGTCGAAGGTCAATTGAAATGGTGGCTGGCGAAACTCCGGCTTTACTTTCCATCATGTTTTTGGGATGGGGACGAAATTTTATGTCATTCACCAATATTTCTGGCAATATGACTATGTTCCCGGTTACGATAAATTCTATTGCTGTTACTACCATTCTCATCTTACGAATTCACAATACCGCTATGCTGGCTGGTCTTGCTGTCGTGAGTATTGAAGGAAAGACTTTGCGAAATACAAAAGATTATTGCATCGATTGCCATCGTTGCGGCACTTGCAGCCATGATTTGGATGAGCCCTTCACCTTTACTAACCTTACGAATGAAAAAGGACGAGCGCCTGGTAATGCAGCAAGTAAAGGAGCAGATAATCCGCAAAAGAAATTGCCGATGCGGTCATTGCCGAACTTGCAACGCGTGAAAAAATCATCAGCGAAGGTGATGCGGGACGATCCTTGTTCTTCATCCTTGTTGCCTTCGCTTTGGTATTTACTATGCAAGTACAGATACAAAAAAGGAATTCTTATTTATGGTTTATTAGTAATCATAGCGGTGATATGATCTCCGTTGACCGGCGTTATCTCAGCAGCGATGACTTTGTGAAGAAATCATCCAATGCAATACCATTCCCCGCTGCTGCCGATAAGTTTATCAAATCAGATCCGGCTAAGAGTTTCAGGAGTCTGGATCTTACTGCAGATGTATTCAATGATGCCGGAACTTCTTTACTATCGTATGATCGATTGGCGGATATCACGGAGCTAAATTAAGCGCTACAAGGAACTCATCTGATACTCTCTGACACCGGAAATGTCAGCGATGATCAGCGTTCTTCGTAATCGTGATTCATTGACCGAACAGGTGATTTTCAATCGGCCTGTCATTAACATGTTGAATGCAAAATATTTTATCATCAATCCTGAAGCTCCTCCTCTTCAAAACAAAGTGCTCTCGGGAATGCATGGTTTGTTGGCGGAGTGAAATGGGTAGCTAATGCCGATTCGGAAATTGCAGCACTTCGGAATTTTGATCCGAAAGCTGTGGCAATTATTGATCAGCGCTATAAAGATGCGCTTGCAGGAAGCGCACTCGTGAATGATTTGACATCAACGATTACACTTGATGATTATAAACCTAATCATCTCACCTATACCAGTCAATCAGCCGGTGATCAGCTTGCTGTCTTCTCCGAAATCTATTACGACAAAGGATGGAATGCTTACATCGATGGAAAACTCACTCCGTATGTGCGTGCCAATTATGTGTTACGTGCGATGAAAATTCCTTCAGGCAATCACAAGATAGAATGGAAGTTTGAGCCCGAAGTGATTGCAACAGGAACCAAACTTTCTTACGCGGGATCTGTTTTGCTCTTTGTTTTCCTCGGCGTGTCTTTGTTTCTTGAATACCGCAAAACGAAAGAAGTGAAGAATTGAAAAAAGTTCTCTTCATTACGTATTACTGGCCACCCAGCGGAGGTGCCGGCGTTCAGCGGTCGCTGAAATTCGTGAAGTATCTTCCCGAATACGGAGTGGAGCCCGTAGTAATTACGGTCAATGAGGAAGTTGCCACTTATCCACTCGTCGATGAAACGCTTCGAATGGAAGTGGACTCAAAAATCAGAGTCATCCGCACCGGATCATTTGAGCCATTAAAAGTTCTTTCTGCTGTTGCCGGTAAGAAAAGCGTCCCTTACGGAGGCTTTGCGAACAAAGGAAAAGAGTCGCTTGTGAAAAAGGCATTGCGTTTTATCCGGGGAAATTTTTTTATTCCTGATGCCCGAATCGGTTGGGTAAAATATGCAGTGAAAGCAGCTTCTGAAATTATTGAGAAGGAAAATATAAAAACTGTTTTTATTTCATCACCACCTCACAGCAGTCAGCTTATCGGTCTTGAATTGAAGAAAAAGTATTCAGTACGCTGGATCGCAGATATGCGGGATCCGTGGACGGATATTTATTACTACAAAGAATTCATGCACACCAAATCTTCTGCAGAGAAAGACAGGAAACTCGAATTGCAGGTTCTTGAATCGGCTGATGCATTGATCTGTGTGAGTGAATCCATAAAACGAATGTTTGCAGCAAAGTCTGACCACGTCGGACTCTCTAAAATTTCCGTTATCCCAAACGGCTTCGATGAAAGTGATTTTAGCAGAGTGCAAACAGAAAGTAAGCAATTTGCTTTTACTTACGTTGGCACTATGGCGGATAATTATAAGCCGGAAGTTTTATTCAAAGCAATAAAGAGAATCATTGAGCTGTTGCCGGAAAGATCTGTAAGACTTAAGCTGGTTGGATCATATGGTCCGGAAGTGCAGTTGCTCGTGGAGAAAACAGGATTGAGCGATGTAACAGAATTCGTCAGTCACGTAGATCATGCACGGGCAGTACAATTCATGCAGGAAGCATCGGCATTGCTACTTGCTATACCGGATGTTCCGGGTAATGAAGGAATACTTACGGGTAAACTTTTTGAGTACATTGGTTCCGGCAGACCCATTGTAGGCGTTGGTCCGGTTAACGGTGATGCCTCTGAAATTCTGAAAAAGAGCAGAGCAGGCGTGATGTTCGATCGTGAAAATGCAGAAGAAATTTTTCAATATATGCTTTCGCTTGTGAAGGAGGGTGGTTCGCTGAATGCAAAGGTGGAAAGCAGAGAATACATTAATACATTTTCCCGTCGGGTTTTGACAGGAGAATTAGCAAAACTCGTCAGTTAAATGTGTGGCATAGCAGGATTTATTGACCCTACGATTTCAACCGAAGCAGCTGAGAAAACAATTGCTTCGATGCTGCAGAGCATTGCACACCGCGGTCCGGATGCAACAAGTTCATGGGTACATATGCCCGTAGTATTCGGTCACAATCGTCTCAGCATTATCGATCTTAGTGATGAGGCCACTCAACCAATGCATTTCTTTGGTTTGTCGATTGTGTTTAACGGGGAGATTTATAACTATCTCGAAGTGCGTGAAGAATTAATTGCAAAAGGATATAAGTTCTCCACTGCCTCAGACACAGAAGTTATCCTTGCTGCCTATCGCGAATATGGACAAGATGCCGTAAAAAAACTTGTCGGCATGTGGGCGCTTGCGATTTGGGATGAGGAAAAGAAGGAGATGTTCTGCTCACGCGACCGATTCGGAATAAAACCATTCTATTACATTCACTCCGGTCAGCGATTTTATTTTGGGTCGGAATATAAAGTACTGAAAAAGTCACCTCTGTTTTCAAATGATATTAATTTGAATCAGATTAGTCGCGGACTTCAATTGGGTTGGGTTTGTTATGAAGATGAAACTTATTATTCATCATTGAAATCATTGCCTGCAGCGTGTAACCTGATTGTACGTAATGATCAAATCGAAATTATCAGATACTGGGATATTCAGCCTGATCAGCAAATTTCCATTACCGAAGAAGAAGCCGCAGTTAAATTCAGGAATTTATTTGAGGATAGTATTCGTCTTCATATGCGCGCTGATGTAGAAGTTGGAGGATGTCTTTCGGGTGGCCTCGATTCATCTGCCATTGCATCTGTGGTTTCAAAATTGTTTCCGGAAATCCCATTCAAAACATTTACGATTTACTTTGACGGGAAGAATGAAGTGGATGAAAGACCATGGGTGAATGAAGTGTTGCAAAAGTACAGGCAGTTAAAATCATTTACGTATTCTCCCGATGAAAATGATCTGAAGGCTGAATACGAGCGGGCATTTTATCATGCAGATGTTCCGCTTGCAGGTTCCTCTCCTGTTTCACAGTACTTCGTCATGAAGCTTGCTGCACAGCAGAAAATAAAAGTCTTACTGGATGGACAAGGGTCTGATGAATATCTGGCGGGCTATATGCATTCTTTTTACCGGCTTATCGGCGGACTGTTTCAAAAAATGAAATTGTCAGAAGCCCATCGTGAATTTTATGCGCACAGTGCAATTCAGGGATTCTCTGCCGGAAAAAAAGCTGATGCATTTGCAAAGTCATTACTGAGTGCAATGAAGTGCGAACAGGATTTATATGCATTAGAATACACAAGCTATTTTCCCTTCGCTATGAAGGATAAAAAAGTAAATTTTAATCTCCGTCGGAATGGAGCCGGGAAATTGAACGAGTTTTTATATCACTTAACTTTTAATACTTCATTGCCTTCCTTGTTGCATTATGAAGACAGGAATTCGATGGCTTTTTCAATTGAATCCCGAGTGCCTTTTCTTGATCATCGCCTGGTTGAATATGTTTTCAGCTTGCCTGATTCACTTAAATTCAAACAAGGAATTACTAAATCAGTACTGAGGAAATCACTCGATGGTATTCTTCCAAAATCGATTTCTGAAAGGACGGATAAAAAGGGATTTGTCACTCCGGGCGAGGTGAAATGGCTGAGAGGTCCATTGTCGCAGCTTTTGGACTTTGATTTTAAAAGAAATGACTTTTTGAAGGAAAGTTTAGTGAAAGAAGAGATTGCTCGCTTTAAAAATGGAGAAAATAAAAACTCTGTTTTTGTCTGGCGGCTAGCTACCCTTAATTACTGGATGAAAAATGATTAGCAGTTGGTTTTTTTATGTTGAAATATTAATATTAACTAAATGAAGAAGATTTTTCTCCAATTACTTTTTGTACTGTCTGTTCTTTTATTCTGCTCAGTCTCAGGTCGCAATTAAATGGCAGAAATCATTCGGCGGTTCAGCACTGGACCGAATTGCTGATGACAGTAATTATTACGATTCACCGGATCATGCTGTCGTGAATGCAGCTTCCGGTGGTGTTGCCTTGCAGGAATGACTGCTTCCTCTGACGGTGACTTGTCTGCTAATTACGGCTTGTATGATTTTGCAATATTCAACTCCGATTCATCAGGCAATGCTTTGGAGTAAAATTACGGAGGAAGTGGCGATGATCAGGCAACAAGTATAGTTCAGACTACTGATGGCGGTTTCGCTATTTGTGGATTTTCGCAATCATCCGATAACGACATACCGGCAAATTATGGAAGTTATGATATCGTAGTTCTGAAAACAGATGCAAGCGGAAATTTACAATGGGCGAAGAATTGGCGGATCGAATGAAGACAGGGCCTATTCCTTTTATCAAACTTCCGATCATGGTTTTGTAGTTGCTGGCTTTTCTTCGTCTTCTGATCACGATTTATCGTCTAATCACGGAGATTTTGATTACTGGATTTTAAAATTGATTCTGATATTGTCTGGACGAAGAAATTGGCGGCACAGGTCGTGATTGGGTAAATGGACTTGCTCCGACAGCATCCGGCAGCAGATGATGCGGTTTCTTTGGCAATGATTATGATTTACAAATTCATTTGGTGGCTCAGATTATTGGGTCGTCAATCTGGATGATCAGGGAAATATTATTTGGATGAATAATTACGGAGGCGCAGAAATGACTGGGCCTTTGATATCACACCAACTTATGATGGCGGATACGCTTTGTGCAGTCACGAAGGAACAGGTGGACAGGTTACAAATTCTTTCGGCGGACATGATTATTGGATAATCAAGATCGATGCCGGCGGTAATCTTGTCTGGCAACATGCAATAGAGCTGCTTATTGATGAGTGTTGCTCGTCGTTGAAGATGTTGATCACGGATTATTGGTTGCCGGAACTTCAAATTTCCGGTGATCATGATGTTCCCGGGCTTATGGAATCCTTGACCTTATGTAATCAAAGTCGATGAATTCGGAAATTTGCTTTGGACTAAAACCTATGGTGGAACACAATCGGATTGGGCGCTCTCAATGACGCTTGCTGCAAATGGTGACTATTACATTTTCGGCAATTCAAAATCTTCTGATCATGATGTCACTGCCAATCATGGCGACTGGGATCTGGATGCTGTCCTGGCACAAATTACTGTACGATCTCCGGATACTGTTATTATGACGTCAGCAAAATGGAATGCGTGATACTTCCGATGTTCCCAGCTTTGATGAAAGACGGTGGAAACAGCATATTTGCTTTTACCGACTCAACCGGGTTTTACAAATTTGAATTTAGCTACACGGGGAACTATGTCGTCTATCCGCGGTACTTGCCAAATTTTGTTATCAATCCGGTTCCTATAATATAAACGTAAAGCGTTTCCCAATACTGTTGATACAGGAAATGATTTTTATCGCCACGCCTGTTCCGGGTGCTGTGGCCTTGAATCAACAATTATTCCGCTTACGAGATTTCGTCCGGGATTTCCTGCTATGTATTTGCTGACAATTACGAATATGGCCGAATTGGCAAAATGGAACTATGATTTCATCCCTGATCCGGCACTTACATTCGACAGTGCGGTGTTGCACCTGATTCAATTATTAATGGGTTTTATTACTGGTACAATGTGCCGCTTGATCCCTTGGTTCATTTCAGGTGATTGTCTATTGTACGGTTTCTCGGTCATTAAATCAGTCAGGCGATTACATCAATTGTAATGTTGACGACGGAAATGGGATTACTGATATTAATATGAAAGACAATTACGCATCATGGACAGGATTTGTAACTGCATCTTCTGACCCGAATGATAAATCGGTTTCAGTCGATAAGATATTTTCAAATCAGTTTACTGATCTGCCGTGGATTATTTGATCCACTTTCAAAATGTCGGAAATGATACTGCATTTAATATTACCATCAGAGATACACTTTCATCTTTACTTGATATGAATTCGTTTCATGTTATCTCGTCAAGCAGTCCTGCCGACATTCAGTGGAATGCTGTTTCACGCGAACTGCGATTTGTTTTCAATCATATTTTATTGCCGGATAGTACGACAGATTCTGCAGGAAGTAACGGTTATATCCATTATCGTATTCAGCCTGTGAGCAACCTTGTTGTGGGAACACAAATTGATAATACTGCTGCTATTTATTTTGATTTCAATCAGCCTGTAATCACCAATACAGCTACTACAGCATTATTGCTTGATGATCGCATACCCGCAGTGAAAGAAGGCCGACTTTCAATTTTCCCTTCACCTGCTCATTCGTATATTCGATTTGATATTCCGGCAGATTTTCAATCAAGTGATTTGAATCTGTACGTGAAAGATATTCATGGAAGAAATCTGATCGGGCAAAAGATAGGAAGCGGAAGAACTGATGGCAGAGTAGAAATTGAAAATCTTCCTTCGGGAATTTATTTACTTGAGCTTCGCAGCGGTGAAAGAAGTATAAAATCGAAATTCATAAAGAACTAATAACTAAAAAGGCAGCCTTCAAGCTGCCTTTTTTTATTTCACGACTGTTTCGGAATAGAATTTTCTTGTTTTCAAATCGTAATGATTGCCTTTGGCCATTACATGTACGATTAGATTCTCGATGGAGATCGGTGAGCCTTCTTTCAAATCGGCAATGTTGCTGTGACGGATTTCATGTCCGTCGAAAATGATTACAAGCCCGCTTCCTATCGCTTCGAGATATCGACCTTCAGTGATCAATACTCCTGTGTCTTCGCCTAAACCAATACCGATGCAACTCGGATTGGATGCAACGGCTTGTGTCAAACGACCGAATCGTCCGCGTGTAACGAAGTGTGAATCGATAATTACATCTTTTATGAATGCCAGTCCGGTGGTGATTTTTACTTCACCTTTCATCAGCGCCTCTGAGCTGCTACCCTGATAAATCATGGTATTCGACATGGCCATTGCTCCTGCACTGGTGCCGGCAATGATGAATGTTTCTTCATTCATGTACCGATCGATGATGATTTCCAGAAATTCAGTTCCTCCGAAAATAGAGAGAGGCGAAGTTGATTTCCGCCACTAAACATCACACTGTCACGCGGACGCTCGAGCATCTCCAGCTTAAAGGCATCTTCGCGTTTGCGAATATCCATCACACGAATGTTGTTACATCCGAGTTTTTTGAAAGCATCAAGGTAATTTCTGACCAATTTCTTCCGGAATGGAAGATGCGCTCGTGATGACTTCTATATACGCATTATGCCCGCCCGCTTCGTGAACAATGCGACTGAGAATCTGAAGTTCGAAGAGTGAGATTGTTTTTCTGAATGTAATTTGGTTCCGGTTCTGTCCCTTTATCCTCCGCCCCATAATGGGAAATCAATTTTCCCTTAGGAATCATAAAATTCTATTGTAGCCCGCAAATATAGGAATAGAGCGCTATTGGCGGGCTACAAAAACACTCACTTTTCAACGCTTTTTACAAATCCTCAGCAGCCCTGATTTTTCAGCAAATTTTGAGGTTTGAGGGATGTTTTTTAAATTACACACCATAGTAGTAAGTAGTAAGTAGTAATTAGAAATGGAAGTAGGAAGTTGACTTTCATTAGCTAATTTGCTAATTAGCTAATTTGCTAATTGATAAAAAAACACACCGCCATATGAAAATCACTTGACATCGAAAATTGTGAAAGGGCCCAATTACTGGTCGATTCGTCGGCATAAACTGATTGTGATGAAACTCGATATCGAAGAGCTGGAAAGAGGTACCTTCGAATAAATTCAGGTTTCTCCGAACGACTTTCCGAAAAAAATGTTTCTACTATGTATGCGCATGAATGCTCGGAAGGTCATCCGGAGTGGATTTTTAAGCAGGTGAAAGAAGGTACATGGATGGGTCACGTTGTTGAACACATCGCTCTCGAAATTCAAACTCTTGCCGGAATGGATTGCGGCTTCGGAAGAACACGCAGCACGGGGCAACATGGCGTGTACAATGTTGTATTCAATTACATGGAAGAGAAAGTAGGCATCTTCGCTGCAAAATCTGCTGTGAGAATTGCTGATGCTCTTATCAAAAATGAAGAATACGATCTGGCCGATGATATTCAACAGATGCGTGAGATCCGCGAAGATGAACGTCTCGGACCTTCTACCGGTTCAATCGTCGAAGAAGCGATTAAGAGAAAAATTCCATGGATACGTCTCAATCGTCATTCACTCGTACAACTTGGTTATGGAAAAAATCAGCGTCGTATTCAGGCTACGGTCGCCAGCACGACAAGCAGTATTGCTGTTGAAATAGCATGCGATAAAGAAGAAACAAAAAATCTTCTTGAAGCTGCTTCGATTCCGGTTCCTCGCGGTAGAGTGGTGTATGATGAAGAAGATTTGGAATCTGCAATCAAGAGAATCGGCTATCCGGTGGTGCTGAAACCTGTTGGTGGAAATCATGGACGCGGTGCAACGATTAATGTTCAAACGTGGGATCAGGCTGTGGAGGCATTGGCACATGCGAAGAGAGTTTCACGTGGTGTGATCGTTGAGAAATTCATTACAGGTTATGATCATCGATTGCTTGTGATCGATTATAAATTCGTTGCCGGTGCAAAGCGTACGCCTGCAATGGTTACAGGCAACGGAAAACATACCGTTCAACAGTTGATCGACATCGTAAACAGTAATCCGCTTCGGGGGTATGGCCATGAAAAAGTTCTGACTGCGATTAAAGTGGATGAGATGACCCTGGGAATGCTCGAAGAGAAAGGTTATTCTCTTCAAACTGTTTTGCAGGCGGGAGAGGAATTACATCTTAAGCGAACGGCTAACCTGAGTACGGGCGGTACTTCAACTGATGTCACTGAAGTTGTTCACCCTTTCAATGTATTCATGGCAGAACGCATTGCCCGGATTATTGGTCTGGATATCTGCGGTATTGATATCATGACACCGGATATTCGTGTTCCGTTACATGAGAATGGCGGAGCAGTTCTCGAAGTAAATGCCGGCCCGGGATTCAGAATGCACATTGCACCTGCCGAAGGATTACCAAGAAATGTGGCTGAGCCGGTGATTGATATGCTTTATCCTCCCGGAAGCACTGCTCGTATTCCTATTATCGCCGTTACCGGAACCAATGGTAAAACCACTACCACACGTTTGATCGCGCATATTGTAAAGACCATGGGCCATCGCGTTGGTTTTACCACAACGGATGGTATTTATATTCAGAATCAGATGGTGGAACGTGGTGATTGTACCGGCCCTTTGAGTGCAGAGTTTGTATTGAAAGATCCGACTGTAGATTTTGCCGGTAACTGATTGCCCGCGGAGGAATTCTAAAAAGCCGGACTTGGTTTCCATAGTGAATATCGTATTGTTACGAATGTCGCAGCGGATCACCTCGGTTGAAAGATATTAATACACTTGAAGAAATGGCACGTGTTAAAAGTGTCGCTGGCGAAAGCGTGAAAAAAAAAAAAAAAAAAAAAGCACCGAAGGTTATTGCATCCTGAATGCCGACGATGATCTGGTGTTAAAATGAAAAGAATATCAAAGCCAATATCGCTCTGTTCAGCCTCGATGAAAATAATCCTCGTATCGTAAAACATTGTGAAAAGCAATTAAGCATTACAGCGATTGTCGAAAACGGATATATCACCATCTGTAAAGGAACCTGGAAGATTCGTGTCGACAAAGTGGTGGGCATATTCCTCTTACTTTTTCCGGTAAAGCGATTTTCATGATTCAGAATATTCTCCCGGCGGTCATTTCAGGCTTCGTGAGGATTTAAAGTAGATGATATACGCCTGGCGTTAGAGACTTTCATTCCTTCGCCTACACAAACTCCGGGACGAATGAATATGTTCCAGTTCCGTAATTTCACTGTCATGGTTGATTACGCACACAACCCGGCAGGCTTTCAGGCGATTGCCCGGTTCCTTGACAAGATTGAAGCAAAACCTAAGGTGGGAATTATTGCAAGGAGTAGGGATCGCCGCGATGAAGACATCGTCCAGTTGGGAACAGTTGCCTCACAAATGTTTGATGAAATCATCATTCGTCAGGATAAAAATCTTCGCGGCCGAAGCGAACAGGAAATCATTGATCTTATGATGAAAGGCATTCAATCGGATGACGCTACTAAAAAAGTAATGATCATCCCAAAAGAATCCGAAGCCATCGATCACGCAATACAAAATGCGAAAAAAGGTTCCTTCATCGTTATCTGCTCCGACGTCGTACCAGATGCCTTAGACCAGATCCTCAAGTACAAGAAGAAGAGGATCATTTTGATTCATAAGGAGGATATTCCGTTGACAAGCAATTAAGGAGTAATTAGTAATTAGTGATTAGTAATTAGATGGCTGATACGTCAATTTGACTCCTGCTTTTCTAATCACTAATTACTAATTACTAATTACTAATCAAAAGGTTGAATACTTCAATTCTAAACTCAATCTTCTATTTACTAATCACTAATTACTAATCACTGTTTCAACATATCCCCGTTAGGAAGTTCAAATTCCCTAAGCTTCTTACACCGTTTTTTTTGTGTTTTTTAGCATTTGAGTTAATTTTTATTGCTTTTTCGGGAACTTTTCATCTTGAATTTCAGTAAAATGATGATAATTCTTACAGGAAATCTATCCGAAGAAAGTAATTGAAGGTAAAATCATAGAGATCATGAATGCATTTTTACGTCGTATCGCGCTTATTATTTCACTTGCAGGTACATTGGGTATCATTCCGGGAAAAGTTAAAGCGACTCACCTCGCCGGATCAGATATTAGTTACACATGCCTCGGTGGAAATACATATCGCATTGAACTGACTTTTTACCGCGATTGTCTGGGCTCACCGGCTCCGAATGGAGTAGGGATTGAATTCCGTTCGGCAAGTTGCAATCAGTATTTTACCGATACACTGATCCGCGAAGCAAATACCGGACAGGAAATCACTTATCCTTGTCCTACAACAACAACCAGTTGTGATGATCCTACTTCTACCATTCCCGGAATTCAGGAATATCGCTTCAGCGGAGTTATAACTTTCCCGATGCAGTGCGCAGACTGGGTGATCAGCTGGACATACTGTTGCCGGAATTGTGATATTACGACGATGGTGCAGCAGTCTCCCTGCGTTACAGGTTCAAATCCTCCGATGTATATTTATGCTAATTTGGATAATTTGAATTTTACATGTAATTCTTCGCCAACATTTACGAATAATCCTATTGCTTTCGTTTGCGTTGGTCAGAGTTTTACCTATAACCATGGCGTTGTAGATCCGGATGGTGACTCATTGGCATATGTACTGGTCAATCCGTTAACAAATGCTACCGATTCAATTCCATTCCTTCCCGGATATTCAGCTACTAATCCAATCTCTTCATCGCCGGCTTTAGCTCTTGATCCTGTCACCGGCGATATTTCATTTACTCCAACAGCTCAGGAAGTGGGTGTGCTCTCAGTGCTCGTGCTTGAATACCGCAATGGTGTGCTTATCGGCAGTGTAGTGAGAGATATGGAAATTTATGTCCGCCCTTGTACAAATAATCTTCCGACAGCTTCCGGTATCAACGGCTCTGCAACTCGTGACACTACTGTTTGTCCGGGTACCAATTTCTGCTTCGACATTTTCTCTGATGATATCGACGCAGGTCAGATCGTATCGATGACCTGGAATCAAGGTATTGCAGGTGCAACTTTTACTGTCAGTGGCTTTCCTCATCCGACCGGGCATTTTTGCTGGACGGCTCCTACAAACAATGTGAATTCTTTGCCATATACATTTACCGTTCAGGTAGCGGATAATAACTGCCCGAGTGCGGGATATCAGACTTACTCATATAATGTATATGTCAATAGTCCGGTTTCCGGAATCAACGTCAGCCCGATCAGTTGCAATGGCGCCGGCGATGGCTCGGCGACTGCTGTTGTTACTTCTTCTACCGGCGTTCATACATTTTTGTGGACTCCCGGAAATGACACTTCGCAAACCATTACAGGACTCAGCCCCGGAACCTATACAGTTTTTGTGAACGACAGCGTGACCGGTTGTTCAGGTTCATGGTCTACAACCATCTCTGAACCGGACCCTCTGACTGATTCCGTTTATAGTTCAAGTTCACCTTGTGCTTCCAACGGTGAGGCAATTGCAGTTGCATCAGGCGGTACAGGTCCTTATTCTTTTAGCTGGAGTACTGTTCCTCCGACATTAAATGACACAGTTTCCGGTCTTGCTGCAGGAACTTATTATGTAACAATTACTGACGCTCATAACTGTACTAAACTTGATTCTGTAACCATTTCAACAGGAAGCGGAGCAGTAGTGGTAAGTGTTGACTCTGTGAATACATTGCTTTGCGGAACAGATACAACAGGATATGCAGCTGTATCTGCTTCCGGTGGTAGCCGGGATATACCTATGTTTGGAATACAACGCCGGTTCAAAATGGACCTGTCGCTACAAATTTAAGTCCCGGTACATATACTGTTACCGTTACTGATTCTGCAGGCTGTGTAACTACACAAAATGTCACCATCAATGCACCTGCACCTTTGAACCTCACCGGTTCAAGCATTCCTGCCGGTTGTAATCTTGCTGATGGTATCGTTATGGTTAGTGTAACCGGTGGCGTTCCGGGGTATACTTATCAGTGGGATACTCTGTCAGTCGACAGTGAAGCTCTGGTCAATGTACCTGCAGGAATCTATACAGTAATTGTTACCGATACAAATAACTGTACGTCTCAATTAGCCATTACCGTTTCCAATTCAGCTATTCCTCCTCCGACAATTGCAGTAGTTTCTCCAATTCTTTGTCATGGCGATACCAATGCAAGCGTGCAGATTTCTGCAGCAGGCGGAACTCCTCCTTTCACTTTCACATGGGATGGAAACACAGTAGCCGGCGGACTCGTCACCAACATTGCTCCCGGTACTTATAATGCCGGAGTGGAAGATTCAGCAGGTTGCGTTGCCTTTACACCGGTAACAATCTCCGAGCCTACAGCATTGACAGCTACGTTTGTCACCAATCACCCGAGTTGCTTTGGCGACAGCAGCGGTACAGCAGTATTTCAGGCATCGGGCGGAACATTCCCTTATACTTATCAATGGTCACCAATCGGTGGAACTGATACAATTGCAACTGATCTCCCTGCAGGAATATATACCGTGCAGGTAACAGATAATAACGGTTGTACAACTTCTGCGAGTGTGACCGTAATAGAAACTAATCAGATTCAGATACTGGTCAATTCAACTGTCAATGCGACTTGCTTTGGCGGTGCTGATGGTTCGGTTGATATTACGGCCAGCGGTACTCAACCGTTGACTTTCAACTGGAACAATGGCTATGCTTTCACGGAAGATCTGACCAATGTTGATGCTAATGTGTATACTGTTGTCGTAACAGATGCAGCAGGTTGTACGGAAACAGCGCAGACTACTGTGAGTCAGCCACCGGCATTGCCTATTGATGCAGGCGGTGACACTTCACTCTGTGCAGGAAATTCAATGGCACTAAATGCAACGCTGATCGGAAATACAACAGGTACATGGTCATCAACTCAGGGCGTGACATTCTCAAATACTTCTGATCCACATGCCACAGCAAGCAATCTTGCAACAGGAAATAATGTGCTTACTTGGACTGTGACAGATGGTACATGTCAGACATCGATTACAATCAACGTCTTTAACTATGTTACCCTGGCTGCGAGTGCGGGACCGGATATTCAGGTATGCGGATTGAATCCGACTCAGCTGAACGGTAATGTTCTTCCGGGAACGACAGGATTCTGGACGGGTGGTGGAGTTACTTTCTCCAACGCTTCCCTGTACAATTCCGATGTTACAGCCGGTGCTTATGGCAATTACATTCTTACATGGACCATCACGAATAACGCATGTATTAACAGCGATTCACTGAATATGACTGTGGATGAACCTGTATCAGCAGATGCAGGCGATTTCCAGACACTCTGCGTTCCGCAAGGACAATTGGATGCATCTGTGCCGGTATTAGGCAGCGGATTGTGGACTTTCCAAACAGCTTCAACAGCTGTGTTGTCTGATTCAACTAATCATGCAACAGATATCAGTTCGCTTGCAACAGGCTCAACAATACTTCTCTGGACAGTAACCAACGGCTCATGTACAGCAAGTGATACGGTTTCCGTATTCTACGATAATGCCTGCGACATTGAGCTTCCGACAGGATTCTCTCCAAACGGTGACCTTGCTAACGACGGTTATAACATCCATGGAATTGAAGGTTATCCTCTGAACATTTTCCGTGTGTTCAATCGTTGGGGAAATGAAGTTTATACAAAAGAAAATTATAAGAACGAAGATTGGGTCGGACAAAACAATAGTGGAGAAGAACTTCCTGAAGGTACGTATTATGTAATTCTTGAAATCAAGACTACAAGCGTGAAGAAGAATACATATGTAGACCTTCGCAGATTTACCGGTAAATAATTAAGAAAAAAAACAAAGCGTCAAAACATAAACGAATGAAGAAGATTCTTGTATCAGCGTTGCTGATGTTTTTCAGTGTAACGGCATACTGCCAGCAGGATATCCTGGTGAGTCAGTATATGTTTAATCATCTTCTGCTGAATCCGGCCTATGCCGGCAGTAAAGATTACATGATGGCTACTTTACTGTATCGTAAGCAATGGGTGAATTTTGAAGGTGCACCAACCACTCAGATTGCTTCCCTGCATGGACCACTTGGTCTTACCAATTTCGGATGGGGAGCAATGATTTCACATGATAAGATTGGTGTGACTGACCGTACCGATGCTTATGTAAATGCTGCCTATCATTTGCCGGTTTCATCTAAAATGAAACTTGGTCTGGGATTGCGTGCCGGTGGTGGTTATTACAGCTACAAAAACAGCGACCTTATCTACTGGGATGCCAATGACCCTGCATTTGCCGGAGATCATACGAGCAAGTTTCTTCCGAATATCGGAGCAGGCGCTTACTTATACACTGATAAATTCTATGCCGGCTTGTCGGTTCCAACTATTATCAGCTATGACCCGACAACTGCCCTCAGCATTAATATGAGCGGCTCGGTAGTTCCTCATCAGGTACGTCACTACTTTGCAACGGTAGGGTATGCCTATGAAATTAATCCTGATGTAGTACTTAAGCCGAGTGTGCTGGTAAAATATGTGCCAAATGCTCCGCTGGAAGCCGATTTCAATGTCAATGTATTGCTAGCGCAATTAGTATGGATAGGAGGTAGCTACCGTACCGGCGATAGCTTTGTCGGAATTCTTGAATTGCAGCTCACCAAACGCCTGCGACTCGGTTACAGTTATGATTTCACTTTCACCGATATCAAAGATTATTCTTCCGGTTCGCATGAAATCATGCTCGGTTATGATTTCGGTAATGCAATCATGAAAATTAAAACTCCACGTTATTTCTAATTTTAATTGAATTAAAGGTTTCGGCCAAAGAAAAAAAATATCAGAATGATAAAGGCAAAATTACCAATCAGCTTTCTTTTGACCGGCGTACTCCTGAGTGGCTGCGCAAGCTATCACATCCGTCAGGGTAACCGTTTGTATAAAGACATGGCCTACAGCATGGCTGTTGAAGAATATCAAAAAGGTCTCAGTAAAAAAGAATTTCCTGATGCCCGACTTAACCTTGCTGAAAGCTATTATAAGATGAATAATCTTCAAAAAGCCGAAGAAGAGTATGGAAAAGTGGTTCAGCAGTCAAATGCATCACCACAGAGTAAATTGCGTTATGCTCAACTTCTCATGCGCAGCGGGAAGTATGTCATGGCGAAGTCGTATTTCGAATTGTATCTGGCATCAAACCCCAACGATCAGGCAGCTATGCAACTCAAACAAAGCTGCGACAGTCTTCCGAACTGGCAACGCGATAGCATGCAGTATACTATTCAGTCATCGAATCTGAATACAGGACAAAGTAATTTCAGCCCGGTATGGTATAAGGACGGAATTGCATTTGCTTCCGACAGAAATACAAAGAGTAAGAATTACGAATGGACCGGAAAGCCTTTCCTTGAAATGTACTATTCAAAAGGATCGCTTGATAAAGGTTTTGAGAATCCTGTGGCGATGAATGGAATCAATGGAATTTATCATGATGGTCCGGCTGCATTCTCGAGTAAGGGTGATACAATGTATTTCACCAGAAATAACTACATCAGGAAAAAAGTTGAAAAATCTTCTGAAGATGTTGTTGAGTTGAAAATCTATCAGGCCGTTAAAAAGGATACGATGTGGTCCTCTATCTCTGAACTACCATTCAACAATAAGAATTTTAATAGCGGACATCCTTCTCTGACTTCAGATGGAAATACAATGTACTTCGTTTCCGACAGGCCGGGAGGAAAAGGTGGAACTGATATTTATGTTTCCAAAAAAGTAAATGGTACATGGTCTGAACCTGAAAATCTTGGCGCTACCATCAATACTCCGTATGACGAAATGTTCCCTACCATTTGGAAGGACTCAGTTCTTTATTTCAGTTCGAATGGTCATTACAATATGGGTGGCCTCGACATTTTCAAGAGTACTAAAGAATCTTCAGGTTGGAGTGATCCGCGTAATATGGGTTACCCGCTGAATACAAGCTATGACGACTTCGGCGTTGCATTGAATGATAGCGGTACTGCAGGTATTCTTTCCAGTAATCGTAATTCAAAAAATACGATGAATGACAATCTGTATACCTTCACAATTAATGATATTCGTTTTACTCTCGAAGGAATTGCAGTTGACAAAGTTAGTCAGGAGCCGATTGCAGGTGTGAATGTGGAACTTACCAATCAGATCACAGGTAAGAAGGAAACGGTGGTAACCGGACCGGATGGAAAATTCAAGTTCAAATTAAATCCTGAAACTCCGTACTCAGTAATGGGAAATAAGGACGATTACTTCAGTAACACAGAAACTGTGAGTACTGTAGGCAAACGCCAGAGTGAAAATATGTTTGTTAAGCTGAAGCTTGAAATGGAAAGAATTATCGAACAAACCGGATCGTTCTAGAACATCTATTACGATCTTGATAAATGGGATATCCGCCTGATGCAGCTGTTGAGCTGGATCACCTTGTTCAGGTAATGGTCGATAATCCGCTGATCAATATCGAACTTAGTTCACACACCGATAGTCGTGCCGACGATCACTACAACGACGTACTCTCTCAAAACGTGCTGAAGCAGCTGTTGCTTACATTGTGAGCAAAGGCATTGACTCAAAACGTATCGTTGCTAAAGGTTACGGCGAGCGTCAGCTCGTAAACGGTTGCAGCAACGGTGTTGAATGTACTGAAGAACAACATCAGGCTAATCGCCGGACGGAATTTAAAGTGATTTCAGTCGAAGCAAAACCGGTTAATCAGTAAGTAGTAAGTGGTAAGTGGTAAGTAGTAGGATGTAGTTTGTAAGTTGAGTAGGATGTTTCTGGTTGATTTGCTACCACATATGAAATGAATAAATAGCCCAATGAATTTTTTATTAAACCCTTTGAAGGCCCTTTCGGGCCTTTTTTTGTAAGTAATATGTAGTAGATAATAGGCAGTTTTCAGAGTTATCTGTCTAATACTTTTTTACTACTTGCCACTTACTACTTACTACTTACTTGTTAATAAGTCTGTGAATATGAATTCCCCTAATTTCCTCCCAATCAGCAATTCTTTAACAACTTACAAGCTGGTAAAATGCCTCTTGTTAAGAAAAAAAAGAGGGAAAATACGGACACGATGAAATTACACACACTTACTTCTCGCAGAAAAATCTTTTCGGTTTTTACGGTACTTACAGCCATTTTCTGCCTGCTTTTTCTCTAAACAATCTTTCGCAACACACTCATCAGGTGCTGACTTATCGTACAGATGGGTGAGCGGAAATACTTTCCATGTTACTGTTTCATTCTATCGCGATTGTGCAGGTGTTGCGGCTCCGGCTATTACACTGAATGCCAGATCAGCTTCCTGCTCCAAGAATCAGGATTACACACCGGCATTCGATCCGTCTACCGGATATGAAATTACCTTTCCTTGCCGGACAGTGACAACCATTTGTACCAATGCATCTTCCACTTATGCAGGTTATCAGTTCTATCGTTACGAAGGCGATGTGACGCTTCCGCAAAAATGTACTGACTGGATTTTCAGTTTCTATGTATGTTGCCGTAACTGTGCGATTTCAACGCTGAACAATCCTTGCAGCGACAATATGTATATAGAAGCTACGCTGAACAACGTAGCTGCGTCGAACAATAACTCACCGCAGTTTACCAATATTCCTGTAGCATTCTTTTGTGTGAATCAGGCACAGATTTACAACCACGGTGTGTACGATCCGGATGGTGATTCACTCGTTTATGCCTTCATTACACCGAAAACTTATAATACTTCAACCGGTACAACGGGAACGGTTACTTTCAAGCCGGGTTATTCGGCAACAAATCCGCTTTCGTCGAGTCCGGCTGTAACGCTTGATGCACACACCGGTGATATCAACATGACGCCAACCGTCAACGGGGAAATCGGTGTGACTGCGATTCGTGTTACGGAATACAGAAATGGTGTCGCCATCGGTAGTGTTATCCGTGATATGCAATTCCTCACCCGTATCTGCAATCCTAATTTCCTTCCAACATCAACAGGAATCAATGGTACTTCAGTTTTCAATGCTGTTGTTTGTCCGGGATCAAATCTCAACTTCACGGTAAGCTCCGGCGACCCGAATGCTACCGATACAGTTACCATGACATGGAACAGTTCCATTCCGGGTGCAACATTCAATACTGTTGGAGCAAAGCTTCCGGTAGGAACTTTCAACTGGACACCTACAATCAGTGATGCAAGAAGCCAACCTTATAGTTTCGTTGTAACCGTTCGTGACAATGCTTGTCCTTATGCAGCTTCGCAATCATATTCTTTCAATATCACCGTTCCGGTGATTACCGCAACGGTGACGAGTCCAACCTACAATGGCTATAATGTCGCCTGCCGCAGCGGTAGTACCGGTTCGGCCACGGCAACAGGAGGAGGGGGAACGTCGCCCTATACTTTCAGCTGGACGCCGAGTGGACAAACAACTCAAACAGCAATCAATTTGTCTTCTACTACCTATACGGTTACCGTTACAGACGCCAGCGGATGTACAAAAACAGCTACAGTGAATTTGACGCAACCGCCTACATCAGTCAGTTCGTCTATTCCTGCTTCAACAAATGTCAGTTGCAACGGAGGAAGCGATGGTAGCGCAACTGCAACTGCCAGTGGAGGTATTTCGCCATATACTTACTCGTGGCTGCCCGGATCGCAGACAACTTCTACCGCTTCCAATCTGAGTGCGAACAGTTATACTGTCACTGTCACCGATTTGAATGGTTGTACGAGCCAGCAGACTGTGCTTATTACACAACCCGCTATTCTGAACGGGTCTATATCAACTTTTTCAAATGTCACCTGTAACGGCAATGCCAATGGAAGTATCACGGCTTCTGCCTCAGGCGGAACTGCTCCGTATACACACCATTGGTCAAATGGAGCAACAACAGCTACTGTAACAGGTCTCGGGCCCGGAACTTATCGTGATACAATCCGCGATGCTCACAATTGCCAGACAATCGTTTCTCAGATCATCACTCAGCCAGGTGGTGCACTCGGCATTCCTTCATCAACTGTTTCTACAACCAATGCAGCTTGTTTTGGTTCGACGAACGGAACGGCTACAGTGAACCCTGCAGGTGGTACGGCGCCTTATTCAATTACCTGGTCGAATGGTGATATCGGAAATACGGCCGACTCGCTGGCCGCAGGAACATATACTGTTCACATTGTTGATGCAAACCTTTGTACTTTCGATTCAACAATCAGCATTACACAACCTAATGCATTGGCGGGGGCATTCGTCAATTACGGAACCACAGCTTTCGGAACTGATATTGCCTGTCATGGAGATACAACGGCCACTGTGAAGATTTCCGTGAGCGGAGGTACTGCACCATACACTTATGCCTGGAATACCGGGGCAACAATAGATTCAGTTAAAAACAGAGGCGCCGGTGTATACACTGTGGTAACAACCGATGCACATGGTTGCACACGTCAGGATTCCTATACCGTAACAGAGCCTACCTCGATAGCACACTCTCTTACCGTTCATAACGTGCAGTGTAAAGGAGAAAGTAGCGGATGGATCAGAACTACGGTTTCAGGTGGTGCTCCGGCTTATACTTATTCATGGGCTCCGGGCGGGACAACTGCTGACACTCTCTATTACATTCCGGCAGGATTCTTTCAGGTAATTGTAACTGACCTCAACGGATGTGTTGTGATAGACACGGTAACGATTACCGAACCTGACACTCTTGTTCCTTTAATTCTTCCATCTACCTATATCGGGGCCGTCAATCTGAGTTGTTATAACAACAACAGTGGATCTGCCACAGTCAATGTATTCGGTGGAACACCTCCATTCATATATCTGTGGTCTGATGGTTCTACTACGGTAACGGCAAATAATCTCAACGCCGGTGGAGTAGAAGTACATGTTGTGGATGCCAATGGTTGTTCCATTGTCAGAGATACTACGTTGATTCAGCCTACACCATTTGCTTATGCGCCTGTGATTCATGATCCGGGTTGTTACGGCGATTCATCCGGTTTTATTTCTCTTCATACTTCAGGAAGTACGCCACCATACACTTATGCCTGGTCCGAAGGTTCAACAACTGATTCTGTTTTCCATCTTCCTACAGGAAACTATTACGTCATTGTTCATGATGCAAATGGTTGCCGCGACAGTGTGAATTATCTTTTGTCAAATCCTGATGTGCTGCAGGCTCCGGGAATTGTGAGCGATTATCAGGGCTACGGTGTCAGTTGTACAGGCTCTGCCAATGGCTCCATTGATCTGCACGTCAGTGGTGGTGACGGTAATTATACCTACACGTGGTCGAGCTCCCAGACTACAGACAGTATTACCGGACTTACCTCCGGAAATTATACCGTGACAATTTTCGATGGCAATGGTTGTCGTAAGGATACAACCTTCGTTATCACCGCTCCGCCTTCCATCGGTACTTCTCTTCTTGCCAATACCTATGCAGGTGGTGTGAATGTGAGTTGTTACGGTTACGCCGACAGCAAAGTGTTTGCAACTGTGAATGGCGGCGTTCCTCCATACACATACCTGTGGTCAAATGGAGATGTGGCTGATTCGGCTGTCGGATTAACTGCCGGAACCTATACGCTTACCGTTACAGACAGCAACGGATGTGTTGCTGTTGATTCGGTAACGATCGTTCAGCCGGCTCCGGTAACCTTAGCTGCCGTGCTCTCCAATTATAACGGATTTAATTTGCCTTGTAACGGCGATTCTTCTGCATGCATTCAAATTACGATGACGGGAGGAAGCGCACCATTTACATTTATCTGGGATGGTTCTGATACAATTACAAGTTTAACCCGATGCGGACTGTCGGCTGATACCTTCAGTGTCGCTATTATGGATGCCAATGCCTGTATGATTGATACTTCGTTCATCCTCACCGAACCGCAGCCATTCAGTTTCATTGATACGATTGCTGATTATGGCGGATATCAGATCAATTGTAACGGAATGACTAACGGTTCAATTAATCTTACTGTCAACGGTGGAGTTCAACCATTTGCATACTTGTGGTCAACTACTGATACAACTGAAGATATTTCCGGACTCGGCGCAGGAACTTATCAGGTTCACATTACAGACCTGAACGGATGTCAGGATTCTGCTTCCTATACACTCAACGAACCTCCTGTTCTCACTCATTCGATTACACCGGTAGATCCGACTTGCGGACAAGCCAATGGCTCGGCAACAATTGCAATGGGTGGTGGTGTGCCTCAGTATACCTATTCATGGTCGGGCGGTGCTTCGCCAACTCTGGCCACTGACACCGGTTTGGTCGGAGGTACTTATTATGTGACAGCAACCGATAGTGTTGGTTGTACAGTGACTGATTCAGTTGTGATCAATCCTGTGCCCGGAGTAAGTGCATCCATCAGTACACTCATTGATAATACTTGTTTTGGAAACTCTACAGGCTCTGCTCAACTCAGCATCTCAACCGGTATTCCTCCATATGTTATCACCTGGTCAAATGGTGACTCCGGAATGAATGCTGACAGTATGGCTGCCGGTTCTTACTATGTACTCATTGTAGATTCTAATAATTGTCAGGACAGCGTTGCATTTTCAGTTGGTCAGGCCGCTCAATTTGGATTTAGCTATGCCGTTAGTAATCCTTATTGTAATGGCACCAGCAATGGCTCAGCCACCGTTACAATTACAGGCGGTAACGCACCATATTCCGTATCATGGTCAAATGGTGATACCGGATTAACTGCTGATAGCCTGACGGGTGGATACACAGTGGTCTCTGTAACTGATAGCCTCGGTTGTCAGATCACCGATTCAGTTAATATTTTACAGAATACTCCGATCTCTGTTCCTCAACCGGCAATAAATGACGTATTGTGTAATGGCGGAGCAAATGGTTCTGCAAGTGTTACACCGGCTTCCGGCGGTATCGGTACACTCATTTATTCTTGGTCTAACGGAGATACAGGACTTTCTGCTGATTCATTGCTTGCCGGTCCGCTCACGCTTACGGTAACTGACTCTGCAAATTGTTCTGTTGTACTAATCTGAATGTCAGCACACCTTGTTAAGCATCAACACAGCTCCGGTAAACGTTTCCTGCTATGGATTTAATAACGGCTCTATTTCTGCAACAACAAGCGGCGGAGCAGGGTCCTATACTTACCTCTGGTTCCCTGGTGGAAGTACGGATTCAACTGTGATCAATCTGATTCCTGCTACCTATTCAGTAACAGTAACGGATGCTAACGGCTGTACAACTTCTGTCAGCTCGACAATCACAGAACCTGCGCAATTGACAACCGATGCCGGCGCCTCACAGGCTGATTGTGAAGAGACATTTTGTCCTCGATGCAGTTCTGGCTTCCGGTTATGCCGGATCGTGGTCAATGGCTTCCAGGCGCGGTGCCATCTTCAATGATGCAAATGATCCGCATACAGCAGTCCGCAATCTTAGTCCGGGAAACAACTTCCTGTTGTGGACCCCATTACTGATGAACCTGCTCAGCTAACGATACTGTTCGTAAGAAGAAAAACTGCAGGAGAATGTGATCTTGAATTACAAGTGGATTTACTCCGAATGGGAGATGGATTCAATGATGGATTTATGTCATCCACGGATTGGATCTCTATCAATCAGTTAAGTGAAAGTATTTAACCGTTGGGGAAATGAAGTTTACACGAAAGTAAATTACGTGAACGGAGAGTGGATCGAACAAAATGATTCAGGTGACTCATTGCCTGACGGAACTTACTTCCTCATGCTTGAAATTACAAATACGGACATCAAGATGTCAACGTATGTTGATTTAAGAAGATAATATTGTTGCCTGATATAAAAATGAAAAGCAGTAGGGTATATGCGCTTACTGCTTTTTCTATATAAATAATTGCTGATTTACAGTTTTGAAATTTTCGCCGATAACTTTTTATTGTCGAAAATGACTCAGTGTATAGCTGCGGCAGAATTTCTTCAGTCTTGATAACACGGAGGTTTTGCCCTGAGGTGCTTCTGAGGACTCTGTCATGATTACTTTTCCTGATGGATCGGTTATCTGAAACCATGCTCTTCCTGATTTCGGAATGAAGTGGAAACATCTGCCGATTTATCGAATTGCATTGGGCCTAACATGTTCGATGGCGAAATTTTTGTCCATTTGAAATTTCACGGCAGATAATGGATTCGTGACAAACTTTCCGTTCAGGAAGGTTTGACGTATTCTGTAATAGTACAACGCAGGTCCGGTAGTGACTGCATCGGAGTAAGTATATTCTTCACCAGTTGAATGATCAGGAGTGGCAGCAACTGAAGCAATATTCACGAAGTCCACACCATTCACCGAACGTTCAATGGTAAAGTTTTTCACTTTCTCATTCGCTGAAGTTGACCAGTGAATCGTAATTCCGTTGTTCTTTGGTTCAAGCATAAAATTTAGCAGTGTTTCTGATAGAGGTGCTGTTGAACCTGCTGTGCGAACTACAAGGTTGTCGAAAATTGCAACATCTTTTCCATCGCCATTCATTCCCTTACCGATAATGATGTTTCCTGCATTTTTCCAGGAGAGCGGAGTGTTGGCATCGTGCTGATTGTTCCAGATGATGATACTGTTTACAAATACTTCTGCCTTTCCTGTAAGAGGGGTGTAGATGAATCGGAAATTTCTGAAAATCGGATCAGCCGGAATTTCATAATCCGTTTTTTTACGGATCGTCTCAATGCCGCCTTTTTTATTTTCAATTCGATACGTGATCGACACATAACCATCTTCCATCCCAAAGTTAAAGCCGTTGCTTCTGTAAAAGAAGCTACCGCTCTTTTCTGTGTTGCGACTGAAATCGATGCTGATATCAATTCCTTCCTGATTCCACATTTCGTTGGTCTGGATTTCCATGTTGATGTCTTTCCCGTTGGCTCCGGCTGATAAACCGCCTGTCGACGATCGTCCGCCTTTCATAGTATGTGCATCAGAACTGATGGAAATGGCGTCTTCGCCAAGCGTAGCTTTGGTAGCGGGATCATTTTCCCAGGTGAATTCAGTGAGAATGTCCCCGTTATTCAGATTACTTCCGCTTCCTTCGCCACCCGTGGCTGTCGCTCTTGTCTTGCTGAGATTGTTCAGGTTCATGAATACGAGTATGCCTGCCGTGAGTGTAACAATCACCGACAATGCACCTGCAACCAGCAATAATCTGGTTCTCATTTTTCTCCTGACCCCTGTACGTAGCTTTCTTTTCATTATAATGATGGATGATGATTGACTTAATATTTAATTATGTTCTTACTTGTATTTTGATTGCCGCCTGAAACCTTAAGGATGTAATTGCCTGCAGGCATTGCATCCAGACTGTTCAGTTCGATTTGCTGGCTTCCTTTCTGGAAGGATTCCTCCTGTGTTCTGAGAAGTTTACCATCGGTACTCCAGATGGTAATCATGAGCGACTCATCAATCGGAACCTGAAGATTTATTTTCAGAGTTTCTGAGAATGGGTTAGGGGAGACAGAGATAATGCTCAATGCTTTTTCAGAACCTGCAGACAGAGGCTGAACAGCTACACGTTTTGAGTAGAGCGAGCTTCCGTCTTTCATTACTCCTCTGATCCGGTAGTAAGTAATACCTTGCGGATAGTTGAGGTCATCAAAGGCATATTTATTAGAACCTACTGAAGAACCGGATTCGCTTCCGACGGTTTCATAGTTAACCCGTCAGAGCTTCGTTCAATCATATAGGCTGTAACATTTTCTTCTTCTTCATTTGACCAGTATACCAGAACTGAGGATACACCGAGCGTTGCGTCAAGACTGATTCTGGAATCACTGAACTGACAAATGGCAGTGACAGATGAATTCAGGCTCATGTTCGTCATTTTCAGATAACTTGTCCCTGACTTAATTAATGGAGCCGATAAATCTGAAATTGTCCAGCTGCCGGTCCATTGCGCAAGACTGATTTTGCCATTCAAGTATTTCGGATCAAGGGTATTTTCTGTGCCGCGGTAACTTAATGTTGCATCTGCTTTCATTCCCGGAGCTGTGAAATTCCACCAGCGATCAAGAACCTGATCATTTGCAAATGTGTTTCCTCCTGCGAATACGATGGATGCATCCGGAAATGGAAGATTGTCTTTCGAAGTTGACCAGGTTTTTGCCGTTAGTGTACTGCCAAATCCTGTTTTCGGATTGATGTAAGCCGGAATGTATACTGATGGTGAAATTCCAAATGGAATGATATGCTCTCCTCTCTGAATGTTTTTCCAGATAAATGTTCCAGCACCAACTGATGATGTTGGCTCTGCATTCATATATCCTTTGTCTCTCTTTACAGCATCGGAATTTCCGTTTTCAAGAGTGATTTTATTTCCGTTCAACATCATTCCTCCGTTGATTAGTTCCAGACGAGTTCGTACACTAACGTCGTTGGAAGTGATATTTGCCCGGTAAATACTGTCGCCTGTTATGTTGATTCGAAGAATTCCATATTTCATCTGATCAGGTGAGCCTGATGTGATGCCGGTGATGTTTTGTGATCCACTGCTGTTGTATTCAATGATACTGTATGGATGCAGATTAAAGGCAAATCCGTTTGCTTTGCAGAAGGCTCCGCCGGTTGCATTATCGTACCAGCCTTGTGAACGGGTAAGAGATATTACCGATGCTGAATCTGCAAAAATTGATGAACCGGAATAACTTCCTGATGTGATGATCTGCGCATTCTTTAAGTCCAGTTTTCCGCCTTTATTAAGATTGAGAAAATTGACACCTGATTGATTGCATCCGGAAACGATCATATTTCCCTGGACCATTTTTACCGTACACCCTGTTTCAATTTGCTGTACAACCTGATCGATGGTTGAAACGCCTGTTCTTGAGAAGTTGATGACACCGACTTTGTCAAAGCGAATTGTTCCGAATGAACCTCCAGAAGAATTTCCACCGGAGATCATTGCAGCATTTCCTGAGAAGTTGCATGAATCACCCAGCAAATGCAGTATCATTCTGCCTGCAGAAGAAGATGCATTATCGTCGAAGCGGAAGGTTCCGCCACTTTGGGCGAAGTTGCCGTTTACAAAGATGTCGATGTTGTCGCTTGTTGCTGTAACAGTATTGCTGTGACAAAGGAATGAACCATTGCTCATGTTAAATCCTGCTCCAACAATGACTGAAGCGATTCCTGTTCCTGCCTTCACAGCCATTGTACCTCCTGATTGAGTGAAAGCACCAAAGTTGGCGTCAAGACGACCGTTGTTTCGGGAGAGAAATACATTTCCTCCTGACATCGTTACCTTTCCTCTTACCTGAAGCGAAGCGTAATGCGATGCATTCAGCATACCGTAATTGATGTTTGCTGTTGATCCGCTCAGATTGAGGTTGCCGTAAATCGTAATTTTCTCCTCACCTTGTGAAGCACTGCTGGTAAATTCAGATGCGCTGACACCGTTTAGATTTACATGACCATTTACAGTCAGATTGAAACGTGTATTGTTGATCGAAGAACCTATCGAAGTGAGTGATGTTCCTCTGAATTTATCAGAATTATTTTGAAGATTAATGTTTAGATTGCCAAGCACGGTAATTGTGCTTAATCCACCCGCAGTATGACATGCACTTTGTCCCATGAAAATTCCGCCGTTGACGGTCAGATTTCCAAAGTTTGCATTCATCAGCCCCGAAGATGTTGTGGCAATATTGTATAAGATACGTGTATCACCCGTCGTTTGGGCGAAAGTGCCATTCACATAGAAATTGGCATTGCCGTTTGAAACGTTCGGGATGCCACTGTTATTAATGATTTTTACATTACCTGAATTTGTAAATCGCCGGTCACGGAAACAGTGATATTTCCATTGCCGTCGTTCAGGCCATAAAAAGTTCCGCCGTTATTTGTTACAGAACCAATCGTCAGATTGAAAGCTGAAGGATGTGTTCCATTGTGAGCATAAAATGCAGAGTTGACATTTTTAAGTAACAAGGACCCGATATAAGTGGAACTGATCGAACCTGTTTTGTCGAGTGTAATCCAACCCATATCTATGGTGAGCTGACCGTTGATGCGGTGAGTCTCAAAATAATTTTGCTGATTCCATTCTACGATGGAAGATTGTCCGCCCGGTGTATTCACTTCAAGATTTCCGAAACTGCCATGTACAACCTGGCCGAGAGGGATAGTATAGTTGAACCAGTTTTTAATTACCAGTGTCGAATTCTGATCAAAGTATTCTGTTCCGTTTGTAAACAAAGTTGCTTCTGCTTCTGTATTTGCTGCAGGGTCCCAAATGAATTTTCCTCCGTTGCCAATTGTGAAATTTAATCCCGGTGATGTCAGCGTAATAAAGCCTTTGTTCATGTTCATTGTACCGAGGATTTGCAGATTTCCTGAAATTGTTATTCTCTTGCCGCTTCCTATTGTAAGGGAGGCGCCTGAGTTAATTACAATATGATGCACCTGTACATCGGATGGAATACTGATGGAATGCTGCGCTGATATCGAAACATTGTCGGTTGATGCCGGAACACCTGAAGGCGACCAGATGGAAGCATCAGTCCAGTTTCCGGATGAAATGGTAGTTTTAGTTGCAGCCGAAGCAGAAACGGTGAAGATCACTGCTAACGTGTAAACGAACAGTCGGGACAACTGTAAGAAAACAGGAAATGTGTTTGTTTTTTCGGATGTTGGTATGGAATTCAGATTTCTCATTAGGAATTATCCCTTTATTGGTTCACTGGTTTTACCTGTTTAATCATAATTGTATTGGCGTCTGCCTCGCTTTTTCCGCTCAGAACCTTCGCCGGAATCGAAAATTCATCGGAGAATTTTTGTTCGTCCATATGAATGATTTTCGGATTCTCAAGTCCATGACCAAAACTGTTTTCTACTCCTGAAAAGTTGTAGAATACAAAGGTGACTCCTGCAATGAGCATGAATGCTCCCGTAGCTATTGCAATAATTTGTTTATTGCTGAGCCGCTGCCTCTGTCGTGGCTTGTGTTGTATTTTGTTTTTCTTGCTCATAATGGCAGAGATTGATTTTTTCCCTTCATACTAATACGGAAATCGCTTCCGATAGTCGTAAGCAAGCCGACTGTGTCATTACACTTGTAAGAAATGGTTGGAAATTGTAAGGGGTGGAGCAGAGAGAAAATGACCTGAACGGGATAGTTCAATAAGTACTTATTTCAGGCCTTACTGCATAAAAAAAAAACCCCTCCTAAGGAGGGGCATTTTCGTGTAGTTCAGGTTTGTATTTTATTCAGATCAGTTATTGGCAAATACCAGATCTTCGGGTTGAATCGTATTGTTCTCGGCCATGATGGCTGCACGTTCAATAACGGCTTTCAATTCGCGCACATTACCCGGCCATTTGTAATCCATCAGGAAGCTGATGGCTTCTTTGCTCAGCGTAATATTCGGCATGCGATTGTCTTTGCAGAAATCGGAGAGAAAACTCTTCGATAAAAGTACCACATCATCGCCGCGTTCGAACAGCGGAGGAAGATGAATCAGGAAGCCCTGTAATCGGTAAAAGAGATCTTCACGGAAGCGTCCTTCTTTTACTTCCTGGGCAAGGTTTTTATTGGTAGCCGCTATGACGCGTACATCAAGTTTAATCGATTTATTGCTGCCGATACGTGTTACTTCTTTCTCCTGCAACACACGCAACAATTTTGTCTGAAGCATCAGGTCCATTTCTCCGATTTCATCGAGAAATATGGTTCCTTCGTTCGCCTCTTCAAATTTTCCGATACGACGTTCACGTGCATCTGTGAATGCGCCTTTCTCATGACCAAAAAGTTCACTCTCAATCAGGTCTTCCGGAATTGCACCCATGTTCACTGTTACAAACGGCTTGCGTGCGCGAGGGGAGTTGTAGTGAATTGATTTTGCTACTAATTCCTTTCCCGTGCCGCTCTGACCGGTAACCAGTACCATGATATTACTTTTCTCCACTGTCTGAATTAGTCGTAGTACCTTAAGTACTGCACTGCTGTTTCCTAAAATGGTTCCGTATTTATTTCTGTCAATGATGAGGTCTTTCAACTGCTCATTCTCATGACGCAAAGCAACATTTTTGCAAAGTGATTTTACAGAGTTCTCAAGATTAATCAACGCATTATCATTTTTGATAATGTAATCCGCCGCACCTTTACGGTATGTGTCAATAACTACATCAATCTTCTCCTGGCCTGAAACAAGTATGCATTGAATATTGTCATTGTAATTTTTGATCTTTTGTAAAAGCTCCAATCCGTCCATTCCCGGCAGGAGATAATCAATGGTAATGATATCAGGATTCAAATGCAGATTATTCAAGCAGTCTTCCGGAGTGAGATAATGAGTCACGTCGGCGTTTTCAATCTTCTCCAACGACTTTTTGATCAGATTCCCTAGGAACTGATCATCTTCCACAACAAAGATTTTGGTAGCAGCCATTTTTTAACACTTTTATGTGTATCTTTTTAGGTATTTCAGCCCACAATAGTTACAACAAACCATGGTAAATAATTTACATTTACCACTGAAATCTTACATTTTGATATGAAAAGCCGGTACATCCTGATTTTGTTTGTTGTGTTTCTTGCCACCCCGCTCTGGATGCGTATTGGCTGGGAATTCAGCCCAAAACGGGAACTTAACCTTCTGATCGTGGATAAAACCGTGCTGAATTCCAACAGTTTTAAGCACCGTTCAATTAACTGGATCCTGGATTATGAGAAATACATCAAAAAGGGGGGCTCTTATTACGATATTAATAAGGACTACTTTGGTTTTTTTCCCGGGGAAGACGACAAATACAGCATCCAGGACTTTGAAAAACTCGATGATGGAGAAGTAGACAGCCTTTCGAAAATTTACGACATGGCCTATTTCGCCGATACTTACGGTGTCATGGGAAATGAGTGGTACAGTCACCGTGACCGTAACAGCAATAGCGAAAGTATTTACGGCGGTCTCTGAAAAGGACTTACTACTGATGAAGAAAATGAAGGCTCGTCAGAAGCCGGTCATTGCAGGAGTTTAATACCATCGAGGATATCCAACACCAAAGACATGCGTGTTGAATTTGAAAAGCTGTGGGGAGTGGTGGTCGGGGGCTGGATGACGCGTTATATTGCTTCACTTGAGCACTGTCAATAATCCTGACTTGCCGAAATGGATCATCCGCGCCTATAAGAAGGAACATGGCGGTGTATGGAATTTTTAAAAACGAAGGGATGCTCTTCATTCATGAAAGCGGAAAAGTGCTTGTTCTTGAAAGCGGAAATCAGCTGAATGAAAGGTATTCCAAAGATTTATACTGAGAAAAATTCCAGAACATGTATGGCGTACCTGCTGTCATGATCTATCCGTTCTGGATTGATATCATGGAGAATAAGAATGATACCAATAGACTGATTTCAAATATGTGATCGGAACCAATCCATCCGGTGAACAGTTGCTGGCCGATAATGGTATTCCGAAAATTTTCCCTGCCATTATTCATCACGAAAAGATTACAACTTCTATTATTTCTGCGGCGACTTCGCCGATAACCCTACAAAATTCCGCTTCGCTAAATTGTATGGTGTTACCGCTTTGAAATTCCTCATGTATAACGCCGTCGATAAAACCGACCGCAACCGCTTCTTCTGGGAATTTTATTTACCTATGATGCAGACGGTGTTTGCCAATACTTATCTGAACCGGTTGCAAGGAAGTAGTCAGCTTTAAAATTCAAGACTCAAATTAGCTAATTAGCTAATCAGCTAATTAATGATTAAGCTTTCTTCGCTCGGCAAATCCTCTTCATCTCGCCCCAGTTTTTTCACACCTGTCATCAAATCAAGATTACTTTTGGATGGCGTAGTAGACGGTGAGAGGGTGAATAAAAATCGGCTCAATCAAAGCAGTGCCGAGGAGTTTGAGGATGTCGCGTTTCTTTTTGTACTGATGGAAACTGAGCTCTTCAAAGAGAATTGCTGCAGTGGAGTACATAATCGCAAAAGCATAAATCAATACAAAGAGAGTAACAAAGAGCTCAAGGTTGAGAATACCCAAAAAGGCCATCATGATCAGATAGAGGAATGCTGTTGATTCTACGATAGGAGCGAGCCATTCAAATAAAAACCAGAATGGCATGCTGATCATTCCGAGAAAATGATAGCGTGGATTGAAGATTAATTTTTTGTGTATCCATAGTGTTTCGGCAGTACCACGTGTCCAGCGGTTACGTTGCTTACTGAGGATTTTAAAATTGCTTGGAGCTTCTGTCCAGCAGAGCGGGTCGGGCAGGTAAACAACACGGTATTTCGTTTTCTTTTCTTCCATCAATCTGCGCATACGAATAACCAATTCCATGTCTTCGCCAACAGTGCGATGATTGTAACCACCTGCTTCAATGGCAATCTTTTTATCGAACATTCCAAATGCTCCGGAAATCAAAATAAGCCCGTTCAAACGACTCCAGGCCATGCGTCCGAGAAGGAATGCGCGAATGTATTCAAGCACCTGAATCCGCGGAATCATCTGCTCAGGTATATTCACCTTCGTGATTTTTCCTTCGTGAACTTCACAACTATTGGCAATCCGTACAACGCCGCCGACTGCAATGACGCGATCGTTTTCTGTCTCTTCCATAAATGGCTTCACCATCTTCAGAAGTGATTCGTATTCGAGAATACAATCAACGTCAATGGCAGCAAAGAGATCATACTTTGAAACATTGATTCCTGCATTCAGCGCATCTGCCTTGCCACCGTTTACCTTGTCGATTACAGTCAGTTTGCTCAGCGACGGTATCGTTGATTTGTAAATGGCCCGTATCGGCTTTGATTCAAGCTTTGGCTCGAAGGCATATGGAACCGGTTCAAGTGAATAGGCGTCAATCATTAATTGAAGCGTATTGTCTTTTGAACCGTCGTTGACAATGATTACTTCGAAATTGACGTAGTGAATGTTCAGTAACGACCGAAGATTCTCCACAATCGTGGCTGACTCATTGTAAGCAGGTGCAATAATGGAAATCGATGGAGCAGAAGGGGCAGCGAGTATGTCACGGTAATCAATGAAGCTGTTTCTGCGCATGTAGTTGATGATGTCTAACGCCGAAAACGTTGACAATACGAAGTACGTACCAAAGAGCAGGGCACTATAGACCAGAATAAAGTGGTCAGCAAACTTAGTGAAGTAATAAAAAAATAATCCCATTGTCTTTAAAGTCGTTTATCCTTTGCGTGCCTGATAACCAATTGTAATTGCGGACCGCCTTGTGTGAAGATCTGGTCAACCAGCTTGATTCCTTTTTCTCCTAATGCCATCAACGATCGTACTGCCTGAATAGAGAGTGGGTAGTCTTCAATCGGTTGTTTGATGACTTTCTCCAGCAACGGCAAACTTTGTGGTGTGCCTATTACTTCAAGCGTGCGGAGTATTTCATTCTTTACAGGAATTGTTTCCAGAGCATACATGTCAATCAGATTCTGTTCTGCTCCGGATGCACTCAGTGCTTTGATGGCGCGGATGACTGCAAGTTTCAAACGTTCATCCTGAGTCTTGAGGAGAAGTACGAGCGTGTTGATAGCTTCGTGTTGTCTGAAACGACCAATCATCTGAACACAGAAATTGATGACGTCTTTATTTGGTGAATTCAACCATGTTGTGAAGTCGGGAATCATGTTTTCCGGCATTCGCGTAAGCATGGTGTAGATATTCGCAATGTCCCAGTCGGTTAATGGCTCAGTCTGGCTGCTGAGAAAGGAGAGTGGTTCTTTCTCGCTGAGCTTCATCATTGCAATGCGCGATTCCATGCGCAGGATTTCATGCTTGCTGTTCTGAAATTTCGCAACGTCTTTATAGGCTGTGCGAATATTCATCAGCGCAAGCTCTTTCATTCCTTTGGCAACAATGTACCATTGTTTGCTCTTTAATTTCAGCAAGCTGTCGTCCGTAAAACCTAAATGCTGGTATATCTCTGCAAGCCGGTCAGCTGTCTCGCCTGTGAAATTTTCATGCAAGTGAAGGATTGTCTCCAGGAGAATTGCACGATGGTAAGGGGTTGTTAAATCAGTCTGGTCAAATCGCTTGTTGATTTCATTTTCCGTCAGGCTGTCGTTGAAGAGTAGCTCTCTCAACACGGGCTGATATTTCTGACGAAGCTCAATAGCTTTGTTGGAACGACGGGTTTTGTAAATCCTGCTGCCCATGATCACTCCCAATAAAACCAGAATGATGAGAATGAAAAGCATCGTCACGCCGATCAGCACACGAATGTGTACAGGGAAGACATAGACGGAACGACTCATTTCGTCAACCGTATACTCAACGTCTGACCAGTGGACCTGGAGTAGTATTGAAAGCAGTGGATTCAAAAATTTACTCTTCTAATTTTTTATTCAACTCTGCAATTTGCTCTTCGATAGATTTCTTTCTAGCTGCAATAAATGATTTCAGGCCCGGGATAAAATTACCCGGATCAAGCGGATCACCAATAGTGGTAGCAAGATTTGTATCGAAGTCTGTATTGGAGTACATTTTATTTCCATCGGCATAAACCGCTACTCGGATTCGCAGCGATAAACTGTCGATCATGTGATTCATTTCTTCTTCGTTAAAGTACTTCCTGATTAATTCGGAAGTATAAGCGAGATATCGACGCTGAATAATCCGGTTACTGCCAAGAGTACGGTCAAGAAGCGGACGTGGATCTTTATAAGGGACACTGTCAGGTACGAGAAGGTCTAACCGTTCGAGCTGTGGTAAATTCATTACCGGATTCCACGCAGCAAATGCATAGTTACCATCAAGCGAAATCCAATTCCATTTCATCGTTGTACTGTCGTGATACACGAAGAAGTTGTGCGGATAAAACATGTTATACGCATCAATATTACCGATCAGGTTATTGATTGCCCAGGCCCTGATACACTTGTCAAGATTGAAATTGGTTTCCAGCTTTCGGATGTATTCTTCCGGAGAGAGTGTAGTGTCGTTAATGAGCTTGATGAATTTTACAAGATCTGTCCAGTCATTCTTCTTCGTATTGCTGCTCAACGTATACTTGTTCCAGTACTTACTCGGTTCATTGCCCAGGTAAACGAATGTTGCCAGAGGTTCTCCTTTAAAGAGATTGCCGCGATCATCGTCAAAACGTGTTTTCAGAAAAACTTTATCGATGCTTTCGTCGATGAGATACAACCCCCAGTATTTGTCATTCACGTATACTTTTGCAAATGTCGCTCTCGGAGCAGGAAGGCCTTCGCGATTCATGATGTCGAGATAAATTTTCTCGCGCAACATCGATGGATCTTTGAAGTTATTGGTAAGGTTTAACTCTTCCAAACCCTGAAAATCCTGACCTTTGATAAATTTGTTGAACTTCAATCGGAATGGTTTCTTTTTTCCCGGATAGAAATCATAGGATGATTCACCTTTGAAACGAACGCCAACGGAATAGAATTTTTTGTTATCGATGATTACAGAAGCCTGAAGATAGGTTGGCGTTTCAAGTGAATCCAGTAACTTTTTGTACAAGGTTAAAGAATCCCAATAGTTACACTGACCAAAATTCAGTCGGATAACATGGATGGAGTCTTTGTCGAAAAAGGCTTTTCCGTAGTCTTTCTTTTTAGAACCCGAATCCTTTGCATCGGCCGTCTTGCCGTCATTTGGTTTTACCGGATTCTGCGCATGCACTGCCGGTGAAAACAAGTACATCAGGAGGAGGACCAGAAGGGTGGGAGTGGTCTTTATTTTCATTTAAACTAAATCTCAGAATATTGTTTTAACGGTGAGAACGGAACTGACTCGTTCAGAGTATCGGGTGCCAACGATTCCTTCTCTTGCATAGGTCAGCTCAGCTTTTACAAACCAACGACCGAAGGCATTTCGCTGCACTTCAATTCCACCTGAATAGGAAAGAGTAGTCTTTGCGACGTCAAGTGTTTTCAGTTCGTCAGGTGATTGTCCGCGAATGAATTTAATGCCGGCAAAATTATTTCCATCTCCGTAATATTTACGGATACTGACAATACTGGTAATAGAAGCGTTCTTCAAAGTTACATCAGTCACTACAGAGTCGGTTTTCGGAGTGAAGAACATACGGAAACTGAACCAATAATCTTTGAAGTAATTACCAATACTGGTTGTGTAATAGGTTGTCGACTTAGCAAACTTCTGGTAACGTATACCTCCTGAAAGCTCAAACCCTGCAGGAAGTTTGAAATAAACTTCTGCGCCGTATTTCTCGCCCGGAAAGACCGAGTCGTTGGCAAACCCGCAAAGTAAGTCAGCATAGATTCCTTTGGTAAAGTGAACGTAACTTTCAACTTCGTATTGAAATCCTTTTTTGTTGAATTTATTCGCTGCATTGATTCGCATTGCCAGTGAACCGAAATTGAAATTTCTTCCCAGCTCGGCAATGTAGAGCATTTGTGCACTGCGGCCTTTGGCGAACTGATCAACCGTATAACTTGTTTGGAATGTATTGTTCAGCTTTCGTCCTTCCAGACTGTTCATCAGCTGTTGAGCGTCTTTCTGTCCGGGATTAATATCAAGTACACGACGCAACGTAAGCGCTGCATTGTCTTTGTCTTCAAGCTTGATCTGCAACTTCGCTTTCTTGATAAGCAATTCTTCAGAGTTAGGGTAGTAGCCTAAAGCGATTTTGAGATAGTCATTGGCTACTTCATAATTCTCGCTCCAGAATTCAACATCGAAAAGTGCATTCAGAGCTTCGTAATCATTTTCTCTCTCAATGAGAACACGACTCAGCTCTGTGCGGGCCTGATCGTACATTTTGTCCCATGCATAGGTGCGACCCATAAAGGTGCGAACGTCATAATACGCAGGATTCTTCTCAAGAATCTTCTGGCAAATTCTCCGCGCCTGAGCGTTATTGTCGTTGTAACTGAAATCCCTCGCTTTTTTGAAAAGAGCATCCAGATCCGTTGAATCTGTAATCACTACCAGAGTGTCAGAACCACGTCCCTGACCCTTAGTCGAAATGACCGGGACAAGGAAGAGTAGTGTGATAATTAAATGCTTAAATCTGAGAGACATACATTATGGAGGGTCACAAATTTAATGATCTGATCTGACATTGCTGATCAAAAATCTGTAATGCACCAATTAAATTCATTTTTCGAATGAAATGGTCTACCCGTTTACGGAAAAATGACTTGAATGTTTGAAAATCAGGCAGATTTCATCAGTAGTTTTTTGACTCTGACTGACAGTTCATTTGGGCTGAAAGGTTTGGTGATAAAGTCATCAGCTCCCAGTTGAAAAGCCTCTAAAACTGTTTTTTCCAATCCGATGCTGGAAACAATAATGATCGGCGCGGTCAACTTCAACTCTTTTCTTACCTGATGAACAATTTCCAGTCCGGTAAGATAGGGCATCATAATGTCGGTGATAATGATGTCAGGATTGCTCTCTTTAATCTTCTCGACAGCCTCTTTCCCGTCGCTTGCAAGTATGACTTCATAGCCCTCTTTCTGGAGTTTGAACTCCACCATTTTGAGAACCATTTCGTCGTCTTCGCAAACAAGGACTTTCATCCGTTTTGTACTTTGGGATGGCTGCAAGATAACATTATTCGCCAATACATCTGACATTTGTTTCAGCAGAAAATTATTTAAGTGTGTTCAATTCTTTCTTCAGCAAATCACATACAACACGAGTTGATTCTTCCACTGTGTGAATGAGTTGATTCACTTGTTCTGCATCGTTGTGTTCTTCACTCAACACTTCTATACGGGCGAGTGCGGACTGTATGTCTGACATTCCAATGTAACCGAATGATGGCTTGATGCGATGCGCAATTCTTTTCAACTCTTCCCAATTCTGTTTCCTGAAATTTTCTGCCATCTCTTCCAATGCCTGAGGTGTCTTGTTGATAAACATCTCTATCATTTCAGCCACGAATGCATCGTTGCCATCGGCGATTTGTTTGAGATAGTTCAAGTTGATTTTTGGCGCATTAAGGAACTGCCGGATTTCTGATTCAGAAGCTCCGTTGCTTGTCATGGCCGGGGTAGAGGTGTTGATTTTCACTGCCGTAGTTTCTTGATCCGGATTTTCGATCCGGGCTTGGTTTAACGCAGAATCAGCCTCCCGGGTTAGGGTCAAAATCTTATTTTTCAAATCGTCCGGATCAAATGGCTTGCAGATGTAGTCTGTCATGCCCTGATCGAAACATTTTTGCTTCTCCGCAGCCATGGCATGTGCCGTCATGGCAATAATCGGTGTAGCAATTCCCAATGCGCGAATCTCACGGGCTGCCGTGTAACCGTCCATCACAGGCATTTGAATGTCCATCAAAATAATGTCGAAAGGCAGACTTTGTGCCTTCTCTACGGCTATCTTTCCATTGTCGGCAAATTCAATAACGGCTTGCCAGTCGCCAATGATTTTTTTTACGACGAGCTGATTGATCTTATTGTCTTCTGCAATCAGGATGCGAAGTCCTGTGATCGTTGCAGTTTCTGATGCTTGTACTTTAACTTCAGGAGTATTTTGCTTTTCAGATACAGCCATTGTAAGTTCGAAGGAGAAGGTGGTTCCTTGTCCGACCTTACTTTTTACACCGATACTTCCGCCTTGCAATTCTATGATGCGCTTCACAATGGTTAATCCCAAACCTGTGCCTCCGAATTTTCGTGTTGTCTCCGAACTGGCTTGTGTGAAACTGTCGAATATGCTGTCCAGACTTTTTTCCGGAATACCGATTCCGCTGTCTTTCACATCAAAGCGAATCACTGCCTGATTCTCCGTTCTGGATTTAAGTCGGGCAGAGATTCTGATTTCTCCTTCTTCGGTGAATTTGATGGCATTGCTGATCAGGTTGTTCAATACCTGAGACAAGCGGGTAGGATCTGAGTCGAGTATTTCAGGAATGGCGCTGTCGATTTCACTGACCAGATGAAGTTTTTTCTCATCTGCTTTTGCCTGAAACAATTCAATACTGTGCTGAAGAGTATTTCTGAAGTGAAATGAAACAGATTCAAAAGTCATCTTGCCGGCCTCGATCTTTGAGAAATCAAGAATGTCGTTGATGATGACCATCAGATTTTCAGAACACGACATGATTGAGTCGAGGTATTTTTTCTGTTCACCATCCAGTGACGTGTTTTTGAGGACCCTGGTCAGACCGATAATTCCATTCATCGGCGTTCTGATTTCGTGACTCATATTGGCAAGGAATTGTTCCTTTACCTTTGCTGTCTCTTCAGCTAACTGAGCGGCACGAATGAGTTCTTCCTCTGCTTTTTTGAAAACCGTAATGTCAGAGGCAACGCCAATCACACCGGTGATTTGATCTACTTCATTTCGCGATGGCATTGTAAATACTTCAAAGAACCGATCGCCGAAGTTGACGATCTTTACGTTCTCTTCTCCTCTGATGGCTTCTGAAAAGCACTTATCCAATTCCGGAATAAACTGACTGATACGATTCAGCGGTCTTCCGATCACACGACCTGCATCCACACCGCTTTTCTCGAGAGCCTTTCCTTCAAAGAGGGTGAAGTTGCTTTCTTTGTCGAGTGCAAAAAGTACAATAGGTGAATTGGCGGCGACACGACTTAATTGCTTTTCTGTATTGCGGAGTTTGGTTTCCAGTTCGCGCTGACGACTTTCCTGCTCTTTCATGTTCACCATGTATCGCACGCTTTGTGCAATACCTTCAGTGGTCAGCATAACTTTCGGAATGTAATCGTTAGCACCGTTTTTAATGGCTTCAGCAGCGATCATTTCATCGCCCTGACTGGTTACTATAATAATAGGAGAGGAGTTGCCTGAAGCCCGGATACTTTTTAATAATTCAAGGCCGGTTCCGCCGGGTAAATTATAATCTAAGAAAATACAATCGTATTCTTTTCCTGCTGTAGCTTCTTTGCCACTTTCGTGATCATCTGCAAAGTGAAGTTCATACTTAATTGTTGACGACTTCAGTGCCTTTTTAAAAATCATCTGATCGAGAGAATCATCCTCTACAACCAGAATTTGTAGTATCCGGTCCGACATGCGTTGGTGTTTTTTCGGAAAAAATCCTTTTGTTCAAAAAGGATTCGTGCGCTTTCCGGGATAATAGTAAGTCAGAAAACGAGCCGGAGGGGATGAAAAAAAGCCCGGTTCTTACGTTTTTAAGAACCGGGCCTTTAATTTCTTTCGTTTTCTAAGAAAAATCTACTTCTGCGAGAAGAAGAAATCGATCAGATCAAAGAATTCCTGAACAGAATATGGCGACCGCTGTGCCATATATTCGTCGATCGCACCGCTGATTTCTTTCGGCGTTATGTATCCGTTACCGTCAATGTCGAGTCGTTTGTAGATATCAGGAATAATGCTGTGCTCTTCTCCGGTTGAATGGCTTTGTGTCCATTTCTCTTCAATGTCAGGTTTACGTTCTGAAAGTTTGTCGTAAGCATGCAGGTATTCTATCACCGCAGGTAAGGCTGCTAATGAATCTTTTCTGAATTGCTCTTCAATCATTTCTTCTGTAATCGTGACCCCGTCTTCATTTACTACAGCATAAGCTGCAGAGTTAAGTTCCTTATCTCGGTAATCAGGAATACCGTCATCGTCTTTGTCAAGCGGTTTTCCTTTTGCGTCAACCTGATTGGCTTCCGGTGTTCCTGATGAATCATCAGCTACGTCAGGAATGCCATCACCGTCGGCATCGTCTCTTGCAAGGGCATTGAAGTCGACACCGCGAACATCAGGTATATAACGCGAACCTTTTGAAGCGTAATCCGGTTCTGCACCGAGATCAATTTTGAAACCAACAGAGGTAAAAAAGAATTTATCGTTCTTGTTATTGCCCATGCGTCCTTCGGTTCCATTGGAAGTGATACCGTCAATATAATCCGTCATCGCCATGTGAAGCATGGTTGAGAAGTCAAGTGAAGTTTTCGAGGAAATTTTAAATCTCACGCCAACACCTACCGGTACACTGAAGCAGCTCTCCTTGTACTTGCCGAAACCGTCAAGATTGGCATCACGGATGCTCGTTTCATATACATAATCGCGGTGAAGGTCAACTGCATTTGCTGCATTGGGATCATTTTCATCCATATTCTTGATGGAGCCGTCGGACCAGTAATGATATGGATTGCCATTTGCATCTTTCAGATCAGCTTTTGATTTAAAGCTCAGGTATTCAATTCCTGCTGTGATGTAGGGGATGAGTACCTGCTCCGATGTTCTGTTGCTCAACAATTCGTACCGTACACGGATTCCTTCTGCAACGATGGATGATTTGAAGTTGAGATTACGGATATCGGAATTGTCTTCACCTAAAAGGCGGCCCGATAAAATATAAACACCAAACGACAAACGATTCTCCGTGTGATTCTGAATTTCCAACTGAAAACCGGAGCGTGACCACAGTGGCTGATTTAACCGATCATAACCAATATCACCATTAAAGTTCATTACTCCCTGAGAAAAACCGATCACCGGCATCTTAAATTTAGGAGCACTCGTTTCTGCAGAATCCTGCGCTCTGGTCAGCAGAGGAAGCGAAAATAGAACGAGAAGTATGTAAAGTTTCTGTTTCATTCGGTGGTTGACTGGTTGCTTGGTTGCCTGGTTGCCTGGTTGCTTAGTTGCTTAGTTGCTTAGTTGCCTGGTGCTGCAACACTTTCGCATCAATATTCAATTTTCAATATTCAATATTCAATTTAGTTGTTCCCCGCTTTCTTCGATCTTGCCTCAGCCACCGGAACGCGTGTTCCATTGTCGTAGGCTACGATAAAAGCATCGCTGACTTTTTCACGGGTTTGCTGGTAATACGCTTTTGCCTCCTCATAGGTTGTGAAACTTCCAATGATATATTTCTTCCATCCTTCATGATAGGTGAGCTCGACATCATCGGCGACATTGTATTTTTTGTGGAAAAACTCGCTTTTGCGGGCGGGACTCTTTCTTGTAGCGCAGATTTGAACCTTGTAATAGATGCCGGCTTGTGGAGCAGGCAACTGAATTTCAGCAGTGGTTGAAGCCGTGGCTGACTCGTCAGCCTGATTCATTTCCTTGTGTGCCTGACTCATCACTTCTTTGGCATTTTCTGCATCAATCAGAGCATCAATGATGCTGTCCGAGGTGTTGTCTTCTGCAAGAATTTCTGCCCTTCTTTTTTCTTCGGTGTTCAGACTGTCATCACCGTAAACGAGCATGCCGTTGATCACAGGTGCTTCAGTTGCTGAACCGGAACTCACCATGTAAGATATCGTGAATACGGAATCAGCAGGGAAGGTGAGCCATGTAAATGTTGCATTGCGATTCTCAAAGCTGAATGTTGCGCCATGTGTGTCAATTGACTCGGCAGTGTAACCATCAGGAATCTGATCGATGAATTGCGCAGATGTGTTTGCATTGTTGGGGTGAATCGTCAGCTCAACACGGTATTGGCCTTTGTCAGGTGCAATGCTGAATAGCTTTCTCTCCACACCCGGAACGTTCGCTTCTGAACTTCCATCTGCCTTTGAAAGGCTCACGAAAAATTCTGCAGGATCAAGACTGATCTTTTGTGTTTTTTCTTCGGCGATGTAGTAGAAGAGACCGTTGATGACTTGTCGTCCGCGTACTTCAGGGCCGGGAATAACTTTGTATGAAACAGTAAAACTCTCAGCAGTCGGTAAACTCACCCAGATGAACTTAGCACTCCCTTCGTCATTGATGAACTCTGCTTTTTCTGTACTGATTGCTTCGGCTTTGCATCCGGCCGGGAGGAATTGCTGTAAACGCGCAAAGCCTGTCTGATTGCCTTTGTGAACGGTCAGTGTTACTATGAAATCATTGCCGGGTTCAACGTGCTGAGGCACTACCTGCTCCACATATATATTCTGCTCAGCGGTTATGAATGCTGTGATTACAAACAGCAGAATTGCCGAAGCCAGGAAGAGGATAAGTTTGTTCATTTTGCCTGTTTTGGTACAGGCCTCAAATTACTTCACTTATCCTTCGGGCTGCGACTGAAAAATCTTCAGTTATTCAAGTATAAATGTTGAAAACCGTCGCCTGTCAGAAGTTCGGTTTGAGCAGGTATCGGCTGTAAAATTCATTGATGTGTTTTACCGCTTCGTCCGCATCATTCGCGATGTACAGAAGGTTGAGGTCTTTCGGATCAATCATTTTTTCTTCCACTAAAGTGGTGCGAATCCATGACAAAAGACCCTCCCAATATTCTTTTCCGGCCAAAACGATCGGGAATTTTCCAATCTTTTTTGTCTGAATCAACGTCAGGGCTTCAAACAATTCGTCCATCGTTCCAAATCCTCCCGGAAGCACTACAAAGCCTTGTGCATACTTGATGAACATGAGCTTTCTGACGAAAAAGTAATCGAACGTAATCAGTTTGTCCGGATCGATATAAGGGTTGGATGATTGTTCAAACGGAAGTTCAATATTCAGCCCGACAGATTTTCCGCCGGCTGTTTTTGCTCCTTTGTTTGCTGCTTCCATAATGCCGGGACCGCCACCGGTGATAATTCCGTAGCCTTCTTTTGTCAGCTTGAAGGCAATTTCTTCAGCAAGCTGATAGAAGCGGTGACCGGGCGCTGTACGCGCCGAACCGAATATAGAAACGCAAGGACCAATCTTGCTTAACTTTTCAAAGCCATCAACAAACTCTGACATGATTTTGAAAATTTGCCAGGTGTCGTGGGTCTTAATTTCCTGCCAGTCTTTTTCTGAAAAAGCACGGCGGATTTTTAATTCATCGTAATTCATTGATAAAAAATAAGGTGTTATTCAATTCCCGGAGTAAAGGCCGGACTCATTTTAACGCTGCCTTTTTTCTAAAGTTGCTGATTTTTTCAGCTGTTTCATACTCTTTTCGCAAAAATTCGGCAGTTATACTTGTTTTATGCTCCATGATCTCATCCGGCGTTCCCTTACAAATGATAGTGCCGCCACGCTGACCACCCTCCGGACCGAGATCAATAATGTGATCGGCAGCTTTGATGATGTCCATGTTGTGTTCAATCACCAACACCGTATTGCCTTTGTCCACTAAACGATTTAAGACTTCGAGCAAAATTCTCACATCTTCAAAATGCAAACCGGTAGTTGGCTCGTCAAGGATGTAAAATGTTTTGCCGGTGTCTTTCTTCGATAATTCTGTGGCCAGTTTCACACGTTGTGCTTCTCCCCCTGAAAGTGTGGTGCTTTGTTGTCCGAGTGTAATATAGCCTAAACCCACTTCCTGAAGCGTCTTGATTTTATGTTGAATGTGCGGAAGGTTAGCGAAAAATTCAACCGCTTCTTCAATGCTCATGTCGAGCACGTCGGAAATGGATTTACTTCGGTAACGGATTTCCAGTGTCTCCCGATTGTATCGTTTACCTCTGCAGGTTTCACATTCTACGTACACATCAGGAAGGAAATTCATTTCAATCACGCGCATGCCGCCGCCCTGACAGGTCTCGCATCTTCCGCCTTTTACGTTGAATGAAAATCTTCCGGGCTGATATCCGCGAATAGCTGCCTCCGGTAATTGCGAAAACAGATTTCTAATATCGGTAAAAACACCGGTGTAGGTTGCAGGATTAGATCGCGGTGTTCGACCAATCGGTGACTGATCAATTTCAATTACTTTATCAACGTTCTGTAAACCTTTCACCGAATGATATGGCAAAGGCTTTTGAACCGAATTGTAGAAATGTTCGTTGAGAATAGGGTAGAGCGTTTCATTGATAAGCGACGACTTCCCGCTGCCTGAAACTCCCGTTACGCATACGAGTTTTCCTAACGGAATTTTTACGGTCACATTTTTCAGATTGTGGCCTTTTGCTCCCTTCAATTCAATCGACTTTCCGTTTCCTTTGCGATACTCTTTTGGAACAGGAACTTCTTTTCTTCCGCTCAGATAATCGGTTGTCATACTTTCCTGCTCCATGATTTCTTCCGGAGTTCCCTGCGCAACGATGTGGCCGCCATGAACTCCTGCACCGGGACCTAAGTCGATCACGTAATCAGCGGCAAGAATAGTTTCCTTGTCGTGCTCAACAACGATAACTGAATTCCCGGTGTCGCGCAAATCACGCAGTGAATTAATCAATCGCATATTGTCGCGCTGATGCAATCCGATACTCGGCTCGTCGAGAATATATAGTACACCAACCAACTGTGAACCGATTTGTGTCGCTAAGCGAATGCGCTGTGATTCTCCTCCGCTGAGTGTTTTACTGCTGCGGTTCAGCGTGAGGTAGTCGAGACCGACGTCAAGCAAAAACTTAATTCGTTTTCTGATTTCTTTAATAACTTCCAGACCAATTTTTTTCTGCTTCGCTGAAAGTTTGTTTTCTACTTTATCAAACCATTGTCCTAACTGATGAATATCCATCGATGCCAGTTCGGCGATGTTTTTATCATTCACCAGAAAATACAACGCTTCTTTTTTCAGTCGTGTACCTTTGCATTCCGGGCACTCCACATGCTGCATGAATCCTTGTATCCAGCGGCGCATGGCAGGAGAGTTGTTATCGGAATCCTGGCTTACAATGAAGTTGGCAATGCCTTCGTAATTAACCGGCTGATTGTAATTGCCGGAAGAATAATCTCCGGTAATTGTCAGCACATCATCAGAGCCATAAAGAATCACATTCAATGACTCTTCAGGAATTTCTGAAATCGGCATGGTCAGATTGAAATTGTACTTTCTTCCCAGTGCAATCAATTGTTTGAAGATCCATGAATCTTTTTGCGGACCTAAAGGAATAATACCTCCGGCCTTAATTGATTTCGACGGATCAGGAATGATACTCTTAATATCGATCTCGGCAATTGTGCCAAGTCCGTTGCATTTTCTGCAGGCTCCGTATGGTGAGTTGAATGAAAAGGTATTCGGTTGTGGTTCGTCGTAAGAAATTCCTGAAGTTGGGCACATCAAATGACGACTGTAATAATTCTCTTTCTCTTTTCCGTTTTCCATTAGCATGATGGAACCTTTGCCCAGTTTCATGGCTAATGAGAGCGATTCATTCAACCGCTGTTTCACTGCGGGAGAAATTTCCATACGGTCGATGAGCAATTCAATGTCGTGGGTCTTGTAGCGATCTAATTGAAGACCTTTTTTCAACTCTACCAGCACACCATCGTTTCTGACACGCAGATAACCCTGCTGCATGAGTTGTTCGAATAATTCTCTGTAGTGACCTTTACGCGCTTTAATCAGAGGAGCAAAGAGAAGAATTTTTTTGCCGTTGAATTTTTCAATGATCAGGTCGATGATGCGATCATCGCTTAAGCGAATCATCTTCTCACCGGTCACATAGGAAATCGCTTCAGAAGCCCGCGCATACAAAAGGCGGAGGAAGTCATAGATTTCTGTGATCGTTCCAACGGTAGAACGTGGATTAAGATTAGTTGTCTTCTGCTCAATGGATATAACAGGACTAAGGCCATTGATTTTGTCGACCTCCGGACGCTCCATCGTTCCGAGAAACTGCCGCGCATAAGCAGAAAAACTTTCCAGGTAACGACGCTGGCCTTCCGCATAAATGGTATCAAATGCCAAAGAAGATTTTCCGCTTCCACTCAGCCCTGTGATGACCACAAGTTGATTTCTCGGAAAAGACAAATCAATGTTTTTCAGATTATGAACTCTCGCTCCGTAGATTTCCAGAAATTCTTCTGCCATTAATTACTTCAATTTATTCGGGCCGCAAAGTTACTCAAAAGAACAGCCCGCAGGATTTTGAATTTACTTTTAGTTAAGATTGAAACTGCTTAAGTTGATTGCATAACAATCCATTCCCAACTTTGTTAGTATAAGAAAAGAATTCAGAATTCAGAATTCAGAATTCTGAATTTGCTTTTAAAATATTAACCTATACTTTCCGTTTCCCCTGAAATTCCTTTCTTTGCATCATCGTGAAAATTACAAAAGCACTCTTTTCCGGTCTTCTCCTTTTCGTTGCGTTGCAGTCGAGCGCACAAATAGGGGGTACATATGTCTATCAGTTTCTTAACATTCCTGCTTCAGCAAGAATTGCAGGGCTGGGAGGGACGTTTATTACAGCTAAGGACAATGACCTGAATCTCGCACTTCAGGCTCCTTCATTACTTGATTCTTCAATGCATAAATCACTTGCTTTCAGCGGAGTGACTTATGCCGACGGAATTGGTTTCGGAGACGCTGCTTTTGCTTATCACAAAGATCAGATAGGAACCTTCTTTGCAGCAATTCATTATGCCAATTACGGAACGTTTGATGAAGCTGATGAATTTGGAAATATCACCGGTACATTCAAGGCGTCTGATTACGCATTATCACTGGGTTATGGTCGTCAGTTGAATCCCTTGTTCAGTGTAGGCGGTGCTTTGAAAATTTTGTACAGCGATATGTATTTGTACAATTCATTCGGACTCGGTCTTGATCTTTCTGCTACTTATTGTGATACGAATTCACAAGTGGTGGCAACATTTGAAATTAAAAATGCCGGTGTTCAGATTAAACATTACATAGCAGATAATTCAGAAAAGCTTCCCGGCGAAGCGTTGATCGGTGTTTCAAAACGACTCGTACACACTCCGCTGAGATTCAGCCTTACTTACCGTCACCTTGAAAATTTCGATATGGCATATACTGATCCCAATGATCTGGGTGAAGTAGATCCGGTAACCGGTGTGGCTCAGGTTCAGGAATACGATTTCTTCAATAAATTTTCACGTCACTTTATTTTCGCAGGTGAAATTCTCCTTACGAAAAATTTTCACCTCAACTTCGGTTATAATTTTCAGCGCAGAAGAGAGTTGGTGGTTGATACCCGCCCCGGGACTGTCGGGCTCTCATTCGGTGTAAGCATTAAGATCAGTAAATTTATCATCACCTACGGACGCGGAAATTATCATCTGGCCGGTGGAGCAGATCACTTTTCGATTACGACGAATTTGTCGGAGTTTGGGAAGAAAGGAAAATAGTAGTAATTAGAAAGTAGTAAGTAGTAAGTAGAATTGTGTCGTTGATCGAGGCTGCGAATTATTGAGGGCGGCGAAAATTTTGTCAATATTCAATATTCAATATTCTATTTTCAATATTCAATTTCAACCTCACCCCTCGGCTTTCGCTAAATTTTTCCGTTATTTGCATGGTGCATCCTGAATCGTCGACCACTATTTTTATGACTAAGCAGCCGGGGAAAAGCGGAAAAATAATTATTGCCATCGACGGATATTCATCCTGCGGGAAAAGCACGATGGCGAAGGCTATTGCCAAACAGCTTGGTTATCGTTATATCGACTCCGGTGCTATGTACCGGGCGGTAACGCTTTTTGTGCAACAACACGACATCACCCTTGAACAATTATCGAAAATGAGTGAAGAGCAACTGGTAAAGATGCTCGATCATATTCATATTTCTTTTCACGTAAATCCCGAAACAGGATTGAGTGAGGTGTATCTCAATGAAATTAATGTAGAGAAAAAAATCCGTGACCTCAAAGTATCTGATTGGGTAAGTCCGGTCAGTGCTATTCCGGCAATTCGTCACCGCATGGTTGCTCTGCAACAGAGTTACGGAAAACTCAAAGGCATCGTCATGGATGGTCGTGATATCGGCACCATGGTTTTCCCGCATGCCGAATTGAAAATCTTCATGACTGCCCGCCCTGAAATCCGCGCCAAACGCCGCTTTGATGAATTAAACAGCAAAGGCTTTATGGTCACCATGGACGAAGTTTTCAAAAACATCGAAGACCGCGATTATACCGACACCCACCGCGCCGAAAGCCCGCTCAGAAAAGCGGAAGATGCCATTGTTCTCGACAATTCTGATCTGACGGAAGAGGAGCAGTTGGTTTTTGCCATGAATCTTGTGAATAGTAATTAGTAATTGGTAATTAGTAATTATTATTTGGGGGTATTCTGTATTTCGTTAACCAGTAACCAGTAACCAGTAACCAGCAACCAGTAACATATCATTAATCACTAATCACAAACCTCTAATCACCAATCACTAATCACTAATTACTATTTCCTACCTTTGTAAAATGAAAATAACGATCGATCCCTATTCCGGTTTTTGTTTTGGCGTGGTTTACGCCATTCAGAAAGCGGAGGAGGAGCTGGAGAAGAGCGGGAAGTTGTATTGTCTGGGCGATATTGTCCATAACAATATGGAGGTGGAGCGACTTCGAAAGAAGGGACTTGAAGTGATCGATCACGAGGGATTGAAAAACCTTCGGAATACAAAGGTGCTCATTCGTGCCCATGGCGAACCACCTGAAACCTACCAAACAGCTCTTGAAAATAATATTGAACTGATCGATGCCTCGTGTCCGGTCGTATTGAAATTGCAGCATCGCGTTCGCGAAAGCTATGATGATGTGGTGGACAACGACGGGCAAATTGTTATTTACGGAGAAGTCGGTCATGCTGAAGTGAATGGTCTTGTAGGACAAACCGGAGGAGATGCAATCATTGTTCGCTCTGAAGAAGACCTTGACAAGGTTGACTTTTCCCGCCCCATCTATTTCTTTTCTCAAACTACGAAAAGCAGTGTCGGCTTCATGAAAATGAAAGCCATCATTGAAGAACGATCAGAAAAGGCCATTCAAAAAGAGCTTTCGCAGGAGTATATGATTGCCAATGACACTATTTGCCGTCAGGTTTCCAATCGTGAACCGCAGCTTAAAAAGTTTGCCGCCAATTACGATGTCATCGTCTTTGTGAGTGGAAAGAAAAGCTCAAACGGAAAAGCGCTTTATGAGGTGGTAAAATCAGTTAACCCAAAATCCTATTTCGTGTCATCTGACGATGAAATTGATAATGCATGGTTTAACGGTGTGGAAACCGTCGGAATTTGTGGAGCTACGTCAACGCCAATGTGGCTGATGGAAAAGGTGGCTGCTTTTCTCGCTGAAAAATCGCTAATTTCTTAAATATCAGGTATTTATTTTTCTGTATTGCCACGATAAAATCTAATCAAATAGAGTCCGCAGATTCAGGATATTTCCCACTTCTACTTACCACTTACCACTTACTACTTACCGGTTTACAGCTACCATGGACGGATGCGAATTTTAACCACTTTATGGGGTTAAAAAGATTCCCACTCAGTCTTTTGAGGTTCGCAGATTTTTGATACATTTGCGTCCCGAAATTGTAAAAACGAAAATCAAACCATATAACCTTAAAATTTAAATGATTACAGAAGAAATCACTAACCCGACGTCGCCTCGTACACCGGAACCATTCGATTGGGAATCAGGTGGAAAAGGCTGGAATAACTATTCCGCTGAAGAACGTACGAAAATGGAACAATTGTACGACAAAACCTTAAGCGCAGTAGTTGAACATGACATCGTTGACGGAACGGTAGTGTCAATTACTTCCAAGGATGTTCTTATCAACATCGGTTACAAATCTGGACGGTCTTGTGCCGTTAACTGAATTCCGCCACATGCCTGATCTTAAAGTAGGCGATAAAGTGGAAGTTTATGTTGAAACGCAAGAAGACAAAAACGGTCAGCTTATTCTCTCTCACAAAAAAGCCCGCGCTCTCAAATCATGGGATCGCGTGAATGCTGCTCCGAAGGTGATGAAGTGATCCAGGTTACGTTAAATGCCGTACCAAAGGTGGTCTCATCGTTGACGTATTCGGTATCGAAGCGTTCCTTCCGGGTTCTCAAATCGACGTTAAACCAATTCGTGACTACGATCAATTCGTTGGAAAGACCATGGAGTTCAAAGTGGTGAAGATCAACAACGAATTTAAAAACGTAGTGGTATTCATAAAGTGCTGATCGAAGAAGAACTCGAACAGCAAAAAGCAGAGATCATGAAGAAGCTGGAAAAAGGCCAGGTTCTCGAAGGTACTGTGAAAAACATCACTTCTTATGGTGTGTTCATGGATCTCGGCGGCGTAGACGGTCTGCTTCATATCACTGATATTTCATGGGGTCGTATCACTCATCCTGAAGAAGTTCTTAAACTTGATCAGAAAATCAATGTCGTTATTCTCGACTTTGATGATGAGAAGAAACGTATCGCTCTCGGTCTGAAACAACTTACTCCGCATCCGTGGACACAGTTGAGCGAAGACCTCAAAGTAGGTGACAAAGTAAAAGGTAAAGTAGTGGTAATCGCTGACTACGGTGCATTCGTTGAAATCGCTCCTGGTGTTGAAGGTCTGATCCACGTATCTGAAATGTCATGGTCACAACATTTGCGCAGCCCGCATGAGTTCCTCAAAGTGGGTGATGAAATCGAAGCTGTTGTTCTTACTCTCGACCGCGAAGAGCGCAAAATGTCTCTCGGCTTAAAACAACTGAAACCGGATCCATGGATCGGCGTTGCCGCTAAATATCCTGTAGGTTCAAAACATACTGCAGCTGTGAAGAACTTCCAGAACTTCGGTGTGTTCGTTGAACTCGAAGAAGGAATCGACGGTCTGGTTCACATCTCTGACCTTTCATGGAGCAAGAAAATCAAACATCCGTCTGAATTCACTAAAGTAGGTGAGAAGATGGAAGTAGTGGTTCTCGAAGTTGATCCTGAAAATCGTCGTCTCAGCTTAGGTCATAAGCAACTCGAAGAAAATCCTTGGGATGTATTTGAAACTATCTTCACGGTAGATTCACTGCACGAAGGAACTGTTCTGAAAGTTGGTGAGAAAGGTGCTTCTGTAGCTCTCTCTTATGGCGTTGAAGCTTTCTGTCCTAGCAAACATCTTGTAAAAGAGGACGGAAAAGTTCTTAAAGGTGACGATAAAGCGATGTTCAAAGTGATTGAATTCAGCAAAGAACAACGTAAGATCGTAGTTTCTCACAGTCGTATTCACGAAGAAAAAGCTGCTGCAACACGCGTAACTGAAGGCAATGAAAAAGCTAAAGAACGCGAAGAAGGCGCTAAAGCCGTTAAGAAGGTGAAAGAAAGTGTTGAGAAAACCACTCTTGGCGACCTCAGCGTACTCTCTAACCTGAAAAACGAAATGGAAGCTGCTGAAAAAAAGAAAAGTGATGCAGGTGAGTAATCACTAGCGTTCAGAATATGGAAAGGCCGTTGCTTTGAGTAACGGCTTTTTTTTTGGTAATTAGTAAGTAGTACCAAAGTAGTTGGTAATAAAGTAGAGGATGGTCTTGGTATTTTGAATTGCTACCGATAATTTAGTTGTGCGAGTACCTGCTAACTGAAAGACAATTTTCTTACCACTTACTACTTACTATTTACCACTTACTAATCACTAATCACTAATTACTTCTAAGAATAATGCTCAAATCCATCCCCCTCTACCGCACCACTTTCTACTTACTACTTTCTACTTACTCATTCCTACTTTGCACATCATCTACTAACGCCCAGACCTCGCCTTTGGCCGTTCAATGGTGGATACACTTGCATCGCCTGCATTTCATGGCCGAGGGTATTTGAATGATGGAATGAAGCTGGCTGCGGATTATTTAGAGGAAAGTTTTCGGAATTTTGGTTTGAAACCGCTGAAAGGGAAAGTCGTTCTTTCAGGACTATACTTATTCAGTCAATACATTTCCTGTGACGCCTGAACTGCATGTGGATGGAAAAAGTTGCTTGTGCCCGGAAGAGATTTTATTGTGAGCCCTGAGAGCTTGTTCCTTGGTGAAGGGGAGCGGTGCGCTGACAAAACTCGACAGTGTTCAATTTGTGAATAAAGAGCATCAGTTTGTCTTTACTTCAGCTGATAAAACTTACCTGGTCAGTTGAACAGCAGGCTGATTACCCGGCGTCATGGTCAGTCAAAGCCATTGAAAAGGATCCGTTTCTTTTTGATATCAACATCGAGGCAAAAGTGATTTCTAAATTCAAGGCGAGAAATATTTGTGCTTTTGTGGAAGGAACTCAACATCCTGATTCTTTTCTGGTCATCTCTGCTCACTATGATCATCTGGGAGAAATGGGAAACGTTCTTTTTCCCGGAGCAAATGATAATGCCAGCGGTGTTTCGTTATTGATGAATCTTGCTCACTACTATGCTACGCATCCGCAGAAGTATTCAATTGCGTTTATTCTCTTCAGTGGCGAAGAAGCGGGTCTGCTCGGCTCAAAATACTTTACTGAGCATCCGCTCATCGATTTGAAAAAAATCCGCTTCCTGATCAATACCGATCTCGCCGGCACCGGTGTAGAAGGAATCACTGTCGTGAATGCCTCCGAATTCCCGGCTGAATTTGCACTGATGCAGAAAATCAACACAGATAATAATCTGCTCGCTGCAGTGAATTCCCGCGGTAAAGCCGCTAACAGCGATCACTATTTCTTTACCGAAAAAGGTGTTCCTTCATTCTTCTTCTATACACTCGGAGGTATAAAAGCCTATCATGATATCGATGATAAAGCCTCGACACTTCCTCTCAATGAACACGAAGATTTGTTTAAATTAGTCACGCTCTTCTTCGCAGCTCTGTCATCCAACTAATCTGCGAAGTCAAATCATTTGTCCGCGAAGATCAGCAGGAAACAAAATACAACTATGACCTACGAAGAAAAACTCTACTTCCTCAAAAACACTTTCCCTTCATTAGTTTCAAAAGCCGATCCGTCAACACCTCCTGTGTTCGGCAAAATGAATCTTCAGCAAATGGTGGAACATATGTCAGATTCTGTGAGGGATGCTTATGGCATTACCAATCGTCCGTTAGTCACGCCTGAAGAAAAAGTCCCTGCCATGAAAGCCTTCGTCATGAGCGACCGTGAATTTAAACCCAACACCAAAAACAGTCTCATGGGTGAGGATCCCGATCCGCTGCGAAAATCTTCTTTATCCGACGCCCTGGATGAGTACAATGCCGAATTGCAGAACTTCATCAACCACTTTCACGGCCGCGAACACATCGAAGTCGTCAACCCCTTCTTCGGCCCCCTGAACTACGAAGGATGGATTCAATTGCTGCATAAGCATGCAGTGCATCATTGCAGGCAGTTTTTGTTAGTAAATAGTGATTAGTAATTAGTAATTAGAAATGCATGATGCATAACAATTTGGGAACACCGAACATCGATTGCCAAATCAATATTCTAATTACCAATCACTGATTACTAATTACTTTTTTGCTACCTTTCGCCGCGAATGGAAAAGCGCCTGCTTCTCAATAGTTTCGATTTTGATCTGACCATACGCAGGCTTTGCTATCAATTAATTGAAAATCACGACGATTTTTCGAATTCAGCGCTCATCGGGATTCAACCGAGAGGGATATTTGTAGCTTCCAGAATTCATAAGCATTTAGTGGAAATCCTTAAGACAGATAAAATTCTGCTGGGAAGCCTTGATATCACCTTCTACCGCGATGATTTCCGCCGGCGTTCAATAGAGTCGCCGAGTGCAACGAAAATGGATTTCAATGTTGAAGATAAAAGAGTCATCCTTATCGATGACGTACTTTATACCGGACGAACAATCCGCGCGGCTCTTGATGCGCTGATCGATTTCGGCAGGCCGCAAAAAGTTGAATTGCTTACACTGATCGATCGTCGTTACAGCCGCCATTTGCCCATCTCTCCCGATTATACCGGTTTACAGGTAGATACCATCACTTCCGAAAAAGTGAAAGTATCCTGGAAGGAAACGGATGGTGAAGATTCTGTATGGTTAGTTTAACTCTTAAATAACTCGAATAATAATGTCAACGCTGAGCACTCGTCATCTTTTAGGGATTAAAAATCTCACTCGCGCCGACATTGAATTGATCCTTTCAACAGCCGGCAATTTTAAGGAAGTCATCAATCGGCCGATACGGAAAGTTCCTTCATTGCGCGATGTTACTATTGCCAATCTGTTTTTCGAAAACTCCACACGTACACGCCTTTCTTTTGAACTCGCTGAAAAGCGCCTCTCAGCCGACGTCATTAACTTCTCTGCATCGGCTTCTTCTGTCACCAAAGGCGAGACGCTGATCGATACCGTCAACAACATTCTGGCAATGAAAACCGACATGGTGGTGATGCGTCACCCTAATGCCGGAGCTGCATTGTTTTTGTCAAAACATGTAAAGGCAAATATCATCAACGCCGGCGATGGTGCTCACGAACATCCGACACAGGCTTTGCTGGATGCGTTTTCTATTAACGAAGCTACCGGTGGAATAGAAGGGAAGAAGGTGGCCATCATCGGTGACATTCTGCACTCCAGAGTTGCCTTGTCGAATATCTTTTGTCTGCAGAAACTTGGCGCAGAAGTCATGGTATGCGGACCAACGACCCTCATGCCTAAATACATTTCCTCGCTTGGCGTGAAAGTAGAGTTTAATCTGAGAAAAGCGCTGGAGTGGTGCGATGTGGCCAATATGCTGAGAATTCAGCTCGAGCGGCAGGATATCAAATACTTCCCGAGCCTGCGCGAGTACATCATGCAGTATGGCCTCAACAAAGAATTGCTGAACTCTCTTTCTAAGAAAATTACCGTAATGCACCCCGGTCCGATTAACAGAGGCGTGGAGATTACCAGCGACGTAGCCGACTCCGACCAGTCAATTATCCTGGATCAGGTCGAAAATGGTGTGGCAGTCAGAATGGCCGTGCTTTATCTGCTGGCCAATGCCGGGAAATAGGCCTGCTTTTCATCCATTGGGAAATTAACAAAAAAGGCGGTTTTCGTTGTTGAAAATTATTGGCTTCTTGCACTTTCTACGCTTTTTTCTCTGTAAATTTGGAGAAATACACATACTATGAACTTAACTATCGACAAACAGGAGAAATACGTGGTTGTTGGCATCAATGAGGCTAAGTTAAACTCCGTCGTAGCACCGGAATTGAAAGCAGAAATTATTGTCCTCCATCATGAAGGATACAAGAATATGATCTTCAATCTTTCCGAAGTTCAGTACTGCGATTCATCCGGCCTGAGTGCTATTCTCGTGGCTTACCGCAGCTGTAGAGACAATAACGGTTCATTCGTTCTCACCAACGTTCAGGATCATGTAAAGAAATTGATTTCAATTTCTCAGCTTGATAATATGCTCGTCCAGGTTCCAACGGTTAATGAAGCTGTTGATCTGATTTTTATGGATGAAGTAGAAAAACAAATCAACAAGGAATCCTAAATGAAAAGATTACTACTAATATTAAGCCTGATCGTTACTTCCATCAGCGCCGGTGCGCAGTGTGTACCTGATACATCAATTACTCATGGAGATCCGGGTATTTATCCAGATAGCGCTACCGGTTTGCCGCATGCTATCGTTGGTGTTGCATATTCAACCGATATTCAACTTCGTATTCTTACCGATACAACTTATCTTTCTTTGCCGGCAACTATTGATTCCATCAATGTTATCGGCGTAACCGGACTTCCTTCCGGATTTGCTTATTCCTGTACACCTTCCAATTGCAGTTTCCCCGGTGGTTCTGATGCCTGTGTTCTTCTTTATGGAAGCGCACCAACCGTGGGGATGGTAGGTACTTACCCGATCACAGTGAACATGATGGTTTATGGTAAAGTATTCGGCACACCTCAAACACTGACACAGGACAATTCAGATTACGCCATTATCATTGACAACAATATCGGCGTTCCTACAATTGCACCGCTGACATTTTCTGTCGGACAAAATCAACCGAATCCTTCTTCCTCACTGACTAAAATTCCGGTAAGCGTTCCAAAGAGTGGTATGGCTCATGTGACGATTTCGAATCTGATCGGTAAGGTAGTTGTGTCAAACGATTATCAGGTCAACAAAGGCGCTAATCTCATTCCTGTGGCCACAACAGGCCTCAATGCAGGTATCTATCTTTATACTGTTTCTTTCAACGGATCTGCTGAAACAAAAAGAATGATCGTAGGCGAAAATTAATGATCTTCGACGTTAGTATTCTTGGCAGCAGTTCTGCCACACCCATCTATCAAAGACATCCGACCGCTCAGGTATTAAATATCCATGAGCGGTTTTTTTTGGTCGATTGCGGAGAAGGAACGCTGATTCAGATGAATCGCTATAAGATCAAATTTCACCGTATCAATCATATTTTCATTTCCCACCTTCACGGTGATCATTACCTGGGTTTGCTCGGTTTACTTTCTACCATGCACCTGCAAGGGAGAACGGTCGACATTCACATCTACGGACCGAAGCCGCTCTGGGAAATCATAGACATTCAGCTTCGTCATTCCGAAACAAACCTTCGTTACAAAATTATCTTCCACGAAATCGATCATCAGAAATCTTCCGTTTTGTTTGAAGATGATGATATCATCATCAGTACCATTATCCTGAACCACCGAATTCCATGCACAGGATTTTTGTTCAGGGAAAAACAAAAGAAGAGAAAGCTTATCAAGGATATTCTGGAGAAACACAAGGTGCCTGTTTCTTTTTATAATGAATTGAAGAACGGTGAGGATTTTGTTACGCCTGAAGGAAAAGTGATCAAGAACTCCTTGCTTACAATGGATCCGCGTCAACCGCGTTCGTATGCTTTTTGTTCCGATACAATGTATGATGAGCGCATTCTTGAAGATATTAAAGAAATTGATCTGCTCTATCACGAAGCCACCTTCCTCGACGACAAATCCGAACGCGCACGTGAAACATTTCATTCTACTGCTTCACAAGCAGCAACCATTGCTCTCAAGGCTAAAGTAAAACGCCTCATCATAGGCCACTTTTCGGCCCGATATAAAAATCTCTATCCCCTCCTGGAAGAAGCCAAAACCGTTTTCGAAAATACTTCACTGGCGATGGAAGGGGATGTGTTTTCTATTATATAATTCTGAATTCTGAATTCTGAATTGAATATTGAATATTGAATATTGAATATTGAATAATTGGGATATCGCATTCTGAATTCAGAATTCATAATTCAGAATTGATTTTTTGCTTCTGACTTTTGGCTTTTGGCTTGTCGTTAAGCTTGACCTAGCTTAAGCTTCTTCAACTCCGCTTCCAGATTGCGAATAGCGACTTTGCTGCCTTCACGGAATTCGGAAAAGAGGCGCGGAATTTCTTCGAGATGTTCTTTGTCGCGGGCGTATTCTTCGATGTTGGTGATGATCTTTTTCAACTCACTCAATTCGAAAACTGAAATACTAGATTTAACTTTGTGAGAAACCATATGTACTTCTTTCCAGTCGTGGCCCATCAGCGCAATGTTGATTTTCTGGACAGCTTCGGGTACTTGTTTCAAAAAGATTTCAATGAGTTGAACAGTCAGGTCATGATCCCCGCCGGTAAACTTTTCCAGAAAATCCAGATTCATGCCCGGCTCGCGGAAACGGGAGGCATGAGAGTTTGAAGGCTGGTGATCGTATTTCAATGCCGGCTTCACAAAGCGGCTGATGACGGAAAATAATTCTTCCGGAGTGTATGGCTTTACAATGTAATCATTCATGCCAACTTCTTTTGCACGGGCACGCTCGCGATCGGAGGCGTCGGCAGTAATGGCTATCACCGGTACATTTCGCATTTCTTTCTTGATGCGGAGGCGGATTTCGCGGGTGATTTCATAACCATCCATTTCCGGCATTTGAATATCCATCAGAACGATGTCGTAGGTATTTTCGCGAAGCAAATCAATCGCTTTGCGACCGTTGTTCGCTGTGTCGATTTTTTCAAAACCGAATTTGCGCAACATATTTTTTACCAGGAGCTGATTGACTTTATTATCCTCCACTACCAGAACATTGATGTGTGAATAGTCTCCCGGTTGTATTTCTTCAAACTGATGTGTATCTCTTTGATCAGCCTCCTGCATGCCGCAACGGAAGTTTAGGTCAACTGAGAATTCTGATCCTTCACCGACTTTACTCTTAACGGTAATTTTTCCACCCTGCAATTCCACGAGTTGCTTTACAATGGTCAAACCTAAGCCTGTACCTTCATAGCGTCGCTTGTTTTTTTAAGCGTGCTCAAAAATTTCAAAAATTGTATTCAGCTTATTTTCAGGAATACCAATTCCTGTATCGGCAACTTTTGATGCGGAGTTTACAGATGCTGTCTTTCTGTTCCACCAGACGAATGTCGAGTGAAACTTTTCCCTGTTCAGTAAACTTAATGGCATTGCCTAATAAATTCACAAGCACCTGATTCAAACGAATAGGGTCGCCGAGTAATTTGTCTTTGATATGGTAATCGACCGTGCAGCTCAACTGAATCTTCTTCTCATCGGCTTTCACCTGCAACAATTGCAGTGTACCTTTCACCAGATCACGGATGTTGAATTCGCTTTCATTGAATTCAATTTTGCCGGCATTGATTTTTGAGAAATCAAGAATGTCGTTAATGATGACCATTAGATTATTCGCTGAAAGCTTGATGGCATCGATGTATTCCAACTGTTCTTTCGTCGGGTTGGTTCGGGCCAGGAGGTGAGCCATGCCCAGTACGCCGTTCATCGGTGTGCGGATTTCATGACTTACATTGGCAAGAAATTGTTCCTTGAGTTTATCCGAAAGCTCGGCAATTTCTTTTTGCTTCTTTAATTCTTCCAGATCATATTTGATGTGAAGAGCTTTCGTTTTTAAATTCACTTCTTCCGAACTGATCTGCTTTTCCAGCTCGTAATATTTTTTGAAATGGTGAAGTGCCTGATTGAAATTCCCTGTCTTCTCATAGGCTTCCGACAGAAACTGATGGATCTTTACTAACTGTGCTTCAATCGGTGAACTTTTAGCAACTTCCAGTGCAAGGTTGAGAATTTCAATGCCCTTGTCGTATTGCGTGAGTTCGACATACAAATTACCAAGACTCTTCTGTACCTGCGCTTTTACAATCGGTGAGGCACCGAGGTCTGCAACTTTTAAGGCTTCCTGAAAATAGGAAAGCGATTTATCGAACTCTTTTAATTTCGTATAGAGAATAGCAAGACTTCCCAAAATCTTCGTCTTAACGTCGAGATCAGAAATTAATTCAATCTGATTGGATGCGCGGAGAAGATAGTAAAGTGCTTTGTCGTAATCGTTCAGCCAATTGTATCCGTTTCCGATGAGGAAGTAGGAGTTGGCCATTTCACCTTTGTTGTGAAGGCCTTCGAATATCTTCAACGCTTTTTTGAAACTCTCTACTGCGTTTTCAAAATCCTGAACGAAGATGTAAATACGACCAATCTCATTGTAGTTGTGTGCAATTCCTTCTGAGTCTCCGAGGTCGGTGTTTATTTTTAACGATTGCAAAACATAATTCAATGCACTCGGACAATCACCGATTTTAAGATATACGGAACGAATTTCATTCAGACAATTCAACTGAGCATTCTGATCGCCCAGATCTTTGAAAAAGGCAATGGCTTCGTTGTAGGCAGTAATGGCCTGCTTGTAATTTTGCTGAATCACATAGCAACTCGCTTTGTCACGAATGACAGCAGCAATGCCTTGTTTGTAATTTGCTTTTCGGGCAATAGCAATTGCATCATCAAGCAACGACATAGCCTGAGCCACGTCACGGTGTCGCAAAACCTGCGCACGCTGAATTAAAATGTCTACACTTTCAATAGCCATCAGAGGAAGAAAAGAATGTTAGGTGTTCTTCAATTATAGATTAAAGTAGGAGTATTGTTCCTGCATTTTAAACCGTTTCCTTACAGCGTGGTGTGTGTGACTTCAGGAGGTCCAATTCAGGTCTATAAATGATTTGCGGTTGTAAAAGTAATAATCCAAAAGGATGCTTCGGGTGTAAATTGTTGAATTTTCGAATGCATTTAGTTTGTGTTCATCGGCATCCGGATATAGTTTTTTCATTTTACGAAAATCTATGTGTGCACGAAAAACAGCTTTAAAATCGTCAAAACCATTGGTTATTAGGAATTTACAAGCGGCTACAAAATCAAAAAACATTCGTTTGCGGAGGATGCTGCCTTTCCGGTTGCCGCTGTTCTTGTAAATCATCAACAGGTTGTTCCGGAAATTTAAATAGGTCTTTCTGGGGTTGTTTTTGGCCAGCGTGCCACCGCCAACATGGTAAACTTCTGATTGCCCGCAATAACAAACGCGGTATCCCTTACGGTGCATTCGCCAGCAGAGATCAATTTCTTCCATGTGAGCGAAGAAGTTTTCATCAAGTCCGCCCAGCTCACGGTAAACGGAAGCTCTGACAAACATGCAAGCACCGGTTGCCCAAAATACATCAATGGTGTCGTTGTACTGGCCTTTATCTTTTTCCAGCGTATTAAAAATTCTTCCGCGACAAAAGGGGTAGCCGAGTTTATCGATAAAACCACCGCCTGCTCCTGCATACTCAAATTCACTTCTGTCGTTGTAGGCTATGATTTTCGGCTGACAAGCTGCAATACTCTTGTCTTTTTCCATCAAAGCTATCAGAGGCTTGAGCCAGTCTTTGCTGACTTCCACGTCGCTGTTCAGCAAGACAAAATAATCAGCTTCTACCTGTTTTAAAGCGATATTGTAACCACCTGTGAAGCCTTCATTCTTTTCATTGATGATGATTCGTACAGACGGAAAATTGGAGCGGATAAATGAAACTGAATCATCGCCGGATGCATTGTCGGCTACGATGATTTCTGCATCGGTGCTGCTGTGCCGGATTACATTCGGAAGAAATTTTTCAAGGAAAGCTTTTCCGTTCCAGTTGAGAATGACTACAGCAGTTTTTACAGACATAAATCGATGCTACCCGCCACGGCAGGTTAACGGCTTAAAAGTAGGCATAAGGCAGATGAAAAAAAAGTATGTGACCTACAAATGAAGCTGAAATCAGTGTAGAATAAGCCGGAAAAATGGAACAGGATTCAACCTTCAGTCAATTTGTTGACACCAAACCTTTATTTCGGATTCGCAAAATTTTCATCCGTTTTGCTGCCATATGGAAGTACCGGTTTCTCAGCATCGATATCGGTACCGAATTGCTGTGAACGGTTATGTAATATCAGCTCCCAGGATGGTTCAGAGAGCTCACCATTCATGTTTGAGTGTAGCAAACGGAAATTGTTCGTTCCGAGTTCAGTGTTGTAAAACACAAATTTTCTGTCGTTGAAGTGACCCAGATGGTAATACTGCCAGATTTCATACGGCCAGGAATCAGGATCGTGATACTCCTGCGTCATTGCATCGGGTGGGCCATACTGGAGATATACACGTCCGCGATCCGTGCGGTACCCTTTGAAACTGACACTGCTGAATGAATTGTTTACTTTCTGAACTTCCACCATATATTTCTGCCATTCTCCCTGAGGATCGGTTGAGTTTCGTTTACTCCAGAAATTGTAAATGAATTTTTGCATTGGCAACAACTGCTTATCACTTTCCAGTGCTTCTTCAATTCGCAGTTCAGTCTGATCAGAAATAGGGTAGAGTACTGCAATGAGTTCAGTGAGTGTGTCAATGTTGGTGATATTCGATACAAAGGTATTGGTGATATCCAGGTCGTAGAAATTCTCAGAAACCATCGGCTTGCGGATCTGATTACTTCTTTGAAGGAAAAAATCTTTATGCGCCAGAATTTTGTTATCGCGGCTCACGACATCGATGCCCAGCTGATAATTACCTGAAGGCAGATTTTCAATCGGAATTTCGCTGAGGATAATATTTACTTTTTTAGCCTTCTCTCTCTTTGTCATCGAGTAATCATCCAGAATCCGTCGGCCGTTGTTTTCGCTCAGGTAATAACGAATCAGAAAATCTTGATTCCCGCTTGAGGCAGCATTGTAAATTTCAGCATAGAAATTAAGCTTTGTCATTGATTCAGGGAAAAAATTGTTGGCAAATGGAATCATTTCATAACCGTTTTTGGTGAAAACAGTTTCTTTCGTCGACGGAGAAATCGATTCGAGAATTTCAATGTCACTCATCTGCAACGTACTCTTGTTATAATTGATGCTTACAGGTTGCGATAATTTAATGGCTTCATCATTGGTATTGGCATCACGAATGCTGAGCTCAACTTCATATTTTCCGTTTGGAAGTGATACACGCTGCTGACTGATGAAGTCGGGAACAATGCCGTCGGCTGATTCAGCAGGCGGACTGAGCAGGTTGTATTTGTCGTATTTAACGATGCTGTCGCCCGACTTAAAAACCCAAAGTACTTCAATCTTGCTTTGAAATTTTCCATCAGCGTTTTTTATCGTCCTGGCTGAGTTGCCAACTACATTCAAATATGTTTCCAGGTAGGGTGTGCCGGAAGGATTATCGAATGTGGAATAGGAGAGATAGGCTGCGAGCTTGGCAGAGTACGGATTCAGTGTCAGCATGCAGGCAAAAATTAATGCCGGGAGCTTTTTCATGATCGCTTAAATATGGAGTAAAGTTAAGAAAATACCTCCATGAAATTTTACTACCTGATGATGTGGATGAAAGTTTATCAATACGATGACAAATACTTGTAAAGATGAAAATTTATGTAACTTTTTGATGTGAATTCCGTAATCAACCGGCGAATTTACATCCAATTCTGATTCATGAATTTACTGCTTTATATCGTGTTTTGGGGTTCGGTCTTTTTGTTGTTTTATACCTACATCGGCTTTCCTTTCATTCTGTCGGCATTGGCACGCAGGAGAAAATTTTTATTCCCTGAAACGACAGATCAGCCCGCAGTCACTATCGTAATTGCTGCCTATAATGAAGAGAAAGTAATCAGAGAGAAAATAGAATCGGTGATGAAGTCTGAATATCCTGCCGAGAAGATTCATCTGCTCATCGGAAGCGATAATTCAAATGACCAAACCAACACTATCATCAGGGAATTGGGAAACAGATATCCTGCTCTTCGTTTAATTGAGTTTAATTCACGTACAGGAAAACCAGGAGTAGTGAATGTGCTGATGAAGAAGGTAACTACGCCTCTTACTATTCTCACCGATGCCAACGTGTACTTTACTCCGGAAACGATAAAGAATCTTGTCCGGCATTTTCATCATCCCCAAACCGGACTGGTAGGCGGGAATATTTTGAATATCGGATTGAGAAAGGACGGAATTTCCATTCAGGAAAAATCTTATATCCAGCGGGAGAATCTTATCAAATACCAGGAGGGCATTCTTTGGGGAACAATGATGGGTCCATTTGGCGGATGTTACATGATACGTACAGAGTTGTATGAGGATGTTCCGCGCGGATCGTTGGTGGATGATTTTTATATATCGATGAAAATTCTGCAAAAGAAATTTTCTTGTTTGAACGATCTCGATGCAATTTGTTATGAAGATGTGCCGAATCAGGTGAAAGATGAATTTAAACGGAAAGCAAGAATATCAACTGGTAATTTTCAGAACCTTTCCCGTTTCCGTTCTTTTTTATTGCATCCGTTTACTAAAGTCGGATATTGTTTTATCAGCCATAAATTTCTCAGATGGATTACACCGCTTTTTCTTTTACTTTCATTTTTATCATCTGCTTTACTTTCTCTTCATTCTAAGTTCTACTTAGTGATGATGCTGGGTGAGTTGCTCTTGTTGTTCACACCATTCTTTGATCGCTTGTTTCATCGTATCGGAATACATATTTCAATCATCAGATTCATCTCTTACTTTGTAATGATGAATGTTGCTCTGGCAAAAGGTTTCTTCCTGTTTATCCGAGGTGCAAATTCAGGAGTGTGGGAACCGACAAAGAGGGTGTAGGATGTCTGTTTCCTGTTCTGAAAATAAGTTTCATTCGGATCAAAGATTTTAAGGTAATTCCCGTTTGAGGGAATCATCTGAAGGGATGAAAATAGTCAAAACCTGAAAAAAATATTTATAGATGGAATTTAATAAAGTTATACGAGGTGCCAAACGACAGATGAATGATGAAAAAACGGTCTTCGAAATTCTGGATGCCGGATTTATTTGTCATGTTGCTTTTCAGTCGCACGGACAAACAATGATGATTCCCACAGCCTACGGAAGGAAAGGCGACATAATTTTCCTGCATGGCTCGAGGAAAAATTATATGATGCAGGAAATTCTCAATGGTCAACAGGTTTGTATTTGTGTGACACATCTCGACGGCTTGGTTCTTGCGCGAAATCTTTTTCACAGTTCGGTCAATTATCGTTCTGTTGTTTTATTCGGACAAGCATCCCTGGTTGAGGACCCGTCTGAGAAAAGAGAGGCACTCACCATCATCTCTGAAAATATCTGCCACGGACGAACAAAGGAAGTTCCGCTTGGAACGGAAGAGGAAATTGAAAGCACGCTCACCATTGCTTTTCAAATCGAAAGTGCCTCCGCCAAAGTCCGCACCGGCGGCCCGATGAATGATGAGAATGTCGATGCAGAAACCTGGTCAGGCGTCGTCCCCCTCGCCATCCACGCCGGCCAACCCATACCCGACACGAAATTCGGGAAGGAGTTTCCGCTAAGCGAGAGCGTGAAGAGAATGGTGAATTGAAGATTGAATATTGAAGATTGAATATTGGACCTGGCCTGAATTAGGTTATTTCTCATTCTGAATTCAATTCAAACTTCTCAGAATTTTCAACGAACCAGAATTGGTTATTTCGGGAATCGCCGCTTCATTTTCATCTGATTTAAACCCTTTCAGGGTTTGATTTTTTTGTTGGTTTCTACCCCCGGTTGCACCGGGGTGAATTGTGTTGAACCCTTTCAGGGTTTTGTTGATGTTGTAGAAACAGGTTTAGTTTTCGCAAGAAGAAAAAATTGTTTATCCGAACTCCAGATAAAATCTGTGGACTCTGAATTCAATTCAAACTTCTCAGAATTTTCAACGAACAAGAATTGGTGATTTCGGGAGTTGCCGATTCAATTTCATCTGATTTAAACCCTTTCAGGGTTTGATTTTTTTTGTTGGTTTCTACCCTCGGTTTCACCGGGAATGATTTGTGTTGAACCTTTCAGGGTTTTGTTGATGTTGTAGAAACAGGTATAGTTTTCGCAAATAGCAAAATATATTTATCTGAATTCCATGTAAAATTCAGAATTCAGAATTCAGAATTCAGAATTCAGAATTAATATTATGGCTTCTTGCCTTCTGCCTATATTTCAATATTGCCCAGTACCGAGCATCACCAACGTACACGCTTCCAGATTTTCAATGCCGGCTTTTTCGGCGAGTTGTTCGAGCTCGGTGTTTTCAGCGCCGGGATTGTAAATGATTCGGCGTGGTTTCAACGAGAGGATATAATCGTAGTAAGGAATTTGATTTTTTGCGGAGAGGTAAAGTGTGATTGTGTCAACGTCGGCGAGCTCCGGATGTTCGGTGATGATTTCAACATCATCTATTTTTCCTCTACGAAGTCCGATGGCAATTACTTCATGGTTGTACTGACGAAGTCTTTTTACAGCCATGTTGGAGTAACGCGACGGATTTTCAGAAGCACCAAGTACGAGAGTTTTGAAGCTTGTCATTCAATTAGTGTTACATCATCTCCGTGTAGTTAAGTTCCTTGTGGTAGGTTTCGTCCATGCGGAGAATTGCCCAGAAGGAAATTCCTACTGAAAAAATTCCGACCAGCAGGCAACTTGTGATGAGTGATAAGCCGATGTCTTTCCAGAATAAATTCAACATAAAGGTAAGAAGAACTAAGGCACCTCTGACAAAATTCGGTACGGTCGTAGTCACGGTTGAACGGATGTTGGTTCCGAACTGCTCAGATGCTATGGTTACGAATACAGCCCAGAAGCCTGCTGCAAAACCAAGGAAAGCTGCTATCCAGTAGAACAGAGCAGGAGTGATGTTGGTGACATACAAATACAGTGGAACGGCAACAACAGTGAGAATGAGGTAAAAGATGATGATCTTTTTTCGGCTTTTAAAAATTTGCGAGAGGTATCCGCTCATGAAATCACCGAACGATGTTCCGATATAAAAAAACATGACAGCATTTCCCGTATTCACACCTGCAATATTTTTCTCGGCGCAGATATCTTTTGAAAGTGCAATCAATACACCGATCATGTACCAGATCGGAACTCCGATTGCAATGCAGTAAAGGTATTTCATCAGCCGCTTTCGTTCGCTGAAGAGCTTGAAGAAATTTCCTTTTGAAGTTGATTCCTGTTCAAGCGACTTATACATATGACTCTCATAAGCACCGGCACGCAAGGCAAGTAACATCAACCCCAGTATTCCTCCGATGATATAGGCCACCTGCCAGTTCTGAAATGTACTTCCTGTCATACTGTTGAGTATGCCGGAAAAGATGTCGCCATTACGGGCAACCAGATTGGCTGCAACAGCGCCCAATACACCGAATGAAACAACGATCATCGTTCCATAGCCACGGTGAGTCTGAGTCATAGTTTCGCTGACAAGCGTGATTCCGGCTCCAAGTTCACCGGCCAAACCGATTCCTGCTATGAGACGGAACATTGCATACATGTGTATGTCGGTTACGAATGCATTGGCCAGATTGGCAATAGAGTAGAGCAGGATAGATCCAAAGAGCACGGAGACACGCCCTTTTCTGTCGCCCAAAATGCCCCAGAGTATGCCTCCGATAAGCATTCCGATCATCTGCCAGTTCATGAGTGTAAGACCGGCGTCAGTGAGTGCCTGCCCCGATAACCCCAGCGATTCCAGACTCGGATTCTTAATGACCTGAAAAAGAATGAGATCGTAAATGTCAACGAAATAGCCGAGTGCAGCTACGATTACGATGATGTTGAAGGGAGAGGTGAGAGAATTTTTTTGCCGCATACTTGTCGACAAATTTAGCATTGATATTCAACGTACAAAGTCAAAAGCCTTCAAAGAATGGAAAAAATGCAATATCAGAGTGAAATTTTCCCTTGCAATCAACAAATATATTTTACTTTTGCGGCGGAGAGATGGCAGAGCGGTCGATTGCGGCGGTCTTGAACACCGTTGAGGCTAAAACCTCCGGGGGGGCGCCTCCCGCTCTCTCCGCTTCCACAGATTCCCGGTCATGCGCCGGGATTTTTTTTTGGTTGCCTAGTTGCTTGGTTGCTTAGTTGCTTAGTTGCTTAGTTGCTTAGCACCTTCTTTCAACATCCACTTCCACTTCCACATCCACTTTTTTTGAATCAGTATTGGGGGAATTCAGAATTCAGAATTCAGAATTTAGAATTAAAAAAAAAGCCCCCATATACGGAGGCTCTGAAATATTTTGGTGGAAGAATTATGCTTTCTTTTCTTCGATACGAGCTTTCTTACCGCTGATGTTACGCAGGTAGAAGATACGCGCACGACGAACAATACCACGTTTGTCTACTACGATCTTGTCGATTTTTGGTGAGAAGAGCGGGAAGATACGCTCAACACCAACACCGTTAGAAATTTTACGTACGGTGAAGGTCTGTGCAAGTCCTGCACCTTTGCGTTGTAATACTACGCCCTGGTATTGCTGGATACGCTCCTTGTTACCTTCGATGATTTTATAGTAAACGGTAACTGTGTCACCGGCACGAAAATCCGGCACTTCACGTTTTTCGATAATGTTTTCAGAGGCAAATTTCACTAAGTCCATGATAATCAACGTTTTCGATTCGGGTTGTTCCGAAATCGGACGGCAAATATAGGAAAATATTCTAACTAAAAAACAATCTTTTCAATCATTTTTCAATAAATCAGGGCGCCTTTCGCGGGTCCTTTCGACCGACTGTTCGTGCCGCCATTTGTTGATTTCTGCCTCATGGCCGGAGAGGAGGACATCAGGTACTTTATATCCTCTGAAATCGGCCGGACGGGTATAAACCGGCGGAGCAAGAAGGTTATCCTGGAAGGAGTCGGAGAGGGCAGAGGTCTCATCGTTCAATACCCCCGGCACGAGGCGAATCACAGCGTCGGTAATCACCGCTGCAGCGAGCTCACCTCCGGAGAGAACGTAATTACCGATAGAAATTTCACGGGTGATAAAGTGCTTGCGAATGCGTTCATCGATGCCTTTATAATGACCGCAAAGAATCATGATGTTTGCAGACAACGACATCTTGTTTGCCATGGGCTGATCAAACAATTCACCATCGGGACTCATGTAAATGATTTCATCATAGCTGCGCTGACTTTTCAAATCTTCAATGCAGGCAACCACCGGTTCAATCATCATTACCATTCCTGCTCCGCCGCCGTATGCATAGTCATCGACTGATTTATGCTTGCCTGTACTCCAGTCACGGATGTTATGAATATGCACTTCCGCAAGTCCGGCCTGAATGGCACGCTTCATTATCGAGTGTGCAAACGGGCCTTCCAGCAAACCGGGAACAACGGTGAGTATATCAATTCTCATTATTTAATGTTATTCAGCTTTTCACGAATCTGCATCACTACATTCTTTTGTGAATTCACTGCAGCTTTTGCAGCAGGAATATTATCTTCATTGTTCTTGTCAATTCGTTTTTGCAGGCTGCGGTTTTCACTGTCGTTGTCATCTATTTTTTCATGCATCGACTCATTTGCTTTTTCAAGCTTCTTCTTTTCTTTTTCGAGTGAAGAAAGTTTTTTCTCTTCCTTATCACGTTCTTCGAGTGTTCCCTGGAAATTCATCAGCAATGCTTTCTGCTGAATGATGGCATCCGACTTTAACTTTTGTTCCTGCTCATTCGTTGAAATATCATTACGCTTGCGGTCATTGGCGCGTTCGTTTTGATTGATGTCTTTACGTAAGCTCTCGTTTTCGTTTTCAATTTTGTCGACGGCATTTTCAAGATTGCGCAATTGCTTCTCCGCTTCGCTCAGTTCTTTTTGTACGGCTTGTTTGTATTCATTCACTGCAAATTCACGCATGAAAGATTTAATTGAAGCAGTTTTTTCAGTGGCTGTAAGAGTATTTACAGGGATGCTGTCCTTGATAAAATAAAATGCAATCAGTGTAGTGGAAGTTTCTTTCGTTGCAACAGTTGCGTAAACCGACAATGAGTCGGTACCCAGTCGACCAATAAAAGAGACAGGAAGCATTACTTCGCCATTCTTTTCTGTCGTTGATTTCTTGCTTTGCTGTTTTAAAAAAGAGCGCCAGTCCGACATTACCATTTTCCATGTAGCCTGCGGAATGTCAACCGTAAAGGCTTTGAAGTTACCGCGCGAGAAACTCTTGTCTTCTTCATTTACTTCAATATTTACCTGCGAAAATGCCGGAATCGAAAGTAAAAGGAAGAGAAGGAGACTTGTGATTTTAAAAGGTTGTGTACTGATTTTCTTCATGACCCAAAGGTAGTTTTTTACGGCGTTTACTCAAGTTCATTTTATGACTGTCAACGGCACTCTCTAATTAGGTGTTCTTGCAAATATTTGTCAGGCAATGGATTATGAAGGGACTAAATGGCGTTTGGAAAATGAAAGTTTAATTGACTAGCTGGCCTTGAGAAATCAGCTTTAATAGACCTAAAAATCTCTACATTTGGTGGACTTAAAATTACAGTGAAAATGCTCAAAGTAGGACTGATTCAGTGAAGGCAAAGTTCCATGACCGCCGTGTACCTTTTACACCGGATCAATGTACAGATAAAATCGGAGTACCCGAATGTTCAATTAGTGATTCAACCAAGCCCGTGGCGTGCATTTACGGATGATGAATACCGGGCTGCAGGAATTACTGTAACGGAAGACGTTTCCGATTGTGATATTCTTCTTGGAATTAAAGAAGTTCCGAAACCGGATTTGATTCCCGGTAAAAAGTATTTGTTCTTTTCTCATACAATCAAAAAGCAACCGCATAATCAACTGCTCATTCAGGAAATGGTGAAGAAGAATATCACCATGATCGATTATGAATGTCTGGTCGATAAGAATGAAAATCGTATCATCGGATTCGGTCGATTTGCAGGTATTGTTGGTGCATACAATGGCATCATGGCGTATGGTTTGAAATATAAAATGGTTGAACTGCAGCCTGCAGATAAATGCCACGATAAAAAGGAACTTTTCCGCGAACTGGATAAAGCAAATCTGCCAAACATAAAGATCGTTGTTACCGGTGGTGGCCGCGTGGCAAACGGAGCGTGTGAAACGCTTGGAGCAATGAATGTCCGCAAGGTAACGCCTTATGAATTTCTGAATTACACTTTTCGTGAGCCGGTGTATGTACAATTACATTCACACGACTATTACGAATCAAAAGATAAAGCACCTTTCAGTACCTGGGATTTTCATCATCATCCGGAAACGTATCGTTGTAATTTCAGCGATCCTTCGAGTTTTGCTTCTGTTACTGATTTATTGATCCATTGTACATTCTGGGATCCGCGTGCAGACATTTTATTTACCAAAGACAGAATGCGGGATCCTGATTTCAGGATCAGTGTGATTGCCGATGTAACGTGCGATATTGACGGAAGTATTCCTTCCACATCGAAAGCAAGTACGATTGCAGATAAGTTTTACGGTTACAATCCGATTACCGAACAGGTGACCGCTCCATTTGATCGTGATTCCATCAGCGTAATGGCTGTCGATAATCTTCCGTGTGAATTACCACGCGATGCATCCGACGGTTTCGGTAAGCATCTTATCGAGCGCGTATTGCCATCGCTTTTCGGAGAAGACAAAGAAGGAATTATTGCACGCGCCAGCATTTTGAAAGATGGAAAACTGACCGAGCGCTTTCAGTATCTGAAAGATTATGTTGGAAATGTGTAAGGGAAAAAGGGGATTGCTTTTTTAAGCCGACTTCTTTAGCTGAGCAATTGTTGCCGAAGGATTTGCAGAAGAGAAGACCGTATTGCCGGCTACCAGTACATCGGCACCTGTCTTGATTAATTTGCCTGCATTATTTAAATCTACACCGCCGTCAATTTCAATTTTTGTTTTTGAGCCGGCTTTGGCGATGATGTCTTTGAGAGTTGAAATTTTCGAATAGGTATGTTCAATAAATTTTTGTCCGCCAAATCCGGGATTCACGCTCATCATACACACCAGATCGATATCCTGAATTACATCTGCCAGTAAAGTGACAGGTGTGTGAGGGTTTATGGCAACGCCTGCCTGCATTCCTGCCAGTCTGATCTGTTGTAAAGTTCTGTGCAGATGTGTGGACGCTTCAATATGCACGCTCAACATATCGGCTCCCGCATCTCTGAATTCAGTAATATAACGCTCCGGCTGTACAATCATCAGATGAACATCGAGCGGTTTTTTCGCATGCTTTTTAATCGCTTTAATCACCGGCAATCCCAATGAAATATTCGGGACAAAAACACCATCCATCACATCCACGTGAAACCAATCCGCTTCACTGGCATTGATCATTTCAATATCACGTTGCAGATTCGCAAAGTCAGCTGAGAGAATGGAGGGGGCGAGGAGCATGGGTCGAATTAGCTAATTAGCTAATTAGCTGATTAGCTAATTAGGACAAGTGAATTGGAACAGGGTTCTACCTTTTAATAGGTCGATAAAGTTAAATAAATTCAATATGTAAAAACTCACCACTTAGCACTTTAATTAGCTAATTGGCTAATTGGCAAATTAGCTAATTAAAAAAGACCGTCCATCTCTGGTCCGGTCTTCCACTTTTTGTTTTGCATGGGCTGCAACCATCCTAAGTAGGTCTTGAGGATCTTTTGAACGGGAGGTGTTTCAACTCTTGCGGATTGCTTTTTCCTTGATCTGACGAACGCGTTCGCGGGTCAGGTCAAATCGTTCTCCAATTTCTTCAAGTGTCATTGGTTGCTCACCGGCTGCCAGTCCGAAGTAAAGACGGATAACATCGGCTTCGCGGGTAGTCAGCGTGCACAGTGCACGTTCCACTTCACGGCGCAGCGACTCAGTAATCAGTGTAGAGTCGGGGTGCGGCTGATCATCGTCGCCCAGTACGTCGATCAGTGTGCTGTCTTCACCATTCTGAAGAGGAGCGTCCATGGAAATATGACGACCGGAAGTACGCATTGCGTCTTTAATGTCATCGATGGATAATTCCATAGCTGTTGCGATTTCCTCTGTCGAAGGTTCGCGTTCATACTCCTGCTCAAGTTTTGAGAAGGTCTTGTTGATCTTATTGATCGAACCAATTTTGTTCAACGGAAGGCGCACGATACGTGATTGTTCAGCCAGAGCCTGGAGGATCGACTGACGAATCCACCATACTGCATAAGAGATGAATTTGAAACCACGTGTTTCATCAAAACGCTGAGCGGCTTTGATGAGTCCAAGATTTCCTTCGTTGATGAGGTCACCGAGTGTGAGCCCCTGGTTTTGGTATTGTTTGGCGACGGATACGACGAAACGAAGATTAGCTTTTGTTAAACGCTCAAGCGCTTTGCTGTCTCCCTTCTTGATTTGCTGAGCAAGTCGAACCTCTTCTTCTGCTGTGATAAGCTCAACCCTTCCGATTTCCTGAAGGTACTTATCCAACGATGCTGTCTCGCGGTTGGTAACCTGCTTTGTAATTTTTAGTTGTCTCATGTTAGAATTACTTCTGTTTATTGAAAAATAATACAGTTGTGAAACGGTGGCACCTTGCTTATGTTTCAGCAATTTTTAAAATGTGGGATAATTTTCATGGTTTTGCCCATATTCACATTAAAACCTTGAAATTTACTTCCGTTTGGCCTTCCAACACTTTTTTGACCGTAGTTTCCGGTTACATGAAATAAAAAAAGCCGGGCTTGAACCCGGCTTATGAATTTGTAAGATTTATGATCAGTTCTGTGGCTGACGACGCGGTGGACGACGCTCTCCGCCTTCACTTGCACCTTCAGGTTTTGGATCCAGAACTTTCTTCGAAAGTCTGAACTTGCCTGTCTTCTTGTCGATGTCGATCAGTTTCACTTTGATTTTATCTCCTTCATTGAAGACACCTTTCATACTTTCCAAACGATCCCATGTAATTTCTGAGATGTGGAGAAGTCCGTCTTTACCCGGCATGAATTCAACGAAAGCGCCGAAGTCCATGATGTTTTTCACCTTACCATCGTACACTCCTCCGATTTCCGGAACAGCAGTAATGGCGCGGATTCTTGACTTGGCTGCTTCAATACCTGCTTTATCACTTGAAGCGATTTCAATGATACCTTCATTGTTTACTTCTTCAATTGAAATTGTTGTATTGGTTTCACGCTGCATTTCCTGAATTACTTTACCACCCGGTCCGATTACGGCTCCGATAAATTCTTTAGCGATAATCAATTTTTCGATACGTGGTGCGTGTGGTTTATAGTCAGGACGTGGTGCAGAAATGGTCTTGAGCATTTCGCCAAGGATGTGCATTCTTCCTGCATTAGCCTGCTGAAGTGCCTGCACCATAATGTCCATCGGAAGTCCCTGAATCTTCAGGTCCATCTGACAAGCGCAAATTCCTTTTTCAGTACCGGTTACTTTAAAGTCCATGTCGCCGAGATGATCTTCGTCGCCGAGGATATCGGAAAGAACAGCAAATCGTCCTTTGCCATCAGTGATAAGTCCCATCGCAATACCTGAAACAGGCTTGCGGATTTGTACACCGGCATCCATCAGCGCAAGTGTTCCTGCACAAACAGTAGCCATCGAAGATGAACCGTTTGATTCCAGAATATCAGAAACGATACGGATGGTATACGGACACTCATTTTCCGAAGGAAGTACAACCTTCAGTGAACGCATGGCGAGGTTACCGTGACCAATTTCACGACGACCCGGAGCACGGTTTGGTTTTACTTCACCGGTAGAGAATCCAGGGAAGTTGTAATGGAGTAAAAATTTATTTGAACCTTCACGCATCGCTACATCGATCATTTGTTCGTCGAGTTTAGAACCGAGCGTAACAGTAGTGAGCGACTGAGTTTCACCACGTGTGAAAATTGAAGAGCCGTGAGTAGAAGGGAGGTAATCCACTTCGCACCAGATCGGACGGATGTCGGTAGTTTTACGACCATCCAGACGGATTCCTTCGTTGAGAATACAATTTCTCATGGCATCACTTTCCACATCGAAGAAATAACGTTTGATCATTCCGGCTTTTTCATCCTGTTCTTCAGGAGTCAATGTAGCCATGAATTCTTCGTGCAATGCTTTGAATGCTTCAGAGCGTGCTGATTTGTTCGGATTAGCACTGCGGGCAATAGCATAAGCTTTGTCGTAGCAGTAGTCACGAACTTTTGCTTTCAACTCATCATCATTCGTTTCGTGTGAGTAAGCGCGTTTTTCTTTATTACCGCAAAGTGCGCGGAGTTCAAGCTGAGCTTTACACTGTAACTTAATTGCTTCGTGAGCTGTGCGAATTGCTTCAAGCATTTCTGATTCGCTCACTTCATTCATTTCGCCTTCCACCATGACGATGCTGTCGTCAGAGCCGGCAACCATAAGGTCCATGTCGGCGCGTGCGAGATCGGAAGTATAAGGGTTGATCACAAATTTACCGTCGATGCGTGCCACGCGTACTTCGGAAATCGGACCATTGAATGGAATATCGGAAATAGAGATTGCAGCTGAGGCAGCAAGTCCGGCCATTGCATCCGGCTGAACTTCGGCATCACCTGAGATAAGTGTGATCATCACCTGCGTGTCGGCATGATAATCTTCCGGAAACATCGGACGAAGCGCACGGTCCACTAAACGACTGGTGAGAATTTCATATTCTGACATACGACTTTCTCTTTTGAGAAAGCCTCCCGGAAAACGCCCTACTGCTGAAAATTTTTCCTGATAGTCTACTGATAAAGGAAGGAAGTCAGTTCCTTCTTTGGCTTCTTTTGCAGAAACCACGGTAGCGAGCAACATTGCATCGCCCATGCGTACTACTACAGCGCCGTCAGCCTGCTTGGCTAAACGTCCTGTTTCGATGGAGATTTTCCGGCCATCACCGAGATCAAATTCTTTTACGATTCCTTTTGACATGATTGCAGCTTATTTATGATTTAGATAAAAAGAAAAAAGGCAATTTCTCGAATTGCCTTTCTTTCTTTGATATTTTGAAACGAAATTATTTACGGATGTTCAGATCGCTGATAATCTTACGGTAGCGTTCGATATCGTTCTTCTGAAGATAGTCAAGCAAACTACGACGTTTTCCTACCAGTCTGATCAGGGAGCGCTGGGTTGAAAAATCCTTCTTTGCTACCTGAAGGTGAGCTGTCATGAAATTGATTCTTTCGCTAAACATGGCGATTTGAGCCTCTGCCGAACCGGTGTTGGTTTCAGATCCACCGAATTTTTTGAAAATCTGCTTTTTTGCTTCTGATGTTAAGATCATTGGAATTAACGTCTTTATTCTTTTAAAAATTGAGGTGCAAATTTACACTTTAATTATATATGTGCAACACTTTTGACCTTAATTTCTAAGCAAATGTAAAACCTGGGAAATCTTAGCCTTTAGCTCACGACGGTCAACTATGAAATCGAGAAAGCCGTGTTCCAGAACGAATTCTGCAGTTTGAAATCCTTTCGGCAAATCCTTGCCGATGGTCTCTTTTACCACACGCGGACCGGCAAAGCCAATCAGTGCTCCGGGCTCTGAAATATTCAGATCACCTAACATTGCATAAGAAGCTGTGACTCCGCCTGTTGTGGGATCAGTGAGAAGTGAAATATAGGGCAATCCGGCATCAGCCAGACGGGTAAGCTTGGCTGAAGTTTTTGCCATTTGCATCAGTGAATATGCTGCCTCCATCATGCGGGCACCGCCTGATTTGGAGATGATAATCAGTGACCGCTCGTTCTCGATACAATAGTCAATAGCACGGGAGATCTTTTCACCCACAACAGATCCCATCGAACCGCCGATAAAGCCGAAGTCCATACATGCAATAACTACCTTTTCTCCGTTCACATTTCCGGAAACGGTGCGGATGGCATCGGTCATTCCGGTTTTGCGCTGGGTTTCTTTGATACGGTCGGTGTACTTCTTTGTATCGGCGAAATTCAACGGGTCATCAGAACTCATGTCCGGATTTATCTCAACGATTGTATTGTCATCGTCGAGCAGAATTTCAAAATATTCTTCGGCACCGATACGATCATGATGACCGCATTGCTCACATACATACATGCGTGTAATGTGATCCTTTGTCGGTACAATATGTTTACAGGATACGCACTTGTGCCAAAGTCCTTCAGGCGTTTCTTTCTTTTCTTTGGTCGAAGTGGTAATCCCTTCTTTGATTCGTTTAAACCAGCTCATCTCTTATTGATTTAGATGTTTCAGAAAGGAAGGCTTGAACTGTACCTTCTTAATTTCTGTTGCTATTCAACTCTGCATTAATTCACTCAATGTACTCAGGCAATGGTCACTTTCGGCTCTAAGTAAACATCCTGAATGGCATTTAATAATGCCACTCCGTCTTTCATTGGTTTCTGGAAAGCCTTACGTCCGGAAATCAGACCCTGACCGCCGGCTCTCTTATTGATGACTGCTGTTGTTACTGCTTCTGACATGTCGCTGGCGCCTTTTGATTCGCCGCCACTATTAATAAGACCGGCACGTCCCATGTAGCAATTCACAACCTGATAACGACACAGGTCGATCGGATGATCGGTGGTGAGTTCCGAATACACTTTCGGATGCGTTTTGCCAAAGCTCAGCGCTGTGTAACCGCCATTATTGGTAGGAAGTTTTTGCTTGATGATATCGGCCTGAATGGTAACGCCGAGGTGATTAGCCTGACCGGTTAAGTCAGCAGAAGTGTGGTAATCAACACCGTCTTTCTTGAAACCGCTGTTACGCAGGTAGCACCAGAGAACGGTTGCCATTCCAAGTTCGTGTGCATATTCAAATGCCTTGCTGACTTCCTGAATCTGACGAGTCGATTCTTCACTGCCGAAATAGATGGTAGCACCCACTGCAGCAACTCCCATATTCCATGCATCACGAATAGAACCGAACATGATCTGATCATAACGGTTCGGATAAGAGAGGAATTCGTTGTGATTGATCTTGACGATGAATGGAATTTTGTGAGCATACTGTCTTGAAACCATTGCAAGTACACCGTAGGTTGAAGCAACGGCATTGCAACCACCTTCAATGGCAAGCTTGACGATGTTTTCCGGATCGAAGTAAGCAGGATTCGGAGCAAAAGATGCACCGGCTGAATGTTCGATGCCCTGGTCAACAGGAAGAATGGACACATATCCGCTTCCGGCTAAACGACCATGATTGTATATGCTGTGCAGACTCTTTAATGTCTGATTGTTTCGGTTTGATGGTCCGAAAACACGATCGGTGAAATCAGATCCCGGTAAATGAAGCTGATCTTTGGAAACGGTTTTGCACTGATGATTCAATAAGCCATCGGCACCTGCGCCAAGCAGCTCGACAATTTTAGAATATGACATTTTCTTAGAGGAAATTTTCAGGCAAAGCTAAAAAAAGATGGGAAAATTAGCTAATTAACCGTTTACCTAATTGGCTGATTAACAATACAACCGGTCAGAATGGATAACCGATTGCAAGATTGTAATTCACATCTGCCATTCCGAATTTTTGTCCGGGATACAGCCATCGTTGATCGGAAGGTAAAGACGGGTCACGTAATTTGGTGGCAGCATCAAAACGGAGAATGAAGAATGAAAAGTTGAAGCGTAAACCAACACCGCCGCCTACGGCAAGTTCTTCAAGTGCCTGCTTTGAGAATTGTCCGCCCGGACGACTGACATCATTATTCCGTGTCCAGATATTTCCTGCATCCAAAAATGCGGCAGCTTCCCAGATGATGCCGCTTGACAAGCGGAGGAATTCCCCTGCGGTACTCAAGGTTGGTTTCAAATTTTATGTCGCCGCTTTCTTCGATGTTAACTGATTTCACATAAGAACCCGGACCAAGTGTTCTTGCTGTCCAAGCACGCACACTGTTGGCACCGCCGGCGAAGAAACTCTTTTCAAATGGTAAAAACGCGGGAACTTCCGTACGATTCCAAAACCTGTGTTGATGTGGTAAACGAGGTTGTTGTATGCATATTCAGGTAAACGCATGATAACTGAAGTCGACATCGAATTTATAGGGATGCCGGCTTGAGTTTCTCCTTGAAAACAGGGAGCGGCAACTTCCAAGTTTGCTCTGGTATAGATAAAGTTTGATTGAAAATCCTTCTGTGTTGTGATCAGCCTGAGACCGCGGATAGGATGAAATGATGTGAGTGTCATAGGTGTAAAATAATCGCGGGTCATTTAACTGTATGAGTTTTCTTCAAACTGAGATGAAAGCTTTACTTTGATACTGTTGATTTCCGGTGCAACGACCCATCGCTGATTTTTGGTGGGCGACCAGGACCAGTTGATGGAAAGGTTGGTTACGGACCGAGTGTAATCGGGACGTTCACCGTCAGTGAAACCTGTTGTAAAAGATGTTTTCGGATTCGAATAACGCGATGTATGTCGTTCGATGAAAGCGGGAGGAGAAGCTTTTTCAAATCAAGTGAAATCTGCGGACCGATTTCAAAGGAGTTGAAGAAGAATTTTTTTGCTCAACGCTGTCGTTAAAATTCGGAATCGCTTCAAGTCCGCCTTTAATTTTGAACTGAAATACTTCGGCACCTTTGAAAGTATTTTTTATTTCTGTACCCGAAACTACCTGCAATACCAATGTTGCCTCCTGTATTAGTAGCTTCCGATTCGAGCGTGAAATCCTGTGATCCATTGGTGTAAGTAGAATATTCAGGTCGAGCAGATAATCCTGTTGGTTTTCATCTCAAGTACTTCTTTGCAATACACATTTATGAACTTGAAGAGATTCAAGAGTTCTGAAGTTTCTTATAAAGTGTAATCAATTTTCCTGCAGATACAGTTTCCGATTCAGTGAATACGTTGCGGATGATTTGAAGTTGTCTCATCTCAATGGCAGGTCACTGACGGGAAATAATATCCTTTATAGAATGTGGTATCTTTGGAAGTATAGAAGTGCAGGATTTTTCGGATTGTAGTCTGTTTGAATGTAAATATTACGAATATGATATCTGCGGTAGTCGAACAGGGCTTAGGAAGTACATTACAGACGGATCAATGTTTTCATTCACCCTGTTTATATTCGGGAAAAGGTCCATCTGATGATTCTTCGATGATGTATCACCGGCATAGGTAATGTAATTCCTGTTGAAGAAGTATCGCCATGTCCTTCGACCTGTGCTGATGCGTTCACGTTCCACTTTCACCGAGGTCTCATCGCAACGCTGGCCCGGAGAAAGAAAGTGGTCTTTAAAATATCCGATGACCTGATTGATGCCGGTGTCGAGTGTCTAGTAAGTGATGTTTCTTAGTACATACGGCTGACCATAATGAATTTTGTAAAATACAATGGCGCGTTTCTTATTGGTCGCGCTGTCAGTTACCGAAGCATTGAAAAATCCGTTCTTCTCAGAAAAAGGCGATACTGCTGAATGGTTCGTTCGGTGAGCAAAGAGTCAAGAATCACCGGTTCTTCGCCGATGTTTCGCAACCACTTTCTGAATTTTTTATCCTTTCCTGAATTCCCCACATTATACAACCACAAATGGAAACGAATGAATCCAAGAATTTTCCGATTCGGCTTTTGCTTCGACAAATTCTCAAATTGTTCCTTCGAAAAAAGTGTGCTGTCAGTTTTAATCTGATTGCCTACCAGTAAATACTTACCATCCGGAACATGGCGTGTAGGATTACAAGCCTGTAAAACAAGCAATATACCGGATAAAAAAAATGCTATTCGTTTTAGCTTCACAGATTTGATGGCAGTCGGGCAAAAATAACAGAAATAGTGGAATTTGGGATTGAATAGTGAATATTGAAAATTGAATATTGAAAATCCAAGATTTGGCCTGAATAAGTTCCTTTCTTAAAATTATTGTTTTCACTTTTCTTCACGAAACATAAGTTAGTTTTTAGTGCAACCACCCCGGCAAATTTTATTCTGAACAACTAATAATTTTTTATTTTTCACTTCTTCTTTTTTGGTCTTTGGTCTTTTGGCTTTTGTCTTTTGGCTTCTGGCTTGTCTTCAGAATTCACCCCAGGACCAACCTGCATACTTCCTCCCCAACAAGACTTCCAAGCGCAACTCCCATGCCGCCCATTCTTACGGCGCAATAGATATGGTTATCCAGTTTTTCAACGATGGGTTTCTTTACAGGGCCAACGCCCATGATACCTGCCCAGCGTTGATCGATTTCGTATTTTATTCCGGGGATAATCATAGAAGATAGTAAGTCGTCGAGTTTGGTTTGTACCAATGAAGTAAGGGAGAAGTCCATTGTATTTTCTGCCCTGAAGTCAAGATTTCTTCCTCCACCGAATAGAACTCTGTTGCCGACATTCCGGAAATAATAGTAACCTTCGTCGTAGTGGAATGTGCCGCGGAGGCTGAGTCCTTCGATGGGTTTGGTGATCAGTACCTGAGCGCGTGCCGGCTCAACTTCCAGATTTGGATAAAGCAATTTGGCAAAACCATTTGTGGTGAGAATAAGGTTGCCTGTCCGGATTTTGCCTGCACCTTTGACAAATATAGTTGCGCCGTGTTCTGAGGATTCTATTTTTTCCACATCGGCGCCATTCAAAGTTTCTACTCCCAACTCATGTGCAAGGGCAAGAAGTGATTTCATCATTTTGCCGGTGTCAATTTGTGCTTCACCTGTATTCTCAATTAGGTGAGAGCAATTGCCGAGACCAAAGTTTTTTATTTTATCAGATGAAATCCGGTAGACTTCTTTGATGCCTGTGATTTCACCAACTGAATAATTGAAACGCTCAATGGCATTCGCACATTCTTCATACAACGATTCATCAGAAGGTGAAAATACTTCATAGCCGCCGAGTTTTTCAAGACCGATTTTCTCGTCGCTGAGTCTGCTGCGGAGTTTTAGTAAACCCTTCCAGCGACGTTCAACAAGATGCATAACTTCATCAAACGACGTTGACTCAAGATCGGAAAGCAATTCTGAAATTGAGCCGTAACAGGCAAAACCGGCGTTGCGGGTACTGGCACCGTAAGGCAACATTCCGCGTTCAATAATCATGACATGGTACCCGGGTTTTCTTAACTTAAATTCTATGGCTGTCGACAAGCCGACGATGCCACTGCCAATGATGGCGATGTCGGGTGTGCCAATGAAGGATTGTTGTTCCCAGTAACTCCACATGAGCAGTAAGTAGTAATTAGTAATTAGTAATTAGAATTTTTGTGCTAGGTAGGGGAAATAGTTATTGAAAATGGAGGGATTCAAGGGGAATTCTGAACAATGGGGAGGGGAAAAGAGGGGTGTTGAAAAATTTATTTTCAGTAAATATTGAAAGTACAATAAACTGTTATATATTTGGGGCGTGAAATTCGACGAAGCAAAATCAAAGTTTATTCAAACCTGGGGAAAGTTGGCCAGCGAATGGGGGATTAACCGGACAATGGCGCAGGTGCATGCATTGTTGTTGATTTCACATAAGCCGCTCAGTACAGAAGAGGTCATGGAAGAATTGAGCATCAGCAGAGGAAATGCGAATATGAATCTGCGGGAATTGGTGAACTGGACGCTGATACATAAAGAACTTGTCACCGGCGACAGAAAGGAGTATTTCGTAGCAGAAAAGGACATCTGGGAAATTGCCAAAAGAATTGCCGTTGAGAGAAAGAAGCGTGAAATTGAACCCGTAGTACGAGTGATCGATCAATTGACCGAAGTAGAAGGTGATCGTAAAAAGGCTGAGATTAAGGAATTCGTTTCAATGATGGAACAACTGGGCACTTTTGTCGGCAAGATGGATAAGTCTGTTGACCTCATCGTTCGTGCTGATGAAAACTGGCTGTTCAACTCTATATTTAAGCTTGTCAGATAGCCGTTTTTTTTTGGCTATAAGTTTCAAAAGTTATTGAAAATATGAGAACATTAAGAAATTGGAAACTGCTGTTCGATGAACACTGTCCGTTGTGCAGAGCATATACAAAAGGCTTTGTCAATTCCGGTATGCTCGAAGCGGGAGGCAGAGTAGCATATCAGCAAGCGCAATCGCTGACTGTATTGCCTGACATGAACCGCGCACGAAATGAAATTGCACTTATCAATACAGAAACAGGTGAAGTCTACTATGGTTTGGAAAGTATTCTCAAACTAATCGGACACTCTTATCCATGGATCAGCAAAATTTGTCGTACCAAAGCAGCATTTTATCTGTTGTCAAAACTTTATGCCTTTATAAGTTACAATCGTAAAGTAATTGTGCCTTCAGATTCCTCTGCTGATTCCTGTGTTCCGGATGTAAATTATGTTTGGAGATTGGTCTATTTGATTTTTGCGTGGCTGATTACTTCTGTTTTACTTTTTAAGTTCAGCAATCATATCAGCGGAATTTTACCGGCTGATAGCTGGATTCGTGAATGCCTGATTTGCGGAGGGCAATTCGTTTTTCAATTGTGTGTATTGATGTTGATTAAAGCAAAACGAAAAGCAGACTATCTGGGCAATCTTGCTACCATTTCACTGGGCGGAAGTATTCTTAATGCCTTGCTTTGCGGCTTTGTGGTGCTGTTGCTGAATATATTTTCTAAGTTCCATTTATTCTCACTTACTGCAGCAATACAGGAATGGATGCTCGTTGGTATTTTTATGACCGTGGTCTTGTTTATGTTGAAGGAGCATTTCAGAAGGAATCGTTTACTCGGGCTACCTGTAGTTCTGACTTTCACCTGGATTATTTATCGTCTCATCGTTCTATTGATACTCATCAAACTATGAAAGGGAAATTAGTTCTTGCCGGAGGAACCGGACAAATTGGAAAGGCCATCATCAGCAATTTGAAGGATGAATTTGAGAATATAGTCGTGCTCAGTCGCCATCCACAAACAGACAGGGATCATATTCGTTATGTGAAATGGGATGGGAAAACAGTCGGCTCATGGAAATCAGAATTAGATGGAGCCGATGTTCTGATCAATCTTGCAGGAAAAAATGTAAACTGCCGATACACGTTAGCGAATAGAAAGGAAATTCTGAATTCGCGTATCAATTCAGTGAAAGTTCTGGCTGATGCTATCAGAGAATGTACAATTCCTCCTGAAGTGTGGATACAGTCGGCATCTGCAACGATCTATCGTCACTCCTTAGATAAACCGATGGATGAATTTATACATGAGTACGGAACCGGATTTTCTGTAGATGTATGTAAGGCATGGGAAGGGACTTTTTGGGAAGAAACTAAAGAGTTTCCTGCCATGCGAAAAGTTATCTTAAGAATAAGTATGGTATTAAGTAAAGACGATGGCGTATTGCCGCGGTTAGTCACAATGACCAAATTGGGATTAGGAGGGAAGCAAGGTCCGGGAACACAAATGGTGAGTTGGATTCATGAAGAAGATCTGGTCAACATCATCAAATGGATTATTCAACATATCGAAAAAGCCGGTGTCTATAATTGTACATCACCGGAAGTGATCAGCAATGCAGAACTGATGAAGAAGCTTAGAAATAAGTTAAATGTATTGATTGGTATCCCATCCGGAAAATTACTCCTTGAAATCGGCGCATTCATCATCAGAACGGAAACCGAATTGATTTTAAAAAGCCGTCTGGTATTGCCATCACGATTGCTCTGGGAAAAATACCCTTTCAAATTCGAAAAATTGGAAAAAGCGTTAAATGATCTGGTAAAAAGAGATTAGTAATTAGTAATTAGTAATTAGTAATTAGTAATTAGTAATTAGTAATTAGTAATTAATTGGTATCCGTTCATTTCACTAATTACTAATAACTAATTACTAATTACCCATCAGTGGAGCATATCGGAGTCGAACCGATGACCTCTTGCATGCCATGCAAGCGCTCTAGCCAGCTGAGCTAATGCCCCTTAATTTTTTGAGGACTGCAAAGAAAACAAAATTTCAGAATATGAGAGGGAAACTTTGTTTGCTTTTTCCTTATTATTGTTCTCCAAATCAAAATTACAATGAGATTCAAGACTTTAAAAATTGCCGGACTTTTATTGCCGGTCGTTTGTATTGTATTCTATGGTTTCATGGATGAAAAGGCCATGCATCGTAAGGAAGTTCAGATCTTTCTTGATACATACAACAATCAGTATCGTCAGTATTATACAGCCAGCAGCGAAGGACAATGGCTAATGCAGACACATATTGTTGAAGGTGACACGATGAACAGTTATAAAGCCGGTTTATCGGATCAGGCAATGGCTGATTTTACAGGTAGTCAGGAGAATATTACCAAAGCAACCAATTTCCTGAAATGGGAAAAAGACCTCACCGATTTACAGGTTCGTCAGCTTAAAAAAATTTTATACTTAGCTGCCGGCAATCCTCAAAGTGCGCAGGCTGATGTGAAAGCACTGATCAAAGCAGGAAATGCACAAACAGAAAAGCTATACGGGTATAAGTTTATGCTCGACGGAAAAGAAGTTACACCGAATGACATTGACTCGATGCTTAGTTCTGTGACCGATACTGCGGTTCGTCGTCGTGTGTGGGAAACCAGCAAGAGTGTAGGTAAAGATCTGAAGCAGGGTTTGATTGCTCTTCGTGACCTGAGAAATAAAGTTGTGCAGGGCCTGGGTTATCATGATTACTTTTCATATCAGGTTTCAGATTATGGAATGACGAATGAAGAGATGATGGCCATGTTGAAGAAATTTAATCATGAATTGTTCCCTCTGTATCGTGAGCTTCATACATACATGCGATATGAACTGGCAAAAAAATATCAGGTGAAAAATGTACCGGACTATATTCCTGCACAGTGGCTGAGCAATCGCTGGGGACAAGACTGGAGTGAAATGGTGACAGTGAAAGGTCTTGATCTTGACAGTGCATTGAAGCATAAGGATGCTGAGTGGATTGCACATCAGGGAGAGAAGTTTTATGTCTCTATCGGTTTCCCTGCTTTGCCGGAAACATTCTGGACCAAGTCAAGTTTGTATCCTGTGAGCAAAGACGCAGGGTACAAGAAAAATACCCATGCTTCAGCATGGCATATGGATCTTGAGAGAGATGTCCGCTCACTGATGAGTATTACGCCAACAGCAGAGTGGTATGAAACTGTTCACCATGAATACGGCCACATTTACTATTACATGTCGTATAGCAATCCGCAGGTTCCATATCTTCTTCGTGAAGGAGCCAATCGTGCCTATCATGAAGCATTGGGAAGTATGATGGGTTTAGCTGCTATGCAAAAACCTTTCATGGCAGGTTTGGGTTTGGTTGATTCTTCAGCCAAAACCGACGACATGCAACGACTTTTGAAAGATGCCATGAACTACATAGTCTTTATTCCGTGGAGTACAGGTACTATGAGCGTTTTTGAACATGATTTATACTCTCTTAATCTCTCGCCTGATCAATGGAACAAACGCTGGTGGGAAATTGTAAAAGAGTATCAGGGAATTGTTCCTCCGTCAGAAAGAGGAGAAGGCTATTGTGATGCAGCTACTAAGACTCATATTAATGATGATGCAGCGCAGTACTATGACTATGCGATTTCTTTCATTCTCCTTTTCCAGGTGCATGATTACATTTCTAAAAATATTCTGCATCAGGATCCGCATGCTACAAACTATTTTGGCAATCAACAGGTCGGTGCATTTATTCAGGACATCATGCGACCGGGAAGTAGTGTCGACTGGAGAACGCTCTTGAAAAATAAAACAGGAGAAGATTTAAGTGCACGCGCGATGCTTGATTATTTTTCTCCATTGATGGAATGGCTGAAGAAAGAGAATCAGGGAAGAAAATATACGCTGGCTGAGCCTAAGTGATATTTCTGTGAGCCAGCAAACCGGCAGCCCGGAATTATCCGGACTGCCGTTTTTTTTGGGGGTAAGGTACTTCACTCAGATTTTTTAGGATTAAATCTGAGTTACTAACATTTCCATAAAGGACTCTGATACATCATGTTCCCGAAAAATTAATCCGGATTGACTCTGAATGTGCGAAAAAGTGTGTTTTTTCTTCAAAAAGGCGGGTTGACATTAAAGCCGAATTAGCCTGAAACCCTTACCGGATGCGGGTTCTACGGTGTTTTAGAATTCACCAATGTTAATATCTATTTCGCCAAATTCTGGGGTAAAAATGAATTTTTCCTGTTATTTTTGCCGCACCCATATTCAATTATTTATCACCTTTTTAGACTAAGTACCCACCACCACACCACCAAACTATGAACAAATTTTTACGCAGACTTGTTCTCTGTTTTCTGCTCTCCTTTTTTCAAGGATATCACGTTTATTCTCAGGTTCTGATCAATGAAGTGTCTTCATCGAATGTAACCGGAATACAGAATTCAAATGGCGATTACGACGATTGGATAGAAATTTATAATCCAAATGGTTCCGCTGTTGATCTCGCAGGTTATGGATTATCAGATGATCCTGCTTTCCCGTACAAGTTTACATTTCCGACCTACTCATTAGGTTCAGGTAAACGTCTGCTCATTTTTGCATCTGACTCAACAAGTAATGTTGTCGTGAACCATTATGAAATGGCAGTGAACGGCACGTCTACCTGGAAGTACAAACTCGGAACAGCTTCACTGGATACCAATTGGAGAAATCTTTCATTCAACGATGCATCATGGTCGAGTGGTAACGGCGGTTTCGGTTATGGCGACGGAGATGATGGTACAACCATTTCATCTACGATCTCAGTGATGATGCGAAAAACATTTACGGTTACCGATACATCGCAGGTTTTGAAATGCATCTTCTACATGGATTACGATGATGGATTTGTAGCCTATTTAAATGGAGTTGAAATAGCACGTTCTAATCTGAGCGGCTCAGGTCGCCCGGCCTGGAATGCGCTGGCCAATTCTTCTCACGAAGCAACAATGTATCAGGGATTGCAGCCGGATTCCTTTTTCATTGATCCTTCTTTTTTGAAAACGATATTAATTCCCGGAACAAATGTATTGAGCGTTGAGACGCATGATGTGTCAACGAGTTCATCGGATATGTCTTCGAAAGCATTTTTGATTTTCGGAATGAAAAATTCCGGAACTACTTATTCATCGACTCCTTCCTGGTTTGTGGCACCGAGCTTTGAGTACTTCAATGCTAGTTTCAAACTTTCAAGTTCAGGCGATGCTGTCTATCTGACGTTGCCGACCGGTATTACAGCTGATCAGCTTACTGTTCCTGCACTTGAAAATGATAACTCTTATGGTCGTAAGCCTGATGGCGGATCAGGATGGTGCTATTTTGGAACTCCGACTCCGGGAAATACCAATAACAACTCAACCTGCTATAACGGTTATGCATCGATTCCGGTATTCTCCAAGGCATCCGGTTTTTATACCAGTACACAGAACATGACCATTACCACTGCTCAATCAGGCGGAACGGTAAGATATACATCCAACGGTGATGTACCTACTACTTCTGATCCGATTGCAACAGGAAATGTTCATGTTACTTCTACATCTACCATTCGTGCAAGAGTGTTTGCTACAGGCTACCTGCCAAGCCCTGTCATAACTAACAACTATTTCATCAATCTTAATACTCATCTTCCTGTTTTTGCCATCACCACCGATTCACTGAATCTCTGGGATTATAACACGGGAATCTATGTGATGGGACCGGGAGCATCTTCCACATCGCCATACAAGGGTGCTAACTTCTGGCAGGACTGGGAAAAGCCGGCGACGATTGATGTTTTTGATAAATCAAAATCAGAAGTTATTAAGTTCAATGCCGACATTAAGATTTACGGAAACTATTCCCGTGCAAAGCCTCAGAAGAGTATTGAAATCAAATTGTCGAATCATTACGGTACTGATGCTGTTAATTATCCATTCTGGACAGACAAACCATACATCGACAAAACGGACGACATCGTTCTTCGCAATGCGGGAACTGACTGGAATGTAGTGCACTTCCGTGATGCCTTCATGGAAAGGGTTATGAAGCATACACATTCAGGTTACATCGCTGCCGAACCGGCAATCATGGTTTTAAACGGACAGTACTGGGGTGTTTTCACTATTCATGAAAATCATGACGAGAACTGGCAATATTATGAATACGGACTGAAAAAGAGTGAAATTGATTATCTGAAAGAAGACGGTAGCACCATTACGGTGAAACAAGGTAGCGATCAGTCGTTCTGGGATATGTATAATTATGCAACTTCACAGACAGCAACGACTCAGGCGTATTATGATTATATGAATTCCGTTCTGGATCTTCAGAATTATGCTGACTATTTCATTGCTGAGACCTATTATAATAACGGTGACTGGATTGGCGACTGGACGAACAATATCAAAATGTGGCGACCGGCTAAAACAGGAGGGAAGTGGAAGTATCTGCTCTACGATACAGACTTCGGTTGCGGTTATTCAGGAAGCGTGAATGATAATCGTCTTGCCATAGCAAGGAATCCGACTGCATTCAGCTATTCTTCTGAAATGTTTGATAAGATGCTCACGAATCCGACGTTCAAAAGATATTTTATCAATCGTTATGCAGATTTGATCAATACAAATTACCTGCCGTCGAATATGACAGCAGTTATGCAGCAATTCCGTGACTCTATGAGTTACGATATGACTGCGCATTTTGCCAAATGGGGAAGTAATACCTCTACCTGGCAGAGCAATATCAATTCAATGATGAGTTTCTGCAGTTCACGTCCGAATATCATGCGTGATTTCATTAAGAGTCAATTTTCTCTCACTGCAAAAGTGACATTGACGTTGAATGTTTCTCCGGCAGGAGCGGGAAGAATTGAAATCAGTACAATTACTCCAACCACTTATCCATGGTCAGGAGTTTACTTCAATGGTAATCCGGTTACCATTACGGCCATTCCGAATCCGGGCTATTCGTTTGATCACTTCCGTTCAAATGTGGTGATCAATTCAAACAATTACAATCAATCGGTTACCTATAACTTCACGGCGAATGATGCCATCACTGCTTACTTTACAGGTTCTGCCGCTCCGGCGAATCTTTGTGTGAGTGAGTTGAATTACAATTCGAATGTTGCCTATGATGCAGGCGACTGGATTGAACTTCACAATTACGGCACACATGACCTCGATTTATCAGGCTGGTATATCAGTGATGATGCCGACAATCACAATTTCTATTTCCCTACCGGTACTGTTATTCCTGCCAATGGTTATTTAGTGATTGCAGAAGACACTGCTAAATTCCAATCTCAGTTTCCATCGGTTACAAATATGATCGGTGAATTGGGTTTCAACTTTGCAAACGGCGGAGACATGGTTCAATCTTTGATCCGGAAGGTTCAGTGTACATATCCTTCACTTATCAGGATTTGAGTCCTTGGCCAGCACAGGCTGACGGACTTGGATATACTTGCGAGTTGCTGAGTCAGTCAGGCGATCCCAATGACGGCACCAACTGGTTTGCCGGATGTATCGGCGGATCACCGGGAAGAGCATTCAGTGCTTCACTTCAACGGCGGTTACCATTTCAGGAAATTCAACATTCTGCTCAGCACATACAGCTTTCTGCAACGAGTGTGATCGGTTACACTTATCAGTGGAAACGAAATAACGTAAACATCAGCGGTGCAAATTCACCGAATTATACAGCGACACAGGCAGGAACCTATACGGTTGCCGTTACTTACCAAGGTTGCTCTGTAATTACTTCTCCATTCGTTGTTACAACGGTAACACAGTCACTTTCACCGGTTGTAACCGGTGCATCTCTCAGGCGGACCTGGTTCAATGACACTTTCTGGCAACAGCTACTGATTCAATTTTCTGGTTCGATGCACCGAATGGAAATTTACTCGGAACAGGAACCAGTTTTGTAACTCCTGTCCTTAGTGCAACAACTACTTACTATGCAAGAGCGAGTCAGAATTGCCCGAGTCAGTATGTGCCTGTCAGCGCAGAGATTCTCGTTCAGGCTGCTATTCCGGTTGCAAACGATGTAAGCCGTTGCGGCCCCGGTGTGGTTACACTTACGGCCAGCGATACAGCTGCTATTCACTGGTATAATTCTTCCGAGGTGGTCTTTTACATACCGGTTCATCGTACACAACCAATATTATAAATAATGATACAGTATTTTATGTGGAGGCTGGAGATTTTTGTCCAAGCCAACGCGTAGAAGTTCACGTCACCATTACAACGGCAACAGCACCTGTTGCTGTCGACAATTCACGTTGTGGTCCCGGAACGGTCGTATTAAGTGCTACCTCTGCTGATCCGGTTTACTGGTATACAACTCAATACGGCGGATCATCAATTGCTACCGGATACAACTTTGATTACCCGAATCTTACCCCACAGACACCTTCTATGTTGAAGCCAACGGCGGATGTCCGAGTCTGCGCGTGCCGGCTATTGCTTTAATCACGTTATTCCGTCTGCACCTACGGTTGCAGATACTACTATTTGCGGTGCGGTGTGGCGACACTCGTAGGTGTTTCTCCGAAACAAGTTTACTGGTACATTGCTGCTATAGGAGGAACTCTGCTTTATACAGGAACCAATTTCACTACACCTGTGGTTTCTTCCATTACGACTTATTATGCAGAAGCAGGTTATACCTGTCGTTCACAGCGGACGCAGGGACATGTTATAGTGACCAGTTATCCTTCCGCACCGACTACAGCAGGTGCAGGACGATGTGGCCCCGGTTCGGTAACCTTACAAGCGATCAGCCCTGAGCTGATCAACTGGTACGATGCACCTGCAGGCGGAACACTTGTAGGAACTGGCGATGCTCGGGTTACTCCATCACTTAGCTTCACAACAATTTATTATGCTGAAGCAGAACAACTTGTCGCAGTTTATCGCGAACAGCTGCAACAGCAACCATCAATGCAATTCCGGCAGATCCGAATGCTCCTGATGTTTCCCGTTGCGGTGTCGGTACCATTACACTCACTGCAACTTCTCCAAGCCAGATTTCATAATGATGCAGCGATCGGCGGAAATCTTCTCGAACAGGTTCTGCCTTTACAACGCCTTCACTGAGTGCTTCGACCACTTATTATGTTGAAGCAGGTACCAGCTGTCGCAGCGGCAGAGTTCCCGTACAGGGTTATTATCACAAGCACTCCTCCTGATCCGATTGTTACAGACGGAGCACGCTGCGGTAGCGGAACTGTTGATCTTTCTGCAAGCAGCGCAGCATGCCAAGTAAACTGGTATGATCAAAGCCTTTGGGCGGTTCTGCTCGGAACCGGTCTTGCATTTACTACGCCGGTAATCACTGCTACAACAACATTCTATGCAGATGGCGGAAGCGGTTGTAACAGTAACCGTGTTGCAGTTGTGGCAACGGTAAATTCTCAGCCTTCACCTCCGACAGTCGTGACGTTTCCACGTTGCGGGACGGGAACACTGAACTTATCGGCTTCTTCATCTGACCCGGTGTACTGGTATGGATGCACCTTCAGGAGGCGATTGCTGAAACACCGGCGGATCCTTTAAGTAACGCCATCACTCAGTACTACTACAACTTATTATGCGGAAGCAGGTACGTCCTGCATGAGTAACCGAGTTGCTGTTGTTGCCACAGTAAATGCTGTTCCTGCAAATCCGGTAGCAACTGATCAGTCGCGCTGCGGAACAGGTACGGTAGCACTGACTGCTTCATCTACAGATGTAGTGAACTGGTATGCATCTCCTTCCGGAGGTATCTCCTTATTCACAGGATTGAATTTCACCACACCGTCGATTTCTTCAACAACAACTTATTATGCACAGGCAGGAACTGTATGCCTCAGTGCACGCGTACCTGTTGCTGCCATTGTGAATTCAATTCCATCTGCACCGACTGCTTCAAATGTTTCGCGATGCGGAACGGGAGTTGTGACTCTGACAGCCAGTTCGCCTGAAACGATTTATTGGTTTAACTCATCAGTAGGCGGAATTCAATTAGCGACAGGCACCACTTTTACGACGCCATTGCTTTCAAGCACTACAACCTATTATGTTGAAGCAGGAAATAACTGCCACAGCAGCAGAATTTCTGTACAGGCTATCATCAACACACCAACTGCAGATCCGGTTGCAACAGATGCAACCAATTGCGGTCCGGGCACAGTGACACTCACTGCAAGTTCTCCTCAGACCCTTAACTGGTATGATGTTTCTTCGGGCGGAGCTTCCCTCGGAACAGGAAGTACATTTACGACTCCGTCAATTTCCGTTACAACGACCTACTACGTACAGGCCGGTACAGGTGCTTGTCCAAGTAATCGCGTTCCGGTGCAGGCAATTATTGCTGCACAGGCTGACGCTCCGGCAGTTTTCAATGCTGGACGTTGCGGTTCCGGTACGGTTACGCTGACGGCCACAGCGACTGAAACGATTTACTGGTACAGTGTTGCTTCCGGTGGTTCTTCGATTGGAACCGGCGGAAGTTTTACAACACCGGCGATTACATCAACTACCACTTATTATGCAGAGGCAGGTAATAACTGTCGAAGCAACCGTATTCCGGTTATTGCATATGTAAATACAATTCCTCCGGCACCGGTCGGAACGAATGGTACTATTTGCGGAAGCGGAACGGTCTTGTTAACCGCAGCTTCACCATACACTGTGAACTGGTTTGATGCACCAACAGCAGGCACATTCCTGGGAACAGGAACAAGCTTTACCACACCGGTGATCAGTTCAACCACTACTTATTATGCAGAAGCCAGCAGCGGAGGTTGTATCAGTATTGCCCGTGCAGCAGTTCAAGCCATCGTAAATGCTCAGCCTTCTGCTCCTGTAGCAGCAGATGTTTCTCGTTGCGGAGCAGGAACTGTTGTACTTACAGCAAGTGCTTCTCAAACGATTTACTGGTACAATGTGGCCAGCGGAGGAACTTCAATTGCAACAGGCACAAGCTTTACAACGCCATCGATTTCGTCGACTACTACTTATTATGTGGAAGACGGTGCAAGCAGTACTTGCCGAAGTGCACGTATTCCGGTTCAGGCTATTATTAGT
>JAXLTM010000059.1:0-4917 GCA_046330055.1 Bacteroidia bacterium | reverse complement strand
GGCAACTGATGACCCGTTCAATTGAAGTTCATAGATACCATTGGTGGAATTAACAGCATTGCCAAGAGCATAGAACTTTCCGTTTGTGCAGGAAATTTGAGCGAATGAAAATAAGTGAGGCAACAAACCAATTGTGATGAGGAGTAGAGATTTCTTCATTGTAAGATTTTTAAAGTGGTATGAAAATAATAAAACCTGAACATTCCGGCAAAAATAATCCGGATTCCGCAGGAAACATACAAAAGTCTTGTTTCAATAGCCGGAATCCGGATTTATACGAAATTACTTCGCCTGATATTAAAGAATGTCGAAATGCATATTCACCACATTTTTTCCATTGCTTAATTTAATCTGATAGCTGCCTGAACGCAATTTATCTGTAGGTACCACAATTTCACTCGAAGAACTTTCTATTGTCTTCGATAAAATCATTTTTCCGATGGCATCAAACACAACAAGCTCGTAGTTGCCGGCAGGCAAATTAGTAATTCGAATAACTGAATTCTCTTTACCCGGATTTGGGAAAAGCACAGGCTTAAGTGAACCTGATATTCCATCGACACCTACATTCGTAACCTGGTAATCGGCAGAGGACGCCGAACAACCAGTAGAATCTGTGATCACGACGTGATAGAAATCGTTCATGGAAGGAACATAGAACTGATTCGTTGCACCGGCAATCATTACAGAACCCTGATACCACTGGTAAGTTGTTGCAAAGGTTGAGTACAATGTATCGTTCAAGTAAGTTACCAAAGGTGTTACAGGTGTATGAATGATTACACAGAAACTATCTGAATAAGCATAATTACCTAACGAATCAAATACCGCTACATAGTAACATCCTTCAGTATTTACGATAATACTTTGTGATGCACTTCCCTGATTCCACTGATAAGAATAGACGGGTTGAGCAGTGAGTACAACTGAATCACCATTGCAAAATTCCAGAGATCCGGACACGGTAACAAGATTATCAGGTAGCAATCTGGCCAGCGAATCCGTTTTCAAAATGTAACCTTCATTTCCTGCAAATCCATTAAAGGTACCACAGGCAATAAAACCTCTGTCACTGCATTCCCTGAAACGATAAATACTGCCGGTTGTAGGGCGATTATGAAACTGTGTCCAAAGAGAATCTCCATTTGCCATCATTTTATGAAAAGCATATCCATTGGCTGTAGATAGTAACACCATGATATCACCATCAGCTGTAGGAGTCATTGCAACTGTAGACATGTTAATTCCCCAATTCAAATATTTTCCCCAAAGGAGGTTGAATGTTTGATCAAACTGAGCAATGTATGTCACGCTATTTCCTGAAAATGGCTAACATTTCCGGCAAACATAAACGTATTACCGGGCCTGCAGACACTGCTCCTCCGAAAATCAATGAACCTCCCATTGCTGTATCAGTAATATCGAAAGATCCGATTTGTACTCCGGCTGTATCGTAAACCTGATTCCGGAATAGGCCGTTGCAGTAATATTAGCTGCCAGCATAATCAGTTTCCCGATTGATCCATTGCCATTGAGTTGAAATTCTCATCTGTACCCGGATGAGCAACCCAACCGTTGCCGGCAGGCGAATAAATTTTTTTGTCCGAGCGATTGCCCGGTTCCTGCTCCGGTAAATGTTTTTATACTTACTACATAATTCCCTTCCGGCGTTGCTACTAAATTATGAGCAGAAGGTCCGCCGGTAACGGATCCGGCATAAAATAAGCTATCGGTATTGTGAAACGCTGAATCCATCCTTACGAAGAAGGCGTAGAATCCGGATTCAAGAGATCGTCGTTATATCCGCAAATCACAAAATTGCCGGATGTTTGTTCTACATGCAAATCATAAATATTTGCGCTTGAATGACCACGGAGTAAAGGCATTTGAGTTGAGATCAGATTACCGCGACGATCAATATGATAAACATATCCGTTATTTAATGAGTCGGCCGTTCCGTAGAAACTGCCGTCCGATTGCTCTTCAATAGAATAAGCAGTCGAGAATGTCGGATACGTTTTCTCAAAAGTTATTTGTCCGAAAGAAGATCCAACCGAAAACGTCAGAAGTAATGTAAAGAGTTTTTTCATTTGAAAGGAGTTTTGAGTGAAACAATTTTATTATCTATTCTGACGAAATTAGTCATTTCTAAATATTATACAAAATGAAAATCGGTGATGTCTATTTCTTAGTTGAAAATTTAGTTTTGTGATTTCTAATTTATTTGGTGTTTAAAGTTATGAATTTTATTAGATTTTTAACAAAGCATCTTGCTGGTTGACATGCAAATATCCATTTGAGAGTTTATGTTGATGCAATTGGTTTTCTTTTAATTTATGTTCAATGTTTCAACAAGGAGTTTGATTGATTTTTAATAAGGAAAGTGTTAGATAAGCGTTCTGTATTTTTAATTTTATCGACGCTTAAATAACTCAATACATTTTATTGAAAACTTTTAATTGTACTGCTTTATATGTAACCAATCTTTAAATGAAATTTTGATTATTTGTTTCAGCCCAATTGGGCTATTTTCACAGAAGTTTGAATAATTTTGCACACAGTGCAACCACCATCTGTGCTAAATATTCATTAGCAACAAAATTTCTTCATAGCAAAAATTTAAACGCTTGACCTTATTTTTTAGTACTTAGTGAAGCACTTTTTTGAGTTGGTTCTAAACATTTTCGGAATTTGAAGATGTTCATTTTTATACTTCCGGATTAAATATGCGCCGAGGCATGTTCATAAGTCTTCGAAAAATTAATCATAATCTCATCTCAAAATGGTTCACATTTCAAATTTGATGTCGAGGATGGTTTTTGAGTGTTTTAGTTCGCAAAAAATATAAATATCATGCCTTTTAAAATCTAAATTTGTATCTTTTGGAAAAAAGAATGAAATGCTATCAGCTAACTCCGGAAATTGGTTCCATTAGTGCTGCTTCGTCTCGCATTGAAAAAGCAATCATCTGTATCGTCCTTCTCAAAAGCATAAGTAGTACAAGCCGTCAAAAGATGCCGAGAAATTTGAAAAACGAAAAAGTTGAGTAATTCAGCTTATCAGGAAGGCCTCCATAGAAAATCGGAAAAATAATTTATCCTGATTTACGAAGCACTTTTGTTCCGGCGGCGTTTGAAGAATGAACTTCTATTCCTTAAGAAATCTCTTTTGCATCATTTCACCTGCATCAGTATACAATGCCAGAAAGTATTGACCTTTGATCATTTCAGGAAGATCCAAAGAGTAACCGGAATTTAGTTCTGACTTGTCGAGCTGACCGTTTCGGATAAGTTTGCCCGTAATATCCATAATTCGATATTCCACCTGTCCGGTAATATTCTCAAATGAACAACGAATATTTACATGATCGCTTACGATTGTCGGATAAAGTAAAAAGTCAGATTGTTCTTTAGTTCCTTTCACAAAACGACTCTGTGAATAAGAAAATTTTCCATCATAGTCAACCTGCTTTATTCTTACATAGAGATCTTCATGAATTCCCTTATCAAATTTATATTCATAAGCGATATCGTGTGTAGAATTTCCGTTGCCCGGCACGATGTCATATCGAGAAAATTCTGAACCATCTTTTGAAGTTTCAATTTCGAAATGGTCGTTATTGGTTTCACTTGCCGTAACCCAGTTAGCAACGGGTACAGAATTATGTTCTTCTATTTCAAAACTCTTCCATGTAACAGGCAAAAGCAAAACGGAAGACAACGAAAGTGATACAGTTCCCCAAGTAGTTGAGCTGCTGAACGTATAACCGATAGAAGCCGAAGAAGAACTGCCAAGTCGCATCGCCATGGTATTATAGTGCGTACCGCCGGTAGAATAGACTGTTGTGTAAGTAGGCACAGACGGATTTCGCTGGATATCGCCAAGTACACTAATTACAACTGATGCAGAATTCGTACTTACTGAACCACTGCTGGCTGAGTTACCGACACCACTATTTGTTGTGACTGTAAAACTTGATCCTGTACTTACTCCATCAAGTTGAACTGAACCTGCAGCAACATCGGTATTATTGCTCGTTGTTACTTTTATTTGTTTAGTTCCCGTACCCGGATTAAACAAATAATAGATGGACACTTCCATCGAACTCTTTGTGATACTACCGGCAAGATTCATAGCGACGCCACCAACGGTGACAGAGCTCACAGGTTTATCCTGAGTAGTTACCGAGACAATCAAAAGTTGATTGGTACCCGCTGTAAGGTTATGATTCCACGTCAGATTCTTCACACCGGCTGTAAATTTACCGCCGGTACTAACGATGGTGATTCCTCCAACAGCAGTAGCTTTGGAGTCGTTTACACTAAGAAGGTGGATCAGAGAAAATGAAATCAATGTAAAAGCAATAATAAAGGATGTACCTAATACAATTCGCAAGCCGGTACTGAGCCTTTGCCGTTGCCTTGAAACCAATCTCAATCTCCCACCCCGATTGGATCTTTTCATAGCTGCCACACACAGTTTATGTTTTGATCGGAAAAGGATGGAAAGAGTTTCAGTGCTGCTTTTTAAACTGCGGTAAGAAATTTCAGAAAAACAATATCAAATGACTGAAATATTGATTTCTAAGGAAGTCTTTATTTTTTCGTACAACAATTTTGCAGAATTCTCATTGTAATGATTTCACAAACACTGCTCTCAATTCCTGCTAAAATTTGGAGGTTCCGGGGTTCAGAGAATTTGGAAAAAGAACAATCATGAAACTGGTAAAACAAAAAAGCCCGCCTTCCGGCGAGCTTCTTGTTGTCCGACTAGGATTCGAACCTAGAAAGGCAGAACCAAAATCTGCAGTGTTACCATTACACCATCGGACAGTTTTGGGAGGGCAAAAGTAGCGAAATATGGGGAAAATGAAAATTTTTAATGGAAAAAATCGATATCGCAAGCAATTGAGACCCA
>JAXLTM010000058.1:0-6252 GCA_046330055.1 Bacteroidia bacterium | reverse complement strand
TACCGGAACTGATGCAGTGTATTTATCACATAACGGCATGAATATACCCTGATCATCAATGTAAAAGCTCTCGTCTTTCATGTTAATGATTCGGAGAACCGGAACGCGTTGTTTTACCTCAATATTGATCTTTCCATCAATGGTTGAAAATACTTCAGCCGTATTAATGAATGGGTTTGTATTGATGGTTTTTTCCAACATTGCGATGTTAATAGAACTGATCGCTTTTCCCTCGACAGGACCGAGCTTTTCTTCCACCATCGTACGTACATCCTGACGATTAATGAAGCCATGACCAAGCGTATCTTTGATCACAATGTTCAATTCAGTCACAGGTTGTACATTTTGCTTATATGCTGCAAAACCGAATGTAATGAGGAACGATGCGCCGATAATTACATACAGCGACACCTTTTTGACCGATTTCCAATTAATATTCAGCTTCATACGTTGGATAATTTGATTAAAAGGTTCGTTACAGGACCGACTAACTGATCAATATCACCTGCTCCAAGCGTTAAGACTACTTCGCCGGGATCCTTGGTGAGTTCCTCCAGCGCATCTTCTTTCCGGCATAGAACTTTTTTGCAAGTGACGTTATTGTAGATAATCTCCGATGTGATGCCCGGAATCGGTTTTTCACGTGCGGGATAGATGTCGAGCAAAATCAGCGAATCAAGCATGGAAAGGCTCTTTGCAAAGCCTTCAGCGAAGTCTCTGGTTCGCGTAAACAGATGCGGCTGGAAAATGCCGGTTACTTTTTTTCCGGGATACAACTCTTTCACAGAGGCAATACAAGCCCGCAACTCCTCCGGATGATGAGCATAATCGTCGATGTAAACAAAACGATCATTTCGTAATTGATAATCAAAACGACGCTTCACTCCGGAATATGTTATTAATGCCTTCTTTATAATATCATTCGAAATTCCAACCTGCTTTGCCAGCGCAATTGCCGCAGTTGCATTTTCAACGTTGTGCAAACCCGGCATATCGGAAGTGATATCGCGTATTTGTTCTCCTTTACCATTCCAGGTAAATGCATAGCGATGATCAGAAATGTGAATATCAGATGGGAAATAATCAGAGCTTCCTTCCAATGAATAGACTTCTTTCTTTACCTGAAGATCCTTTACCGGCAATCCCTTTTTATGAATGAGCAATCCTCCGGCCTTGATTTGCCCGGCGAAAAGATTGTAAGACTCTATCATATAGGAAGGATCACCGTAAATATCGAGATGATCGGCATCCATCGAAGTGATTACAGCCAAATCAGGGTATAAAGCAAGAAATGAACGATCGTATTCATCAGCCTCAACGACTGTGTACTTTCTTCCTTCCGAACCGCCAAGCAAAAGATTGGTGTTATAGTTCTTTGTGATGCCTCCGAGAAATGCTGCACAGTTCAATCCTGCTGTTTTCAGGATATGTGCAATCATCGAGGATGTCGTGGTCTTTCCGTGAGTCCCGGCAACTGCAATCGTGTAACTCGACTTGGTAATTTGCCCGAGCACCTGCGAGCGCTTCAACACTTCATAACCATTGTCCTTGAAAAAATTCAACTCTTTATGATCAGCCGGAATAGCAGGTGTGTACACAATCAACACCGAACTTTTATTGGCCGGATTGCAAATAAAAGGATCAACGAGCGAAAGATTATCTTCAAAGTGTACGGAAATACCTTCGCGAATCAATTCATCTGTCAACGGCGTCGGTGTCTTATCATAGCCCGACACTTTCTTTCCGATGGAATGAAAGTAACGTGCAATGGCCGACATTCCGATACCGCCTGCTCCAGCAAAAAAGATATGTGATTTATTTTCGAACACTCCTCAATTAATTCTTAATCAGTTTATACACTTCTTCAGCGATTACTCTTGCCGAATTCTTCAAAGCCATGCGTGAAATATTAGCCGATAATTTGGCTTTGCGATCGCTATCGTTAATCAGCGCCATTGTTTCTTTCTGCAAATTATGATATGCTTCCTGATCTTTCACCAGAATTGCGGCACCCGCATTGACAAGAGCCATTGCATTTTTTGTCTGATGATCTTCAGCTACGTTCGGTGAAGGCACTAAAATCGACGGCTTCCCAACGAGCGACAATTCCGACACCGAACTGGCTCCTGCTCTTGAAACCACTACATCAGCAGCAGCAAAAGCGAGGTCCATTCGCTGAATGAAATCGTAAATGCGAATACCCGCACCACTATATCCCATCGCCAATCCACGGGCATTCTGGAAAAATCCTTTTCCTGTTTGCCAGATGAGCTGAATGTCTTTGCCTGCAAATTCTTTCAAACCATTTCCGATGCTCTCGTTGATGGTTCTTGCACCCAGACTTCCTCCGATGACCAGCACGGTTTTACGATCAGAACGCAATTCGAAAAACTTCATGGCTTCTTCGCGCTTGCCGCTGATGTCGACCATGTTTTCACGTACTGGATTTCCTGTAAGAACAATTTTCTCTTTCGGAAAATATTTTTCCATTCCATCGTAAGCAACACAAATCTTCTGCACGCGTTTCGACAGAATTTTATTGGTCACACCGGCAAATGAATTCTGCTCCTGAATGAGAGCAGGAATTTTCATTGACGTGGCCGCAAATAACAATGGTCCACTCGCATATCCTCCTACTCCAATGGCCACATCAGGACGAAATTCACGAATGATCTGACGAGAGCGAAATACGCTGTTGATGACTTTGAATGGCAACAATAGATTCTTTAAACTCAGACTGCGTTGAATTCCGCTGATCGAAAGTCCGGTGATTTTATAACCGGCAGCCGGGACTTTCTCCATTTCCATTCTTCCTTCAGCACCTACAAAGAGGAATTCACTCGAAGGATTCATCTCCTTCAAGGCATTGGCAATGGCAATGGCCGGAAATATATGTCCGCCCGTGCCGCCGCCGCTGATGATTACACGCAAACTACGCTGCTGCAAGTTCTGCTCCTCCTTCTTTCTTTTCTTTTTCAACCTGTCGACTCACGCTGAGCACGATGCCCAGAGCGATACTGGTAAACCAGATCGACGTTCCGCCCATACTCAGGAACGGCAATGGTTGTCCGGTGACAGGAAATAGATTGACGGCAACTGCCATATTGATCAGTGCCTGGAATACGAGCATGAATGTGCACCCGACAGCAAGGAGAGTTCCAAAAGCCATCGGGCTATGATGAATAAATTTGATTACCCTGAAAAATAGTAAGAGATACAAAAACAAAATAAACGCACCTCCGAGGAAACCATATTCTTCGATAATGATCGCAAAGATCATATCTGAATACGGATGCGGAAGAAAATTTCTTTGTACGCTATTGCCCGGAAATTTTCCAACCAAACCTCCGCGGGCAATAGCAATTTTGGCTTGTTCAGCCTGATAATTATCGGAGCCTTCTTCACCGGAAAATCTTTCGATACGTGCCTTCCAGGTATCAATACGTCCGGTGTGACCAACAGCTAAGGATATTGCCACGAACAAAGCAAAGGCTGCAATGCCAATACCGATCATGGCGAAGATGTATTTCATATTGATACGGCCGATGAACATCAGATAGCATGCAGAAAGAAAAACCACAGCTGCCGTAGAGAAGTTAGCCGGAAGAATAAGTCCGCACACCAGAAAGACAGGAAGAATAACCGGCAGGAAGGCCGTTTTGAAACTTTTAATATCATCCTGCTTCTTCGAGAGAATTCTCGCTACATACATAATCAATGCAAGCTTGGCAAAGTCGGAAGTCTGAAACGTAATGTTGATTCCCGGCAATGTCAGCCAGCGGCTCGCCTCATTCAGATTCGTACCCATTGCCAGCGTCAGTGCCAGCAATGGAATCGTAACAACCAATGCGATCATCGAAATCTTCGAGTAATAGGTGTAACGTACCAGGTGTGCCAGATACATCAGACCCAAACCAAAGGCGAGAATGAAAAGATGTTTGAATAAATAGTACTCCGTATTACCACTCTTATATTTATAGGCCAGCGTTCCCGTGCTGCTGTAAACGGCAAGCAGAGAGAAAATAGAAAGGATAAACACGATGAGCCAAATGGTTCGGTCACCTTTGAAATGCTTATCAAGCCACGTTACATGCATGGATTTGGTTATTTGGGAGAGAGAGGTACTACACTATTTATTAAAGCGCTTTCACAGCTCTTTTGAACTGACGACCGCGGTCTTCGTAATTTTCGAAGAGATCAAAACTTGCGCATGCCGGTGAAAGAAGCACAACGTCGCCCTTCTTTCCGATGCGGTAACTTTCACGCACGGCTTCATCAGCACTACCTGTTTCAACGATTTCGTCAACCATTCCTTTGAAAGCAGAGATGATTTTCTTATTGTCCTTACCAAGACAAACAATGGCTTTCACCTTTTCGCGAACGAGTTCTTCAAGCATTGTGTAATCATTGCCTTTATCTACTCCGCCTAAAATCAGCACTACCGGCTTGTTAAAGCTTTCGAGCGCATACCAGGTAGAATTGATATTGGTGGCTTTTGAGTCATTCACAAATTCAATTCCGTGAACAGTGCTCACATATTCAAGACGGTGTTCAACGTTGCGGAAATCTGAAAGACTTTCACGTACGGTTTCTTTTCTGATTTCCTCAACGCGTGCCGTGATGCCGGCCGCCATTGAATTGTAGAGATTGTGTTTCCCCTGCAGGGCGAGTTCGTGTATTAGCATGTTAAATTGGTTGTTTTGGGTTTTAATAATGAGTTGTTGATCTTCGAGCCAGGCGCCTTCTTCAAGACGGGTTTTGATGGAGAACGGGTACTTCTTTGCCTTCACATCGACGAGAGGGAGATACTCGTTGGTAATCGGATCGTCGGCGCAATACACAAATGCATCGGCCGGTGTCTGATTGTTCAGGATGCGAAACTTTGCCATCACATAATTCTTCAGTTCATAATTGTAACAGTCAAGGTGATCAGGCGTGATGTTGGTCAGAATAGCTACATGACAACGGAACTGATGCATATCGTCGAGTTGAAAACTGCTCAACTCAAGCACGTAGTAGTCGTAATCATGCTCTGCCACCTGTAGTGCAAAACTCTTTCCGACGTTTCCTGCCAGACCTACTCTCAATCCTGCCTTTTGAAGAATGTGATACACGAGCATTGTTGTCGTCGTCTTACCATTAGTTCCGGTAATGCCGATCATTCTTGCATTAGTGTATCTTCCGGCAAATTCAATTTCACTGATGACCGGAATATTCTTCGACCGGATCTTTTTCATGATCTCAGCCTTCTCAGGAATACCGGGACTTTTAATCACTTCGTTTGCCGACAAAATTTTTTCTTCCGAATGTGTTTCTTCTTCGAATGAAATTGAATGTTTGTCGAGCAAGCGACGGTACTCCTCCTTGATTTTACCCTTATCCGAAACGAAGACGTCAAAACCTTTCTTCTGTGCAAGCACAGCAGCACCGACACCGCTTTCAGCAGCGCCGAGGACAACTATCCGTGGTTTTGAAATCATTCCTTCAACCGTCATCGTTTAGCGGAGTTTGAGTGTTACAACCGTCAACACAGCCAGCATGATTCCGATAATCCAGAAGCGACTTACAATCTTGGATTCATGATAACCGAGTTTCTGATAGTGATGATGCAAAGGCGACATTTTGAAGATGCGTCGTCCTTCACCGTATTTTTTCTTAGTGTATTTGAAGTAGCTCACCTGAAGCACTACAGAAAGATTTTCCACCAGGAAAATTCCGCAGAGAATAGGAATGAGCAATTCTTTCCGGATGGCAATGGCGTATGTAGCGATGATGCCTCCCAAGGCCAGACTTCCCGTATCGCCCATGAACACTTGTGCCGGATAGGCGTTGTACCACAAAAAGCCTACGCATGCGCCAACGAAGCAAGCGATGAAAACCACAAGCTCACCTGCGTAAGGGATGTACATTATGTTCAGGTAATTTGCGAAAACCGTATTACCGCTTACGTATGCAAGCATGCCCAGTGTGATTCCTATGATGGCACTTGTACCTGTTGCAAGACCGTCAATTCCATCAGTGATATTTGCGCCATTCGACACAGCAGTGATGATCAGTATTACCACGAACACGAAAACAATCCACGCATAATTGCGGTAGTTCGGTCCGATCCACGAAATCAATTTTGCATAATCGAATTCATGGTTCTTGATGAATGGAATCGTTGTAGCTGTTGATTTAACTGCCTGCTTCTGGAAAAGTCCGGTTTCGGCCTGACGAACATCTTCGATTACGTTCGAGGTCTGATGCGCC
>JAXLTM010000057.1:0-7712 GCA_046330055.1 Bacteroidia bacterium | reverse complement strand
AGACTCCCTTTGCACTGAATGAAAATTCAAAGTTCAATAGCAATATTTATTTTCTGCAAGTAATTTGGCAGCAATCCGTCGGCGTGATTCTTTCACGTTTACCGGATCCACTTTTGTAAATCGTTTTAATCCCATCATCAGCATTCTTTGTTCGTCTCCTGTGGTATAGGAAGTTATTGCATCTTTTCCGGCTTTATTGATTCTGTCGGAAGCATCGTACAAAAACACTCTCATCATATCTATTTGTTCCGCACAGGCAGCTTCTCCGTTGATTGAAGCGAGTTTTTCAACACGTAACTGGATTGATTCTGCAACATAAAGATCAATCAACATATCCGCTACATTCATCAGTACTTCCTGCTCCTTGGCAAGTTCCATCATCAGTTTCTGCACAGCAGAACCGGCAACCATTAATACAGCCTTTTTAAAATTGGCAATGATTTTTTTCTCTGCCGCAAAAAGCTCATCATTCTGTCCGCCGAATTCAGGAATCTGCATGAGTTCATTGGCCACTGCAGTTGCAGGTCCTAACAAATCAAGCTCTCCCTTCATAGCTTTCTTTAGCATCATATCGACAGCGAGCATTCGGTTGATTTCATTTGTTCCTTCAAAGATCCGGTTGATCCGCGCATCTCTGTAAGCTCTGTCCATTGGCGCATCGGAACTATAGCCCATTCCGCCATAAATCTGAACGCCTTCATCAGCAACATAATCTAGTACTTCACTGCCAAATACTTTCAGGATAGCAGCTTCTACAGCGTATTGCTCCACTCCTTTCAGCTTCGCTTTTCCTTCTTCCATTCCCTGTTCACGCAGGGCATGAATGGCATCTTCCATATTCTGACTGCAGCGGTAAATTGCAGATTCGGCAGCAAAAATCCGGATTGCCTGTTCAGCTAACTTGTGACGAATAGCTCCATATTTTGCAATCGGACGACCGAATTGCTGGCGTTCATTCGCATATTGAACAGACAATGTAGAAACACGTTTGCATCCGCCTATTGCGGCGCCTGCAAGTTTTATTCTACCGAGATTGAGAATATTCACTGCGATCTTAAATCCATTTCCTCTTTCACTCAACTGATTTTCCAGAGGCACAACGCAATCATTAAAGAAGACTTGTCGTGTTGAACTTCCTTTGATTCCCATTTTATGTTCTTCGGGATTGAGTGATATTCCGGGAAATGTTTTCTCCACAATGAAAGCACTCAAATTCTCGTCTGTATCAATTTTTGCAAAAACAATATAGACATCAGCAAAACCACCATTGGTGATCCACATTTTTTGTCCATTGATGATCCAGTTCTTTCCATCAGGTGATAACACAGCTTTTGTCTTTCCTGAATTAGCATCAGAACCGGAACCCGGTTCCGTAAGACAATAAGCAGCTTTCCATTCTCCGGTAGCCAGTTTTGGAATGTATTTTTTCTTCTGCGCGTCATTGCCGTAATAAAGAATAGGCAGTGTGCCAATTCCGGTGTGTGCGGCATATGCTACAGAAAAAGAATGACCCGCACCGAGATATTCAGTCGCTATCATTCCGGTTGTAAAATCTTTACCAAAACCACCGTATTCTTCAGGAATAGAAATCCCCAGCAATCCAAGAGCACCTGCTTTGTCAAGAATACTCTGCATGAGACCCGGTTCCTGGGAATCTATCTTATCGAGATTAGGATACACTTCAGCCTGAAGAAAATCTTTACACGACTGTGCAATCATTTGTTGTTCTTCACTTGCTTCTTCAGGAATAAAAATATCGGAAGCTGCTGTTTCGCGAATTAAAAATTCTCCTCCTTTGATTGCAGATTGCTGCGTTGTTTCCATGGTATCTGTTAATGTTGCTTCTTTAAAACGAATGTGTGATCATTATATTCTCCTGTATAATTCAGGATAGATGAATATTAAATTTGTAAATGCTAAACATGAAATTTCTGAGAACAAAACGTTGATTCAGATTGCTACGAAAATGGCTTTCAGAAAACCTGCGAGTAAGGAATTTCGAATCTAATCTTACATTTTCACCCTGATTTTTTCAGGTGAATATTTTGACGAAAATTCTGTTAAACCTTACACAATTATCCCATTCTTCCAGACAAGTATGTCAACCGGGCAGGAGCAGAAATTTCCTCTTTATACCTGATCTTTAAAATTTCAGGAATTAAAGCATCTCGTAAATTCCGGCAGCACCCTGACCTGTACCAACACACATTGTCACCATTCCGTACTTCCCTTTTCTACGAGTCAGTTCATTGAAAAGTTGTACGGAAAGCTTGGCTCCGCTACAACCCAAAGGATGACCAAGTGCGATGGCACCGCCATTGACATTTACTTTAGATGAATCCAGATCCAGACTGCGAATGACAGCGAGCGATTGCGAAGCAAATGCTTCATTGAGTTCAATGAGATCCAAATCTCCTTTTTTCAATCCGGCATGCTTCAATACTTTCGGAATAGCCTCCACCGGACCAATGCCCATGATGCGAGGTTCAACACCTGCAACAGCATAATCTACAAATCGGGCAATCGGTTTTACATTCAGTTGCTTCAACATTCTTTCACTCACTACAATTACAAATGCGGCACCATCGCTGGTTTGTGAAGAATTTCCGGCAGTCACACTTCCCCGGGCATCAAACACAGGTTTTAAGGTTGCCATTTTCTCGAGAGAAGCATCGGCACGTGGTCCTTCATCCGTATCTACTACAAACTGACGAGTTTTCTTTTTCTCATTTTCATCCAGGTAAACTTCGTTGACGTTGACCGGCACAATCTCATTCTTGAATTTTCCTTCTTGAATTGCTTTGACGGCTTTCATGTTTGATTCGTAGCCGAACATGTCCTGATCTTCACGGCTGACTTTGTATTCGCGTGCGACAGCTTCGGCGGTTAATCCCATGCCCCAATAATAATCAGGATTCGATTGCACCAATTTCAGGTTCGGAACAATTTTCCATCCGCCAAAAGGAATAGGTGACATACATTCAACACCACCGGCAATGATGCAATCTGCCATACCAGCATGGATCTTTGCCGATGCAATCGCAATTGTTTCCAAGCCGGAAGCACAATATCTGTTTACGGTCATTCCGGGAACTTTCACAGTGTTCAATCCCATTAAACTGATCATGCGACCAATATTGAGGCCTTGTTCAGCTTCGGGAGTAGCATTGCCCACAATTACATCATCGATTTGTTCTCTGTCGAGCTGGGGAACTGTGGACATCAGATGTTTGATCACTTCCACTGCTAAATCATCCGGACGCATCGTACGGAATTTGCCTTTGGGAGCTTTGCCAACTGCCGATCTGAAACCGGCGATGATGTATGCGTTCATTTTTCTAAGTGAAGGGTGAAGAGTGAAAAGTGAAGGTTGATTTAGAATACTATGAACTCAGTGAGCTCTACAATTCGGGATAAAGGAGAACACGAATAAATTTAGTCTTCTCATTTTTTCTTTAATGTATCTTTCACTGCAGGATTAGGTGTCGGATTTGCTACAGGTTTTTTGGGATCAACAGGTACAGGACCTTTTTTAGGATCTGCTCCTGCTTTCTTATCTGCCGCTTTCTTTTCTTCTTCTTTCTTTTTTGCCGCAGCTTCAATATCAGCAACGTCAACACCGTCTTTGTATGTGGCCTGAGCTACAACAACACCTTTGCGGCTGTAGGTTTTCCACACACCATCTTTTCTTCCTGCTTTATAATTTCCTTCCTGCCGAATGGATCCGTCTTCGAAATACCGGGTCCATTTGCCATCTTTCTTTCCATCCTTGTATTGACCCTCTTGCGCAGTTTGTCCGGAAAAATAATAACGGGTGTATTGTCCGTCTTTCACACCTCCAAGGAATTCAGTTTCCTCTTTCACTTTATCATAACCATAGAACTTCCGCTCCACTCCTTCTTTTTGATCATTAACAAAATCAATTTCAGAAATTTTTTCGCCGAAGGTGTTGTAGAACATCCATTTTCCCTGTTTGCGGCCGATCTCATCGGTACGGTTACGGTGTTTTTCTTTCCCCGGTGCATACTTCGGTTTCTCTTCCCTTCCCTGACTCATAGCGATGCCGGGCAGCAACAATGCGAAGAACAAGAACATTGCTGTAAGGCTGTTCCTGTTGGTCTGGAATATTTTGTACGTATTCATTCTGTCAGACAAATTTACAAATCTAATTTCTCAATGGTTTACCGCTCGTAAGAATACTTTGAATCCGTTCAAGTGTTTTTCTTTCCCCACAGAGGGACAAGAAAGCTTCTCTTTCCAGATCCAGCAAATATTGCTCAGAAACGAGGCTTGGGGCAGACAGATCACCACCACACATTACACTTGCCAATTTTTGTGAAATTAGCTGATCGTGAGGAGAAATGAAATTCCCGGACATCATGGCACTCGCACCGGCATAAAACATCCCCATACCACTGCGTCCAAGTACTTTTATATCTTTTCTCTGTAGGGGGCGCGAATAACCTTCTGATGCTATTTCAAGAACTGCACGTTTAGCATCTGTAATCACTCTTTTCGGGTTGACTACAATTTCATCTCTTCCGGGTTGAAGTATTTTTAAGTCAAAAGCTTCCTGCCCGGAAGTGGATACTTTCGCCATGGCAATAGTGAGGTAATATTCTCTCAGAACTTGTTCATCAATACTTCCATCACAATATGCATCACTTGCACGCAGTGCCATTTCTTTGCTTCCTCCACCTCCCGGAATCAGGCCAACTCCAAATTCTACCAAACCAATATATGTTTCCGCTGAAGCTACAACTCTGTCGGCATGCAATGACATTTCACAACCTCCGCCAAGTGTGAGATTATGTGGAGCCACGACTACAGGAACAGAAGAATAGCGCACTCGCATATTCATGTTCTGAAATGCCCGGATAGCCATATCGATTTCATCGAATTCCTGATCTGTTGCAAACATGAAAATCATGGCGAGGTTGGCGCCTGCAGAAAAATTTTGTCCTTCACTTCCGATTACCAGACCGGTAAAATCTTTCTCGGCAATCTCAATTGATTTGTTTATCCCTTCAATAATTTCTCCACCAATGGTGTTCATTTTAGTGTGAAATTCCAAATTCAGAACACCATCACCGATATCAATCAAACTGCAACCTGCGTTCTTCCATACTGTTTTCTCCCTGCATGCATCGAGCAGAATAATTTTGCTCTGTCCGGATTTTGATGTACGTGAAGCCTTTTGGCTGTCATAAAAGTATTGCTCACCGTTTTTGTATTCATAAAATGAAGTGATGCCTTTCTTCAACATCTCCGATACCCATGGCGCCGGTGGCATTCCCATTTTTTGCATTACATCCACTACATTCTGGACTCCGAGTAAATCCCAGATGGCGAATGGTCCCATCTCCCAACCAAATCCTGCACAAATCGCTTCATCAATCTGTTGAATATCATCAGCAATTTCGGGTATGCGGTAGGTTATATAGCGAAATAGTTCAGCGAATGAGTTCCTGTAAAATTCACCTGCTTTATCGCTTCCTGAAAAGAGAATTTTTATTCTGTTTTTGAAATTATCAATACTCTTCGTTTGATCCAGAGTAGCAAAGCGTGCTTTACCTTTGGGTTTATATTCGAAGGATTGAAGATCAAGAGTAAGTATTTCACTTTTACCGTTTGCTCCTTTCACCTTTTTGTAAAAACCCTGATTCGTTTTATCGCCCAGCCATTTGTTGTCAATCATTTTCTGAACAAAAGCCGGCAATTGAAAAGTGTTTTTATTTTCATCCGCCGGACAACGTGCGTATACATCCTGTGCAACTTTCACGAGCGTATCCAAACCAACAACATCACATGTCCTGAAAGTTGCGGATTTGGGTCTGCCTAAAACCGGACCGGTCAGTTTATCTACTTCGTCAATTGTCAATCCCATTTTCTCCACAAGATGAAACAATGACATGATGGAGAAAACCCCGATTCTATTGGCGATAAATGCAGGAGTATCTTTGCAGAGCACGGTTGATTTACCAAGGAATAAATCACCATAATGCACAAGAAAATCTATTACAGCCGGATCTGTTTTGGGCGTAGGAATGATTTCCAGTAAGCGCAGATAGCGAGGTGGATTGAAGAAATGCGTACCACAAAAATGTTTTTGAAAATCTTCACTTCTGCCTTCATTCATCAGGTGAATAGGAATTCCTGAAGTATTTGAAGTAATGAGCGTTCCCGGTTTACGAAATTTCTCAACTTCAGCAAAAACACTTTTTTTAATGTCGATATTTTCAACAACAGCTTCAAGAATCCAATCACAGCCGGCAATATCTTTCATGTTATCCGAAAAATTGCCGGTCTTAATTCTGGAAGCGTAGGATTTTTTATAAATAGAAGATGGATTTGCTTTCAGTGTATTTTGAAGCGCCGTATTGACAATTCTGTTTTTTACTTCCGGAGAATCAAGTGTCAGCCCTTTTTTCTTTTCATCATCGGTTAATTCTTTCGGAGCAATATCCAGCAGTAAAACATGTACACCGATATTGGCAAAATGACAAGCAATCCGGCTTCCCATGATCCCGCTTCCAAGTACTGCAATCTTTTGAATTGATCTTTTCATTCGAATGGTTTCTGCTCTGATTTATCCTCCGTGTGAGTCAAAGAGCATATTATTGACTTGAATCTATTTACCTTTCGGTGTAATTTATTCACCGTATAATTTCTCTATCTGCGAAGAAAATTTTTCCTGAATAATTTTTCTTCTCAATTTCAAAGTGGCGGTAAGTTCACCTGAATCTATCGTCCACTCTTTGCTTAACAAAGCGAACTTTTTAATTTGTTCAGTTTGTCCGAAATCTTTATTATAGTCTTCCACTTCTTTTCCGATTCGATCAATCACTTCCTGATGCAAAATCATGTCTTCAGGATTTGTGAAAGGCATACCCTTTATTTCGCACCATTTTTTCAGATGAGCGAAATTGGGAACTATTAATGCAGAAGGAAATTTCCTGTTCTCCCCGATCACCATAATCTGTTCAATGAACGAAGACTCTTTGAACTTATTCTCCAAAGCCTGAGGAGCGATGTATTTTCCTCCGGAAGTTTTGAAAATTTCTTTTTTCCTGTCTGTAATTTTCAGGAAATGATTATCCATCATTACACCAATGTCACCGGTATGAAAATATCCTTCCTGATCCATGACTTCGGCGGTAAGGTCGGGCCGGTTGTAATAACCCAGCATGACATTCGGCCCTTTACACAAAATCTCGCCGTCCTGAGCAAATTTTACTTCGACACCTTTGATAACCGGTCCTACGGTACCGAACATCGTTCCTCGCTCTTCGAGATTGTTCACGGCAATGACCGGTGAAGTTTCAGTCAATCCATAGCCTTCCAGGACATGGATTTTCGCTGCCCAGAAAACACGTGCCAGTCGAGGCTGCAATGCTGCACCACCGCTGACAATAACTTTTACATTTCCTCCTAATGCCTCTCTCCACTTACTGAAGATAAGTTTGTTTGCAAGTTTGAGTTGTGCTTCATACCAGGATCCGTTTTTCCCTTTCAGTTCATATTTCAAACCGAGATCCAATGCCCAGAAGAATAACATCTTCTTGATTCCACTCAACTCTTTTCCTTTATCTACGATGCGATCAAATACTTTTTCCAACAAACGTGGAACAGTTGAAAATACATGTGGCTTTATTTCCCGGAGATTGTCTCCAATTTTCTCAATGCTTTCGGCATAATAAATCGAAACTCCA
>JAXLTM010000056.1:0-8059 GCA_046330055.1 Bacteroidia bacterium | reverse complement strand
GCTCATACTGCTCGTCACCAGCAAAGGCATGGCCGGCGTACCGAGAGCATCATTAGTTGTGATTGCAGGCATGCTCCAAACCTTTAACATTCCCCAGGAAGGTCTCACACTCTTACTCGCCATCGACTGGCTGCTCGACATGGGAAGATCAGCAACGAATGTAATCGGGAATGCGGTAGCGGCGGCGGTTGTAGCTAAGTGGGAGAATTCTGAATTCTGAATTCTGAATTCTTTGAAGCCGGGAAAGTTGCCTGGTTGCTTGGTTGCTTGGTTGCTTGGAAGGATTTGGTACTTATTATTACGAATATTCTATTTTCAATTATGAATATTCAATCTTCACGCCTTCGCCAAAAAAAAATCAGGCCCCCAACAAAGGAGGCCTGATCAATATTTTCGCTTTACTAAGCAACCAAGCAACTAAGCAACCAAAAGCAACTATTTCACTTTTCCCGAATACGACCAATCACGGGTATCGATCTTAATCACTTCGCCGGTGTTTACGAAGAGAGGGACGTTTACGATAGCGCCGGTTTCGACGGTAGCGGGTTTGAGAGTGTTGGTGGCAGTGTCGCCTTTTACGCCGGGTTCGGTGTAGGTTACTTCGAGTTCAACGAAGGTTGGAGCTTCGGCAACGATGGGTTGATCATTTTCGAAAGCGACTTTTACGGTCATACCTTCTTTTAAAAGCTTTGCATTTTCGCCGAACATTTCGCCCGGGATGTATACTTGTTCGAAAGTCTCATTGTCCATTACAACAATGTGTTCGCCTTCCGGATAGATGTATTGCATTTCCTTGAATTCAACGCGGGCGATATCTACTTCTTCGCCGGCGCGGAAACGGTTTTCGACAACTTTTCCATTACGGAGATTCTTCATTTTTGCCTGATAAAAGGCACGAAGATTACCCGGTGTACGGTGGATGAATTCCGTTACCAGGCATAATTCGCCGTTATATCTTAAGATGGTTCCTACTTTTACGTCGCCTGTATTTGCCATTTTTTAAACGTTTTTTAATGTCGGGTGGCGAAGATAAGAACTTTTGTCGGTAAAAACACGCAAATCAGCCCTAAAGGTCTCAATACAACCCTACTTCACCCTTATTAAGCAAATAATAACAACCCAGGCCGCCACTTTTCCCTATTTTTGGTCGCATTCTATGAAAAAAGCAAAAGCCATCCTGTTTTTTATGGTTCTTTCCGGCCTGGTGAAAGCAGCCACTTTTTCCGACAGCCTGACGATTCAGATCAACGGCAAAGCCTACTTTGCTGAGAATCCTGCCACGCGTTTAGAAGACCTGATGATTATTAATCTGCGTACTTCACAAGGAAGCTTCGGAAAAGCCGATGGCACCTTCTCTGTTTTCGTTCAAAAAAACGACACACTGTTGATTGCTTCTACCGGTTATGAAAACACTTATTATTCCGTTGCCGATTCCGCTTATCGAACTATGTACACAGCCGACATACCGCTGAAAAAACTGAGTAGAGTACTGAAGGAAGTCACCATCTTTTCACCACGCGATCTGGAATCGATCTACAGCGACATTAAAAAACTCGGCTACAATAAAAAAGATTTTGAGATCAGCGGTGTCGACGCTCTGAATAGCCCGATTACATTTCTCTACCAGGAATTCTCCAGAGTTGAACGCGTAAAACGCCACAACGCTGAACGTATCAATGAAGAGAAACGAAAGAACTTTTACGTCAACTCCTCTCCAACTACGTCGCTCACGATATCATCAACCTCGACGACACCGAATTTGACGACTTCATTGACTTCTGCCACGTCCCCGAACAATACATGAAAGAAGCTACGCAATACGACTTCTGCATTTTCATCAAACAGAGGTTTGAGGTTTATAATGCGATGAAGAGGGGGATCAAGGAGGTAATCAAATTAGCTGATTAGCTGATTAGCTAATTAGCTAATTTAATTCACCCAGCGCTGTAGCACTTCTACCAAGAATAATTCTTTCAGCTTGAAAAACCGTTATCTTAGCCCCATCCTGCAATTTAGAATTTGTGAAAAAAAATACAGGGCGTAAGCCGGAGAGTTTTGTGAAGCCGCCGAATTATCCGGGGGCAATAAGGCATTGGGAGAGTTTATCAAGAGCAATATGCGCTATCCGGAGGAGGCGATGAAAAATCTTGTTCAGGTACGGTGGCTGTGGATTATGATACGGATGTTTTTGGCAATGTCATTCTCGCAAAAATCAAGCATGGACTTGGCTACGGATGCGACGAAGAAGCTGTGTGCGGTTAGTGAAACTTCTCAAGTTGAAAAGCATGTTTACAAAGGCATGCGCGTGGTTTTCCATCGAACGATCAACATTCATTTTCAAATTCACGAAGCGGCAAAGATTCCGCCGGCAGAGCAGACTGTGAATTACACTGTCAAAAAGGAAGACAATCCGGAACAACCAAAGCAGAATATCATTAATATTTTGACGAACTTTGAACCACCGAAATAATGAAAAGGCTTCTTTGTTTACTGCTTTTATCACTCCTCCTACTCACAAACAATTTCTTCATCACGCACCTTCAACTGGAATCATAGCGGATATCCGGGAATCATCCCTTCTCCTGCTGTAACTATTGACGCAACAACAGCAGGTGCCGTAGGCGATGGTATCACTGACAATACAACGATTATTCAGAATCTGATCAACGCTTCCACCGGTCGTACGGTAATTTATTTTCCGACTGGAACTTTTCTTTCAGCGCAGCATTAAATTTAACAGACAGCATTATCCTTCGAGGAAACTCTGCGGACTCTACACACCTTCTTTTCAATTGCAATGGCGCAGTTTGTAACGGACTAAACATTACCGGTGGCGCGGCTTCAGGATTTGTGAATGTAGTGTCAGGTGCGGATAGAAAGTAAAATTCTGAAAGTTGCAAGTGCAGCCGGATTTCAGGCGGGAGATTATGCAGAGATCAGCAGACCAACGGAAGCTGGGATACACAGCCGGTTAGCTGGGCAGATAATTCGATCGGACAAATTCTTCATCTCACTGCGGTGAGTAATGACACACTATTCTTCGACGAAGAATTGCGGGTGGTATTCTCCGTCATTAAATCCTGTGGTTAGAAAATTAGCTCCTCGAAAAGAAGTAGGTATTGAATGTTTGAAAATATCAAGAGCTGATAGCGTTCATACAGACGTTTGTCACGGAACATCTATTTCGCTTATGCAGTAAATTGTATTTGGATAAAAGGTATTGAAAGCAGCAAGAGTATCGGCAGTCACATCGAAGCGGACGCAAGCAGCGACATCACCATTACCGGTTGTTACATTCACGAAAGGAACTTCGAATACGACGGAACGTCGACTCATGGCTATGGGATTACTCTTTTCAATCACACCGGACAATGTCGCATTGAAAACAACATCATGCGACACCTGCGTCATTCCTTCTCTATGCAAGTTGGAGCAAATGGAAATGTGATTGCATACAATTGCAGTATTGATCCGAATCGTTCAGAGTTCCTTCGAATTACGGCGCAGATATTTCCATGCACGGACATTACAGTTATGCCAATCTTTTCGAAGGAAATATTGTCCAGAATATTCAGATCGATCAAACCTGGGGACCGAGCGGGCCATTCAATACATTCTTCCGGAATCGTGCAGAGCTCTACGGTATTCTTATGACATCCGGAACAGTTGAAAGCGATTCACTGAATTTCGTTGGCAATGAAGTCACCAATACCGGATTATTCATGGGAAATTACACACTCGCCGGAAGCAATCATTTCGAATTTGGAAACAATGTTCGGGGAACAATTACTCCGGCCGGCACTTCGTCGCTTCCTGACTCAAGCTACTATCTCGACAGTCTGCCACGTTTCTGGAACAGCTCTCTCTTCCCTACTATTGGCACGCCGAATTACAACACAGGTTCAAATGCAGCGAAGGATCGTTACTTAAGCGGCATCAATCTCGCCACCTGCAATGAGCAAATCAACACTTCAATTGCTGATCTCAATGCAAACGTGATCGATATCTATCCAAATCCAGCGAGCACATCAATCACTGTCAGGTTCAAAACAGAAATGAATCACTCTATTCCAATTTCCATCACCGACCTCACAGGAAAAGTGTTGATGGAAGAAACACTTTCAACGTCCTCTCAATTCATCGAGAAAACGATTGACATTTCAGTTCTAAAAGCCGGAGTTTATTTTTTGAGAACAAACGGTTCTGCAAAAATCTTTGTACTATCAAAATAAATCCTAAGTTTAAAAAAAATCTGCGCCAATCTGCGGAAGAAATCTGCGCTTATCTGCGTTAAAAAAATTAAGGCTCATACTTTTCAATTACCCACAATTTAAAATCGGAGAAAATTACAAGTAATCTGTTTAACGCAGATGCTCGCAGATTTCTCCCGCAGATGATCGCAGATTTTAATTTGGATCGAAATACAGGTTAATGAAATAGGAAGAAGTAAATAGATAGCAGGAGAAGATAATTCCCAATTCACTCGACGAAGCAAACCGGAATTCAGAATTCAGAATTTAGCACTCAAGCCTTTTCTTCTTCTTTCTTTGCACCAAAAGTGGTCCCAAACACATAATCCCAAATCTTTGAACTCACGCCATAGCCGAGATGTTCATCTTTAAAATGATGAAGCATGTGATGGTGTTTGAGATTCAACCAGAACTTGCTTTTGAAATTGTAATGATGCAAAGCGTAGTGCGTCATATCATAAAAAAGATAACCTGAAATGAATCCGATGAAGAACGGAAAAACGTTTACCGGACCTACCAGCGCTTTAAAGAGAAAGAAAAATCCTGCAGCAAGAGGAATACTCACCGTTGGCACCATTACCAAACGCTTTGAATCGCTCGGATAATCATGATGAACACCATGGAAAATGAAGTGAATCTTTTTACCGAAAGCTCCCGGAGGCATCCAGTGAAAAACAAAACGGTGGAGAACATATTCCGTCAAGGTCCAGATAAACAATCCGAAAGCGATGTATGCTACTACATTTATTATTGAAAGATGAAATTCAACAAAAGACCGGAAGAAGAAATACAAAATTACCGGAACAAAAATAATCAGTGGAACAGTAAAGTGGACGCGTGTAAGTTTTTCGAGCCATGGGTTCTCAAACATTTGAACAGTTTCGTCCTTGTTGCTGATAAAATTCTTAGCCATGATATCTGTCTTTGGTGAGCAAAATTATAAAAAAATCCTTAACGGATTTTCCTTGAAAAAAGAGGAAAATCAACGAATCAGGCTAATCCTTCCAACCCACTTCTTCTCATCCAGATCAACGCCCTTTGCATCCAGTTTGTATACATAAACTCCAACCGGAGCCGGTGTAAGAAGTATCGCGAATCGTTCCCGGCCAGGTTTGTTCTGCGGTGCCGGTAAAAATTAATTCGCCCCAGCGATTCCAGATAGTAAATTCAAACTCTTGCAGGCTGGCTCCTATGGGACTAAAGGTTTCGTTCATCAAATCACCGTTCGGTGTAAAAGTATTTGGAATGTAAACCGCTAAGCCCTCTTCTACTTTCACAGTATACGTAACAGTATCAGTGCAGCCATAACCGTTCACTACAGCCAGTGTAACTTCATAAGTGCCCAATCCCGGGAATTGATGAATGGGGTTTGCTGTCGCTGTAGAATCTCCGTCAGGAAAATACCACATCCATGAACTGGCACCTTGTGCGAGATTCGTAAATTCGAGTTGATTCAAAAAAGCAGAAGGATACGGATTGACATAACTGAATTCTGCAACAGGTGTCGGGAAATTCTGCACCAGAAAAGTTGCCTGCGCTGATGGCGGAGTGGCACATGGAATGGATGAAATGTAATCAAGTGAAACAATATCTGAATCGTGCAATGGTCCGGCAAGGAAGTACGACGAATCCTGATTATTCAGAACGCCGTTCACAAACCAATGATAAAGCGGATTTGATCCACCATTTAACCCAACCGCTTGAAAGCCGAGTGGCTCGCCATCACACACCACAAATGGAAGCGGAGAGAAAGTCACCGTCGGTGCTGCGGCAGTGATTGCTGTGACAGTATCCTGATCAGATGCATTCGGATTTGAAATACAATACAGCGACGAAGTCATCTGCACGGTAACTACCGTAGTGGAAGTTGCCGCATACGTAAAATTAGCATTGGAAGAAGGACCGGAAATCACGGAGCCATTGACAGACCACGTATAAACCGGAGAAGTGCCACTGTTTGTTGCAGTTGCTACAAAGTGAACAGAGTCGCCTGAACAAAGATTTGCCGTAGCATCATTTGAAATTGTGACTGCAGGCGTCAGGTTCTGCAACAAAGCAACATGAACCGTGTCAGCAGTGACAGAAGTTGTCACACAATTGAGTGATGAATTGAGAATAACACCAATCAAAGTATCGGTTGTCGTAATTGTATGCGTAAAAGTTGATGCGCTTGCTCCGGCAATGTTGACGCCATTTACTGACCATTGATAAACAGGAAAGTTTCCGCCGTTGGTGGCTGTTGCTGTGAATGTAACAGGTGATCCTGCACATACTGTCGTGTCCGGACTAAATGATACAGTCGGCGTTAATGCAGAACTCAAAGCAACAAACAGCGAAGCTGTATCCGTAGTCACTGAGACACATGTTGCATTGGAATGAAGCACAGCCTGTACAATTGAGCCATTGTGAAGATTCCACACTACTAACGAATCTGTCGATCCGCTTTGAACTAACGTGCCGTCAACTATCCAGTCGTATGTTGGATTACTTCCACCACTGACCGGAGTGGCATGATATACTAAGGTATCCCCCTGACAAAGCGTCCCGCTTGCCGTCGTTGAAATGGTAACATCCGGTGCAAGTTGCGAACTGATTGTTACACTGATGGTAGAATCAAACTGGCATCCTCCGCTGCTGTTTGACAAAGTGATGTTATAATTCCCCGGCAAAGAATAAGCAACGACGGGAGTCTGATTATCATTGATCACTCCGCCTGCAGCATTACTTCCGGGAACTGTCCAGTCGTAATCAGATGCCGGCAAAGCTCCATTTCCGGTGAGTTGAATATTTTCGCCTACGCATGCCGTTACAGGAGCAATTGTAAAACCGGGATTGGTATTGGTGGTGATACGAATCGTATCTGAAGCGGAAGCAGTCACTCCGCAGGCGTCTGTCACAACAACGGAGTAAATCGTAGTGGAAGTCGGATTCACTGTAAACGTATCATTCACCGAAGCACCGCCATTCCAGTTGAAAGCATAAGGCTGAACTCCGTAATCCGGAGTCACAACTAAATCCACACTTGTTCCTCCGCAGACAGTGGTAGAAGGCGTCATGTATTGAATCTCCATCGTTCTCCCCTGCACTTCAATGATCCATGGCTTCGAAGCGTAGATGCAATTTCCGTTGCAGGTGGAAGTAGTATCCGTATGACAACGATAAAAATGCAATGTAAAATTCATATTCTGCGCTGCACAAGAAGCAGCAGGATAACAACCGATGAATTCATTAATCTGTTTATCAAAAATCGAACAGGCACCTGTAAGAGGAATCGGATTCGTATACACCGGTAATCCGGATCCGGCCGGAGCGAAACATGCAGAATTCAAATCGAAACTAAATCCGCCATCCTGAACTAAACATGCCCCGGCTGTACTGTACTCAAAACTGCATTTGATTGTATCAATCTTTGCTCCCGGAATAGTCGCTACCGTCATAAAGTAATCACAACTGTTTGTCCAGCAAACGGCAGAATACTTTGTTCCAAGAATCGAAGCTGTCGGTAAAGTAGAAGTCGTTGTCACTACCGGATCAATAACAACTGGATATTTCCGTGTCGGCTCGTTCAACCAATAAACAGGAACGATGACATCAAACTGACTTTTATCTCTGATTAAAGTAGAAAGTGAATAACCCGGACTTACGCTATCGTTTTCATACGCCGTGCAACTTTCATAAGTAAATACTGAATTGCCTTCGGCATCACTGATGTATCGAGGATCAAAGCCGGCAAAAGAATTTGTATTCCAGGACAGGCTCTGATCGAAAATCGGATTGAGTCGCATGATGAGCAGTCCGTCAGTAAATGA
>JAXLTM010000055.1:0-8983 GCA_046330055.1 Bacteroidia bacterium | reverse complement strand
CTTCGGATATCTTGCTTTGCTCGACACGAATAGCTACGAAGAAAGCGCAGTGGCTATTGAACCTTCACAAATCGAAATTATTCCTCGTCATGAATTCTTTGATCTCCTGCACAACAATGGAAGTGTGACCGATTCTTTCATCAAGCTGATCACACACAAATTAGATATCAGCTATGAAAAATTATTAAGTCTTGCTTACGACTCCGCCCGGAAAAAAGTCGCCGAAGCATTGCTCTACATTCACCGCAAGTATCGTATCACCGGTGCCAATGAAGCGGCGTTTCCTGTGAAGCGTGAAATCATTTCCTCTATCGCCGGCCTCAGCCCGGAATCCGTGAGCCGGAATTTAACAGAGATGTCTCAGGAAGGTTTGATTAAAGTCTCTGACAGGAAAATTAAAATTATTGATCCGAAGAAGCTGGAAGAGATCAGGAATTGATTGGTTGCTTAGTTGCTTAGTTGCCTTGAAGGTCTATCAATCGTTTGAAAAGTCTGTGATTTCCCTTTTATTTCAGTGCTTTCCGTGGGAAATAATTCACGGCTTCGACACAGATTTGCCAATATTGTTCTCCACCAAACTACAATCAGCAGATTCAACAAAGCTATTTCCCGTCACATCATCCAACGAATACCCTATAGTAAAATTCCTCGCCTTATTTTCTGCATCTGTAAAATCAGTCAACGTTATTGAACCATTCTGATCCACGTCTCCCGAGTACATTCCATACACACCAACAGCAAGCTGCTTCATATTACTTCCAAACGCCTTGTTTGCCACATCAGAAAAATTGTAACTAATCGTAGCAGCATTCAGCAAAACAGATGAAGCACTCCACACCGAAAGTGCATTACGATGCTTCACAACGATATAATACGAAAAGGCTCTCGCTGCAGAAAAGACAAAACTTCCATTGCCATTTACATCAATTGTTCCTTTCACAGAATACAGTAATGAATAAGGTGATGTGGTGGAATGAAGCTCAACCGTGATTGTATCACACAACGTCGGATTCGAAATTGGATTAACAGAAGCCGTCATCGTGCCGGATGAATTATACAATCCTTCGATATACACTTTCAGGCTTAATGTCACGGGGCAGCCTTCATCAATTAATCCGTTGCAATTATCGTCAATTCCATTACCGCAAATTTCTACTGCAGGATTGTGATAGACTCCGGTGAGCGGATCACAACCATCAATGGTGCAAGGATTGCCATCGTCAACGTTTACAGCAGTGTGCGAAACTGTTCCGGTCAAGGAATCAACGGCATCGTTTGTACACAAACTGTTATCATTGGCATTTACCAAAATCAGTGTTGTCACAATCGAACTATCACATCCTCCGGTGGTAAGTAATGATGTAGTGTAAGTTCCACCGGTTGATACTATCTGACCGTTAGGTAAAGTGTACGATGAACCCTGGGCAATGTATCTCGTTCTGCTGATTGAATACGTTGGTTTGACTGTTACTGCCACAGGACCTGCAGTTGCCGTACAACCGAGTGAATTAGTAAGCGTCACCGAATAACTTCCTGAAGTTGTTGCATTGATGCTTTGCGTTGTAGCACCGTTTGACCAGAGATATGAAGAAGCATTGGAAGCGTTCATCGTTACTGAATTTCCCTGACAGAATGTAGTAGGTCCGCCGGTTGACACCGATGGAGAAGTGATATGATCGTATAACAAGATATCATCGATCCGGAATTGCACTCCGGTACTTACTGTCTGCGTGAATTTAATGTACAATGTAGGTGTTGCCGGAATTGTTCCATTTGCAACTACATAATTCCAGGCCGTACTTGAGCCAAGCGATGGAATCGTGAGTGATGTGAAGTTGACACCATCGGAGCTCACCTGAAGTGAAATCTCACTTCCTGTAGAACCGGAAAGTGATTTCAACATTCCGAACGACAAACGAAGGTCATTCATTCCTGTTGTATTAATTCCGCTGATCAAAAGAAATCTTCCTGCACTGTTGGTGAAGAATACATTTGCTCCGCCGGAAGCGCCGGAGTATCCGGTTGAATTTGTAGTGTTGCGTACATCAGCCGTTCCTGAAAATGTCAGATTCACATTTGCGAAGCCATTGTTGGTTTCATGAGTGGCAATAGCAGTGGTAGCAGTCACCGTTCCCATATCTTCAGCAACGACGGTATAATCAGTCTGAAATCCCGGGCCGACATAAATTGTATCGGCAATCATTGCATCATTGGAAGAATTTAAATCTCCGGTCAATGAAGTACTTGCATTGAAAATATAATTTCCGACGATGTTGAGATCATATGTAGCAGCAAACGTCAAATCAAGCGTACTTCCGGAAGCAAGTGTTCCTGTATTGACAACCTTCGAAAGATTTGTTGTTACGTTGGAAGGATTTTTCGCCGTGAGATTCACAGTTACAGGAGTCGATGAAAAGTTCAGTGTTCCTGATCCGTAGTTTTTAATTTGCACTTGCACAGGAACAGCATTCGCAGGGCAATTCATCGGAACGGGATTTAACAACGCTATTGCACCGGCATCAACAGAAACGCATCCGCCGTCGACCGTAATGTACGCTGTCTTTGTCATTGTATTCGAACCATTCGAATTCGTTACTGTAAGCGTAACGGTTTTTGTTCCTGAAGTAGAATAAGTAACTGTATGCGGTCCGACAGAAGTTGCAGTAGCCGGTGAAGCACCACTTCCGAAGTTCCATGAGTAAGATGAAATGGTTCCTGTTGAAGAACTGGTAAAGGTTGTTGATTGTCCGACGCAGATTGTTGTAGAGCTTGCGGTAAAATTCGCAACCGGAGCAGAGCCGCTTGATGTTGAGGCCCGCCAGCTGATCATATTCATCAGAAGCTTCCGGTGATTTCCTGCAGCATCGCCGGTATATCCGGTATAGAGAACATCATTCGGATCGCCTGTTCCATCATCACAAGGCGAGCTGTCGCCGATGGCTGCAACTTTTCCGTTTCCGAAACGAGAATATGCAACCATGACATTCGTATTTCCGAAGGCCGATCCTGTTTTGTACACAACCCCTTTAACAGTAGAATTAGCGGCAGGAAATAAAGTCATTGTTGTACCGCCACTGAATTGCACCTGAGTGACATTTCCTGCGGGACCATTTAGAATAGAATCTCCGGGAAGAGACGGAATATTGGAAGTTGTTTGTGAGAAGTTCGCCAGATCAAAGATGAATCCGAAAGGGTTCGCCTGAACAGTATTGTTACTCATCAGATCATTCCAGATAGCAGGCGAATCAGAATTATCATTGTTTCTGTCAGAGACATCGTGATCGGCGACAATCATTAGTCCTCCTCCATTCTGCACAAAATTAATGATGGCCGTTTTCTCTGCTGTCGTAAAAAGAATGTTCGGTTCGCAGACCACAAACACTTTGTAGTTGGAAAGATCTTGAGTATTGCTGCTGTTGCCGTAAGTAATTTGTCCGTTATAAGGAAGTGTTTCCACCGTATAGCCGCGATTCACGCAATCGATTCCCCAATAAGAGAGTGCGCCGTTCCAGAAAGTTTCCGAAGTAGAGGCGGTGATTCCTGATTGTGCAGCAGTAGGAATTTTCTGAGCGTTCGATTCATTGCCATTATTCAGCGAAGCCGGTCCCGAGCCAAATCCGAGATTGTGGGCATCGGCATCAATCACCCAATCCGCATTACCGGCGGTTTCGGCTTTTGAGGCATCAAATAGGATCTTAATATTCTGCGCTTCGCTGTTGATGAAAAACAAGAAAAGGGCGACGCACAGAACTGTTGACTTAAACATACTGTTGGGTATTATCGCAGGGAATCAAATTTAACCCATCCGTCTGTACTGCGCAACCCTGGCGGAATTTAGAAAGTTGTTAAAACAGGCTATAATGGGCAAAATTCTGTTTGCAAGGTGAACCTGACACTTCAAAATCCTCTTTTTCCCCTGAATAAGAAGCCAAATTTTCCTGCTTAAAAAGGCTCATCAGGCAAAGTTCTCAATTAGCAATTTTGTTGACCGGCCAATTGGTTTCAGAAACTAAAAAGAGAATCCTTCGGATAAAAACTTTGGAGTTGAAAGAAGAACCCAAATTGTAGTTCAGCCAAATCAAGTAAGGAGGTCGAATAAGAAAAAGCCAGGGTGTTCATATCAGAACTCTTCTTGTTGAAATAAGAAATTGCCATCACTGATATTTATTAAAGCCCTGAGTGATCCTGATCACTACAATATAAGCAATATATCATTAAACTTGCAATTGACATATACTGCAATCAGAATTTGACCATAACTGCTTTTCATATGAAACAAAAATTCAATACTCTGATTTCCCTGGTGCTCCTGTTTACATTTTTTCAGGGAAGCCCAATTGCTGAAGACAACGCCAGAGAGATAGTTGCACGTTCAGAATCCAACATCAGAGGAAAAACATCAGAAAGCGATGTTTCGATCATCATCGAACGACCTTCCTGGAAGAGAGAGATGGGCGTTCACTCATGGACTAAAGGAACAAAGTACTCGATGATACTTCTTACCTCGCCGGCCAAAGAAAAAGGAATAGTATATCTGAAATGCGACAAAGAAGTGTGGAACTACATTCCTTCTATCGAACGCGTAATAAAATTACCTCCTTCAATGATGTCACAAAGTTGGATGGGAACGGATTTTACGAACGATGACTTAGTTAAAGAAGCATCCGCAGCCGATGATTACACACATACTTTATCAGGCAAAGAAACAATTGCAGGCCGTGAATGCTACAGGATAGAAATGATACCAAAGCCAACCACGGCAGTAGTTTGGGGAAAAGTAATCGTATGGATAGATGTAAAAGACTACTTACAACTACGCGCGGAATTCTATGACGAAGATGGCGGGAAGGTTAATACAATGGAATGCAGTGAAATTAAAACCATGGGTGGACGAACAATCACCACGCGAATGGAAATGATTCCGGCCGACAAAAAAGGTTATAAAACAATACTGATCTACAATTCAATCGCATTTGATAAAGAAATTGCTCAGGACTTTTTCAGTACAAAAAATATTAAAAATGTGAAGTAAAAAAATGCTGATCAAACTCGCCTGGTTGAATATTTGGCGCAATAAGCGCAGAACATTTATCACAATGGCTTCCGTATTTTTTGCAGTGATACTTGCTGTAATCATGCGGTGTTCCGTGCAAGGCAATTTTGATAATATGATTGAGAACATTGTAGCCTTTTCATCAGGTTATGCCCAGGTACACCTCAAGGGATATTGGGCGGAACAATCAATAGACAATGCCTTTGCCGATGATCCAAAATTTTATGATCAGTTATCAAAGCTTCCTTCTGTAAAAAGTGTTTTACCAAGACTGGAAACGTTTGCACTTGTTTCAGGAATTGAAAAAACAAAAGGTGCAATGATCATTGGAATTGATCCGTCGAAAGAAAGAATAGTAAACAAGCTTGACAAAAAGATTGTCGCAGGCAATTATCCTATACGAAAGGATCAGCAAACACTTATTGCAGGAGAAGGATTATGCAAACTTCTGAATCTACACATAGGTGACACCCTGATTTTACTGGGGCAAGGCTACCATGGCAGCAGTGCTGCTGCCAAATTTCCGGTTACGGGAATTATCAAATTAGGTTCCCCCCAGTTGAATGACAACATCATTTATCTTTCATTAAATGATGCTCAGAAATTATACAATGCAGAGGGCTTGATTACTTCCTATTCCTTAACCACTGACAAACCGGAAAATCTGAGCAACTTAATTAGCGAATTGCAGGCTAATACAGATACAACCACATATGAAGTCATGAGCTGGAAGCAAATGCTTCCAGAAATGGATCAATTTGTTGAAGCCGACAGCTCTGCACATTTTGTATATGTATACATTCTGTATATGATTATTGCATTTGGAATCTTCAGTACACTATTAATGATGACAATGGAACGAATGCATGAATTCGGAATTCTTGTAGCCATTGGTATGAAAAAAATAAAATTGGGCTTGATACTTATTGCAGAATCAATTTTTGTATCACTGCTTGGGTGTATTTCAGGAATAATTGCCGGATATGGAATAGTGGCCTGGGGTATCAGTCATCCTATTCATTTTACCGGGCAATACAAAGAAGCTTATGAACGGTACGGACTTGAGCCGATCATAAAATTTTCTGATGACAGTTCCATTTTCATATCCCAGGCTTTAGTCATACTCGTGCTTGCCATTTTGCTTGCAATTTATCCTTTCATTAAAATCATACGTTTCAAACCTCTGAAAGCAATAAACTCCTGACCTATGTTACTATTGATTGCATGGAGAAATATTTGGCGGAACAAACTTCGAAGTTTGGTTATCATGCTATCTATTGCTATCGGATTATGGGCCGGAATTTTTACACTATCCTTTTCCTGGGGAATGTACCGTAGCAATTTACATGATACTGTCTACAAACAGATTTCACACATACAGGTGCATCATCCGAAATTCCTCACTGAGAATGAATCATCCTACTCCATTAAAACCAACCAAGAAAAAATAGATAATCTACGCCATGCGGGATATATCCATTCTGTTTCTTCCCGTAGCATCACACCTGGAATGATTAGTTCACCGACAACTGCATCCGGTGTAAAAATTTACGGGATTAATTTCTCGGATGAAATAAAACAAACCGGCCTTGATGAAAATATTATATCCGGAAGCTATCCGGACTCCATGAAATCGAACCAGATTCTCATCGGAGAAAAATTGGCAGTGAAATTAAAAGTACAGGTTAAGAGCAAGATCGTACTTACATTCACTGATATCAATAATGAGATTTGTTCGGCTGCTTTTAGAATTAAAGGCATATACCGCTCAAAAAATACTTCACGAGATGAAACCGTAGTTTATGTAAAAAAGGAAACACTCAACGAACTATTGAAATTAGAAGCTGATGAATCAAATGAAATTGCCATCCTCATAAAAGATGAAAATTTGATAAATGAGAATTGCATTTCAATTAGTAAAATGTTTCCGGCGCAATCTGTACAAACGTGGATGCAAATTTCCCCTGAGCTGAGTTTAATTATCAACTCATTTGATCTCTATACGTATATCATTATAGGTATTATTCTACTCGCATTAACATTCGGAATCATCAATACCATGCTTATGGCAGTCCTGGAACGCGTCCGGGAAATCGGCATGTTGATGGCTATTGGCTTGAACAAGAAAAAAATCTTTATGATGATTATGTACGAGACCATTTTCCTGTCATTTATCGGCTGCCCGATAGGATTAGGACTCGGATACCTTACCATTTCATATCTGGGTAAACATGGTATTGATTTATCAACCTTTTCAAAAGGGTTAGCCAGCTATGGGTTTGATTCGGTAATCTATCCTTATCTCGAAATATCGAAATATTATATCACGGCATTCATGACTTTCATTGCTGCACTCATCTCGTCAGTGTACCCGGCATTAAAAGCATTACGCTTAAATCCTTCACAGGCTATTCGAAAAATCTGAATCATGGGAAAAACTGTAATTGATGCACACGAATTAGTTAAGGTGTATAATGAGAAAACGATTCCTGTTTATGCATTAAATAATGTGCACCTGCATATCGAAGAGGGCGAGTTCACTGCCATTGTAGGGCCATCAGGCTCCGGCAAATCAACCTTGTTAAATATGATTGGCGGCCTTGACTCACCTACCTCAGGTAAAGTTCTGATCGGTGATGTTGATGTAACAAATATGAGTGAAAGCAAATTGATCGATTTCAGATTACACAATATTGGTTTTGTATTTCAGGCGTACAATTTAGTTCCGGTATTAACGGCGAAAGAGAATGTCGCATTTGTAATGCAGATGCAAAATATCAGACGTCCGGTTCGAGAGAAAAGAGCAGTTGATTTGTTAAAAGAAGTTGGTCTGGAAGATAAAATTAATTGCAAACCATCAGAGCTTTCAGGGGGCCAGCAACAAAGAGTAGCCATTGCTCGTGCACTTGCATCTAAGCCGAAAATTGTTCTTGCTGATGAGCCAACTGCAAATCTTGACTCCAAATCAGCTGCGAATTTACTAGACATTATGGCCAAACTTAATCATGATGAAAATATCACCTTTCTGTTTTCTACTCATGATCAAAGGGTAATTGAAAAAGCACACCGAGTGATTACATTAGTTGACGGGAAAGTTGCTTCTGACACCAAGACAGCTAAATAATGAATCGATTATTTTTATTTTTGATTTTCTGGATTTACTGTATAAATCTGCAAGCGCAGACATTGCATCGCTTTACAATAGGAGGATATGTAAAAGATCTTGAATTACTATCGATTTACGGAAAGCCGGCGGCATTTCAATGGACAAATATTTTTCACAACCGAATTAATTTTAAATACACTTATGGAAGTTCTTTAACAGCCCGACTCGAATCTCGCAATCTGGTTTATTCAGGGAGGAATACTGAAGCAAATCCATGGTTAACGTTTACTTCCGGTGATAAAGGATTTCTGAATACTGATTGGAATTTGTTGACAAAAAAAAATATTTCAATTCATACAACGATTGACAGGGCACTTATTAGTTATTCTAAAAATAAATGGGAGGTGACCTTGGGCAAGCAACGTATCAATTGGGGAATAAATCTCACCTGGAATCCAAACGACATTTTTAACACCTATAATCTTTTTGATTTTGATTATGAAGAAAGGCCGGGTAACGATGCTATTCGAATCCAATTTTATCCCACCTCTTTTCAAAGTGTTGAATTCGCTGTAGCAAAAGGTCGAAATAAAGCTGACGACATCTATGCTCTGCTTTATAAATTCAACAAATACAAATACGATTTTCAAATATTAGGCGGGGTATACAAAGAGGAACTTACAATTGGTGCAGGTTGGGCCGGTAACATTTCCAAGGCCGGGTTTAAGGGAGAATTATCATACTTTAATTCTTTAAAAAATTCATCTAGTAGCAAACCTGTTTTTACCGGAGCCCTTTCCGGTGATTACACTTTCAATAATGGA
>JAXLTM010000054.1:0-9095 GCA_046330055.1 Bacteroidia bacterium | reverse complement strand
TTCAGGAGGCAGATTTTGATGATGCATCTCATGTAAAAGAGGAGTCATTGATTGCGGAGGACCATAAACTGTTTTTCCCGGGAGAATATTTAGTGCTGACAAGAAATCCCGAACTGATTAAAAAGCATTATGTAACTGGCTTGCCCGGAAATTTTCTGGTTGTTAAAAAATTGCCTGAACTCAATTCTGATGAAGGAATGGTAATTCTCAATCGGGCCGACGGAACACAAATTGATCGTATTCCCTATTCGGAGAAAATGCATTTCGAATTAATAAGTGACCCGAAAGGTGTTTCACTTGAACGCACACAGATAAAGAATGGTAGCGACACTTCAGACTGGCATTCAGCTGCGTCCTCAGTTGGATTTGCAACACCGGGCTTAAGAAATTCTCATTGGCTCGATGGAAATGCAGATGACAATTCAGTTCAATTGGTAACGGGAATATTTTCACCCGACAATGATGGTTTTCAGGATCTGTTTTCAGTCTCCTACAAATTTGAGAAGAGTGATGAAGTCATGTCGGTTTACATTCACGACGATTCCGGTCGACGCATAAAAACCATTATGGATAATCAAACCATTTCCACTGAAGGCATCATTAGCTGGGACGGCATCTGCAGCGACGGCCGTCTAATTGGCCCCGGTCGATACCTCGTATTGGTAAGAGTATTTGATCCGGAGGGTGGGAACCGGGTGTTTAAGATGGGAGTAGTCGTTGCCGGCTAATATAATTGTGGGGTTTTGTTTCCGGCTGGCTGTTTGTCTTGGTTGCTAGTTGGCTCGTTAGCTGGTTGCTGGTTTTGCGATTTTTATACAGGTTTACTTTAATAATATTTGTATCATTTAATAATTTGAGAAACTTTCATCCGGAACAAATCCGGAGACCCCCAAGAACCTCCGGGCAACTAAGCATCCGAGCAACTAAGCAACCAACCAGGTAACAAAAAAGCCCCTGCAAGAGGAGCTTTTTCGAGAAAAGATTTACTTCGGTAACAATTTGCAGCACGCTGCGCCGTGCCGGATTCAGGTTGAAAAGCAAGTCGGAGGCCCGGTAGGTCAGATGGAATGGGTTACTCCGGAGTTACCAATATTGTCTGCTGAAAGGTGGTTATAAATTCCGCCGTTTCACATACTCAATTTGTAGTACTTGCTTTTGAATATGTCTTCTTATATTTAACGGTAGAAACACACGATTTTGAAACGATTCTGCCTTTATTTACTGTTATTGTTGGTGTCAGCCAATGTTACTTTTGCCCAAACACCTATTCTTGATAGTCTTCGAAAGCAGTTTTCGGTAGAAAAGTCAAAGGCGCTACGGATAAAACTGGCCAATGAGATTTGTTCGCGTTACTTTTCACTGAGCTCTGATACTTTACTTCATTACATCCAGGAAGCTGAGAAAATTTTCGGGAAAGGTTCATTGGATGAATATCATAATGATCAGTTCTACATTTATTATCTGCTAAAATCAGGAAACCCTGCCGGCGCCGTAAAATTTTACGATAGTCTTTACGCTGTACTTCCGGCCGAATTCAATGATTCACATATCAGAATTGATTTACTCAATGCAGGAACCAATGCGATGATCAGAAATGATCAGAGTAAGCGGGCGATTGAAAGTGCATTCGAAATGCTTCGCATGGCAGAGAGCACTAAAGATACGCTCATGATAATGCGTGCGTACAATCTCATCGGTTGGGCAAAGATGGAAATGGAGCAGGATGGTGAAGCGCTTGAATGGTTTCGTAAAGGAATAAATTTTAGCAAACGAAGAGAATATCTGGTGCGAATGAATTCGTTATTCACCAACAGTGCATCTTGTTTGAATAATCTGATGAAGCAGGATTCGGCTGCAAAGCTGATTGATATTGGAATGGAGCTGGCGACGGAGAATGAAAACCTTACGTTGATGGCGAATGCGCACAATATAAAGGCAAGTATTCTTCTTGCCAAAAATAAAATTCCGGAAGCTGAAGCGGAATTGAATGAAGGGTTGAAATTGCGGGAGAAAATTGGCGACCTGTATTATATTCTTTCAGATCAGGCTCAGTTGTCCTTGTTTTACTCAGGCAGTAATCAAACGGAAAAAGGAATTGAAGTAGCGAAACGCGGAATAGCCCTCGCAAGGAGTATAAATAACATTCCCAAACTACTTTTTCTGTATGCAGCCTTGTCAGATAATTATAAAAATGCTAAGAACTTTGAACTTTATTCTAAAACACTTCGTGAGATTATCGACCTGAAGGATTCTTTGTATGCGATGAATACGGCCGAACAACTGGCCGGCTTTCAGGCAAAATATGAAGTGCAGCAAAAGGAGAATATTATTCTTCAGCAGGATTTTGCACTGGAACGAAATAAATATTATTTGTGGGGTGGTGTGGTACTTTTTATCCTTTCAGGAATTGTTGTTTTTCTGGTGTATAAGAACAGAAGAATTAAGGAAGAGGAACGTGTGGAGCGATTGATGATTGAACAGCAAATTAAGTCGCGTGAAGCGATTCAGGTTGCAAGAGAAATTGAACGAAAGCGTATTGCTGCTGACTTGCATGATAATCTGGGCGCCTATGCGGCTGCGATTTCATCGAATACGAAAACAATTCGCGAATCAAAACAGCCGACCGAGCAGGTGATTGACCGGCTTGAAGAAAATGCACAGAGTATCGTAACTCAGTTGAGTGATACGATTTGGGTTTTGAAAAATGAACAACTGCCTTTTACCAGTTTGTGCGATCGCTTCAAAGTGTGGATGCAGCGACTCATGAAGAGTTATCCCGAAATCAGATACGACTTCAGTGAGAATATTAAGAACGACATTGTATTTAGCCCTGCAAAAATGCTTCATTTGTTTTTGGTGATGAAAGAAGTCGTGAACAATTCATTGAAACATTCCGGAGCTACAACGTTGAGTGTGGCCTTTGAGAGCGACAATGGTTTCAGCATTGAAATTACCGATAACGGTTCAGGATTTGTGCCCGGTAAAACATCGGGCGGAAGTGGGATTGAAAATATGCGCAGACGGATTGCCGAGTGCGGCTGGACAATTGAATGGAAAACGAGTAATGAAAAGGGTACGAATGTCAAAATCAAAGGCAGTACTGCAAACTAAGTATTGAAGCGAACAATGAAAATTAAAATATTTGAAAGGTGAACGAAAGGAAAAATACAATTAGAGTAGGGCTGGTTGAAGATAACCGGATCAACCGTAATACTTTTATGGAAAAGGTTGCTCAATTTCCCGAGCTGGAAGTCTCAGTGATTGCAGAAAACGGAAATGAGTTTCTTGAAAAACTGAAAGGTCTTCCGCTGGCCTCTTTGCCCGCTGTTGTATTTATGGATATTCAGATGCCGGAGTTGAATGGAATTGATACGATAAAGATTGCAAAATCGCTTTATCCATCCGTGCAATTTATTGTGCTCACTGTTTTTGAAGATAACGACAATATCTTCGACGCCATCAGTGCCGGAGCTACGGGATATTTATTAAAGCATGAAAATTATTTCACCATTAGAGAAGCAATTTCTGAAGTGTTGGATTTCGGCGGAGCTCCAATGAGCCCTGCCATTGCTAGAAAAACCCTGCGTTTACTCAGTGAACCAAAAGCAGAAAAGAAGCCTGCTGAAAACTCTGTCATCGATAATCTCCTCACCGAGCGTGAACATGAAATTCTTCAACATATGATTAACGGCTATGATGCCAAACGCATTGGTGAACTAACTGCTATTAGTACGCTAACAGTGAGAAAGCACATTGCCAATATTTACAATAAGCTTCACGTAAATTCAAAAGCCCAGGTGATTTCAATGGCTCATAAGAATAATTGGGTGAAGTGAGGTTGAAGGTTGGCTGGTTAGCTGGTTAGCTGGTTTTGCTTGATGTATAGATTACTTCTACTTCCAATTCCACTCCCTAATGAGCGATTATCACTTTCATCCAATCTGCTTTCTCTTCATTTGATAGACTAAGAAAGTAAATTCCGGAAGAAATTTTATTTGTGTTTATTCTAAGATCTTCGCCAACATAATTTGATTCTATTTTTACCGGTTTCATAATTGCGTTAAATAAAATCACCTGATTATATTTTTTTGCATTCAGAATAGTCAAATCGTTATTTGCAGGATTAGGAAATGCTATACCTGAATTAGAATATGAATGGGGTGAAGTGATGTTATTGATTAGTGGAAAGCTCAATGGAGTACCGTATGTTTCATTTCCCTTTTGGAAGTATACGAGTTCTTTGCTTCGAATATAAACTGAAGAAGTTGAATCCATACTTGCATAGTGATTAAATAGCCCGAGGCCTTCAACGAACCAATTGGATCCACCGGGAAATGAAGCAGGACTGCCATTGCAACCTGCAAGATTCCGAAGTACATAATCTGTTAACGGAAATCCTGCCGTTTGAAGGCAAGGTACGGTGTAGATTCCGCGACGATTGTTTACAACACGATGCCATGTAGTCATGTAATTCATATAAGATGGCCCACCGGTTACTGTAATATCTTCGGCCAGATTACTACAAAGTGAATCGTATGCATAAAAGTTTGTGCAGTATGATTCAGTTATAACACTGCCGGTGAGAGTAGTCGTAATTGAACTGGCATCATCAATTTGTGTATATAAGGAATCCTGAATGGTGTAAACTACCGAATCAGTGATAAATGATTTTGAAAGTATTGCTCGCTTTTCCTGCTGCCACTGCAGAACACTTGCAGAAATATGATCGAAGGAGTAATAATGAAAAATATCGCCGACGTCAAAATTGAATATGGATGAAGGTGATATTCTTCGGGACCCTATCAAGGAATCGATCCCTTCTATTTCGTATGTAACTAATGAGTTTGGAAAGTGCCTGATGTTTACAGTTGTCAGCAAACCGAAATTCTTGCTGATACGAAAAGTAAAGTTGTTTAATGAATCATTGATTTGATTCCCTGAACTGTCAGTTCGTACTATTGAAATCTTTTTTACGGAGTCTGGTACTCCCATTACTGAATCCAGGTCAATAGAGTCGACATGTGCCACAAATCTATCTCCGTTTTGAAAATGATACAATGTCCAATTGTTGCCTGTTTGAGCAAGGCATTCAAAGTGCAATGAATCCAGGTGATTATTTAGTAAAAGATTTTCACCTGAAGGCTTCACGATTACCTGACATCCTGCCCATGAGGAATCAGAGAAATTTGCCCCACTATTTGCCCAGGGCCCATATGGCAAATCATCGTCGCAGCGTCGATAATTCGAAAAAACACTATCCGTTCCGGCGATTGTTGGTGCATTCGATTTGAAAGCTGCGATATGTATTTGACCTGATAGTTGATAGTCGTAGAGATATATCCGGTTTGACTGAAAAAGCTGGTAATCCTGTGAATTTGCCTTATCGGGATAAAGTAACGAAAGGAATAGGAGGAATTGGAAAAGAGTTTTCATTTGTTCTGACTAATGCTATGAAAGTTTTAGAAATGTAATTATATTAATTCAACTTTGATATGTGAAATTTTGTGAAGGAGTAATTTTTGTGGACGAATCTTAGAAAATTCATGCATTAAACGCCGCGTTGCGAATATGATTCGATTTGAAATAAATTCGCTGCTTAATTAAGGTATGAAATTTCTCTGTGTGGACGATGGAAGAGCGCGGCAAAAAATCAATATTGCTTTTTCACAATTTTAGCATCCAGGAAATTCAGCACATCATTATTTTACAAGTCGAAGAAGATGACTTTTAAGTTTAACTTTACTTTATGACTATACGATTTACCAATTTCGTTCCGTCGCCCAACGTGTATTCAATCAAGTAAACTCCTGCGGCCCAGCCCGAGCACGATATCGGACACAGTTCTTCTCCGTTCACTTTCGAACTGTACACTTCCTCGCCAAAGAAGTTTTTCACGGTCACAATTCCTTCTCCCATTCCTTTAAAGGAAAATGATTCGTTTGCAGGATTTGGAAAAATAGTGAAGTTAGAGTTTTCAATTTCATTTAATCCGGTTGGCGTTCCGCTAAGGTAAACTTGTTTTAAGGAAGTAATGCTGTCGCCGAAATTGTCTACAACTTTCAAACTGAATTCGTATAAGCCGGGAGTTAGCCCGCCGGTGTACCAGCTTCCAAGTGTTTGAAGGTGGATTTCTGAAGCAGAGTCAATCACGAGAGGTGTTGGGCTTATTGCATTTATTTCGCGGACGTAGAAACTGTAGTTTGAAAAATCGACAGGATGACCTAACGGACCCTGATCAATCCACGCAGAACCGGTGATGTTGTATAGGGAGTCGAGATACAGAGTGTCCGGGGCATTAATTTTTTGATACCAGACTACTGACCCGTCGAATGCAACTGGTTCTGTCGGAAAGCTGTCTTCTATACAGACCAACACACTATTGCCTATCGCAGAGCCGGTGATGAAAGGCTGATAGCCGTTGTAGAAGAAGAACAAACCGTTTCGTTCGCTTCTGACGGTCGAATAAACGATGACAGTTTCTGCGAAAACGGTTGAGGTGTCAGTTGCCCAAAAATATCCTCCGGAACCATCAAGCAGGAAGCCTTGTGAATTCACATTTGCGTGCGACTGTGATCCTACTTCTCCCAACTGACAATTTGTAATGGTAATTTGAGAACTATCCATGACATACATACTCCAGGTCATAACCGATGTATTGGTCAGTTGAAGAATGCGATCTGTGATCGGCGCAGTATAGGTGGTCGTGTAAAAAGAGTTGTTGAAGATGCCATTGATGGAAGTGGTATCGCCACGCTGAAACCATGCTCCGATGGCGCGGATTTCAGAATCGCTGATTCGAACGTCAGAACCGTTTACCGGCATCATGGCCCACATCACATCATGACAGGAATCTGCACTTACATTGTAATTAATTCCGCTTACTCCCGAAATAGTGTTGTTGAAGACATAATTATATACTGTATCGCCCTGAGGGAATTGAAAATTCACAACTGCAGTCTGTGGAAACTGATGCCACAATATAAGTGTGTCAGCATTGCTGAAACTAGATGTGGAGCTGTCCGTGAGAATATATTCACCTGTCAGATTCACATGATTCATTGCAAGATTGGAGTGACCCCAGACACCACACGTTGTCCAGTCGTTTTGATGAATACGAGTCATTGAAACATCAGCAGAACCGGAAAGAAATAAGTTATGCGAATAGCCGCTGTAATTGAAACTGCAATCGGTAAATACACCGGAAGCAGTATCGACAAAAAGCAATGAGCGTTGATAAAAGTATGCCTGCGGAAATGTAAGCGATGATGAATCAGCAATAACTCTTCCATGCCCCCAGACATAAATATCGCCTGAGTCGATGACAGTGGCATTATCAAAAATCAACACGCCGTGATTGAATACCCAAATCGGTCCGGTATGCGTCCAGTTTCCTGTTATTACCGTTGTGTCATTGCCTGCGAGGCCGACAATCAAAGTGTCTGTTACGTTGCTCACATTCCCCACGTCCGGCAGTTTGAAGTTATTTTTCATTTCAATGGCCGGATAAGCAGAATGTATCCGGTCTTTCGTTTTTCTCTCCTGTGCTGCAGCATACCAACTTGCCTCATGCCTCTGAGGAGCACGTTGAGTTATCTGATTTATTGTCTGGAATGGGAGGAGGGAGAGCAGGGTGAGGAGGAGAGTGTTCACAGGGGAAATTAGCTGATTAGCTAATTGGGTGATTAGCTAATGATTTTTATGCAAAGTTAGGTGAAAAGTAACGACTATTTTGTAACGATGGAGTTATTGCAAAATGGGATTGGTTGAAAACCTGGTCAAATTCGCTAATCAGCTAATTTGATCATCGGATCAAATATCAATAACGCACGACCCAACTAGTTACTATTTACCACTTACCACTTACTAAAAAAAGAACCGGCCCTGTTGGAAAGCCGGTTCTTAGGTTCGCAGCCCGATATCTGCATTTCTGTTTTTCGTGTTTCCGGGTTAAGTTTAAAAAACTTCTGATTTGTGGAGCAAATATAGGCTTTGCCTCATCCAATGCGGCTTTTGGGGGGCCTAAAAATTATTTTTTTACTTGAAAACGGGTTTTGAAATTTAAAAAAGATTGCTATATCTTTGAAAGAAACCCCTTCCCGATGAAAAAGGTATTACTGTTTTTTGCTTTTGTCTTCATGACATTTGTCTCTTCTGCACAACAATATGTTTTGTCTACACATACGATTCCTGCACAGCCAACTGATACGGATGATGTGTACCTGGTAGTAGACCTTGCTTTCCCGAGCGGATCATGTGATTTGTATAATGCTCAGGTGAACTCCGTCATCAATCCTGATGTGAGTTTATATCACTGTCTGGGAATGCTCACGGTAATTTGTTATGAGACTGATACGGTTCATCTCGGACAATTGCCTGCAGGGAATATGGTAACGACCATTCACGTCATGACAGGTCCATTGACCGGCCCAACCGGATGTTCTGCATTCACTGAAGTGGAAACGGCTACTGCAGTGATCACAGTAAATTTTGCAAATGGCATTTCCGGACCCGCAGCGGCAGAACCTCATGTTTATTTCAATGCCTCAACCAATCAACTTTCTGTTGGAAATGCTTCGGGGTATCATATAGAGTCTTTGACTTCCACCGATGGTAAAATTGTTTTCAAAAGTTCCAATGAAAGTCAGGTTACTCTGCCGTCACTTGCAACCGGAATCTATTACTACGTCGTAAAGAATTCTGCAGGTCTTGAATTCAAAGGAAAGGTTGCTATTTCTCAGGTGAAATAGGGCATCGTTTGACCTATTTATTCAGCCTCTGAGTAATTCAGCACAAGGGTCAGTTGATTTTTTGAACCCCCGGCAACTTTCACTTCTCGCAGTTATTCAGCAGATTTTTTTGACGATAATTTGGCCGGGCACTTTACCGCATCTTATGGTCAGTTTTCTTATAATCCGATTGCCGGATATATTCGACTTCTTATCGTACATATTTTACCCCGGGGGTGCGGAACCGAAGCGGGTTGCCCCAGGGGGAATGGTAAGTCCTTAAGATATAATTGGAGTAATTGCAAAATGGTCACTAGAAGTGTGGCTAACGCCTTGCAAGATCGCCCCGGAGTTTTCCCCACTTGCAAG
>JAXLTM010000053.1:0-9787 GCA_046330055.1 Bacteroidia bacterium | reverse complement strand
CGAACATTGCAACACCCGGGAAAAATTAATCACATCGTTAAATGGATTAGGATAGACTTCCAATGTTTCTTCTTCATTCCCGGACGCAAGCTTTGCACCGTTGTTCGGTTGAGTGAATTTTCGAAGGACCATGTCGACGGTTAATGTTTGCTCGGTATTTCCAAGGTACAATTCTCCGGTTGGACTTATTGCAGCAGAATTGGTCACATTGGATACTGAATGAACCGACCCTAACCAATTCCATTTTATACTTCCGTTTGCTCCTGAAATTTTTGTCATACGGCAATAGCCATCATTAGAGCCATTGTTAAGTTTTAACTTGCCTAGCAGGTAGATATTATCAAATGCATCAGATGTATAACCATAGTAAAGTTCATCCATTTGAGTACCATTAAAATTAGGCACGACTTGATAGATGAGAGTACCGGTATTCTTATCAACTTTCCTGACATAAAAGATACTTGAAGGAACTACAGCCTGAATGTAGTATATATCACCTATCAGATAAGGATTCTGCTGGCTGTCAAAATAAATGTCATGGGGATGATAAACATTATTAAACCCGGCGATAGTCCCGGAGATTGACGTCCATTGTACAACACCGAAATTATTAAACTTTGTAAGGTAACGATTATCACTTGAGTTGAACATATTACCCACTCCTTCACAATAAACGTTACCGGCTGCGTCAACATTCAGTACTGTAACATCATCAGTACCGGGGCCATTGGAATGGTCAACAGCCCAGACATATGTCGGATTGGCTCCGTTGAATTTAGTGACGCGTCGGTCAGGATATATTTGCGTAGAGGCTCTTTGCCCACCAATATATACATTGTTATTCCTGTCTAATGCAAATCCCTTAGCACTCATACCATCGTGGTCAATTCTTGACCATACGGTTGACCCATTGCCGCTCAGATAGCATTCTGCTTTGAACCCAAGAAGTGCGTCGTAGCCAACATAAATCCTGATTGTACTTTCAAGGCCCATTCCTATTGGCCGATCTGTCAACGTTTTTCGGAATGTCTCAATCGCATTCACATCGTAACGAATAAGAGTATAAGTTGAAGCACTCTTGCAAATCATGACAGTATTGAACTGGTAATCTCTTTTGACGAACAAAACTTCACCTGGCAGAAAGGTATTGCCTACACGTGTCCATTGTTCGTTGCCGGCCGGGTCAAAACATCGTGTGACCAGTTTGTATGTTGTACCGTTTCTGGATACGCCTGCAAAATGAACAAAGCTGCCTGTACTTGTAAGTCTTACATCCATCGAACTATCAACAACGCCGGAGTCATATCGCTTACTCCATACCGGTGTTTGAGCCGAAACACGATTACCAAATGGACATAGTAATAGAGGAGAACAAGGGGTACAGATTTTCATGTGGTGTAGGTTTGATGACGAAAATAAAAAGAAATATATATTAAAATGAAAACAAAAAAAGGCCGGAATCAACTCCGGCCTTTTTGAAAATTACTTTTTCAGTAAATCGCGAATCTCGGTCAGCAATTGCTGATCCTTGGTCGGAGCAGGAGGCCCAGCAGGTGCGGCCGGCTCTTCCATACGTTTCTTCATCGAATTCATTGGCTTTACAACGAATACGAATACAGCAAGTACAATCAGTAAGAATGTAATCGCAGATTGAATAAACATTCCGTAATTAACCGTTACTGCTTCCACTGCTTTTCCGGAAGCATCAACGCTCGCAGCTTTAATAGCGAATTTCAATTCTTTGAAATCCCTCCGCCGATGATCAAACCGAGCGGTGGCATCAATATGTCATTGACGAGTGAGTCAACAATTTTTCAAAAGCCCCGCCGATGACAGCACCGACCGCCAAGATCAACTACGTTGCCGCCAGCAGCTTGAGAAGTCTTGAATTCTGATGTAAATGACATGTGTGTTAGTTTTTGTGTAAGCAAGTTTAGCCTTTTTTTGATACAGGGAAAGGTGCTGCCTGATGCATACTATCGCATGACGCAACCCACCCTTAACAATTAGCTAATTAGCTAATTAGCTAATTAATTGGCTAATTGGTTAATTTATAATTGGCTAATTGGCCGGGAATAACTACCTTCACCCTCGTTCTTTGACTGCAATACCGGTTCCGACACAATGACGCGCCGGATTAAAGGGAACCGTGTGTAAATCACGGGCTGACGCGCAACTGTAAACTTCTTTTAGAAGTTCCGAAAGTTTTCTCCACTGTACTTTATCAGTACAGGAAGGATTCGGAATAAAAGTAAGCCAGGAGACCTGCCATATTGCTTCGACAAAACTTCCGCGACTGAAGTCTTCGTCATGATCGTCTCGCCAAACGGCGGGTTCTCTTCTTTACGCGATACTTTTCCCGGACTCATTTCTGATGCAATGAAATTTTCATTCTTGTATGCCTGCTCTTGCCTTTGACTGTGTTTTATCAGTCAGACTCTTCTGATGTGCTCAGGCGAAGAGCGTCTTGTTATAAGTGATAATAACCGTTGCAGTGAATTCAGCTGGCGGAAGAATTATTTCTCACACCGACTCCATCGATAAAACTGAATTCGATCATCCGCTCACTTGATAAATTACTCGAAACCTCCTCGAAATTATTTGAAGAATTACGGACCGGGGAACGCTTTCAAGCCTCTCGAGTCAGGGAGGCAAGTTCTTATCATACTGCAGTAAACTGGAACGGCTTTCAAGCTTTTCTAATTGATGAATGGTCGCTCGACATTTCACTCTTACAAACTTCCTTCTTCGACCAAATCGAATTTACCAAGAGCGGCCTCTCCACACTTTGGGAGTAGCGGTGCAATTAGCGGCACCCTGAATCTTACTTCGCAAACTTCCTTCAACTCTAATCATAAGAAGCCTCCGCTGAACTTTCATTGAATGAATTTGGCGGAATGCACGTGAAACATTTACGGTTGAAAAGGCTTTCAAAAGCCAACACCAGTTAAAGCATTCCACTGATAATTCGCCAAATGAATTTTCATTTCTGAAAAATTCTGTAGTAGAAACTTTGAAGCTCATAACCTCTGTAAGTCAGACGGAGCAATGGCTGCATTCGCTTTGAAAACAGGAACAAACTCGGTGTTTAATGCGGCTTGTGGCTTCAGCAAAGCGAGCGGGAAATCGGACGTTACTGACTCTCGGAACCCGGGTTCTTCGGCGAGAACAAAAGGATCAATCTGAAGAGTCACGTTGAATGGAAAGGATCGCAAGAACAAATTTCACTATGAAATCCGTAGTGCGTTTTTTTACGACTATCTGAATTACTCTGATTCGTTGCTTGACTCTCCTTCAAAGAAGCATCAAACGATCACTGGATGACGAAGGAGAATTACGTTACAAAGTAAGTAAAGAAGCATTCTCTTTCTTAGGAGCTATCCAATGACTACAATTACACCGATGCAAGTGATTATAAGCAGAAAGTAAATGTGCGCCGGCGGCCTTTCCTTTACCGTGGTATCAGTAAAAAAACTCGACAGAATTTTACTATCAGAAAAAGAATTCTCTTCGCTCCAAAATCCTCCGCTTACGGCTGCCGCAGGACTAACATGGAAAGTAATGAGCAATATTTCATTCTGGAAATTTTGGAAACGTTTTTCGTCTGCCCACCGTGAACGACCTGTACTGGATTCCGGGCGGAAATCCTGACCTTCTGCCTGAAACAGGAACGACAGGAGAAATCGGCCTGCACCTTCTGAACACGCAATTATCGATGCAGAGATCAAGCGTCGCTTATTTCGACAAGCATATCAATAACTGGATTGCCTGGGTGCCAACCGGAAGTTTTGATTTGAAAATATCAAGAGTGTTCATTTGAATGGTTTCGATACTGATGGCGCAGTCAATTTCCGAAGCGAAAAGTTCACAACAGAATTGCATATCAATACTCCCTGCTGTTTCAACTACAGTGAAAACGACGAATGAATACGATGAAGTAAAGGAAAACAACTGACCTACGTTCAATTCGACAAAAGCACAATGCGTTATTACTTTTCCTTCAGAGGATGGATGTTTACTTTCCGTTTGTCAGCACACCGGCTTCAGATACACAACGAACGACGTCTGAAGGCACTTCCCGAATACACATTGGAAGGAAGCATTGGATTACAAAAAACTATCAATTACAGATCATTTCAATTGAACCTATTTCTCTCTACAGAAAATTTGTTCCAATGTAAATTATAGAACTATATTAATCATCCCGAGCCGCTTCTACCTTCATGCAGAAGGCGGCATTAAACTTACTTGCAAAACAAAATAATTAATATGAAAACAAAACTTTTTCTCCTTTACTCTCCCAGCAATTACATTTCTGTTCAGCTGTAAAAAAGATCACACTTCCGACGACCAGGTCAATGCACGATTTTTGAAGCATCTGTTGGCGGGGTCTGTGAGCTGCGAAGGCAAATTCTGGACGGCAGTGCCGGCGTTTACCTACTATAACGGAAGTTCTTTCAAGCAACTTTATTACCGACGCCTATTGATGCCAACTTGGAAGCACTCGGCGATGTTTGTCAAGAGCCTTTGCAGAATCAGCAGCAAACCTATCTCGTGGTCAATAACTCGGGAAAAATCAGTTGTAACCAATATGGTCGCTCGGAAAAACGAATGCAATCACGGGCTTCTTGCCGCATTACATGTTACCTGTAAGTGCCGACAAAGCTTGTTTTCCCGATTGCTTGCTGGCAATATTTTGGACATGCAATCCAGATACCTGAATACGTCACAGGTCTGTGGTGTGCCGCTCTTGCGGAAAACCGTAATGCCGAAGAGAATGGATTGGTTTATATTTTCTTGATATGTGTTTTTGTACCAGATCGTGCGGTACTAATCAGCTTGTTGACATTTCAATCGTGAAGGTTTTTAATGACGAAGATAAATGGAAAAATCTGGATTGTGTGCGGTGGTGATTATCGAAGGCGGTGCGCCGAGCGGATTGAATCGCTTCGACACAACGAATACGGTTAGTTTTAACTCTCCCGTTTTCTGCCAATGAGTTTCCTACAAATTCTGCATAATAATTACGGAGACCCCACATACATCGCTCCGTGTACAAATGGCTATTACGGAAACTGCTTTACCGGCATCTCCATTCATCGTCAGTGGAGGACGTACGCTTTACGGCCTTGGTCTTGAACCCGGCTCAGGAAAAGTTTTCGTCAGCGATGCCAAAGATTTCCAGCAAGCCGGTCGTGTATACATCTACGACCGCTCCGGCACCGAAACCGCCAACTTCGCCACGGGAATTGCGCCGGGGGAGTTTTTGTTTTTGAATTAGCTAATTAGCTGATGTGCTAATTAGCTAATGAATCTAAAATAGTGGAATTAGTACTCTTTGATGTCCCATTTCCGACGAACAGTAAGCTAAGCAAATTCTATATCGCCTTCGGTGTGTTTACCTTTCATTGTTTCAGAAAAGTTATTAGCTAATTAGCACATTAGCCAATCAGCACATTAACAAACATGCCAATTAGTTCAGATAGAGTTTCAGAAACAGATAGAGAATACAGAGGGCGAATCACGACATGCGCTCGCGTTTCAGCAGATATGGCAGGAGGACTTGTTTGTAGCCTTCGTTGATGTCGGCTTCGACGAAGTCGATGCGGTATTGGGCGCAGCGGAGTTTTAATTCGTGTTTGAATTCTTTCATGGAATTAATGTAGGTGTCGCGGATTTCGTTGGAGTGAACTTTTACTTGTTCGCCGCTTTCTACATCAATGAAAAGGTATGGACGATTGTCAAAACGAAAATCTTCTTCGGTTTTTTTATCGGTGACGTGGAATAAAACTACTTCGTGTTTATTGTGCTTTAAATGTTGTAAAGCTGAAAAAAGTTCTTCCGGATTACTGCTCGACTCCATCATGTCGCTGAAAATAACAACTAGCGAACGCTTGTGAATTGTCTCGGCAATTTCGTGAAGAGCAGCTGCGCCCATTGTCATTGTGCCGGTTTGGATAGCAGGATTCTCAATCCGCTTTTCCATCTCGGCAAAAATCATTTTGTGATGAACAGAGCTGGAACGTGCGCGTGTATTTACTTCTATTTTGTCGGAGAAAATGCTCAGACCAACGGCATCACGCTGCAACTTCAGCATGGCTGCAATGGCTGCAGCAGCATGAACGGAGAACGTAATTTTATTCATCACCTTTCCCTTGCTTTGATCAGGGAAATGCATGGAAGACGAATTGTCGATGATTAACTGACAACGGAGATTTGTTTCTTCTTCAAATCTCTTCACGAAAAGTTTTTCGGTACGACCGAAAAGCCGCCAGTCGATGTGTTTGGTTGACTCGCCCGTATTGTACAAACGATGCTCGGCAAACTCTACTGAGAAACCGTGAAACGGACTCTTGTGAAGTCCGGTGATAAAACCTTCCACCACCTGACGGGCAAGTAACTCCAGATGGGAAAGTTGTTGTATCTCGTTTTGATTGAGCATATGCCAAAAAGAAAAGTGGTAAACGTTGAAGTCTCAGCTCAGATTGAATGATACTGCGAATTCAGCCGGATACCACTTTGAGAATCCTTATGCGATTTGTGCGTTGAGTTTATTCGATAAGATCGACTTTGGAACGGCGCCAACCTGCTTGTCTACGACCTGACCGCCTTTGAAAATCAAAAGCGTTGGGATATTTCGGATACCGTAATTCATAGAAATGTTAGGGTTGTTATCAACGTTCACCTTTCCGATTACTGCTTTTCCATCATAATCCTTTGACAGTTCTTCAACGATTGGTCCAACCATTCTGCACGGGCCACACCATTCTGCCCAAAAGTCAACTAATACAGGTTTGTCGGATTTGAGAACGATTTCCTCAAAGTTCGCATCGGTGATTTCAATTGCCATAATTTTCCTTTCTTTTTTTGAAGTGTCAAAGGTACTAACAATTAATGAGCCTTGCAGTTTATTCCTGCCAATTCGGCGGTTGAGTTTTCAGGAAGTTATAAACGCGGTTTTACTGTGCCAATACGGCTCGAATTAGGCTTTTAAAACTCAATTTCCGCCAGTTTTTCCAATGAATCAATCAGGTCGTTCTGCGGATTTACCTTGAATTTACGGCTCGGTAAATCGACCAGAATACGGCTGTCTGTCGGGTCGTAAACCTTGAATTTTAAGGTACAGGATCCGGGATGCGTGACGGAAACGGTACGCAGAATTTCATCCACCTTATCGACCCACTCTGCACTTACCTTCTCCACAGGAACTTTTACGGTCAGATTCTTAAGCATCTTCTCTCTGACTTCAGAAAGCAACTGAATGCTTGAAATCTTGAATTCCGTATTGCCGGGCTGATTGTAACGGTCCTGCAATCGGCCCTTGATGTACAAAAACTCACCCGGATTCAACCACATTTTAAAACGCAGATAATCTTCTCCGAAAAGCACTAACTCATACGCCTCGTCGTAATCTTCAATTACAAAACTTCCGAATGGCTTCCCGGTTTTACTGATGCGATGATTCACAGAAGTGATCATGGCACCAAGCGACAATTCCTTGCCTTTGTTCTTCTCTACATCTCTCAGATCAACAATTTTATTCTTGATGAATTTTTTCATCTCCAGTCGATAGAGATCTAACGGATGACCTGAAATGTAGAAACCGATTACATCTTTTTCAAAACGCAATCTCACTAAGCTGTCCCACGGTTCAATATTTGGAACTACCGGTTCCGGCATTTCTCCGGTTGATCGCCAAACAAAGAATGCTGGGCTGAATTTTTGATTCCTGAATACTATTGCCGTAGCGAATAATCTTCTCGAGAAAAGTTCGCCGTCTTTCTCCGGCAGAAAATAATGTGCACGATGCATATTGGTGAATGAATCAAATGCACCACCGTAAGCTAAATTTTCAAAGGTCTTCTTATTCGCCGCACGAAGATTAATTCGACGTACCATATCGAAGATGGATTTGTAAGGACCGTTAACGTCACGCTCTTCAATGATACTTTGAACAGCTGCCTCACCTACTCCTTTGATCGCGCCCAATCCAAATCGAATTTGACCGGCTTTGTTTACCGAGAAATTGTACAACGATTCATTCACATCAGGCCCCAAAACCTGCAATCCCATTCGACGACACTCCTCCATGAAGAAAGTGATTTTGTCGATGTTGCTAAGGTTATGCGTGAGCACGGAAGCCATATACTCGGCCGGATAATGCGCTTTGAGATAAGCTGTCTGGAAAGCGACGAAAGCATAACAGGTAGAATGCGACTTGTTGAAGGCATACGAAGCGAATGCTTCCCAGTCCGTCCAGATCTTTTCACAAATCTTTTCCTGGTGTCCGTTCTTCCTGCAGCCTTCCATGAACTTCGACTTCATTTTGTCGAGCACATCTTTCTGCTTTTTACCCATGGCCTTTCGCAGTGTATCTGCATCACCCTTTGTAAAACCGGCGAGCTTTTGTGAGAGCAACATTACCTGCTCCTGATACACGGTAACACCATACGACTCCTTCAGGTACTCTTCCATTTCCGGAAGATCATACGTTACGGCTTCCCGTCCGTGCTTACGTGCGATAAAGTTCGGAATGTATTCGAGCGGACCCGGACGATAAAGGGCATTCATTGCAATGAGATCTTCGAACTTGTCGGCACGAAGCTCACGCAGATATTTTTGCATACCGGCAGATTCAAACTGGAAAGTTCCGTTTGTTTCTGCACGCTGATATAATTCAAAAGTTTTTACATCGTCAAGCGGAATGCTGTCGATGTCTATTTTCACTCCATGATTTTGCTCGATCAGAATTAAAGCGTCTCGAATAATCGTGAGCGTTTTCAGTCCGAGAAAGTCCATCTTAATTACGCCGGCATCTTCAATTACTTTTCCATCGTATTGCGTAATGAGGAGTTCGGTTTCCTTTGATGTTGCTACAGGAATAATTTCAGTAAGATCTTTCGGAGCGATGATGATTCCTGCTGCGTGAATACCTGTATTTCGAACGGAACCTTCCAGCACCACTGCTTCGCGAAGAACTTCGCCTTGCAAATCTTTGCCTTTATATATTTCACGAAGCTTCTTTACATCCTCCAATTCCTCGCTGCTCAAGCCTTCTTTCTCCTTCAGACTTTTCTCGCCGTCGATCGGTGCTTCAAGCACTCTGCTTAATTCAATACCCGGACGCTCAGGAACCAGTTTTGCCAAAGCATTTGACTCCGGCAATGGAAGGTCCATAACTCGGGCAACGTCTTTGATGCTCAACTTGGCTGCCATCGTACCATAGGTAACAATTTGGGCAACCTGATTCTTTCCGTATTTGTCGACAACGTAATCAATCACTTTCTGACGACCGGCATCATCGAAGTCGGTATCAATATCGGGCATGCTCTTGCGATCCGGATTAAGAAAACGCTCGAAGAGGAGATTATACTTGATCGGATCGATATTCGTAATGCCGATGCAATATGCAACTGCAGATCCGGCTGCCGAACCACGGCCCGGACCAATGAACACACCTAAATCACGCCCTGCTTTGATGAAGTCGGAAACGATCAGAAAGTATCCTGCGAATCCCATCGTCTTGATGGTAAACAATTCGAAGTTTAACCGCTCTTCAATCTCAGGCGTTAATTCTTTGTAACGTTCCTTTGCTCCGAGAAAGGTAATATGTTTCAGATACTCATCCTGCGTTTCAAAACCATCCGGAATTTTGGAATGCGGAAGCATGATATCCTGCTTCAGCTTCAGTGTGTCGATCTTACCGACAATTTCATTCGTATTATCAATCGCTTCGGGAACATCGCTGAACAACTTTCCCATCTCCTCCGTCGTCTTGAAATAAAAC
>JAXLTM010000052.1:0-10249 GCA_046330055.1 Bacteroidia bacterium | reverse complement strand
AAAGCCGGCCGCGAAATTATGCGTGTGTACGACTCGGAATTTGAGGTTGAATTAAAAGGTGACCTTTCTCCGCTCACAGAAGCAGATCGCGCTTCGCATGAACTCATCGATCAGGAACTGAAAAAATTCGGCTATCCCATCATGAGTGAAGAGGGTAAATCCATTCCTTTTGAAGAGCGGTCGTCCTGGAATTATTACTGGTGTGTTGATCCGTTAGATGGCACAAAGGAATTCATCAAGCGAAACGGCGAATTTACCGTGAACATTGCTTTGATGGAAAAAAACAGCCCTGTTCTGGGAGTCATTTTACAACCGGCGAAAAATATTGCCTATGCCGGTATCGTAGGTGAATCCGTATATTACTTTGATGAGTCGCCTGATGAAGGCATCAATCCCGATCAACTTTCCAACTACTTACTTCAGCCGGAACAGAATGGAACGGGAAATGAAATAAAGGTTGTTGCCAGCCGTTCTCATCGTTCGGTGGAAACGGAAGATTTTATCGACGACATCCGAAAATCCGGCAAACGCGTTTCATTGGTGAGCTCAGGCAGTGCACTGAAATTTTGTTTGCTCGCTGATGGAAAGGCTGATGTCTATCCACGCTTCGCCCCGACTATGGAGTGGGATACTGCAGCCGGACATGCTATTCTGAAAGCATGCGGTCGAAACATATTGCTTTTCCCGGAAGAAACTGAAATGAAATACAACAAAGCTTCCTTAGTGAATGACTGGTTCATTGCCCGATAACATCCGAAATGCTTTTCGCCGGTTTAAAACAGATCCTGAATATGCGGAGCTGATAAAAACCAGTTCGTATGCCATGATCGTAAGGATTGCCGGTGTGGTTACAGGATTCTTTGTCACACTCCTGACTTCACGATACTATGGCGCTGATGCATTGGGATTGGTTTCTATTTGCCTTGCAGTTTTGAGTTTTGCCTCTGTATTTGGTAAAATAGGATTGGATGTTGCACTGATGAAATACGTAGCGGAATATGCTTCACGGAAAGATTTCAATACCATCAAGGCAATTTATATTTCTGCAATGAAAATTATCGTTCCGCTTTCATTGCTGATTTCAGTGGTGCTTTATTTTATCAGTGGAAATCTGGCAGAATCTTATTTTCATAAACCATATCTCGAACCGATTCTTCAAATCAATGCATGGTTAACGTTGCCGTTGGTTTTGATTTTGGTTAATTCAGAATGTATCAGGGGATTGAAAAAAATCCGTGCCTATACTTTTTTTCAGACGGTTTCAGTTTCATTGTTTGCAATGTCAACTCTACTCGTCGTTTCGAATTTCTGGAAGGAAAGAGAAGTGCCGGCTTTTGTCCAGTTTGCCTGCATCGGATTGTCAGGGACACTTAGCCTGATCATGTGGCTTTATTACAGCAGATTTACATCTTCCGAAGCGAAGGAAAAATTTTCTTCGAAAGAATTGATCAAAGTATCGTCGCCGATGTTTGTGACTACTTTGATGCAATTGCTCATGTCCTGGGCAGGTACCTTAATTCTTGCCGCCTATAACAGCGAAGCTGATGTGGGTATTTATAATGCTCTGGTTCGAATTTCTGTCTTCTCCAATATTACCATTCTGGCTATTAATAGTCTCTCGATGCCACGTTTTGCAGAAGCTTATTCTGCCGGAAAGTATGATCAGTTGCGCCGCCATGCCATTGAATCGGCCCGGTTGATCTTCATTACTGCATTGCCGATTTTCATTGTACTTTCTATTTGCCCTTCATTTGTTCTTTCTGTTTTCGGAAAGGAATTCCCCGGTCACGAAGAAGCGCTTTATCTTTTGTTGTTCGGTCAGTTTTTTGTTTCCATTGCCGGACTTCCTTCACAAATACTAAATATGACCGGCAAGCAGCATGTACTCAGGAATATTTCCCTGATCTCTGCATTCTTTAATATTGCAGGCTGTCTCATTTTTATACCTGCCATGGGAATTCTCGGTACTTGCATCGCTCAGGTAATGGGAATGATCGTCTGGAATTTGCTGGCTGTTTACAATGTAAAGAGACATTTTGGCTTCTATACATTTGCTTTTTCGAAGTAACTTTTGGGTTAGCATGTTTGGAAATCGTCAGTAAGGCTGGTTTGTTTCATCTAGGGAGAACGAAATTTTAGTATTTTCAACCTCTCTTCAGAGCAGAAACAAGACCGGATTTTTTTATGCAAACAACGCCACAGTACCATACCAATCAGTTGCATCCGCTGGTGGCTTACGTTGTGCTCTTTCTGATTTATACTTCAACATTCCGGATATTTGCAACCTTGCCCTTGGAAGCGATTCATCAGTCGTTATCAACTTTTGCCATCGTACTCCTTTCTGCCTATTATCTGCTCAGCATATTCTTGAATATCAGAAAACATCGTATCACAAGATTGGATGTTTTAATGTGGGTGTTCATTATTGTAAATTTCCTTGCAGCTTTCAAAGGACACGAGGTCTTTGGTCAGCCTTATTATTACGGCATCATGGCACAAAGATCAGTCTTGCTTTCATTGTCAGGAATATTGCTGATCTCTTTGCTGAATAAAGGATGGGTGACGATTAAACAGGTAGAACGATCCTTCCTCTATATTTCGCTCGGATTGCTTGTCATCTTTTACTTTTTCTTCCTCTTTGTTAACCCTGTGAAATTTACGGATGCAGAATTCGTGGCGTATTCTCCGATCCGCGGATATCGATACAGATTTCAATTTGCCCTTGTGATCATGCTGCTCTTCTATTCGTTGTTCAAAATATCACACGAACAGAAAAACAGATTTATACTTGTGGCCTTGCTTATCGTGTTTTATCTGATTTACTTTTTGCAATCGCGTACAACCTTGGTTGTACTTGCAATTACCGTCCTGATTTACTTCATGCGTAATTTTACGTTGAAGGAGAAAATCAGGAATACACTGATCTATGGCAGCCTTGCAATGATCGGTATCATCCTGCTCTTCACTCTTGGATACACTTCGCTGTTTGATAAGTATCATTTGCTATATCAGAATGTCTTCAATGTATTTCTGGGTGAATCGCCGGATGAAGCATCATCGGCCGTACGTTTCATGGAATTCAATACGGCTCTTGATTATATTCAGAAAAATCCGCTTTTAGGAAATGGTTTTATCTCCAATCAATGGAATGGCGGCTGGCACGATATCCTCGGGTATTTTTATCCTGTAGATATTGGAATTTTGGGAAATGTATTTGTGTTCGGAATCATAGGTACAATTATGATTTACCTGCCGTACTATTTCTCATTATCGATGTCACGCGCCGTGAAATCAAATAATGTCTTCTTCAAAACTTGTGAATACATGTTGCTCTTCTTTTTCCTTTGTATGTTCTTCTCTGCGGTGAACATCCGGGATTCAAGCAGCATTATGTTTCTGGTTTGCCTGATCTATTATTTCAGATATCATTATGTGGCTGATGAAAGCGAGCCTGAACAAGTTCAATTAGTACCTGCGTTATGAAGTTTCCTCAATTTATGGTCGTTGGAACCGCCAGAGCCGGTACTACTGCTCTGTATTCGTACCTCCGGCAACACCCTGAAATATTCCTGCCTTCCGTAAAGGAACCGTGCTTCTTTTGTTTTGCCGGAGAAGAAATCAATTTTGTGAAAGGGAAATTTGCATTTGCAATTAATGACCTTGATGTTTATTCATCGATTTACAAAAACGCCGGAAAGGACCAGTTGACCGGTGATATATCAACACCGTATTTATTCCTCCATAAAAAAACAATTTCAAATCTTCGGATGCTTCATGATAGTCCGGAGAAAATTAAAATCATCATCATATTGCGTGATCCTGCTGAAAGAGCGTATTCTCAATATCTCTGGCGGGTAAGAGACGGACGTGAAGAATATTCTTTCGAAGAAGCTCTGGAGCGCGAAGCTGAAAGAAAGAAGAAAAACTACAGCTTCGATTATTTTTATAAGGAGCGTGGTTTGTATTACGAGCAGGTGAAGGATTATCTTGAAAATTTTAAGGAAGTAAAAATAGTGCTCTTCGAAGATCTGAAGGCCAATCCGGCTGCGATGCTGGCAGAGATCTGTAAATTTCTTGGAGTGGATGACAGTTTCATTTTTGTGAAACGAAATGATAATCCTTCCTTTCTTCCAAAATCGAAAATGTTGAGCAGGCTCCTGACTATTGAGAGCAAGACCAAATTTCGACTTCTCAATTTTTTGCCCGGCGAAGTGCGCTCCAGCCTTAAGGAAAGATTGATGAAATTGAATAAATCTTCAGGTGAAATTCCGACAATGAAAGCTGAGACCAGAGAAAAACTGGTAAATTTCTTTCGCGAAGATATCGTCAAGCTTGAAAAATTAATTGGCAGAGATCTTTCCGCCTGGAAAAAATAATGAAAGCCGGAAAAATAAATATTGCTATCGTTGATCCCGTCGGCATGATGGCAGGGATGGATTATTACGATAGAAAACTGGCTGCTTCACTATTCGGGAAGAATTCGAATTGTTCGATCTATAGTAACTTCTCAGAAAACAAAAATGAGATAAGAGCTTTTCCTTTCAAAGTGCAGCGAGGATTTTTCTTTAAAGTGTTTATCCCTTTTCGCTTTAATCAAGTAGTAAAGAAATTGGTGGATGAGAAAACAGACATTGTCATTTACCATCTGTTTCACGCTAATAAAATTGATCACTGGTTTTTAAAAAGGCTGGTGGAGAAGGGAATTAAATTGCATTTGATACTGCATGATGTCGACAGTCATCTTAAGAAAGGGGATGAGGTTTCGATGTTAGAACAGTGTCTTGATATAGCTTCAAAAATTTACGTGCATTCAAACTACTCGATTCGTGAGCTGAATACAAAGTTCGGAGCAAAATATGAGCAAAAGACAATTTTTGCCCCTCACGGGAATTTTTTGGATTTGCCTTCTGCCGTGAATCGTACTGAAGCAAGACAGAAATTAAAATTGGAAGAGGATGCATTCTATGTGCTTTTTTTCGGGATGATAAAACCGACGAAAGGTTTGGATATCTTGCTTGAGGCAATGAAGGGTCTTACTTGCAAGTTGATCGTAGCCGGAAGACCGAGAAGGAGTAGTCTGAATGATGTGCAATCAACTTTGAATGCTATCGGCCAGGAGGGCCGGCTGTATAGCATGATCAGGTATATTTCCAATGATGAGCGCGATTTGCTTTTCAAGGCAGCAGATGTAATTGTACTTCCTTATAATCGAATTTATCAAAGTGGTGTATTGCTTATGGCAATGAGTTATGGTTTGCCTGTAATCGTTTCTGATTTGGAAGCATTCCGTGAAATGGTAAATGATGGTGAAAATGCTTTGATGTTCAAATCAGAAAATGTAGACGATTTGAAAGCTAAGATCATTGCAGTTATGAATTATTCTATGGCCGTTGAAAGAGCAGAAAGGGCAAAGAAGGAAATTCGCATTCGGAACGACTGGCAACTGACAGGCAATGCAATTTTAAAAGAGATCAATCAATGAAAATTGCCATCATCGGTTCACGTGGAATTCCTTACCAGCGTATGGCGGCTTTGAAACATTTGCTGAGAAGCTGGCTTTGGGTTTGATACATCGTGGCCATCATGTAACTGTAATAAATGATCGTCCGGTAAATGAGAAGCCAATTGTTTCAGATGTTGAGATGAAGTTTTCAGCATACCGCAAACAAGAGAACCCGCTCAGATATTACAGAGACAGCGTTCTGCTGGTGAAAACCGGTTATGATGTGATCTTATGCTGTGGAGTTGGAGGTGCCGGCTTTTTCGGTTCAACAGAAACGCCGGTGATTACCAATGTTGATGGCCTTGAGCATTTACGTACGAAGTATTCTCCTGCGAAAAAGATTATTTGTGAAATGGCTACAAAAAGAAAGCTGCAACAAGGAGTACTTTTCTCGTGGCAGATTCAGTGTATGTGCAGCAATACTGGCAGGAAAAGTACAGGATACCCCAAAACAAAATTTCCACTATTACTTACGGAACAGATTTCCCTGAAACAACATTAGTGTTACCTGAGAATTATGACCTGACAAAAAAATGGATATTACCTTGTTGTTGCGCGTTTGTTCCTGAGAATAACCTGGAAATGATTATCGATGGTTTTGTGAAAAGCACTACTTCAAAAAAACTCGTCCTTATTGGTAAGTCGGAAGAAGCGAAGTTCATGAAGAAATTGGAGGCAAAGAAAGATCCGGGAATCTATTTTGCCGGAACCGTTTATGAGCAAAGGAAGTTACAGTCATTACGAATGAATTCTTTTGCATACATACACCTGCAGACATAGCGTAGGAGGTACGAATCCATCCTTGTTGAAGCCATGGGTGCTTCGAATGCACGTATTTGTTTTGATAATGTGTTTAATCGGGAGGTAACAGGTGACCGACAGCAGTACTTCAATTCGGCAGAAAAATTATCTTTGTGCATAGAGCAAATTGAAAGTGATCAGGATTTGCATAGCGTAATGAAGGCTGATGCTTTCCTTCGCGCGCGCGAACATTATAACTGGGAAAAAATTATCGATGAGTACGAAGCACTTTTCAGGAGAATTGTCGGTCAGTGAGAATCGCTCCGTGCGGTTTCGGACTTCATATGACGACGCCGGATTGATTGCTTTGACCAATACAACTTATCCGGGCAAAGAAATATCTACGCGTGAGTATTTAAGCTGGGAATATGATGCGAACCCGGATGGAAAAGCAATTCTCGCTTTGGAAGAACGCACAACTCATTACTCCGGTCAATATGTGGTGTTACCCAGAAAATATTTTATCAATGACCGAATTTGTTTGGGTTCCCTTTCTGTTAATACGCTTACACATCCAAAGGCACGCGGACAAGGTGTTTTTCCGAGATTGGCAGAATTGGTTTACAGAAAATGTGATGAAGAAGGGATTGAGTTTACAATCGGTTTCCCGAATGAAGCTTCAAGAAAAGGATTTCAAAAGGCTTTGCATTTTACTTCACTGCCCGACCTTGGTTTGTATGTTCGCCCTTTGAGTTTTATTCGTTCGGGCTTCAATGTATTATTTAAACGAAAAGCAAAAGACGGAAGTGAAATTGATCTTTCAGCAGAGAAAGTTACGGGAATAGAATTGCTGGATTTAAACAAAGACAAGACTGAATACGAAGAGTTTCTTCCGCGCTATTTAACCGAAGCGAAAGAAAAACTACTTATCGTTCTGCTGAATTCATGGACTGGCGCTACTGCCGGATTCCACTGAGAAAGTATTTACTTCTAAAAGAGATAACCAACGAAGAATTTCCGCAGTACTTGCTTTCAGAGCAAGATACATTTACGGGCTCCGTTGCGGAATTTTGGTTGATGTAATGACCAATGGTGCAACCGGCATGAGAAAAATCTTTTAAGACATATCCATAAACTATCCGTCAGGAATAGATTGGATCTGCTCCTCTACGCAGGCAGTAACGAATCAACTGAAACAAAGGTCGTCCACTCTTCCGGCTTCTTTAAAATCTCCCGAACATTTCTCCCCAACAAATCACACCCATCATCCGCATGCATAACGGCAAATTACCTGACGTAAATGGTTGGCATTTTTCTTTTGGAGACGGAGACGTTTTTTAAATCTATACTTTAAACGGTCAGGTTTTGTAATAATCTATTCTCGCAGCTGGCTATGTACAATTTGCAAAAGCTTAGATTTGACTTGACCCTGATTTTTCTTTCTTTTGTTTCGCCAAAAAGAAGAAAAACAAAAGAAAAAGGCGACCACGCGCGGCCTCATTACTCGGCCTACATGTTTATTCAGCTTTCTGTAGAAGCATTTGTGCTTTGAATAATCATCTTCTTCAGACCTTCACCGAGAAGGAGGCCGCACGCTTGCGTGGACGGCCTAACACTCTGCCTCTTATTTTCCTTCTTCAAAGTTTGGTGTTTCTTGCTTAATTTTCAAATTCGCAAAATCTAAGCGATCAAGTGAAATAAAAAATTCAGAATTCAGAATTCCAGAATTCAGAATTCAGAATTGCACCACTCCAACCTCAGTCCAATCAATCAACAAATCTGCTTGCGCAACGCTGATCGGTTTAAATTCATCAAGCAAAGCTGTAAATTTTTGGAACGAACCTTTCAGTCCGGTATAAGACATCAGTTTGCGTTTCATGGGAAGCGATTTCAGTAATGGTTGCTGCGGATCGAAGTCGCGTGGATGAAAATACGTCATTACGTAGTCTGATTTTTTCATGTAATGGCGAATCACACCATAAGGCAGCAATCTGAAATATCCGCCTCCGGAGAAAACAATTTGCCGGCCTAAAAGGGAAATTGTATTCATCGGAAATTCCTTGATCAGATAATTGCTTCCTTTAATCAGACATGGAGAAGAGTAGGGGAAGCCGGGTATTCCGCCATGATTCCGTGCTGCCGGAAAAACGGAAGCGTCAATTTCAATTTTGTTTCTGACTAATTCTTCCAACACCCATGAATGATCCCGCAACAATGAAAAGCCGGGCGAACGGTAAGTGATTACTTTTTTGCCGGTGATATTCTGAAGTAAGCCAATGCATTTTTTTAAATCTTCTTTGAACGAATCGCGATTTTGCTCATACAATAAACGATGAGAAAATGAATGACAGGCAATTTCATGCTTCTCTGAAATTCGTTTGATCAGATTCGGATATTTTTCAGCCACCCAACCCAGCACAAAAAAAGTAGCAGTCAGCTTTCGTTCTTCCAGCGCCTCTAAAATCCGTTCTGTATTCCTTTCAATCCTGCTCTCAAACTTCTCCCATTGCTCCGCTTTCTCTGTCTCCGGATGATCTAAAATGTGAAACCAATCTTCGAGGTCGATGGTGAGGATGTGCATCGGGCGAAGGTAGGGAAATTGTTTCTTGGTTGCTTATACTTTAAACGGTCAGGCTTTGTGATAATAGATTTTCGCAGATGGCCATATACAATTTTCAAAAGTATGGATTTAACATGGCCATGATTTTTCTTTCTTTTTGTTTCGCCAAAAAGAAAGAAACAAAGAAAAAGGCGACCACGCGCAGCCTCCTTCTCGGCCTACATGTTTATTCAGCTTTCTATGTAGAAGCATTTGTGCTTTGAATAATCTTCTTTCTTCGAACCTTCACCGAGAAGGAGGCCGCACGCGCGTGGACGGCCCCCCACAACAAGCTGCTTATTATATGCCATCTTCAAATTTTGGTGTTTCTTGCTTCAATAGCAAATTCACAAAACCTGCCCGTTTAAAGTATAAGCAACAAGGCAGCCATCAAATAAACAACATATGCGTTCCCAGCCCGCTGCCTTTTTTGTAAAAGTCGCCGACGGTAATGATGTCACCGATGCCTTCGTACAAATCTTCTTTCTTGAGGTGAAACATTTCAACGGCTAATTTACAGGCCCACAATTTTACTCCTGATGCTTTAAGGATATCGAGAAACTCGTGCACATCAGGCATGTCAACTTTCTCCATTTCTTTTTTCATCATGCTAGTGGCAAGTGCTTCCATTCCGGGTAGTCCGCCCAGCATAGTTGGGATGTGCATTGCAGGATTACCAACGGTAGCAACATGCAGATGCTCCAGTTTTTTCTTTTGAATGGCTTCGAGGCCAAAGAATGTGAAGAAAATTTCGGCTTCGATACCTTCCATGCGCGCGCCATTGGCTAAGACAAAGGCTGCATATACGTTTTCAAGTGTGGCTTTGGAGAGGATGATCATCATCTTCCGGATTTCGCCATTGAATTCTGACATAATCTTTGTTTTTAATACTGTTCAATAATTAAATGCAACTGGCAGGTTTTGGAATGCCTGCAATTTTCGTTGCTTTTTTTAACGGACCCTGAGGGAAGAGTGCATAGAATTTTTCAATATCCACTACTCCGCTTTTTCCGATTTTACGGATGGAGAGCGGAATCTCTTTCTTGTGCTGATCCTGCAGATAGTCGATGATCTTCCAGTGTTCCGGTGTGAGATCGCCTACACCTTCTTCCTTTGCAATAGTGACGGCAATTTCTTTATCCCATTGACTGAAATCAGTCAGGTAGCCTTCTTCATTTACCTGAATGTTTTTTCCATTGATGCTCTTTTCCATAACAAAATGTTTTGTGATTATTTATTAATAGTTTTTTCCTTCTGTTTGCATTGCTGTACTGACAAATGGAATGTGCGTTCCTTTCAATAACATGTTCCAGTAGATCCAGCGGAATGCGAGTTTTCCCATGTGATTCATTCTGCTTTCCTTCAATAATCTCAGCGGACCAATTCCCGGGAATGGAAATGTTCCT
>JAXLTM010000051.1:0-12238 GCA_046330055.1 Bacteroidia bacterium | reverse complement strand
GGTCCGTAAACCATAGTGACATACAAAATCTGGAGGAAAACAAAGAGCACCATTTTCCAGAATGTACTGCTGTCGACAGATTTTTCCACTACGACGGCAGGCTTAGCAGAAATGTGATCAATGGCAATCATGCCGGTCTCTGTTCCTGCAGTTTTACCGTATGGAACTTTCAATTTTACCAGCATAGAATCCATAGTACTATCGGCTTTCATTTTTGCAAATGCAATATTTCCGATATTTCCCGGAACAAATTCCGATGAAAGGTATAATGTATCAGTCTTGGTATAGGTATAAACAGCACCATCGTTATAAACTGTGTCGCACTTGGTTGCGAGGTAAATTTTCTTTTTGTCCTTTGAATCCGGATTCGCAACGGGATCATATGACTTACAGGAAGCCAGTTCAATTTTTTCCGAACGGGAAGATGCTGCGGTCATTTCAAGGAATGATTTGTAGATCGGTCGGTATGATAATACACCAAGCAGCATCCCTGTCAACATAATCCATTTCCTGCCAACCCTGTCGCTCAGCGATCCAAAGACGACGAAAAAAGGCGTTGCAAATACGATGGCAAAAAGAACGATGTTCCGCGAGTCTATAAAATTTACTTTACAAACATTCTCTATAAAGCTTTGTGCATAGAACTGTCCGGTATACCAGATCACGCCTTGCCCCATCACAGCACCAAACAATGCCATCAATACCATTTTAAAATTGGAACGATGCGTAAAACTTTCCTTCAACGGATTCTTCGAAGTTTTACCTTCTGCTTTTAATGAAGCGAACAAAGGTGACTCCTGCATTTTCATCCGTATGTAAATGGAAATTCCAACCAGGACAATCGAAATCCAGAATGGATATCTCCATCCGCCCCACTCTGCACTGAACTGATCCACTCCCTGATTCATGCGGATGAGGATGATAATACCCAGTGACAAGAATAAACCAAGCGTTGCCGTTGTCTGAATCCATGATGTATAATAACCACGTTTGTGCGCCGGTGAATGTTCTGCCACATAAGTTGCCGCACCTCCGTACTCACCACCAAGAGCAAGCCCCTGAATTAATCGAAGTGCCAGTACAATCAATGGAGCCGCCCAGCCAATCGACTTATAACCCGGAACGAGACCAATGGCGAAAGTGGAACCGCCCATGAGAACCAACGTTAGGAGAAAGGTGTACTTGCGTCCGACAATATCACCAAGCCGGCCAAAAACCAGTGCGCCAAACGGGCGAACGATAAAACCCGCAGCAAAGATGGCCAATGTACTGAGCAGTGCTGATGCGCCCGCTTCTTCCGGAAAGAAATGCTTTGCAATAATCGTTGCCAGCATACCGAAGATATAAAAGTCGTACCACTCAATGAGTGTCCCGACAGAGGAAGCGGCTATTACCTTTCCAATTCCTTTTGTTTCATTTAACTGATTCATGTCTGTTTCGCTTTAGAATTAGAAAGAATAAGTGGTTGTAAACATAGCGCGCGTATAATTAATGTCATCCGTTGCGCCGGTAACTTTCCCTGCATTGTCGGTAGTGCCGTACTTTGCAGAAGTGTATTCAATTTCAATTCCCATTTTTAATTTTCCGGAAACGAAATCAACTCTTGGGGAAACTCTCATGACTTGCTTCACAGTTCTTCCGCTGATTCCTATTCCGCGGCCGTATGCTGCTGTAGCATTAGCTGAAGCCCCATCGTTGGTTGTGTAACCGATGAACAATCCCGGAATTACTTTTTTTCCCGTTCCAATAATTTCAAACCAGAATGAATTTGTTTTAGTTGGCTTATAAGTTTCGAGCTGACCGGAAACGGTGTAACCGAGATAACCACCCAGCATCACCTGATCAGTGAGATTTTCTCCAATGATTGCCTCTGCTTTGATGATGACCGGTTTTGTAACTGCTTTGACATAGGCTTCGAAAGTGCTGCTGTTTACTCTTTCATCGGATACTTTTTTCAATGCACTGCTTGCAAGAACAGGACGGAGCGACTTATAATCGAAGGCTGCACCGGCAACAAATTTTTCTGTCTTATACTGCAATTGCAAATGTGCATTCGGAATCGTACTGTTTCTCATCGGATCAGTAGCTGAGTAACCTGAAGGTGCTGTACTTGTAAAATCTCGCTCTGAGATGATTGCTGCGATGAGGTTTACTGAACCGAATTTTTCTGTCAATCTGATTTGCGGGCTTCGGTTAAACGGCTGGAATGGCATTCCTGTATTGAAATTGATGACTGAAGGATAACAATCAGTGACGAATAAAGGATGCCAGTACTGTCCGATAGCAAGCTGAGTTTTTGCCCAATCCAATTTTATCCAGGCATGACGAAGGCGAAATTCATTTAGGTCTGTTTCATTGTTTCCGAAAAATTCCGCTTCAAATAACCCTGATGTCTTTGCACCGAATGCATCCGGTCCGGTGATAGCACCTGATAAGCGAGTCGTGATAGCCAGCATCGTTAATGTAGGAGCAGCATTAATATCCTTGCCGTTGGTGTCGAGAGATTTGTCTTTCGGATAAAGGGAGAGATCTCCTTCCCTGAGTCCAACGATTTGACGAGTATCATAAAATACATCGTTGCGCAGGAATCCGCTGAACTTGATTCCAAAAACAGGTGCATCAGTAGCTGTGGTTGCCGCCGGAGTAGTTTGCGCTTTTCCTGCTATTGTTGCAAGGAGAAGCACCATCACGGCAAGCAGCGGATAAGAGTAGTTCTTTTTCATGGTGAGCTTTTTTTGTTTGGCGATTCAAAAATTGCACGTTGCTCACCGAAATTAAAAACAGGAATATACTTGCGGTCAAAAGTATAGTTTCAGACGGGATTTCTACGGAACCTTTCCCAGCGAATGACCATGAATTTATCACCCAGCTCTGTGATCAGGCAGCCTGTATTCTTCAGCGATTCCTTTGAGGAAAGAATATTGATCAGCTCTGTATGTGTCATTACCTTGTAGGTTGGACGATATTCATAATTCTCCGGAGCCGTCACTCTGTACTTCTGCACCCAGTTCATCACTGATACATGACTGATGCCGAGTATGCGCTCTATTTCACGGTAGGTCAGACCTTCCATTTAAAGCTGCAATGCTTTGATCACATAATACGGATCAATGCTCTTACCTTCTTTTAAGACGGTAAAAAAGTAATTGCACGGCTTACAGCGATAACGCTGACGACCTTTCACGATGCCGCTTTTTACGACATCTTCTCCTTTACATCGGGGGCATACGGCATGTATCATTTCCGAAAGATACTACACGAATATACTAAATTAGCATAACTATACTATTTTAGCAGAAAATAATTATGTGCCAATATGTGTAATGTTCTACTTTTATACTGTTACTAAGCAAACTTAAATCGCTATGTCATATCCTTACCAGATTCATAATGCTGACGAATACAATGCAGCCTATAAAAAGAGTGTGAATGATCCTGAAGCTTTCTGGGCTGATATTGCCTCGAATTTTTACTGGAGAAAAAGATGGGATCGGGTGCTCGACTGGAATTTTAAAGACCCTGATATAAAATGGTTCACAGGGGCAAAACTCAATATTACAGAAAACTGTCTTGATCGTCATTTGGGTTCACTGGGCAACAAGCCTGCTATCATCTGGGAACCGAATGATCCGGAAGAACATCATCGTGTCATTACGTATCGCGACTTGCATGCGAAAGTGGTTCAGTTTGCCAACGTACTTAAGAATAACGGTGTCAAAAAAGGTGATCGTGTTTGCATCTATATGGGAATGGTTCCTGAACTCGCAATCGCTGTTCTCGCCTGTGCCCGTGTTGGAGCTGTTCATTCTGTAATCTTCGGTGGATTCAGTGCGCAATCAATTGCCGACCGCCTGCAGGATGCAATGGCCACCTTCATCATTACAAGCGACGGTGCTTTCCGTGGAAATAAAGAAATACCTCTTAAGAGTGTAATCGACGACGCTTTGGTTCAATGTCGTTTTGTAAAACGTGTAATCGTGCTGACGCGCACACGTACTCCCGTGAGTATGATCAAAGGTCGTGATGTATGGTGGGAAGATGAAATCAAAAAAGTTGAAACACACGGCAACCCTGATTATCCTGCCGAAGAAATGGATGCTGAAGATGAACTCTTCATCCTCTATACTTCCGGCTCCACAGGAAAACCAAAAGGTGTTGTTCATTCACGTGCGCAGGCTATATGGTGTATACGGCTTACTCTTTTGTAAATGTATTCCAATATCATCGGGCGACATTCATTTTTTTGCACAAGCAGATATCGGCTGGATCACCGGACACAGTTACATTGTTTATGGTCCGCTTGCAGCGGGTGCCACAACTTTGATGTTTGAAGGCGTTCCGACATGGCCGGATGCAGGGGCGATTCTGGGATATCGTACACAAGTATCGGGTGAATATTCTCTATACTGCACCAACAGCCATCCGCTCACTCATGACATTCGGACTTGGTCCGGTCAGGACAAAAGATCTTTCATCTCTGAAGTACTTGGAACAGTTGGTGAACCGATCAATGAAGAAGCGTGGCACTGGTACAATTAAATATCGACAGAAACGTTGTCCGATCGTTGATACCTGGTGGCAAACTGAAACCGGAGGTATCATGATTTCAAATATGGCCGGCATTACACCTGCCAAACCTTCATTTGCAACCCTTCCTCTTCCAGGCATTCAACCAATTTTAGTCGATGAAAACTGGAACAGAAATAGAAGGAAACGAGTCAGCGGAAATCTTTGCATCAAATATCCGTGGCCATCAATTATTCGTACAACTTACGGAGATCATGAACGCTGCCGCTTGAATTATTTCTCTACATATCCGAATTTATATTTTACGGGGGAGATGCGGTTGTCTGCGCATTAAGCAAAATTACAGAATCACCGGACGCGTTGATGATGTTCTCAACGTCAGCGGTCACCGCATCGGAACAGCGGAAGTGGAAAATGCAATTAACATGCACGCAGGAGTTGTAGAAAGCGCCGTCGTCGGTTACCCGCACGAGTTAAAAGGTCAGGGTATTTACGCTTACATCATTTACAGCGGAAATCACAGTGATGAAAACCTCACTCGTCAGGACATAACTCTCACCGTGAGTCGTATCATCGGCCCTATTGCCAAACCTGATAAAATTCAATTCGTAACCGGATTGCCGAAAACACGCAGCGGTAAAATCATGCGCCGCATCCTCCATAAAATCGCCGAAGGCGAGCCAAAATCTTGGCGACACCACCACCCTCCTCGACCCGCATGTGGTGGAGGAGATTAGAGGGGGGAGGGTTTGAATTGGCTAATTTGCAAATTAGCTAATGTGCTGATTAGCTAATGTGCTGATTAGCTAATGTGCTAATTTGCTAATGTGCTAATTTGCTCATGTGCTAATTTGCTCATGTGGTAACGTGCTAATATGCCAATTAGCCAATTAGCTAATTAGCTAATTAATTACCGAACACACACCTCTTCCACAAATAATACCCCCCGAAAGATTCTTCACCTCCTTGAAACCGTTCTGGCGGAGGGTGCGTTGGGCGAGGTAGCCGCGTTGGCCGGCTTCGCAGTAGATATAGATTGGTTTGTCTTTTGGAAGTTCGTGCATGCGGGCGCGGATGTCGTCGATTGGAATGTTGATAGCGCCTTCAATCTTTCCGTTTTCAAATTCTTTTTCTGTTCGTACATCGAGAAGTATGTAGTCACTTCCTGCTTCAGGAAATTGATCCCAGTAAAAAACGTTCAGGCGATCGGTCAGAATATTTTCTGCAATGAAACCCGCCATATTCACCGGATCTTTTGCCGATGAAAACGGAGGTGCATAGGAGTGTTCGTACTCAGTAAGATCGTAAATAGTTCCCCCGCGTTGAATGATGTAGGAGAATACATCTAATCGCTTATCTACTCCATCAAAACCTGCGATCTGCGCACTGAACAACCTTCCGGTCTTCGGATCAAAGGCGATCTGAATATTCATCTGCTTTGCATCCGGATAATAGGTCGCATGTGAAGCATTTCTGGAATTGGAAACAATATGATCAATGCCTGCTGCTTTAAGATGTTTCGAAGCCGTTCCGGTTGCACCGAAAGTCATGTCGAAGATTTTTACGATCGCTGTGTTGATAGCGCCATTGTATTTGCGAACATTTCCAAGAACAATATTGTCGGCAACAATTCTTCCCTGCTTGTTAGCCGGTCCTGCAAGATAAGTCGGTATCGACTGACCGGTAATCGGATTAGCAAACTCAATGGCATCGCCCACTGCGTAGATGTCTGGATTGGAAGTTTGCAGATATTCATTTACCCAAATTGCTTTTGCATTTCCCAAACGGAGTCCGGCTGCCGAAGCAAGTTTGGTATCGGGACGAACACCAATTGAAAGAAGAACCATATCAGCCGGAAGAATTTCTCCGGTCGACAATATCACATTCACTCCACCACCTTCTCTTTGAGAAAACTTGCCACTGACGTTTTCAATCGTAAGTCGACACCTTTACTGCGAATATGTTCCTGAGCAAGTGCCGCTATTGGAAAGTCAACAGGTGCCAGCACCTGATTCGCCATCTCAATGATGGTAACATGCATGCCGAGTGCATGAAGATTTTCCGCCATCTCAAGTCCGATAAAGCCCGCTCCGATCACTACCGCTTTCTTTACGTCTTTCCTCTGAGCATAGGCTTTTACGTAATCGGTATCTTTTACATTGCGTAGTGTGAAAAATTCCATCCGACTGAATTCCCGGCAATGGCGGACGAACCGGTTCAGCTCCCGGTGATAATACCAGCTTGTCATAATTCTCGGTGTAACTTTCATTCTTCAATATATTAAAAGCAGTCACAGTTTTTGCAACCGGATCAATCGACATCACTTCTGTACTCACGCGTACATCAATATTGAATCTCTGATGAAAAGCTGAGGCCGTTTGAACAAACAATTTATTTCTGTCTTTGATGACATCACCGATATAGTAGGGCAAACCGCAATTAGCATAAGAAATGTACTCCCCTTTTTCAAAGATGACAATTTCTGCATGCTCATCCATTCTTCTCAATCTCGCCGCTGTACTTGCACCTCCGGCAACTGCGCCAACAATAATGTATTTCATTTTCCTGTTTTTACTTATTAATTACCCCGCAAAACTACAACCCCTTATCTCGCAAAATCGGTAACTTTTATTACAATGCGTATGAGTTCGGGTAGGACGACAACTGATGTAAATCAGGTTTACAATTAGCTAATAAGCTAATTAGCCAATTAGCTAATTTTGAAGTCCAAATCGTAAATTCGCCTCCTCACCCACCACCCAATCAGACGCTCCATGTCCAATCGAGTTACGAAAACACTTCTTGTCATCTGGATTCTTTTAGGCCACCTGATAGTTGCTGTTACGGGTATCGTTCTTTTGAATTCGACAGTGTCTATTGGTTACCTGATTATGCTTTGAGTCAAAATTTGCTGCATAATCTATGGCACCTCCACACGAATCCACCGCTGCTGAATATCTGGGCCGGAATTCTCACCCAGCTTCACCTTCCTTTGTTGCTGAGCAATCAAATCGCCTTTGCGCTTCTTCATGTCATTGCCGCCATTTGTTTCTTCAACTTTCTGAGCGACCGCGGAATTAAAAATTCTGCTCTATGGTCGGTGATCTTACTGGCAAACCCGTTGCATTTTGTCTGGTTCGATTCTTTTTACTACCCGGCCATTTTATTTTTCCTGAGTGTGATTGTTCTGCGGATTTTATACTCTGAGCGGTCAGACATTTCAAAATATTGGCTCGCATTTCTGTTTTCAATCATGGCAATGACAAGAGCTTCATATCATCCGGCCTGGATTATCTTACTCTTCATTCCATTTCTGAAAAAATTCCGTTGAAAAACTTTATCGTCGGATTTTCCTTTTTCCTGATTCCGCTCGGCTGGTACACAAAAAACTATGTGCAATATGATTTCTGGGGAAGCTCTTCTATCTCCGGACAAAACATGAGTGCGCATTATCCCGATCATTTACGAAGAGTATGCAATTTCAACAGTCATGGTAGGTACAAATTAGTTCGTCACTACGATGGCCTCTTCGATGAAAATGATCCGGTGATTCAGCGTTATAAAGGCGACGGGCTTCAACAACGACACGCTTACTCTGCACAATGTTGCTACCGTTGTGATTTCGAAAAAATATCTTGAAGAAACGAAGAAAGCATGGGAATGGAAATACTCTTTGGCTACGATTGCCTACGGCACGTTCACGTTCTTCTCCAGTCCGACCATTGACGAAAAAACCGGAATAAAGCACAAACCACATTCAACTGGAATCACACGTGGCTGATCGACTATTTCGATTTACCGAATATCCGCATTCACGCTAAGGACGGAAAATATTCGGAAATCCGATTATCCATTTACACGTTCATTTATCCCTTCGTCCTGATCTTTCTACTTTACCAATTACCGTCGTTTAAATTTTCAGGAAAAATTTCTCCTCCACTGGCTCCTTATCATCCGCTCTCATTTACTGCACCGTCGACCCCAATGAAGCCTCCCAGGTGCGCTACGAAACGGAACCGGTTTTTTACTTTCTCTCTATTCTCTGCTTAACAAATCGGAAGTAGTTGCGAAAGAACCTCCTTATCAATTAGCAAGTGCTTGTTAAGCTAATTAGCTAATTCCTAGGTTCAAGTAATAAGTGCAACACAAGATAAAATAAACAAGGAAGTTTCCTTCCCCTGGAAGCTGAAAAGCTTAATCTTTGTGTTGCTTATGACTCAAAAATATAAACATCTCCAGCCGGAGCAAAGATACCAAATTGAAGGGTTTCTTCAACTTGGTATTGGAGTGCCACAAGCCAACTCTCTTGGCGTATGCAAGTGCACCATCTATCGTGAAATAAAGCGCTAATACTCCTCAAAGAGGACAGGGGTATAGTATATAAAGCTTTAAATGCTCAAGAAGACTCGCCTTGGCATCCCCGTCAAAAGAAAAAGCATATTCGATTCACAGAAGAAATGAAGTCGTACTGTCGCACCTTACTTGAGCAGGAGCGGTATAGCCCGGAACTTATTGCTGTTATGGGGCTGAACCAGTTCGATGATTTTGTAAGTCATGAGACGATTTATAAATGGATCTGGAGCGGCAAACATAGTCATCGGCGGGAGCGGAAAAGGGATAAGCTCTTGTATAAGTTTTTAAAACACAGCGGACGGCGAAGGAAGCGTGGGAACATTAAAGATAATAGGGGTTTTATATTGCACCGAACGAGTATAGAAGATCGCCCACAAATTATCAATGATCGCAAGCGAATCGGAGATGTCGAAGCCGACCTTGTATTAGGAAAAAATCATCAGCCAGGATTATTAGTTGTGACTGATCGAAAATTGCGAATGAACTGGATCGAGAAAATAACGAGTAAAGAATCCAATTATATTGAAAAGAAATTAAGGAAGATTATCAGGCGAAGTACAATTAAGATCAAAAGTATTACATTTGATAATGATCAAGCTTTCGCCAAGCATTACAAATTACGAAGTGACTTTGGTGTCAAAACCTATTTTACACATCCATATACATCACAGGAAAAAGGAACTGTGGAAAATAGAATAGGCGTTATCAGGAGGTTTTTTCCTAAGAGAACAGACTTTAAAACAGTCGAAAACAAGCAAGTTAGAAAAGTTGAAAAGAGCCTCAATAACCGACCATTGCGATTGTTTAACTACGCTTCTCCAAATGAACAATATGAAAAAATGGTGCTATTACGATGTTGAAATGTTGGTAACTCAGCAATTAGATGTAAAAATCGAGTTACCAATATTTCAATATCGAAGCGTTGCACTTATTAGTTGAACACAGCATTAGCTAATGTGCTAATTTGCTAATTAAAAAAGGCCAATCAGTTCCAAAACCGATTGGCCTTTCAATATGTAAATCCGCTCTGTTAACAGCCAAATTAGCTAATTAGCAAATTAGCTAATCAGCACATTAATACCGGTAAGTATCTGCCTTAAACGGCCCTTGCTTCTGAACGCCGATGTATTTTGCCTGTACATCCGTAAGCTCGTCAATCTCTACGCCGATTTTGGCGAGGTGAAGACGGGCAACTTTCTCATCAAGGTGTTTTGGAAGCGTATAAACTTTGTTTTCGTATTTGTCGCTGTGCAACCACAATTCAATCTGAGCAAGTGTCTGATTGGTGAATGAGTTTGACATTACAAATGATGGGTGACCCATTGCGCAACCTAAATTCACCAAACGTCCTTCGGCAAGAACGAGAATATCTTTTCCATCAAGTGTGTATTTGTCAACTTGTGGTTTGATTTCTTCTTTTGATTTTCCGTAGTTTTTGTTCAGCCAGTCCATGTCGATTTCATTGTCGAAGTGACCGATGTTACAAACCACTGCATTGTGCTTCATCGCCTTGAAATGTTCGCCGGTGATGATGTTACAATTTCCTGTAGCAGTTACAATGATGTCAGCTTCTTTAATTGCTGTCGCCATCTTCTTCACTTCATAACCTTCCATTGCAGCCTGAAGTGCGCAGATCGGATCGATCTCAGTAACAATCACGCGAACTTTTGAATCGCGGAGCGACTCTGCAGAGCCTTTACCTACGTCACCGAAGCCCGCTACAACAGCTACTTTACCCGCAAGCATCAAATCAGTTGCACGACGAATCGCATCAACCAATGACTCACGGCAACCGTATTTGTTATCGAATTTGGATTTCGTTACTGAATCGTTTACGTTGATCGCAGGGATTGGCAAAGTACCATTCTGCATACGCTCATATAAACGGTGTACACCGGTTGTAGTTTCTTCCGACAAACCTTTAATGCCTTTGATCAGCTCAGGGTATTTGTCGAATACCATATTGGTAAGATCACCACCGTCATCCAAAATCATGTTGAGCGGCTTGCGGTCTTCACCGAAGAAAAGAGTTTGTTCAATACACCAATCGAATTCTTCTGCATTCATACCTTTCCAGGCGTATACTGAAATACCTGCAACAGCAATAGCAGCGGCAGCATGATCCTGAGTTGAGAAAATGTTACAAGATGACCAGGTAACTTCAGCACCAAGCTCCACGAGTGTTTCGATGAGAACGGCAGTTTGGATTGTCATGTGCAGACAACCTGCGATTCTTGCACCTTTTAATGGTTTTTGCGCACCATATTCTTTACGGAGCGACATCAGACCCGGCATTTCTGATTCTGCCAGGCGAATTTCTTTACGTCCCCATTCAGCAAGGGAAATGTCTTTAACCTTGTATTTCACGTACTTTTCTACAGTTGTGGTTGGATTAGCCATTATTTTATGTTTAGTTATTGAATTTCAGGCTGCAAAGATAATCAATAGCCTTTGAAGCACAAGGTATTCGGCGGTCGTTTTGCCAATTTTACCTTGTCTGAAAGGGTATTTTGACTGATCTTGCGGAAATAACACTCCAAAATGCCAATAGTTTTCCGAGAGCACAATGATTTCCATGCCATCGCAGTATGGGAGAGTACGGAGGATCCTGTTGTTTTGGAGGAACTGGCCAGGTTGTCTTTTTCCGAAAAAACTGACTTTGAGTCGTTCAAAAGCCTGAGCCGAAAACGGGAATATGTTACCGTAAGAGCCTTGCTCAGGGCTATGACGCCGGAAGCACCGGTCAGCATTCGTTACGACAAAAACGGCAAACCTCATCCTGACCAGATGAAAAGTATGTCGATCTCACATACGGGAAATTTTGTAGCTGTAATGCTGTCCGAACGAAGCGCGTGCGGACTGGATATGGAATTAATAGATGAACGGATTCTGCGGCTGGCGAAAAAGTTCGTCAACGATGAAGAGAAGAAACATTTGCCTGAACAAAATCTGATCGAACACCTTCAGGTATTGTGGGGTGCAAAAGAAGTTATCTTCAAAATTCACGGTCTGGGCGATCTCGACTTCAGAAAACATATGAATGTGCATGCTTTTCATTTTGCCGATACAGGAAATCTGACTGCCGAGTTAAAAAAAGAAGGCTTCGAACAAATCTTTCAGGTTCATTACAAACAATTCGGACAGCTGATGCTGAGTTGGTCCGAAGCTGATTGAGAATTTAATCAATGATCAATGCCAAAGAACACTAAATGATTTTCATACTGCGAACGATCCATTTTCCTCTCAGGTTTGAGTTAAATGAAATCTCCAAAAATTTAACCTGACTTTCCACGAGGGTGGAATTGAAGTCTCCAAATAAATAAAGATGGCTCGCCCAGGGACGGAAATGAAGTCTCCA
>JAXLTM010000050.1:0-12531 GCA_046330055.1 Bacteroidia bacterium | reverse complement strand
AAACACAATCGGTACAACATTTAAAGGTCGTACAAACCGAACGGCATTCTGTTCAGGTTGAACTCGAGATAGAGAATCACGTCAGAAGTATCCGTACACTGATAAATAAACTCCATCCGGTAGAGCGACAAAAATATTTTAACGGCCTGTTAAATCATCTGCTTCACGAAGATGTGAGCTATCCCTTTGGAAAGGGAATCAAGGCCGATAAAACGAGAACGGCTTCAAACGACTTCAGTAATCTGAGTCATGACGATCTCGAACTCATCCGCGAACTCTCCTGCAAATTACAGGATTTGTATGCCCACAGCGGGGATACAATTGACTCCTGAACAAAGCAGGTAAGACGATAAAAATCCGGAGCATTGCTTCGGATTTTTTTTTATTTTCGTGTACACACACGACCTTGAAAAAGTACTTTTCTTCCAAACATTCTTTTGCCATACGCTGGTTCCACTGGGTAAATGTACCGTTGATCTTTATCATGATCTGGAGCGGAACACTGATCTACTGGGCGAATCCTGTCTACAAGTTCGAATTGGGCAATGAAGTGCTGTTCAAATTTTATCCTCCGGCTTTTTTCAAAGCGTTGAATATTCCGCATCGGTTGGCAGAAGGCATGGCCTATCATTTTTCATTTATGTGGCTGTTTTTCTTAAACGGCTTGTTATATTGTTCATATATGATGTTTTCCGGTCAATGGAGACATCTTCTTCCTGGAAAGCGCTCTCCTTTAAATGCATTGAAAGTGGTTTTATATGACCTCAGAATCATTCGCACCAAGCCTTCGCAGGGAAAGTATAATGATGCCCAGAGAATTGCTTATTCCGGTATCATTTTCCTCGGTTTTCTGGAGATTTTATCAGGACTTGCAATCTTCAAACCCGTTGTATTCACACCTTTGACAACTCTTCTTGGCGGTTATGAAAGCGCAAGAAGAATTCACTTTGTCATTACTATTCTATTTCTTGTCTTCTTTCTTGTACATGTGTTGCAGGTAATCTTTGCCGGCTGGAATAATTTCAGGGCAATGATTACAGGTTGGGAAATCAGGACAAAGGACCCTAATGAAAACAAAGATGAACCAAAAACCACCTAAAAAGACATTGTCGGATGAGGAGAAATTTCTCAGACAGGTTCGAAGAAAGACAGTCCTTTCTTTCATTGGTTTCTTTTTATTCATCCTCTTATGTTGGATTGGCTGCAATCTTTTGAATGGAGCACCTAAAGAGCGTAATGCACTTGCGCCGTTGCGTCATATCATGGATTTGAATGCACGTTTATTCAGCAGAAGTTATACGAATTCATCGCTGGCCAAGGAATTTCCAAAAGATTATGCCGCTAGAAAGGTTCGTGTCAATGGAAATATCGGTTTGCGTTCGGCACTTGATACGGTCGATTACAAAGTAAAATTAGTTAAGTACTCATTGTATTCACCGCAAACACCGGATACTATTTTAATCCCGGTGAGTGAATTTTTTACACTGCCAAAGACTGAAGTTGTATTTAATTTCAAGTGTATTGAAGGATGGTCACAGATTACCTGGTGGGGGGGAGTCCGCTTTTCAGAAGTGCTGAAGAAATACAATGCCGGCACCATAGACGGCTCTTCACCGGATCCTATTAATCATCCTGAAAAGCTTTATAATTATGTCGGATTAAAAACACCTGACGGGGGATATTATGTTGGGATTGATATGGCGAGTATGCTTCATCCTCAAACGATCTTGTGTTATGAAATGAATAATCTTCCCCTCCCCGAAAATCAAGGAGCACCCATAAGACTGATCATTCCTGTCAAATACGGAATCAAGCATCTCAAACGGATCGGTGTCATATATTTCTCTCAACAACCTCCACCGGATTATTGGGCAGACCGTGGCTACGATTACTTTGCCGGACTTTAATGAATTATGAATTCTGAATTCAGAATTCAAGCCAGAAGTCAGAAGCTAAAAGCCAAAAAAAATTGGGAGGTTGAAACTGATTTGGACGTTTAGATTATAAACTCCTGAATTCTGAATTCAAGTCAGAAGCCGAAAGCCAAAAGCCAAAAAAATTGGGAAGTTGAAAATGATTTGGGCGTTTTTTAGCACAAATACAGAATTCAGAATTCTGAATTCAGAATTTATTCCTGCAACTACAAAACCTTCACCACTACATTTTCCTTCTGCAAGAGTTGACCGAACGGAGTTGCGTAATCGCTGAGGCCGTTGCTTTGGAAGAGTGACTGAACTTGCGGAATGCTATCGGGGGAAACGGAGATGAGGATGCCACCGCTGGTTTGAGGGTCGCAGAGAGGGATGAACTCGGGGCCGGTGATGCCGGAGACTTTCTTTTCGATGGCATTCCAGATGCGGGTGGTGTTGTCGGGGAAAATAAATTGGGCGGCGTAGCTTTCTACTCCGGGCAGGAGGCGTAACTTTTTGTATTCGATTTGCGCGGAGAGATTGGCGCCTTCACACATTTCAATCAAATGCCCGAGCAGTCCGAATCCGGTTACGTCTGTCATCGCATTTACTCCGGGAATTTTTGCAAGCTCTGCTCCGATTTTATTCAGCGTAGCCATCGATTCAATCGATGCTTTTACATGTTCCGGATCGGCTTTGCCTCTTTTATTGGCTGCAGAAATTACGCCGGTGCCGATAGACTTCGTGAGAAACAATACATCTCCGATTTTTGCCGTGCTGTTTTTCTTCAGAAATTTTTCTTCGACAATTCCATTTACGACCAGACCGAAAACAGGCTCGGCAATGTTGATGCTGTGTCCGCCGGTGATCGGCACCCCTGCCTGACGACAGATAGTGGATGCACCATTCAAAATTGCAGTGACCATTTCCGGTCCGTGTTTCTCGATCGGAAATCCAAGTACAGCCAAGGCAAAAGCAGGCGTTCCGCCCATGGCGTAAATATCGCTCAAAGCATTCGCAGCCGCTACCCGACCAAAGTCAAACGGGTCTTCTACAATAGGCGTAAAGAAGTCAGTGGTACTGAGTAAAATTTTTCCGTCCGGCAATCGCCAGGCAGCAGCGTCATCCTTAGTTTCAAATCCTGCAACGAGCGAAGGGAATACACCTTCATTCTTCACTTCTTTTAAAATCGTCTCGAGAACGGCAGGAGCAATTTTGCATCCGCAACCTGAACCTAAGGAAAGAGCTTCCATCTGATTATTAGTAATTCAATTTATGATTTATAAATTTTTTGACCTGCATGAATGAGTTGTGCGACTACATGCTCATCCTTATCTGCTGAACCGGCAACAATTTTCACCCTGGAAAGAGATTTTCTTTCCGCTAAAGAATGTGCATACTGTTTGTCGTAGTAAATCAACAACAACTCCACCCACTCTTCCATTCTATTTTCTTCAAGCAGATGCAAACACTCTTTCATCCGCTGATTGCCCAATCTTTTTTCAATCTTTCGTGTACAATTTGCCAACTCAGCTTTGTCAAATTTTCCATAGTCGGCCAGGATGTTATCAATACGCTTCTCAATTGATACATCCAATTCAACAACTGGTGCCGACATAAACATCGGATAAAACACATCCGGAATTTTAATTCTTCCGATTGAACGACTTTCCGCTTCAATCCACACCGGCCGGTCAGCAAGTACATTCCTCCATTCAAGTGCTAGCAGATTTTCGAAGTGTTCATTCATAGGTTGCGGCGGTAATCCTATCTGGCCGAAAGCTGAGCCCCGGTGATTGGCTAATCCTTCCAGATCAACCACCTGTTCACCTGCATCTTTCAGCAACTTTAAGAATTTGGTTTTACCGGTACCGGTATGCCCGCCGAGAATAACGACACGTTTAGGTTGAGCTAACGATTCAAAAACATAGCGGCGAAAAAATTTATAGCCGCCTTTCAGCGTGTTCACCTGATAACCCGACATAGAAAGCAGCCACGACATAATCCCCGACCGCATTCCGCCACGCCAGCAATAGACCAGTAATTCTCTGCCCTTTTGCAATTCATCCACCTTAGCGATGAACGAATGAAACAATGGCCCCACTAATTCAAAGCCCAGTCTGACAGCTGCCTCCCGCCCCTTTTGCTTATAACAAGTACCGACTAAAATCCGATGCTCATTATTCAACAACGGAATATTCACCGCCCCCGGAATGTGAGCATGCAAATATTCATTTTCACTCCTGACATCAATCAGCAACTTTCCATCGATCTGAAGCTGATTTAAAAAATCCTCTACCGGCAATTGGGCCATGTGGCGAAGGTAGTAAATAGTTGATTGGTTGCTTGGTTGCTTGGTTGCTTGGTTGCTTGGTTGCCTGGTATTTAGTAAACAGCGATCGGTGATCGGTAATCGGTAATCGGTGATCGGCGATCGGCGATCGGCGATCAGAAGGTTTGAATCATTAGCTAATTTGCTAATTTGCTAATCTGTCAAACCAGCCACCCATCAACTAATCAACTAATCGCCTTGCCATTTCCAAACTTTTCCCTATACTTGTCCTACCCAATCCCAACGAACATAGTATTAACCTCTACACCTTAACCGATGAAGAAGAAGTTCATCGCCTTGCTGCTTATTACCTGCGTAGTTTTACTGTTTGGCTTTATTCCGGGCAACAAACAACCTGAGCCTTATCAACATTCTCCCGAAGAGCTGGCTTATTTCGCAAACATGCGCCATACGCCGCTTGTTCCCGGGGAGTGGTTTCAGACATCGCTGGCTTGTCGCGGTTGTCATGGGCATGATTCTTTGGCTTTAGCCAATGTGGATGAAGACGGAAATGATCACAATCTGGTTGATCGTTGGGAAAGCAGCATGATGGCCTTGAGTGCAAAGGATCCGTTGTGGCGTGCAAAAGTGAGTCAGGAAATTACCGTGAACCCTCCTCATGAAGGTCCGCTTCAGGATAAATGTACATCCTGTCACGCTCCTGCCGGACGTTACAATCATTTTTATCGTCAGGGTGGCTATTTCCGTCTGACTGATCTGGTCAATGATTCACTTGGTCTTGACGGAGTGACTTGTGTTGGATGCCATACCATAGACTCTTCTGTAGGTTCAACTTTTTCAGGCATCATTCCATTCGATACTACACGACAAATTTATGGTCCGTTTACCATTCCTTTTGTAGCACCAATGCAATTGTATGTCGGATACACTCCGAATTATGCCACACATACTGATGAGTCAAGGATGTGTTCTTCGTGTCATACGTTGATTACGGAGACTGCAGACCTCAGTGGAAATCTTACCGGAGGAGAATTTATAGAGCAGGCAACTTATCACGAATATCTCAATTCATCCTATCCGGCAAACAATGTAAAGTGCCAGACTTGTCACATGCCTCAACTTCCGGATCCGCAGGTCATCGCCAATGGGTTTATTAATCTTCAGCCTCGCTATCCATTCAATCAGCATATGTTTACCGGTGCCAATCATTTTATGCTTGGACTGATTAAAGACAATAAAGCTGCTCTGGATGTTCAGGTTCCGGATATACATTTCGACTCAACGATGGATGTAACGGCTGACAATCTGCGCAGAAATTCCATCAATCTGAATGTTATGTTCGACAGCGCTGCTGCTGACACCGGATATTTCAGAGTAAAAATCGAAAATAAAGTTGGCCACAAATTTCCATCCGGATACCCTTCACGTCGTGCCGTACTTCAATTCGTTTTGGTAGAAGACGCTACCGGCGATACACTTTTCCGTTCGGGATTATTTGACTCTGATGGTCGTGTTCAAAATGAGTCTTCCGGCTTTGAACCGCATCATGATATTATTTCTACAGACGGCACTCCGCAGATTTATGAAATTGTAATGGGCGATGTCAATCATGATTTTACTTCTGTACTTGAGCGTGCAGCATACCAGTTAAAAGACAATCGAATTCCACCGCTTGGTTTTACTTCTACACATCAGGTATATGACACTGTTCAAATCGGTGCCGATGCATTTGCGGATCCTGATTTCAACAAGAACGGTGCGATCGAAGGAACAGGAATTGACTACGTCAACTTCCACATTCCTCTACAAAATCATACCGGCAGTATGACCGTTTATTCCCGCATGTTTTATCAGCCTGGTCCTCCGAAGTGGCTGGATGAAATGTTCATGCTTTCAACACCTGAGATTTCAACTTTCCAGGGGATGTATGCAGCGGCAGATAAAGCGCCATTCCTGATGAAATCAGACAGCATTAATCTGACTATTACAGGAGGCATTCAACTAAGTCCGGCAAATGAAATTACATTAAATCCGACAGTTACCGCCTCCGGAATATTCAAAATAACTACGAAATCAGCAGAAATTCTAAAGGTGGAGGCGTTTAATGTGGCAGGAAAGAAAATCAACTGCCAGTTACTTTCTCAGGGCGCGACAGAAAAATCAGTTAAGCTCACAGAATCAGCAGGAACTTATTATATTCGTATAGTTACTTCTATCGGTACCCTTGTACGAAAAGTTATTATCATCTGAAAAATTAAACCTAAACATAACCAGCATGAAAATGATTACTCATTATCGATTACTGATTCTTTCAGTTTTGATTTTGATTGGTGGAAAATCGTCGGCTCAAATTGCCTTCACCAATTCAAATGCAAAAATCGGCGGATCAGGATTTCACAGCGGTTGCGCTGTAACAGTTGTTGATGCCAATTTTGACGGTCTCGACGATATTTTACGTATGGAACAAGGTCACGACTTGTATTTCGAATTACAACATCGCGATGGCAGTTTCACCTCTACCTTTTTAGGAACACTGGCCTCCAGCAGCAGCTGGGCAATGACCTGTGCCGATGTTGACCACAATGGCTGGAGAGATTTAGTAATGGACGTTGATGGCGGCATTGCTCTTGTAAAATTGTTCAACAGCGGTGGTAACGTTACAACAACTACTACCCTACTGACCAACTCAAGCTTCTTCCTTCAGAATGCAACGTTTTGCGATGCTAACAACGACGGTTGGATCGACCTTTTCTGCTGCGATGATAATGCTGCTGCTCACATCTACATGAATGACGGCGCAGGAAATCTCCAGATTTCAACTTACATCAACTTCGCTTTGAATCCCGGAATCAACTACGGTGGCGACCCGGCAGACAGCGGAAATTACGGAAGCGCTTGGATCGATTTTGACAACGATGGCGACCTCGATTTATATGTAGCGCATTGCCGTCAGAGCAGTACAAGTCCTACTGATCTTCGTCGTATCAACCGCCTCTTCGTAAATGACGGAACAAATCATTTCACAGAAGATGCAACTTCATACGGAATTGATATCGGCTGGCAGACCTGGACCAGCAGCTTTGGTGATCTGGATAACGATGGTGATTTAGATCTCGTTCTGACCAATCACGACCACGTAAGTCAGATTTTCGTAAACGACGGAACCGGTCATTACACAGAAAACACTACTACAGGTTTCCACACGAATAGCATTACACCTATCGAATCAATTGTTGAAGACTTCGACAACGATGGTTACGCTGATATCATGGTTGCAGGTTCAGACTTCATGATGTGGAAGAATAATGGAAACATGACCTTCACGCAGGTAACAACTGCATTTGATACACATGGCATGTTATCGTTCGCAACAGGTGATTTGAACCACGATGGCTTCGTTGACCTTTATGCCTCTTACGGTCAGATTTACACTACACCAACTTCTAACCCGGACATTCTTTATTTGAATAACGGAACAAGCAATCACTTCATTTCATTCAATCTCAAAGGAACAAATTCAGACATCAACGCCATTGGCGGCCGAGTTTCAATTTACGGTCCATGGGGAACACAAATCCGTGAGGTTCGTGCCGGTGAAAGTTACGGTACCTGTAACTCTTCTCAGCTTCACTTCGGTTTAGGAAATCATCTTCAGGTTGACTCTGCTGTAGTATGGTTCACGAATGGTACTACACAACGCTTTTACAACCTGCACGCCGATCAATTTGTGACTGTTGAAGAAGGCGTTTGTTCAATATCCAACAACTATATTTCAGGTTCAGGAATCATCTGTTCAGGCCAAACTGCGACATTGAATGCAACTTCAGGCTACAGCGCATATGACTGGTCAAGCGGCCAAACAGGAAGTTCAATCACTGTAAGTACCGGTGGCGTATACTCTGTTACGGTAAGCGACGGAAGCTGCATCAACACATCACCTGCATTCACTTTACAAGTTAGTCCGGATGAAACACCGACAGTTGCGACGGCCGGAGAATTAACTTTCTGTCATGGTGGTTCAGTAACCCTTACTTCTTCGCCGGCAATCTCCTATCAATGGTCAGACGGCAGCACCGCAAATTCGCTCACTGTTACTGAATCAGGCAGCTACACGGTAACCATTCAGGGATATTGCGGAATGTTTACTTCTGCTCCTGTAAACGTTGACGTGCTGGCAGCACCGACTGCGTCTGTATCAAACGTATCTATCGTTGGACCTGCTTCAACTACATTGTCTGCCACAGGAAATAACATCAGCTGGTATGATCAGCAAACCGGCGGAACATTGCTTGGAACAGGACCTTCATTTACGACTCCAGTTCTGTCAACTAACACAACATACTGGGTACAGAACACAACGTCCTATCCCGGTCTTACGGATTACACCGGTATGACGTATCATAACGGAACACTTTACAGTGGCGCAACCACTAACGGTACAGTTGATTTTACTGTACTTGCGCCTTGCGTTCTTAAGACTGTAAAAGTTTACACCGATTCAGTAGGCACACGTGAAATTCAGTTGCTCGATAACCTTGGTAACGTTGTAAACAGCACCAGCGCCAACATTCCGCTCGACACTTCACGCGTTACATTGAATTATACTTTGGCACCGGGCTCATATCAACTGACTACCAATGCCAACGTGAACATGGCTAACTTCAACACACAAACCCCGCGTTTACAGCGAAGCAGTCTTGGAGTAGCTTATCCTTACGTAATCAACAACCTCATCTCTCTCAACTCTTCTAATCAGGGTGCCAACTACTACTATTACTTCTACGATTGGGAAGTACAACAAGTAAGTACAGATTGCGAAAGTGAAAGAGTTCCGCTCTTAGTTGAAATCATTACCGGAATCAACGACTTGACAGCTTCAGGTATTTCTATCTATCCTAACCCTGCCACTTCTCAAATTTCCATCAACTCAAACAGCGAAGCAGTTGCTAACATCTTCGACGCTTCATCACGTCTGGTTAAAACTGTAATGGTTCAAAGCGGAATCAACACAGTTGATGTAAGCACATTTGCGCCTGGAATTTATCATGTGGAAATGGTAAAAGCGGGAGCGAAAGCGAACTACAAGTTAGTAATTAGTAAGTAGTAAGTAGTAATTAGCGAACAGCTATTCGTATAATAAAACCGGCGACTGAAGGACAGTTTTTTAACTGGAATTTAGTCGCCGGATTTTTTTAGTAAGTAGTAAGTAGTAAGTAGTAAGTGGTAAGTAGAAATTGGAAAATGCGATGAATTCAATTCTTGGAACTATTCTCAAACAAGAAGTTAGTAACCTGTAATCAATAACCAGTAATCAATAACCAGTAATCAGTAATCAGTAACCAGTAATCAGTAACCAGTAATCAGTAATCAGTAACCAGCAACCAGCAACCAGCAACAATTCAATATTCAATTTTCAATTTTCAATATTCAATATTCAATATTCAATCAATAATCACTCATTCACCGGAACCACAATCGTCTTCTCGACTGACCGGTCATCAAAATCAACGGGCAGGCCGCCGATGACGCGGATATTCCAGACGGCGCTGGTGTCAAAGCCTGTCATCATGATGTAGTATTGGCCGCATTTTAATCCGCTAACTCTAACAAAATCTTCATTGGCATTTCCTGCAACGACCATGTCGTATAAAGAGGGAGATGGTCCGGGAAAATCAGTTGCGTTGAATTTGATATAAGCTGTATCACGGTAATTCTGGCTACCCGCAATGGGGATGGTATGATGTTGAGGTTTCAAAACTAAAGTAACATCCCCCCCGCTTCCGGCCTGACAACTTTTCCTGCAGCTCGATGAAGAGAAAATGGCTGCAGCAGATATTCCGAGTAAGATTGAAATTAGACTTTTTTTCATATATGTGTAAAGTTACGTTTCAGAACGGATATTATTAATAATTCCGGGGCCGCTTTGTCAACAAAATCGTTAACTGATTTAGAATATTAAGTCTGAAAAGTGAAGAAAATGCGGTAATTTTGAGTAGACAGAAATTCAGAAAGCGATTCAAGAAGATGTTCAAGACGATACGCATAGTTTTTATATCCCTGCTGTTGCTACTCTCCGTGCGGAGCAATGCCCAATTTGTATCTGCCATGATAGGTGTCAACGGTCTCACCTGTTCGGCTTGCACGAGAACGGTAGAAATGAGTATCCGTAAATTAGCGTTTGTAGAAAATGTAACCATGAATCTGGAACACACCGAAGGCTCTATTACTTTTAAAGCGAACAGCGAAGTTGATATTGAAAAAATTTCTAAAGCAGTATATGATGCCGGATTTAGTGTCAGATACCTGAAAGCTGTCTTTCATTTTAGCGGAGAGCAAGTCCAGGCGGGCAACTGTGTTAAAAGCGGCAAGTATAGTTTTACTTTCATCAATACTACCGGACAAACATTAAACGGAGATGTCAATCTTCGTTTTTTAGGACAGCCCTTTCAGACAAAGAATATGTACACAAAGATGAAAACGCAATTGGTGAGTGCTTGTGACGGGAAAGACAAATCCTATTTCGTATCGCTATGAGACTTCTCTTTTTCATCAGCCTGATTTTTCTTTGTGGTTCAATTCAGGCACAGGAGCTATTTCCACACACAGAGATCGCATCGAGTGTACCAAAAGGAGTAATAGGTCTTCGGATCTTCGGTGAGAGTTACGATGAATTCGGCGCACAGCGAAATATGGGGGCGTTGAAAATTATGTATGGCGCCACTTCCAAACTATCCGTTTCTGTTACCGGCACAGTTTCCAATCATCACTCCGGAAATTTACCAACCGGCTTGATCACACACACTCACGTAAATTCTGATACTATTTATCAAACCGGAAGTTTTACCCGCGGCATTCATTATCCCTATCGCTTTAACGGAGTCTATGCGTTCGCCAAATACCGCATCGTCACGATCGACGGACAAAACACCCATTTCCGTGTCGGGCTCTTTGCAGAAGGCTCTTACATCAATTCTGCACACGACGAAGCAGAACCCAATTTGCTGGACGATACCAAAGGCTGGGGAAGCGGATTCATGACAACGTATCTTTACAAACACTTTGCGGTATCGTTCAATACAGGTGTCATCATTCCCGGAACTTATAAAGAAGTAACTCCGGACTTTTACGGCGGAGATCTGCATACAGAACTTACTTATGGAAAAGCGATTCAGTACAATCTTTCATTCGGTTATTTGGTTTACCCGCGGCATTACAAGACTTACAAAGAGACCAACATCAATGTATATCTGGAGTTCATGGGTAAAAGTTATGAGTCTGCAAAAGTGATTCAGAACAACCGGAACATTGAACCCAAAACCGATTTACTTCTCAAAGGAAATTATATAGAGATGCATCCCGGAATTCAGGCGATCATTGATTCTAATCTAAGAATTGATTTTGCTGTCGGCTTTCCGGTTCTGAATAAATCGTACACAAGATTTTACCCGGTGTTTCTGCTCGGAATACAACGTTATTTCTTTTTCAAATAATAAAATTCGAAATACCCCTAATCTCTTGTGAATCTTGTGTTCCTTGTGCACTTCGTGGTAAAAGAGATTCCTTGTATATACTTCCTTATTTGGTTTTGCAGAATATTAATCTTTTTTACCACTGAGTTCACAAGGAACACAAGAATCACAAGGCCGCATAACAGATGAAATTGCAAATGTCGATTTTCGATTTCCAACCTAATTCTTTATGTAATGAATAAGCCTAAGAATTCAATTTGATCAACCACTAATTACTACTTACTAATTACTCTCTCACGGCTCCTTGTTCAATCCACCGCAGCACCAGCTCAACCTCGCAATCACTCAACTTCCCTGACGGCGGCATGTAATTGGTTTCGGCTGTGAGTTCAAGGTAAACGATGCTGGATTTGGGATTGCCAACTTTAATGTAACCGCTTCCGGATTGAAGAAGTTTATCATATGCAAGCGAATCTTCGAGATTGAGATGACCTGCCGGGTTAGTACCGCTATGACAACCGGAGATACTACAGTTAGACTGAATCAGCGGCAAGACATCATTTTTGAATGTAACCTCGTCAGGAATTTTTAAGTCGCAGGGAGAAATTCCAAGGTTTTCATTCGTGCATGATAAAAGGGGTATACCGGCGCATGCTAAAAGCACAGCCGGTATTCTCAAATGAAAACTAAACCGCAATTTTTTCATTATTCGTATTCAACCATATCCTCGATGTTAGTTACAATTGTCGAGGCTGCTGTTCCTGTATTATCAGACGGTGTACTGATATTAAGATTTGTTTCGTCAGACAAATCCAAACCTTCAATTATTTTCGCATAGTTCACTTCCATATGTACCATA
>JAXLTM010000005.1:0-115108 GCA_046330055.1 Bacteroidia bacterium | reverse complement strand
GATCGGGCCATGGAATGGCTGGCTTGGTGGAAATATGAATTTGGTATGTTTCGAATTAAATGGTTTGCCAATTTATCCCTCTACAAACTGTGCAACGAATTCAGTGAATGAAATTAATTCAGTAGCAGATATTTCTATTTTCCCAATTCCTGCAGATAAATCGATCAGTATTAATTTTAACTCTGAACTATACCAATGCTACTCAATTAATATCCTAAATTATCTTGGGACGATTGTGTATTCTGAATCATCCACATTAGGACAAGGTGAAATTCAAGAAGTGTCTACTGAGAATTTGCCAAATGGTCTTTATTCAATCTCAATTGTAAACTCAGACGGAATAAATTTACATCGTTCAATTATTATTTTCCACTAGAAGGAAGAGAACTACAATTTGAATGGTTCTTTTTATAAGATTCAAGTCTTATCAAAAAAATCTACATCAAAATTGATCGCTCTTTAAAAAAAGCTTTCTAAGAGTTACCCCGTTTTCAGGAAAAATATTTAATAAATAATAGCCGGATCCTTGTTTGGAAAAATCAATCACAATCTGATCGGAATTACATTTACCTTCAAGTACTGCCCTGCCTGAGATATCGGAAATAATGTACTTTCCTGTAATTCGATTTTCAAATTTTACATTCAACTGATCGGTAACAGGATTCGGAAAAAGTGCGAATTGATTTTGAGAAGACTCAGGAATCGAATTCACCGGACTTACCGTGATGCAGAAAGTATGATTGGTGACTGAGTTGATCGGACAATGATCATCGGTAACACTTACGGTAATGCAATGCGGATTGCCGGAAGTGTCACCCGGCTGTGGTGTCCAGCATACGGCCATGGAGTCATGCTTGCTGAATGAATTGGTACGAACCATTCCCGGCAAGAGTGCCTGAATTGATAAGCGCGTTGTATCAGATGCATCGGCATCGGAGCTGGTTACATAGAAACAGAACGGATCTCCTGCCACTGCATTTACCGCATAGTTGGTGCTGCCATTGAATCCGGAAACGGTTGGTGCATTGTCAGCACATGGCTGTACACACATGGTGAAATCCCGCTCGACCTGACCGATTAAAACTCCGTTGCGATATTCATTCACAAGAATGGCTGTCACTGAAATATCCTGCTGTGTCGGCGTAACAACAATGGTTCCGTTTGCAGGATCAAAGGTCATGGCCGGACTGCTTACCACCGGTTGTGTTGCCGAATAGCCGTTACGGTAATTTACCGTACTGTTCGGTCCGCGCTTTGGAGTGATCAGCGATAAGACAAGCGAATCGCCATCGGCATCCATAACGCCGGGAGTATAGGTATTTGAATTATTCAGACAATAAAAAATGGATGGATCGGTATTGAAGTATGGCGAGTTGTCGCAGCCTGCTGAGGTATTGATTGTGCAATAAACGTAAAGATTATCCGAACCTGCACCGGTAATTGTAGTCAGAGCAGATGAGCGCGCAGCTTCCGTATGCGAAGCCGTCCAGATTGCATTGCCAGGAAATGTTACGACGCCGCTGTAACTGTATTTCTGCACGCCGAGATATGTCCCGCCGCCACAAGTTGTCGGCGAAAAAGCCGGACATAATTGCGGAATTTCCTGAGGTGAATTGCTGTCCATCGTAAGATTTACCGTCGAAGGATTTTGCAAACCACCGGTATTGGTGAAATCAATCCCCGGCGATGCCGGAGGCTGAATGCCTGAACAATCTCTGTAAAAGGTATAATGCAACAGGTATTGATTTGTTCCAATACAGGTATAAGTCAACTCGGCACCAAAAGCGTGTGTGGCAAAGGCGGGCCGGTGGAAAGCAGATACGAAGAAGTATCAGAAGTGTGGTGAGTTTTCTGAACATATCTCTCTTATACTTTTCTAAGAAAAGAAAGTGACAATTTTTCAAAGTTTGCCGAAAGGGAAGTCCTTTGAAATTTAATAAAAATCAAGGTTTTAAGTTGGAAAAAGCACTTAAAATCTTACCGAGATTAGTGTGACCGAACCTTTGCGTTCGATTTTGCTGCCATCCGGCATCTTTGCAATCAGCAAATAGACATAAACAGCCATTGGTGCCGGACGGCCATTGATGCTTCCATCCCACCGCTTTTGTGGGATCATCCGACTGAAAAACCTTCTCTCCCCAGCGGTCATAAATGTAAAGTGAATAACCTCGTGATACAAATGCATTTCCGGGAATGAAGATGTCATTATACCCTACCTCCCGGACGAAAAGCATTGGGAAGAAAAATCATCGGCGTTTGGAGACAAATTTCATTGGATCTGCTCAAGTCCTGAAACAGATACGGATTCAGATTTTCCTTCAATCGCTTCAACGATGTAACAGAATGTTCCGTGGTTTCAAATTCATTCAGCACGTAATCGGAAAATGTTGAATCACCTGGAACAAAAGCTGCAATCGGCGTCGGATCAAGCACTCCATTGTAACTGCGATAGACATTGTAACGGTCAATATTGCTCAGCAGTCGGAATAACTCGTCCATGTCATTGAATTGCATAATCTGAATTGGCTACACCGGTCAATAATATCGTCCGGCTGATTTGAACTTTAGCCAGCACACCGCACGAATCAAAGGTTTCTGATTTTGTAATAGTACGGACCGTTGTTTGCATCTACATTGTCATTGAACGTAATCGTCGACACTCCTGTGACTGCAAGCGTTCCTATCAAACCAAATGGGCCGGCTGCTGATGTAGCACGATAGGAGTTTATATGCCGACACTTTTGCTGTTGCGTCCACATAACCGACTATCCTGACATTGGAAGCTGATGTCACGGTAACGGTACGGATATACGAAAATGCCGGCGGCGGTGGATATGACGGAAGCAGACAGGATTGATTCGAAGTGCTTGAACGGCTCACTCTGCTGTCTGATCCACTGCTCTGATCCGATAGCAGAAATTCTGATTGCTTACTAAGTTTGTGTCGAGAAAAGAAGTAGAATTGGTAGTCCCGATCAATACTTCAGGCGCACCATTAATACTTCGCCAGACCTGATACAATGGCGGCACCGGCCAGTATGAATAACCGTTCCAGCTCAGTGAAATGGACTTTGAACAAATATCGAAAGAAGAAGTGAGATAAATCGTTCGCATAAAATCACTCTGCGCACTAGGATTACTGCAACTGTCGACGGTGATGATCTGGAAACTTTCAGCCTGCGACTGACAATTAGCTAGTGAATACAAAACTGTATTAGGTCTGCCGTACACGGTGTCAATCGGTGTCCACACTCCGGTAATGGATTGTAGTATTACATAAAAACTCGCATCCGGCACTGTACTTCATTTCCCAGGCAATGGTAGCATTGCCTGCTGCATCCACTGAAACCGAATCCATCGTTCCAATCGGCGGCGGCTGCAAGTCACGGAAGCGATCTCCTTTCACAGGTGAAACTGATACGCATCCCGACTGATCAGTTACTTCAATGCGATATTTGATAGTATCGTCACAAACTGAAATCTGATCGCTGTACGTCATCGGCGACGGAGCTGTTGATGCATTCACCGAATCAATGAGCGTAAAAACTCCGGCAGGATATTCACGGTAGATTTTATACCAGATGGAATTCGACGGAATCAAAGGAAGATGAACGGCAGGCCAGCTTAAATTAGCATAACCTACTCCCGGATTGGCTACATTCAATCCGATTGCACGGATAGTGTCTGACACAATAGCAGGATTACCGTTTGAAAAAAGTTCAGCGATGTAATAAAAAGCCGGAACATTGTATGCGTTCGCATTGATGTCGGTATAGGTCGTCGTATTGTAAATGAAAACACTGTCGATGGCAGTGAATGGTCCGCCGGCCGTGGTTGACGAATAGATGTAATAACAATGAAAGTTTCCTGCAACAGCTCCTGTTAAATCCCACGAAAATGTAACGCTTCCATTTCCCGCCACCGTTGCACAGTGCATGCCGATGGCCTTACTTCCGTTACTTTTCAGCAGCAGAAGCATCAGCAGAAAAATGAAAAAACGAGTGAATTTCATGGATGCCTGAGATGCTTCAAAATTAAGCTTTCCCGCTATGCAGGGCAACTATTTAAGGCCAACAACCAGTTCGTGAAAGCCGGCAGGGTCAAAGTATTTACGGGAGAGCGACAAGACTTCATCCGGCCCGATTGTCCTGATTTTGGCGAGATATCGGTCATAATACCCGTAATCAAGACCGGAGAGGTAGATCGACTTAAATCGCTCCGCCAATTGAAAGGCTCCGTCGATGCCTTTCAGGAATGTGCCCAGCATGTAATTACGTACCATTTCGAGCTCTTCTTCTTCAACGGTCTCTGAACGCATTAATTCTATTTCGCTGTAAATCTCACGCAGTGCGTCATTGGTCACCTTCGCTCCCACTTCAGTTGAAATGAAAAAATATCCCTCCTGCTTCATCGACACAATGGCTGAACCGATTCCGTAAGTGTAGCCTTTGTCTTCACGAATGTTCGACATTAAACGCGAACCGAAGTAACCGCCCAATAAAGTATTGGCCACAGCGACACCCGGATAATCTTCATGACTGCGATTGAAAAATGGTTTACCGATTCGAATGGCTGACTGAATCGCTCCATCCTTCTTCACATAGTGTTTGAATTCTTTCTCCGTCTGAAAAGCAGGACGATTGAAATTCAATTTCAGATTTTCATTTTTCCAGCTTCCGAAATTTTTATTCAGCATTTGAATTGTGTCTGCATTGATCATTCCTGAAACAATCAACACACAATTCGAAGGAGAATATTTCAGTTTATGAAAGGCTATGAGGTCTTCACGATTCAGCGCATCATAATCATCGGGCTGCACCATGAATCCGTACGGATGATCATTGCCGAAAATAATCTGATTGAATTTTCTGCGAGCTAATGAACCAACTTTTTCATTGTCGACAATCAAACGTTGTTTATGATTCTTTTTGTAAACTGAAAGTTCATTCTCCGGAAACGAAGGCTCAGTAAGCATTTCACGGATATACGGCAAGGTTTGTCCGAGATATTTGTTGAGTGAATACAACATCACCGAACAGAAATCCGAATTCTCATCGGTCTCAAAAAATGCTCCGTAGTAATCAATCAGATCTGCTAACTGTTGTGAATTGTATTTCGATGTCCCTTCGGGCAGCATTCGGTTGGTAGCTGAATTCATCAGCGGCTTTGCGGCATTGAATTCAGGATTGGTAAAAAGCAATTCCACTTTTACGAGATCCTGAAAGCCTGCATTGATCGCATAAACCGGAATTCCATTATCCAGCATATGCTTTTCTGCCTGCGGCACATTTATCTTCTGTATATCGGCACGAGAAGGCGCGTTCTTTCTGTCAATCACTGTCTGCATTAGTTTTTTCTGTTTGATAAATAATAGAGTGTCGAACAATTGGTCTTTCTGAAAATTTCCGAAGCTTGCTTACGAATGTCTTCCCCTGTCACTTTACGGAATAATTTCAATTCGGAATTGACCAATTCCACATCGCCCATGTATTCTGCAATAGCAAGATTCAGCGCTCTTCCGGAAAGATCCATCTCTGAAAATTCCATCGTTGACTCTACTTTGTTTTTAACTTTTTCAAGTTCGTCGGCTTTTACCAACTCCGACATCACTTTTTGCAATTCAGCATCAATCCCTGCTTCTGCTTCTTTCATCGATACTCCTGCAACGAGTTTTCCTTCAACAACGACCAATCCTTTATCGAAATCGGCAGTAACGTATGCATTGACCTCGCTGAATAATTTTTGCTCTTTCACCAATGCATTGTACAAACGTGATGAACGGCCGCGACTGAGAATATCGGTCAGCAAATCCACTGCATAAAACTCCTCATCCAAACGGGCACAACAATGATATGCACGGTACACTGAATCAAATGGAATATCACGATGCACAGTGAGCTCACGGTATTCTTCCTGACGAGGCTCTGTCGGATACGGAGTAAAATCCTTCCGCTTCCGCTGAATTTCTCCAAACCATTTTTCAGCAAGTGCAAAAACTTCTTCTGCTTTCACTCCACCGGCGACAGTCATGATGGCATTGTCAGGACAATAAAATCGGAAGAAGAAATCCTTCACGTCTTCCAGTGTAGCATTTTCAATGTGTGAAATCTCTTTACCAATCGTCGCCCACTGATACGGGTGAACTTTGTAAGCCAGCGGACGTAGCAACAACCACACATCACCATACGGCTGATTGAGGTAACGCTGTTTGAATTCTTCAATAACAACGCTTCGTTGCACTTCGAGACTCTTCTCCGAAAATGCCAGACTCAGCATGCGGTCGCTTTCCAGCCAGAAACCGGTTTCAATATTTTCTGCAGGGAGAGTGAGATAATAATTCGTGATATCATTGTTGGTGAAAGCATTGTTATCACCACCTGCCAACTGGAGCGGACTGTCATACTCGGGAATGTTGATTGATCCGCCAAACATCAGGTGTTCGAAGAGATGGGCGAAGCCTGTTTTCTCCGGCGACTCATCGCGTGCTCCGACTTTATAAAGTATGTTCACTGTTACAAGCGGCGTAGTCGGATCTTCGTGAACGATGACCTTCAATCCGTTCGACAGAGTTTTGGTGCTGTATTTAATCATAGGAAGATTTTCGCAGGGAGATTGAACCTGCATGAATTTGAATGCAAAATTATCGGGAAAAACAAATCTGTAGCGGTGTTTGGCAAAGAATTATCAATACCCTCCTGCTCGTTTCCTGAGGAACCATTCCAGACTTAAAATGGCGAGAAGAAGGAAGAAAATCACCTTCAAATCAACCAGATCGCGCATGCGGTAGTGTGAATAGGAAATGGTCTTGATGTCGTTGCGCGCCAAAAGTGAGTCGGCCAGAACATCCAATTGTGCCGGATAGAACATATGACCACCGCTCTTTTCAGACAGTGTATTGAGCAAATGATGATCAGCAACGCTTTCACTTTGTTCAGCTTGCAATGCAGTCACGCTGAATTGTCCGTTTTCCATGTACACTTTCTCGCCCACTTTCACCGTGGCCTTGTACTTGTAATCTCCGGCAGGAAGATAGCCGGCATTCAGTACATATGCTTTTTCGTTCTTGGAAAAAGTAAACGGAAAATTCTTATTGTCGCGGTTGGTGATGGTAAGCGTCACATCCGGTGTATTGATTAATTCGAAATTGTCGTTGTACACTTCCGCATCAAAATTCACCGTCTCATTTTCATCGAATGTCGATTTATGCGTTACACGGAAATGTGTTTTATTTTCTCGTACACTCAGATTTTGTACCGACTTCAGCACCCAACTGTTGAAAATATCAAAGCTGCCATTTGCACTGTAATCGCTCATCCTCCATCGCCAGATTCCTTCACCGCAGAGTACGCCGATTCTTTGTCCGCTGAACTGATTGAAAACCTGCAATGGCTGATCAGTAGTGACACTTCCGATTTGTTGCTTCAGTAAAACCGAGTTATCAGCCGTTGATCTGAATTGTCCGAACGGTGTAATCAACTCAGGAAATGTCGGAATAGCCTGAGACATTGCAGCATCTACGGTAAAAAGCGAAAAGTCTTTATTCACTCTCGCTAAAACCGGATTTGTTTTTCCGCTCTCTCCGCTGATGGAAATTCCTGCGTTCTGATTATTGAAAAGTGAAACGGATGTCTGTGCACCGAGAATATACCACACGGGCAAATTTGCCGTCTTAATGCGATTCAAAAGCTCGCCTGCCGGATGGGCAACAGATGGAATGTTGTGGAGTATTACCAGATTGTATTCATTCAACGCGCCCGGGTCCTGATCGGCTGTAATGACTTTGACTGAATAATTCTGACTGCTTTCAATCGACTGCTTCAATGTACCCAGATCAGGGTGCGGAGCATTTCCGATGACCAACACTTTCTGCCGGCTTTCGATCACTTCGACATAAATATCACGTACATTATTGAGCGTACTCATCTCTCCTACTACAGGAGAAAGGCTGATCTTATAATGAACGATTCCCGGCTTCGACGCTTCGAGAATGACGTTTACGATTTGGTCGAAACGATTGCCGCTGACTTTAATTTCTTTCGAATAAATAACGGAAGAATCTCTGCTGACAGTGAGTGTTGTACTCACGCCGCTTAATTGTCGGGCATCAACGTGCACTTCGACCGGATAACTGTTGCCCAGATAAACCGTCTTGTTATAATTGACCGACGAAATCAACAAATCCTTTTGGACAGTCGTGTCACCTAAAGCAACAGTATACACCGGAACTTTTGAAACAGCATCCTGATACAACGGACTACTGCCACGGTTGTAAATACCATCGCTGGCGATGACATAAGCACCGATATTGCGATTAGTGTAACGATTAGCGGCTTCGTTAAAAAACGAAGAGAAATCGGTCTCTTTATCGTCGAATTGAAAGTCGGCTTCATCGCGCACCCGGTCGCCCCAGCTAATGGATTTTACATCGTACTTATCCTGCAACTTTGACAAAAATTTCTCCACCGACTTTTTATAATCGCCGCGATAAAATGCAGAGTCTTTATTCAGAACGATGCTTTGTGAATTATCCTGAGCGAAAATCAGCAGCGGCTTCTCTTTCTCACGAGTAAAGGTTTTGATCAACGGTGATAAAAGCAGAATTGAAAGAAAGAACAAGAGCAATGCCCTGAGTACAAAAAGCAGACGACGCAACCATTTATGAATGTTATCAAATGAATGGTCCTTTCCGTAAAGTAAAAATGCTCCCCCGATTCCCGCCAGCAGACAAACCAATACCCACCAGAGCGGCAATTCTGTCAGAAACTTGAAATTCATAGGTTGCGAAGGTACTAAATAGTAAGTAGTAATTAGTAAGTAGTAATTAGTTCTGAGTAAATAGTATGAGGAATTGGAATTCAACATAGGGAATGCCAAAATTACTAATTACTAATTACTACTTACTTTTTCATACTTTTGCTTTCCGTCGGCGGTCTGTCGCCGTTTTGAAAGACAAACGGAGGAAAGTCCGGCAACGAGCGCATCCTGCTTCCTAACGGAAGGCTTCTTTTCGGAGAAGACAGAGAGGGCCACAGAAAATAACTTCCGGCTTCGGTCGGTAAAGGTGAAAACGTGAGGTAAAGCTCACGGCCACTGGTAGCGATGCCGGTGGCGGGTAACCTCAGGAGTTGAAAAACCAAATAAGTCACGGACTAAGGGCTGCGCGTCCGAGTTCGTTTACGATGCCGTGACAGGTAGGTTGATTGAGGTGATGTTGAACATCATCCCAGATAAATGACAGACACCCAAAAGGTACAGAACCGGCTTATACCCGGCGGAAGAAATTGCTCGTAGGATGACTACGGAGCGCTTTTTTACAAGTAATTGAGTGATTTGCAAATCAGCAACCGGGGTGTTTAGGGGTTTTGAATTAATTCTGAATTCTGAATTCTGAATTTAATTTGCATCCGTCTATCATCTAATTCTGCGTTCAATTCATGAAACAACCTGTATTTATCTAGAGGTGATGTGTGAACATCATCCCAGATAAATGACAGACACCCAAAAGGTACAGAACCCGGCTTATACCCGGCGGAAAGAAATTCGCTCTGTAGGATGACTACGGAGCGTTTTTTTTTACAAGTAATTGAGTGATTGTGCAAATCAGCAGCCGGGGGTGTTTAGAGGGGTTTAATTCTGAATTCTGAATTCTGAATTCTGAATTCTGAATTTGCATCCGTCTATCTAACAGGTTCAATCTACGACAACAAATCTGCGCTTTTCTGCGTGAGAAATCCGCGTCATCTGCGGGAAACAAATTACCTGTAATTGCTTTCGATTTGTCTATTCGATACCGGGAACTTATCTGCCAGTGAATTTTTTTAACGCAGATAAAAGCAGATTGCTCACGCAGATTTTCGCAGATTTGAAATCGCTTATTCGGAGATTTTCAAATTCAGAATTCAGAATTTCATTTCACCCCTCCTGATTGCTGAACACCAATCACTGATCACCAATTTTAAAAGAAGTTTAACACTTCCCCTCCATATTTTCCCTACTTTTGCGGCCAAATTCTTAACCTGCTTTTATGCAATTTCATATTTCAGGAATGAAATGCAGATCCGCTTTTGTTTTTCTGCTGCTATTGATTTCCTTCTCCTCCTATTCTCAAAAAGGGATGCTCACCGTCAGCGGCTACGTCAAAGAAGCTGCTACAGGTGAATCATTGCTCGGTGCCAATGTCTATATTAAAGAGACCATGAAAGGTACGGTCACCAATCAATATGGCTTTTATTCTATTACCGTTCCTTCGGGAGAATATACGCTTGCCGTTTCTTACCTTGGTTTTAATACGCAGGAAATAAAAATCTCTCTTCAAACTGAAGACCTTACCCGCAGCTTCAGCATGATTTCCGTTTCTGTTGAAACTAAAGAAGTTGTCGTTACAGCGGAAAAGGGCGATCGCAATGTGCACAGCACAGAAATGGGCCGCGAAAAAATTGAAGTCGACAAAATCAAAACATTGCCTGCTTTCATGGGCGAAGTTGATATCCTGAAAACTATTCAGCTGCTTCCCGGAGTTTCATCAGCCGGTGAAGGAAATAGCGGTTTCTATGTGCGCGGCGGTGGACCGGATCAGAATCTGATTCTCCTCGATGAAGCAAATGTGTACAATGCCTCTCACCTCTTCGGCTTCTTCTCTGTGTTTAATGCTGATGCAGTGCAGAATATCACGCTCACGAAAGGAAATATGCCGGCGAATTACGGCGGACGACTCTCCTCCGTGCTTGATATTCAAATGAAAGAAGGAAACAATCAGCGCTTTGGTGTACAGGGTGGAATTGGTTTTGTTTCGTCACGACTCACTGTCGAAGGACCAATCAAAAAAGATACGGCTTCTTTCATCGTTTCAGCAAGAAGAACGTTCATCGATTTGTTCATGGGCAAACCATTCGTCAGTTCTTCGTCAGACTTCAGCGGGAACAGATATTATTTCTACGATCTCAATCTGAAAGTGAATTATCGCTTGAGCGACAAGGATCGTCTCTTCCTGAGCGGATACTTTGGTCGTGACGTATTTCGTTTCAAATCTCCGAACTCCGACTTCAGCGTTGATATTCCATGGGGAAATGCAACGGCTACGGCACGATGGAATCACCTCTTCCACAACAAACTCTTCCTGAATTCATCGTTGATCTTTACCAATTACGATTTCTCCTTCGAAGGCGGACAATCGGAATTCAGCTTTAAACTTTTTTCCGGTATCAAAGATTACAATGTGAAAGAAGATTTCACGTGGCTGCCGAATACACAGCACACAGTGAAATTCGGAGCAAATTATATTTATCACGTCTTTACACCGAATAATGCAAGTGCGCGTTCCGGTGAAGTGTACTTCAATCTCGGTGACATTGTTCGTCAGTATGCACATGACGGAGCTCTTTACATAAACGACAACTTTGAAGTCAATGACAAGCTAATGCTCGATGGTGGTGTTCGTCTGACTGTGTTTGATCAGGTCGGCCCTTTTGATCGCTTCATCAATGATCCGATCAGCAACACGCCGACTGATACGATTCACTACGCTGCCGGAAAAAGTGTTCAGGCTTACTATCATGCCGAACCTCGCTTTGCTATTCGCTATTCTCTCAATCACACTTCTTCTCTTAAAGCATCTTACTCGCAAAACTATCAGTACATCCACCTGGTTTCATTGAGCGGTGTTTCATTGCCGACCGATACATGGGTGCCTTCCTCTGATCGTGTGAAACCGCAATTTGGAACTCAGTATGCTCTTGGTTACTTCCGGAATTTCGAAATGAATAAATACGAAACTTCCGTTGAAGTTTATTACAAAGACATGCGTGATCAGATCGAATATCAGGAAGGTTTTTTACCGGAGAATCAGGTCAACGGAAATCTTGACAACTTCTTCGTCTTCGGAAAAGGGTGGAGTTATGGTACTGAACTTTTTTGAAAAAGCTCAGGGGAAATTGACAGGATGATCGGTTACACTCTGGCATGGACAAAGCGTCAGTTCCCGGATTTGAATTTGGGTAAGACTTATTTTCCTAAATACGATCGTCGTCACGACATCTCAGTAGTTCTTACTTATGATCTCAATCCAAAGTGGACATTCGGCGCAACATGGGTTTATGCAACAGGAAATCTGAACACATTTCCTGAACGACTTTATCTCATGAGCAACGGCGATATCGTAGAAGATTACGGCGGACAAAGAAACAACTACCGTTTGCCTGCTTATCATCGCATGGATATTAGTGCCACGCTGCATGTAAAGAAGCATGCGCGCTGGGAGTCGAGTTGGAATTTCTCCATCTTCAATGTGTATAACCGATACAATCCGTACATCATTTATTTTGACAAAGCCTACAACACTGACGGAAATATTGTAATTGAAGCCAAACAGATTTCCCTCTTCCCGTTGATTCCGAGTGTTACTTACAATTTCAAATTCTAATCATGAAGACGCAAACATTCCGATATATATTCACCTTCGCCATCATTGCCACCATTTTCGCAGCGTGCGAAAAAAATGTAACCGTTGAAGTTCCTGAAGCTGACACTAAGATTGTCGGGAAGGAATGATTGAAACCGACAACATCCGATTGTTCTTCTTAATAACACATTTCCGTTTTTCGGGAAATCAGCACCAACAATATTCTTTCAAATTCTGTTTTGGGAGCAACTGTCGTAGTGAGTGATGGAACGATTACCGATACACTACAACAAATTCCCGGCTATGGCGTGTACGTGGGCACAACAATTACGGGAACGGTTGGTAAATCATACCACCTTACCGTTATTTCAAATGGCTCAACGATTACCTCAGAAGCTTCACTCCCTGCACCTGTTCCGCTCGACTCTGTCTGGTGGAAAGTTGACGGCAACCGCGACTCACTTGGTTTCGCCTGGGCACATCTGACCGATCCTGATACACTCGGCAATTGTTATCGTTGGGTGGCGCAACGCATCAATCATTACACCTTCGGACCAGATTCGGAAAAATTAAAGACTCAACTTTTGTTGCCCCTTTTGGCGGCTCCGTCTTCGATGACCGTTACATCAATGACCGCAGCTTCGATTTATCTTCCCTGCGTGAAATTTTGCCTTCTCCCAAAAAGACGATGATCAGAACGACGAAAAATTCCGCTTCAAACGCGGCGATACCATCGTTGTAAAAATTCTCCACCATCGATCGCGGCACACTTGACTTCTGGCGCACCGAAGAATCACAAGTCTCTGCCAACGGTAACCCTTTCGGCTCCCCGCAACCTGTCCACTCCAACATCACCGGAGGCCTCGGCATCTGGGGCGCGTATTCGCCGGCATTTGATACGATAGGCATCAATCAGAATTCAGAATTCTGAATTCTGAATTCTGAATTATAATTTTCCGTGATTTCACTTTTTAATTTCCCTGCCGCGGCGGGTGGGAAAAAATTTAGTATTCCCCGCCCACCGGCCGTTCATTCAAATTCATATCCCCGGGAAAAGCAGGCAACTTCACAGGCACTGAAGTAATATCCGTAGTATCCGTCAACGTATTCAAAAAAGAAATCAGCTCAAACTTTTCCGTCGCCGTCAAATTCAACTTCTCCTCAGCCAACGTCTGATACGGCACCTCATATCCCAATCCCTTTCCACCTCCCTGATCGTAAAACTCCACGACTTCTTCCAATGTCCTGAAAACTCCATTGTGCATATAGGCTGTCCGGTGATGGCCACATTGCGCAGTGTCGGTGTTCCTTGAAAGCATGTTTAAAAATATCGACAGGAATAATATTGTAACGACCTAAATCCGGATCCAACTCGCGCGGCTGTACCATCTTTGCCGATGGCGCAACAACCTCCCACTCTGTCTCCACATATTCAGGTGGCAGCAAACTGTTGAACAACGGGAGAAAATGACACGAGGCGCAATTCGCCTTGCCGGCGAACAGATTGAATCCATTTATTTCGTCCTGATTCATGACAAACTCTCTTCCGCTCATCGTACGATCAAATCGTGAGTTCATGCCAATGAGTGTTCGCTCGTACTCGGCAATGGCCTGCAGTATGCTGCGATTGGTGATCTGCGTGTCTTCACTGCCGCTGTATGCTTCGCGTGAATAGCTTTTTGTATTCATCGCTCCGGCGAAGTTTGATGGCAACGGCAGAAAAATCGTTGTGCATCTCGAGCGGATTACTCATGACCTGTCCGGCCTGATCTTCGAAGGTGAATGCTCGTCCGTCGTGAAATAGCTTCGCTGAAGAACGGAATCTCACCAGTGTAGGTGCATTGCGCGTAAGCATGCGTCCGGGCTCGAACGACTGACTAAGCGGCAAGCTTCGCCAGTAACGCTTTGCCGGCCTGATGACACGAAGCACAGGCACGCAGATTATTCGCCGAGAGCGCAGGATCAAAAAAGAGTGTTCGTCCGAGGTCGGCTACAGCAGCAGGCTGAGCAAAATTTTTCCCCGGCACAAAGAAGTAGGAATTGAAAGCATGCGGATCAAAAACAGAACGGATCTGAAGATTCAAAGCCGTTTGTCCGTACATATTGTTTTCCGTCACCACGACATCGCGCGTATGACCAAGTTGTCCGCTCAGCTCGTTGTAATATTGCGTATAGTATTCAAAGTAATTCACCGGCGCATGCGCATTACGCATGTACGCCACCGAACGATCCAGCAAACGATACAGTTCATTGAGCTGCGTCCGCTGCTCGCCCTCTGAATGTGCATAGCAGGCAAGCACGATGTCTTTCATTCCCTGCAGAACAGCCGCGCTTTCAGCAGGACCGGCTTTGCTGTCGGGCGTTTCAAAATCGGTAAAGCCCAGCATGAACTGACGAACCAGCTCATATTGCATCGCCTCCCACAGATGATTTTCCTGAATATCGAGATTACGAAACGACTCCGGCAGTTTATCGACGACCATAAAAATTTCATCCACTGCATTCCGGATTTCCTTTCGTTTAAATTCAGCGCTGTCGTCGTACATCAAACTCTCCACATACTGAAACCCGGAGAACGGAACATATTGCGTCACCTCATCATCTTCCACCGTCTGCATCACCGCCGCCCGGTTCAGCTTCCGCGCATCGCCCGGTAAAAAGTATTTTATAAAGGCCTCAATCCGCTTATACCGAAGCCGGCATTCTTCCAAAAGTGCTTTCTCTTTCTGTCCATCGCCCTTCTTCTCTTTCACAGCCCCACTCAACCGCACCACCGCCGACCGCAATGAATCACACTCCACACTCAAGCGCTGTTTCACTACAAGAGGTTCGTCTCCCTGAAAGTTGCTCAGCAGCATTCCGGAAAGAGCCACGACTAAAAACAAGAAAAATAGTCTGATTACGATTCGCATTATACTACCACCGCTTTCAACCTCCGTCGCACATTGTCGACGGCAGTTTTGTGATGGTAAGGTACGCCTTTTAATTTACTTTCAAACCACTCTTCGAAGATGATAAGTTCGAGGGAGTTGGGTTTCCAGGAGTATTCCAAAGAGCACAATGAATCAATATAATGCTTTTTTTGTGTCATTACAGTCTTGAAATTAAAATCTGACCTTTCCAAACATTGAAGTAATTTAATGATATGTTGCAGTCGCAAATTGATGTCTCCCCCTTTCAATCGTAGATTTTCAAATTGTTTCCGGAGATTATCAATTTCTCGAACAATAAGATCATATTCATCGCATTCAAACAACTCAAGAATGAGCAATATTCGAGAATTCAAATTTAATTCAACATTAGTTTTTGCACCTCGATTTATTGATTTATTCCATTTAATTGCCTGCTTCACATCGCCATCCAAATAACAACAAATTGATTGGTAATAATCCACGAGATTAGTTTCAACTGCCAAATGTTCTGAAGTGAAAAGTAACTTCAAATAGTACTTGGCTTTTTTAAAATCCCCTAAGTTTAGATAACACAAAAATGAACCTTCAAAATACAATGAAGAGTTATATACCTTACCGAAAGAATATTTGTTTGCTTCATTCAAATAGGAAAGTGCCAAATCAAAATTTAAATTATATCTGGAGAATAATGCCAAATTGAAATATATAAATACAAGTCGTTGGTTTGACCTTAAACAATTTGAATCCTTGGTTAAGGATAAAATTTCAAGTGCATGTTGATAACCTTCAGCAAAATCTTTATTCACAGCAAGATATTGCAAATAAATATAGTTATAGTATAATAAAATCGTTTTTGAATTAGTCTGATTTGCCAATTCTCTTACTCTGTTTAATAAATTTAATGTAAGTACATTGGATTGATCACGATTTAATTTGGGTAACCTAAGGACAAATTTCGTATAAATTCTAATTACGTAATTTAGTCTAATACGGACCTTAAGATATTTACTCAATTCCCTCTCTAGCTCCACATATTCTTTTGAATCCAAATCAGCTGAATTAAATTTTAGCTTTTTCTCGATTGCATTGACTAAAACAGAATAATGCTCGTACTCCTTGGCATTTTTTATGACTGATTCCAGCAACCTTGAAGACAATTCAAAAGCTCCTCTATACCTTAAAATTTCGGCTAATAATATCTTCCTTTCTAAGATGAAGATATCCTTCGCCCGTTCATCATATTTTTCAATTGAATTAATACTATCATAAGTCAAGAGGACATCCATGCTTGATTCTAGATTCCGTGAAATCAACTTTCGAAATGCAGATGGATTATAGTTTGAATAAACTCTTTTATGCAATTCCTTTTCTGAAATGCTTTCTTCAAATAAACCCTGAATTAACCTTTGCGATAATCCATTAACTGATGTTTCATTATTAAACCTTAATTTATTGACCAAAGCGCGCCTTTCTTGCTCATTGAATGTCAACAATATAGATCTGATTTCTTTGTACTCTTTCATAGATTGTAATAATGCCCTTGATATAAACCAAAATATTAATGTCCAACAAACTCATCATTTTTCCCAAAAAAACGAAACCTAAGCCATTAGTTTTGGACACGAAAAAGTACAAAATAAATTTGAATGAGAAAAACAAAACAACAGGCTTTAATCGACCTAGGAAGCACTTTACGGCAATTGCGAATGATCAAAGGGTTTAAATCCGCTGAATTATTTAGTTATGAAAACGATTTAAACAGAACTGCTTATTGGCGTTGGGAAAATGGTGAGAATATGACAATGAAAAATTTTTTACGGCTTTGTGAAATTCATTCAATATCACCAAAAGATGTCTTTGAAATAGTCGAGAATAAATATACCAAAGAAGCTAAAAGTAGGCTATTGAATGAATCTAAAAGCGTACTATATAAAAAGAAACGTTAATAGTTTCAAGAAATTGAGTCATGAAAGCTGATTACTTTCCCTTCTAACTTCGATTTAAACCATAAATGAAATGGAATTAATTCTGGCCCCTTAAGATCCCACTTATAATTGACATCGTCACCAGTAAGTAGTTCAAAGTACTTTATTCTTGAACGGTACACTTCAAGATAATTCATATTTGAATTCAACAACTTTACTAAAATTCGAAGGATAATTTTATATCTTGGTTTTAAAAACTCAAGCTTATCGATTCTTTTTATAAACTTCTCCAGATTAACAATACTGGTATCAATAGAATTCAAATCCCCAAGCTCAATTCGGCATAGGATAGCAAGTATACGTTTATTCACATTCCAACCCTCTTTGTCTTTGTCAATTTCTTTTATTCTATTTAACTCACTTAATGCTTGATTATATCTTTTGCTAATAAACAACAACGATGACTCAAAAAACCTCCAACGGTCATATCTGTACTGAATACTGCTTTCGATAGGAGTGTTCAAGAGACTTTTTAAATACTCATCTGCCTCGTGAAATTTATCCTGATACATCGAAGAATAAAATTGAATTTCAGCAACTAATGCACGATTGAGCATGTTGTTAGGAAAATACCTTTGCGCTTTGAGGGCATATATTTCTGCATCTCTAAAATTCCTAAGATGAATAAAGTTACCTGCCAAATTCAAATAGATAGTACCCCTTCTTGTTTCTGAATACAAAACATCCATTGATGTAAGCTGCTCTAACCTCTTTAGTGAACTATTAGCTGCGGTAAAATTATTCTCAATTTGAAACTTCTCTGTTTTTAAAAAATTTAAAAAAAACTCTATTTGATAAGATTGACTGATTTTTAACTGAGCTTCAAGTTCTTCAATCACATTTTCCAAATCGTTAAAATATCTTCTATAAGAAGTTGAGTTCGCGATTTTATTTATCAAAGCGGAATAAATTTGTTGACAATAATGGAGCGACTTTTGTTTCCTTTCTGCATCTTTTATTTCGTTTTGATTTCTTGCAATTGCAGTAGCACTTTTTCTAAGATTAATCAACTTTTCTTTACTCATTAATGCTTGAACTTTTAAATCAAAAAGTTCAAACTTATTTACATTTAATAAAGTTTTGTTGATCACCCTTTCTGCTTCATCCCTTAATCCTTTTTGGCTCAGAACATCTGAGATGATAAGGTTTTTCTTTATTTCCATTATCGCCAGATTCCTTTTTGAATTTTTAGATGGAATTTGATTTACAGAAAGCAACATCACATCCAATAACCGCTCACGCAATCGATTACAAAGCTTATTAAAGGCTGAATAATTTGGTTTGCCATAAAGTTCTCTTTGCAAGTCAATTGAACTCACCTTCTATTAGTCCTTATTGATGAGTACAACTTCAATTGTTTTACTTATATAAAAAATATCTTTTATATGTTTGTAATTTTTTTCAGAATTAATTATAAAAAAAAGCGCCTCCTCTTCTTTTGACAAACTCAAAACTAATTTCTTCAGCGCCGCGATATTATTCATGACCTTTTGTAAGATAACAGTCCATTTTAAAAAATCCCCGCTTCATAGTAGGATAGATTTGTTGTACAAACGAAACAACATGATAGAAATCCTATTAGCAATCTTAATGGCTCTCGGTTTGAGTTTTACCCAAACTGAAAGTGGGCAAATCAGGTTGAATTCTGCAGAAAGTACAAAGCTGAAATCTTCAACGGAATATCAGCAAAGTATTAAAGACGGAAATCAACTTGATGATATCATCATAACAGATGATGATGACCCTAACAGTAAGACTGTTACAGAAGCTCAAAGGTAAAAGAAATGTCTAAAACAACACCCTCAGGGGGTAAAAATTAAAACCCGACCTGAAACACACACAAAACGCCATTTTTGGCGTAAATTCGCTAACTTTTAACGAGAAGGAGGTTTATTGAACCCAAACGAAGAGAGATTTACAAGACGGTAAAAAGCTAAATTTTATTGAAATTTTAGATATTGACCCGCGGTCTGCGACCGATGGGTCATGTCTATTTATTTTCATTTTGTCCCTTTTTTGGGGAGAACTGCCACGCTACTTTTACATCAGCTTAACCGAAACACCAGTCTCTCTCCGGCCATGTCTACCAAGAAAGCACAATCACTCCCGTATTCCCCGCAACCAAAAGCGGGACCGCGCTTCGAGCGCGTTGTGGTGATTGACGGTAACACACTCGACCTTTTTATCAATGAGACCATTTTACGCGCTGCCGCCATCGCCAAAACAGTAACCGTTGCCTCTAAAGCGCAACACATCCTCAGCGAACTCCAAAATGCCGAACGCCTCTCCGAAGTTCCGGAACTGATCTTCTTCGATCTGGAAATGGAAGGTATGACCGGCTTCGACTTCCTGGATCAGTTCTCTAAACTCTCCGACTTCATCCGCAACAAGTGTAAGCTCGTCGTTATTACCGGCTCCTCCAGCGCCGACGACCGTCAGCGTGCCTTGTCGAACCCCAGTGTAGTTCGCTACTTGCGGAAACCGCTCGATGTATTTCAACTCAAGGAATTCCTCTATAACTAGTATCTCCCAATCAACTGCGCAAAACCAAGAACCAAAGAACCATGAAAGTCATTCATCACCAAACCGACAAATCTGCTTTCACTGCCATCCGCGGTGAAAAGAAAGAAACTGAAATTCTGGCCGGCAATCAAAAAGATCTGCTCGACGAAATCGCAAGAACACTTACCATCGTCATGGGCGGAGAATTTAAACGCCGCCGTAGCGCCTAACATAGTTTTCTGACCACAATTCGAACCCGGCTTAACACGAAACACACTCCAAAAGTTATGTCTAATCGAATCCAAAACTCTCCCGTTATGTCAGAAAAAATTACCCGTTTCAAATATTCCATCATTGATTTTGCATTGCTCTTTGCTGTTATTCTTCTCCTCTTGAAAATGATCATTTGAATCTAAGATAGTGTGGTTTCAGGTTTATGTTACCATGAGCCGGGCAAGGTGTGGGTCCTTAGTTCCCGGCTCTTTTTTTTGTTGCCTGGTTGCTTATTTGCTTGGTTGCTTAGTGGTCGAAACAAAAATTTACAGGTCGTTACCTATCGTCTTACTGTTCACCCACTCCGATTCTCAAACTCACACTAATTTTTTATTGAAAATAGAATATTGAAGATTGAATATTGAAGATGTCAATATTCAATCTTCAATATTCAATATTCAATCCCTTTCCCCAACCAACCAATACTTTTCCTAACTTTCGCCCATGATTTCCAAAGTCAAACCTGCCGTTTCTGAGGCAGGGGAATGGTTTGAAACGTGGTTTGATTCACCTTACTATCATATCCTGTATAAAGACAGGGATGAAGACGAGGCGGGCGAATTTCTGGATGCATTAATCGGATTGCTTCGACCTTCAACGGGCAGTCGAATACTTGATGTAGCCTGCGGAAAAGGGCGCCATTCGATTTACCTCAACAAGAAAGGATTTGACGTAACCGGATTCGATTTGTCCGATGAAAGTATCGACTTCGACAAACAATTCGAAAATGATTCGCTTCACTTTTATCTGCACGATATGCGCGAAGTGTTTCGTACGAATTACTTCGATATCGTCATCAATCTCTTCAGCAGCTTCGGATACTTCCGCACCGAACGGGAAGATGTGCGTTGTATCATCGCCCATGCAGCCGCACTGAAACCGGGTGGCATATTTGTCTTTGATTATTTCAATGCTGATGTCGTAACAGGGTGCGACGGAAGTGCTTTCGATAAATCTGTCGACGGAATCGACTTTCAAATTAGGAAAACCATTAGCGGAAAACAGATTGTGAAAAGCATCTCATTCGAAGACCGCGGTGTTGCCCATTATTTCGAAGAGCGGGTGAAACTGTACACGAAAGCCGACTTCGAAAAGTTTTTCCAAACAGCAGGGCTCACCATTACAAATACTTTCGGCGATTATGATTTGCGTCCTTTCGAAAAAGATTCTTCGGAACGACTTATCCTCATCGCACAAAAAAATAAACACTGATGCCGGTTATTAATTACTTTTTACTCTTCATTACCATCGTCATCAGCGGCTCTTCTGTTTTTGCTTTTAAAGAAATCAACCGCAAGTATCTGAAGCTTCTTCTTAGTTTCAGCGGATCTTATCTTTTTGCCCTCACCGTACTACATCTGCTTCCGGAAGTCTATCATTCGAATGATAATTACATCGGCATTTTCATCTTCGCCGGATTTTTTATTCAAATCATCCTGGAATTTTTCTCCGAGGGTATCGAGCACGGACATATTCACATCCACAAAAATCAAAACGCTGCTTTTCCTTACGGCGTCATGCTTGGACTCTGCCTTCACTCCTATCTCGAAGGCATGCCATTGGTACAAAAGTTCGACGAACCCGGAACACAAAACTCACTACTCGCAGGAATTATTCTGCATCACATTCCCGTGGCCATTGCACTGATGAGTATGTTGCTGCAATCCGGCATCACAAAAAAATCAGCTGTCTTTTACTTAGTCCTCTTCGCCCTCATGGCACCCGGCGGCGCTCTCACAGGAACGTTCATCAGTCACGGAGCACTCGACAACCTTTCCATATTTTACAACCGTATGATGGCCGTCGTCATCGGTATCTTCCTCCACATCTCCACAACTATCCTTTTCGAAAGTTACAGCGAACACCGTTTCAATTACCTCAAACTGCTGATTATTTTGCTCGGTGCGGGGCTGGCGATGCTATCCTGATGGTTGCTTGGTTGCTTTGGTTGCTTAGATTTTATATCAACAATTTAGAAGGTTGTTAGAAAGAATATTACTGTTCACTCGCTCAGTTTCTTAAACTCACACTTTCAGATTGAATATTGAAGATAGAATATTGAATATTAATATTAATTTTATCTTCAATATTCAATATTCAATATTCAATATTCAATATTCAATATTCAATCCCTCCCTAAGCAACTAACCAACTTTTTCACTATCTTTGCCCCCGTCAAAAAATCTCAATCTAAAATCTCAATTAATATGTCATTAGTAGGAAAAAAAGCTCCCGCTTTCAAGGCGAAAGCAGTGGTGTTGGGAGATCAGTTTGTAAATGATTTCTCACTTGAACAGTATATCGGTAAAAAGCACGTGGTGTTTTTCTTTTATCCGAAGGATTTCACTTTCGTGTGTCCGACTGAACTTCACGCCTTCCAGGAAAAACTGGGCGAATTTGAAAAACGTAATGTTGCTGTGGTGGCTTGTTCTACCGACAGCGAGCAATCACACTGGGGATGGCTGCAGATGCCGAAAAACACGGCGGTATTCAGGGCATTACTTATCCGGTTGTTGCCGATACAACAAAAACAATTTCGATTAACTACGGTGTACTGTCAGGTGAATATCAGTACAACGAAGAAGGTGAACTTGTAGCTACCGGCCCGATGATCGCTTTCCGCGGATTATTCCTCATCGACAAAACAGGTAAAGTTCGTCACGAACTCATCAACGACTTCCCTCTCGGAAGAAACGTCGACGAAGCTCTCCGCATGGTCGATGCTCTCCAGTTCTTCGAAGAAAACGGTGAAGTTTGCCCCGCCAACTGGACCAAAGGCAGCGAAGGCATGAAAGAGTCGCATGCAGGGGTGGCGGATTATATGGGGAAGAAGTACTTAATTAGCTAATGTTAATTACTAATTAGCTAATTGAAGCACACAGCTTAATTTTCTTCGCTCCCGTTCCAAAATACATCCATCTCCGCCAGCGTCATGTCGCTGAGGTTTTTGCTGAGGCGTTTGGCGGCGGCTTCGAGGTATTGGAAACAGGAAGGGAAGATGTATCTAATTAGCTAATTAGCAATATTGTTAATCAGCTAATTTTTTTTCGCCTCATTTCAAAAAACACCCATCTCCGTCAGCCTCACGTCGCTGAGGTGTTTGGCGGCGGCATCGAGGTATTGGAAACAGGAAGGGAAGATGTATTTAATTAGCTAATTAGCACATTAGCTATTCAGCTAATTTTCTTCGCCTCATTCCAAAACACACCCATCTCCGTCAGCCTCAAGTCGCTGAGGTGTTTGGCGGCGGCATCGAGGTATTGGAAACAGGAAGGGAAGATGTATTTAATTAGCTAATTAGCACATTAGCTTATTCAGCTAATTTTCTTCGCCTCATTCCAAAACACACCCATCTCCGTCAGCCTCACGTCGCTGAGGTGTTTGGCGGCGGCATCGAGGTATTGGAAACAGGAAGGGAAGATGTATTTAATTAGCTAATTAGCACATTAGCTAATCAGCTAATTTTTTCGCCTCATTCCAAAACACATCCATCTCCGCAAGCGTCATGTCGCTGAGGTTTTTGCCGAGGCGTTTGGCGGCGGCTTCGAGGTATTGGAAACGGAAAATGAATTTTTTATTGGTACGTTCCAGTGCTTCTTCGGGATTGATGCCTTTGAAACGGGCGTAATTGATAAGACTAAAAAGCACATCGCCGAATTCACTTTCGGCATGTGCTTTGTCATTTTTATCGGCTGCTTCTTTGAACTCTGCAATCTCCTCTTCTACTTTCTCCCAAACCTGATGCGGTTGTTCCCAGTCGAAACCTACGCCGCGGGCCTTTTCCTGAATGCGCATTGATTTAATCATCGCCGGCAACGACTTCGGCACACCACCGAGAACGGATTCGTTTCCTTCTTTCAGTTTCAGTTTTTCCCAGTTCCGTTTTACTTCCTCTTCATCGTGAACTTTTACGTCGCCGTAAATGTGCGGGTGACGAAAAATCAGTTTCTCGCATTGCGCATTGATGACTTCAGTGATATCAAAAGCATTTTTCTCCGAAGCGATTTTAGCGTAGAATAAAATATGAAGCATGATGTCGCCTAACTCCTTACGTATTTCGGATAGGTTATTATCGATGATGCTGTCGGCTAATTCAAAGGTTTCTTCAATGGTAAGGTGACGCAGGCTCTCCATCGTCTGCTTCTTATCCCACGGACATTGCGCCCGCAGTTCATCCATGATTGTTGCTAACCGCTCAAATGCCTTTGCTCTTTCTGTCATATAGTGTGGTGTATTGTGCATTCAAAGATGGCAAAAAAACTCAAGGCATAAACACAGAGCCAACCCCATTTTTCATCAACGATAAAGCATAAATAACTTCCATAATTTTCTGCGAAAGTCATTCACTTCTCTGCGTAAGTCAGCGGGAAACAAATCATACCACATCAAAATCCGGCATCCCGGAAAACTATTCTTCCACTAAACTGTTCCATGAAAACATGAGTATACATTCACTTACCTTCCGGCAGGAACTTTCAACGGACTTACAGACAGCCTGGAAATTTTTCAGCGATCCTAATAATCTGGCGCGCATTACTCCTGCTTCCATGCAGTTCAAAGTGCTTTCTGAATTTCACCGGCCCGACACCTATGCCGGACAAATCATTTGTTACCGTGTGTCGCCCTTATGGAATATTCCGATGACCTGGGTAACGGAAATTACACATGTGAATGCTCCACATTTTTTTGTTGATGAACAACGCAAGGGGCCTTACAAATTTTGGCATCATCAACATCATTTTGAGGAAACGGAGAATGGTGTGTTGATGAGAGATATTCTACACTATGAAATTCCATTCGGAATAATTGGAGATCGGGCTGATGCGTGGTTGGTAAGGAAGAAAGTGATGGGGATCTTTGAATTTCGAAAAGAAGTACTCGAAAATTATTTCCCACGGAAAGGCACAGAAAGAAAAAATTGAAATCACGGAAAAGGGTTTCCCGCAGAATCCGTTGACAAAAAAATAGAAAGCGCAGATTTTCACAAATCAACTAATCATCCAAGCAACCAAGCAACCAAGCAACCAATAAAAAAGCCGAACCTCTAAAGTCCGGCTAAGCAATCCCGTAATAAATATTTTTTTAATTGTTCTTGTAGGGCACCACGAGCTGAAACTCCGGGATGCGTACATAGAATTGTTTTTTGTCGATCAGTCGTTCCATCAAATAAGTTCCGTACATCTTGCCGATTTCAGATTCAAGATTACAGCCTGAAATGTATAGATAGCTTTCTCCTGTTCCAATGATCGGTTGTTCGCCTACTACTCCCTCTCCTTCTACTTCGCGATTGGTGGAATTGGAATCTATGATGAACCAGTGGCGACGCTGCAGTTGCACACTGTATTCGCTATTGTTGGTAATCGTAATTCGATAGGCAAAAATGTGATGACCAAGAACGGCGTTGCTCTGATCAGGACGGTAAAAGACCTCTACGCTGACCTTTACTCCCGATGTGACTTGTGTAATCATAATACCCTTGTTGATGATTCAAAGATAGAATTGTATCGCTAAAAACCATAAATTATTTGATAAATGCCCAAAAATGCCTTGTCAGAGACGGATTCGATGGGTAAAAATCAAATTTTCAGGGGTGAAAAAACTGTAAGAAATAAGGGGTTTCACTAAAAACTTAAAAACTGAGAAAGGAAGAAAAGCAGCAGACTCAAAAATATGGTGATTTCGAAAAAAGCCAGAATTCGCGTATAATAAAGAGCCTTTTGCCGGCTTCTTTTAAAAGCGGTTCCCGGAGTTGTAAGTGGTTGAGAAATGACCATGAAGAGGCAAGATAAGAAATTATTGGAGTCCGGCCAACTGCTCAAAGACTTCCTCCCATTCTTTCGTAAGTGACTTCAGTTTGGTTTCAACTTCATTGAAATTCTGAAGCGTTTTCTGGAATTGCCCGGCATTACCATAAACGGCCGGATCACCCAATTTGTTTTCCAGTTCGGCCTTTTCTTGCTTCACCTTTTCTAATTCTGCTTCCAGATTCTGGAATCGTGTGTTGAGCTTCTTCTTCAACTTACGCTCTTCTTCGGTGGCTTGCTTCTCCACTGCCACTTCTGCTTTCTTCTGCTCTTTCTCTTTTTTTTCAGGTTCGGCTTTCTGCTTTTGCTCTGCTTTCTGAATGCGCTTACGCTCTTCTACCCATTGCTCGTACTCATCGTACGGACCGAGGTATTCTTTGATCTCGTGATTTTCAATCCACCAGATTTTATTCGCTACCTGAGAGAGGAAAAACCGATCGTGTGAAACAATAATGAATGAGCCTTCAAAATCCTCCAACACCTGAATGAGAATTCCGACAGATTGCATGTCGAGGTGATTCGTAGGCTCGTCAAGAATCAGAAAGTTAGCTTTGCTGAGCATGGTCTTCGCCAATGCTACACGCGACTTCTCTCCTCCTGATAGCACTTTAATCTTTTTGAAGACATCATCGCCACTAAACAAAAACGCTCCGAGAACGGTGCGAAGTTCTACTTCCTTTTTATCGGGAGCAAAATGTGCGAGCTCGGTAATGAGATCATTGTCGAGACCCAGACTCTCTAGCTGATGCTGCGCATAAAATGCAGGAACAACATTGTGAGTCATTTCACTTTTGCCTTTGTATGGCTCGCTGCCGTTGATCATTCGAAGTAATGTCGATTTACCCCGGCCGTTGGCACCGATCAATGCAATTTTATCGCCGCGCAGAATTTTTGCTTCCGTGTTTTTTAAAATCTGAAGATCACCGTAGCTTTTATCTTCGATGTGCAAATGCGAAATCAACTTGCCCGGCTGCTTATCCATATTGAAACGGATGTTGATTTCCGGTCCGGCGGAGTCAACGTCATCAATTCGCTCTAACCGGTCGAGCATTTTGATTCTTGACTGAGCCATCTTCGCCTTCGAAGCCTTCGCACGGAAACGATCAATGAGCTTCTCCTGCTCTTTAATATACTTTTCCTGATTCTTGAATTGCGAACGCTGCAACTCATCGCGCTCTGCTTTTGTCTCCAAATAATAGCTGTAATTACCCGGATAAACGGTTATCTTTTGATTGGCAATCTCTACCGTTTTATTAATAACCTTATCCAGGAAGTATCGGTCGTGCGATACAATCACCACAGTAGCTTTATATTCCTGCAGATACGATTCGAGCCATTGAATCGATGGAAGATCCAGGTGATTCGTCGGCTCATCGAGCAAGAGTAAATCCGGTTCCTGCAACATCATTTTTGCCAGCATCACGCGCATACGCCATCCGCCGGAGAACTCATTAAGCGGTCGTTGCAAATCGGCTGTCGTGAATCCCAACCCTTCTAGGAGCGCTTCCGCTTTCGCCTGAATGTTGTAGCCGTCAACTGCTTCAAAGGCCACCTGCTTGTCGTGTAATTGATGCAGAATTTCTTCGCTGTGATCATGCTCCATCTTTTCCAACAGCGCATGAATTTCTTTTTCCAGTTGAAGTGCTTTTTCAAATGCCTGCATGGCCACTTCAAGAATGGTATCGGAACTGGAATAACTCAGCAAATCCTGATTGAGAAATCCGATGGTCAGATTTTTCAACTTACTGATCTCACCACTTTCAATCTGATACTCACCGTTGATGATGCGAAGAAGCGTCGACTTACCGGTTCCATTCAATCCGACCAAACCGATTTTCTCACCGGGATTAATCTGCCATGTGGCGTCTTTATATAAATATCGGCTTCCGAATTCGAAGGATATACTGTTCAATGATAACATGGCCGCAAAAGTCGGAAATTCCGATCAAACCATTTCGCAAAATTTAGCCGTTTTTGAAATAAAATCTATCTTGCAGCCTCAAATACACACTTATTACCCTTTAATCGAAAAATCATGAAAAAGATTAGTCTGTTAAGCTTAATGACACTCTTCTGCGCTGCGGCAGTCGCCCAAAACACACCGGCCGACAAGGATACTTCCTGGAAGAGCGGCGGATTTATTGGCCTGAACTTCACTCAGGTAAATCTCTCACAATGGGCTCAGGGCGGCGAAAATTCGCTCAGCCTTGCCTCTACTGTTAACTTATTCGCCAATTACAAAACGGATAATGTTGACTGGCAAAATTCACTGGATCTTGGCTATGCCATTCTGCGCACCACTACCGGTGGTGTGAAAAAAAGTGACGATAAAATCGATTTCACTTCCAAGTACAGCCGGAATCTGAGTAAACATTGGTTGTACGGTGCACTGGTGAATTTTAAAAGTCAGTTTACCAATGGCTACAACTATCCTGACGACAGCACGGTGATTTCAAAATTCATGTCGCCTGGTTACATTACCGTTGCGCTTGGTTTCACTTACAAGCCGGTTGACTATTTCGAAGTATTCCTCTCACCTGCCACCGGCAAATTCACAATGGTGACAGACAAATTTCTTTCTGATATCGGAGCATACGGAGTTGATCCGGGAAAAACGGTACGTACAGAGTTTGGTGCTTATTTGAATGCTAAGTTCAAGAAAGACATCATGACCAATGTTACTTTATCCTCGAAACTGGAGTTATTCAACAATTACACTGATAAAGACAAAAACAATGCGAAGAAAATTGATGTAAACTGGGAAACGGCATTGAATATGAAAGTGAATAAATACATCACTGCTTCGATTACGACTACAGTATTGTACGATGCCAATATAGTTGAACGCACGCAGTTCAAGGAATTACTCGGCATTGGTTTCGGTTATAAGTTCTAATTTTCTTCCGAATGAAATCATTCCGCAATTGCAGATCAGTTGCGGAATGATTCATACCGGATGAATGGTGCCCAAGACAGTTCTGGTATGAAATACATTTATCTGATGGCCGGTGGTGCTACCGGTACTTTACTGAGATATCTTTCAACGATCTGGATTTCCGGAAACATCATGAACTTCCGTTTTCCCTGGGGTACTTTTTTTGTCAACCTCACAGGATGTTTTGTGATTGGTTTACTGGCCGGTATGAATGAACACAATAACTGGAATGCAGAATTCAAAACATTTTTGTTTGCCGGATTGTTAGGTGGTTTTACAACGTATTCAAGTTATGCTCTTGAATCTCTCAATCTGATTCGTGCCGGAGAATTCGGATTAATGTTTATCTACATTGCTTCTACTACGCTGATCGGATTGCTACTTGCCTTCAGCGGTTTTTATTTAGGAACTCAAATCATAAAAAACTAACCATGAAAATTCCAAGCCGACTTTTACCTGTAAACCGGAAAGAGGACATCCTTCTTCAATACCGTAACACACCCATCGGAAATTTATTAGAGTATCACAATCTGGACCGCCCCTACGATGTCTACACAGGCGCACAGATGCTCATTGGTATGTGCATGGATAACCGGAAGCACCTGCATATTCCTGAAAACTTTGCCTACATCATTCGCAGCGGCGGCGGAAATCTTCGCTACTCAGAATTCCGCGTGAGCTATGCTATTTCCGTAGGAAATATTAAAGCCATCGCCATCATCGGACACAACAATTGCGGTATGGTGAATCTGATGGCCAGAAGAGATTTATTCATCAAAGGTCTGGTCGAAAATGCAGGCTGGTCAAAAGAAGAAGCCGAAGACCACTTTTATCACTTCGAACCTATGCATGAGATCGGCAATGAAATCGATTTCGCCTGCAGCGAAGCTAAACGTATGCGTCTACGATACCCGAAAATTCTCGTTGCTCCAATGCTCTATCTGGTCGAGGATAACAGGCTTTACCTGATTCAAGAAGACTAATCAATTTTCCAATTAGCTAATTAGCTAATTAGCTAATTAGCTAATTTTCTTTAAGATTAAGAACTTCTTAATCTAATCGTGAACCCAAAATGAATTCTCTACTCTAAATTTGCCTACCGGTTCGTCTTAACGAATCTTAATGCAGGAATTCATTTTTGCATCATTCATTTTCGGGTAACATTGTACCATAAAATTTAAAACTCAATCTTATCAGTCATGAAAAAAATTATGGTAATGGCAGTAGCTGCTCTCTTCGCAGTTGCTGTTTCGGCACAAAACACTACAGCTCCTGCAGCCGGTAAAACAGAAACAAAAAAAGAAGCTCCAAAAGCTGCTGAAAAGAAAGACGCTCCAGCGGCTGCTCCGGCTCCGAAAAAAGATGAAGCTAAAAAACCAATGGCTAAACATCACGAAGCAAAAAAAAACACCGGAGAAAAAAAGACTGAAGAGAAAAAATAATCTCCCCTCTTTTCAATCAAAAAGGCTGCAAGCATTCGTTTGCAGCCTTTTTTGTTAACAATCGTCTTAATAAAATCAAAAACACTTCGTTTTTACACTTTGTCAATGAAGTATCTTTAGTGTTCGTGAAGAGGTATCTGCAATTTCTATTCTTCGTTTTTGCTTCGGTGTTCAGTTCCTTTGCATTTGGCGAGGAAAATTATCAGCCTGTAAAAACGAACTCCGGCCTGGAAGGCGGTATTACGGCCATGACGACCGATCCTTTCCTCAAATACCTCATCGCCGGCGACACAAAAGGCAATTTGTATTTTTATGACTTACGCACCGGTGAATTCATCGAGAAAATTCACGTTCACTCTGCAGCTGTAAGTCAGCTTCGGTTCAATTCCAACGGACGATTGCTCATCACTTCAACTGCTGATGGCGAAATAAAAATTTATGACCTCGATAAAGAAAAAGTTGTCCAGGGAATTTACTCCCCTGATTACACAGGCATCAACTTCGTTCTTTTTTCAATTGCCGATGGCTTCATTTATTTCAATGGCAATAATCGCTTGTATAAAACGCGTTCAGACCTGACTCAATCGGTCAACAAACTTTATGAAGAACGCGATACCTTATACGATGCAGTCATCACTTCCGATCGCTCTTCACTGATCTATTGCTCAGGCAATACAATAAAAATTCTGAACACGCGAACCGATGGCGTACGACAGGAAATCGCTTTTGGCAGCAGCACTATTCGTCGTCTCGCTTTGGTGAAAGACACACTTCTTGCAACCTGGAGTGCCGATGGAACACTTGCATTCTGGAAATATGAATTGAATCAGTTGCAGGCAACTCCGCTATTTTCACTCAAAGCCGGTTCTCCTTCAGCAATGGCATTTTCCGACGACGGACAACTGATGTGTTCTGGCAACATCGGCAACTGGGCGCGGATCTGGAAACCGATGCAGAAAGAAGTGTTGCAGGAATTGTTCATTCACAAAGAAACCGTGACCTCTTCTGCATTTGGCAAGAGCAAAGAATTTCTATTCACCGGCAGCCTTGATCATTCCATCATTATGTGGCAAAAAGGTGCGCCTCCTGTAGAAATACCAAAAATTGTCCCGCCTCCGGTTCCTGCCCCTGTTCAAAAAACCGAAAGTACTCCGCCACCTGTTGTCGAAAATGTGGTTATGAATGAAAACAACATTCCTAAAGTAATTGCCGGTCGTGAAGTCATGTCGACAGAGAAAATCGAAGTCACTTCAGATCGCGTACAGGTTTTTGTTTACGATAACGGCTACATCGACGGCGACACCATGTCTCTATTCTTCAATGGAAAATGGATTGTCGACCATTACGGTGTCACAAAGAAAAAATACCCTGTCGAACTTCAACTCTTACCGAACACCAACAACTACCTGGTACTATTCGCCAATAACCTCGGTAAAAGTCCGCCGAATACGGCTGCCATAGAAATTGTTCAGGGTGATACACGCAGAATTTTCAGACTTTCCTCCAATCTGAAAACCTGCAGTGCTGTGAATTTCTACTATAAAAAGTAATCCTGTCCGGCCTTTTCCATTCCGATTATTTTTCTATTTTGCCGCCACAAAACCATAACCCCCAACGATGAAAAAACTCTACTTTCTTTGCCTGATTCTGGCTTTTTCAGCTCATAATCTGCTTGCTCAATCCTGGAATGCTTTGGGAACAAACGATCCGGGTACAACAGTTAAGGCGATTGCCGTAAGTCCTGTCGACGGAAGCATCTATGTTGCCGGAACATTTACAGGTGTGAATTACATCGCAAAAAAGAATCCGACTACAGGTGCCCTTGAAAATATCGGATCCGGAACAAATGGCCCTGTTTACACACTTGCATTCCATAACAACGAACTTTATGTTGGTGGTAATTTCACTAATGCAGGCGGTGTTGCTGTAAGTAATGTGGCTAAAGTTTCAAGCAGTGGTACCTGGTCAGCTGTCGGCACCGGATTTAGTGCTGAAGTTTATTGTTTATACTCAGACGGAACCAATTTATATGCAGGTGGGGGCTTCATTCAAAACGGAACCGCATCAACCAACTTAGCTCATATTGCAAAATGGAATGGTTCAGATTGGGCAATTGTAGGAACCGGCACTACGTACACAGTTCGTGCTATCATGATGCACAATAGTGTACTTTATCTGGGCACTGACAACATTTCATCACCGGTGTATTCCTTTAACGGCTCGGCTTTCACAGCCATTAGCGGACTGAGTGGTGGAAAAGTAAATGCATTGGCTTCTTATAGTAGCTACCTCTATGTTGGTGGTGAATTCACTACACCAACATTTGCAGCAGCACGTTACAATCCTTCTACCTCATCTTGGGGAACAATCAGCACTACCTTCCTTGGTTCTGAAAAAATTAATGCACTTTATACTCGAGCCAATGTTCTTTATATCGGCGGTGTATTCACTAACAAAGGCGTTACTGCTAATGCTAACTATGTAGCAAAAGTATTATTACAAGGTTCTAACCCTACTCCGCTTCAAACGATCATTACCGATAATGTTGGCGGAGAAGTCTTCGCCATCGGAAATAGTAATGGAAAAGTAATCGTTGGTGGCGACCTCTTAGGAACTCTTAAACATGCTGCAATCACATCAACTACCATCGGTATCGATGAAATCTCTTCTGTTGTTTCTGATATTCAGTTGTACCCGAATCCGGTGAAAGATTTCGCTCGAATTGATGTTCATTACACGCAGTTCCAAAAAGCTCCTGAAGTGAGAATCTACGACATGCAGTCGCGCCTGATTTCTCTTCCGGTTGAAGCGGATAATAAAGGCATGGAATCCCACTTCACAATCGACTGTACCACTCTTCCTGAAGGGAATTATCTTTACACAATTGAATCAGACGGTAGCGCAATTGCTTCCGGCATTTAATAAAATAAAAATTAATCTCAGTTCTTTAAAAAGTCAGAAATAAAACCGACAAGGTCTACCTTTCTGACTTTTTTTATTGTCCTGGTGTGAAATACGCAATCATCGATATCGAAACAACCGGTGGTAATGCCAGTGCGAATCGCATTACGGAGATTGCTATTTTTATTCATGACGGGCAACGCATCGTTGATCAGTATAAATCACTGGTCAATCCCGAAAGCAATATCCCTCCATACATCAGTAATCTGACCGGAATCACCGATGAAATGGTTGCCGATGCTCCACGCTTTTATGAAATTGCAAAGGAAATTGTTCAGATTACTGACGGAGCTGTTTTCGTAGCACATAATGTACAATTCGACTACGGCTGCATTCAGCGTGAATTCAAATCGCTAGGATATACTTACAGCCGTGAACAACTTTGTACAATCAAACTGAGCAGAAAGATGATTCCGGGACTGCCCTCCTACTCTCTTGGCAATCTTTGTAAATATCTCGGAATAGAAATTAACGATCGTCATCGTGCTGCCGGTGATGCACTGGCTACTGTAAGATTGTTTGAATTGCTTCTCACCAAAGACGGAAGCGATGATGTACTTCCTGCTTTCATCAAGAATGATTATCTGCACTTGCGTTTCCCGCCGGGCTTCGATTACCGCAAACTTGATTCTATTCCGGAAACGCCGGGCGTTTACTACATGCATGATGACGATGGAAATATTATCTATGTCGGAAAAAGCACTAACATCCGGAAAAGATTGCTTTCGCATTTTGCAAATAAACAAAGCAAGAAGGCTATTGAATTGCGAAATGCCATTCGCGACATCAGCTTTGAAGAAACCGGTAATGAGTTAATCGCTTTGCTCCTTGAATCGGATGAGATAAAAAAATATCAGCCGCTATTCAATCGACTTCAGCGTAAGACGACTTTCAATCACGGTATCTACTACTCAACCGACGAGAATGGTTACATACGATTTAACATCGCACGTGTAACCGGCAAAGAAGAACCGTTGGTTACGGCTTCATCATTCGCTGAAGCAGAAATGATTCTGGACAAATTAATGCGTAAACACGATTTGTGTCATAAGCTTTGTGGCGGAAAAAATATTTCCTATGCATGCTTCAACTACTCGGTTCGCCTTTGTAAAGGTGCCTGCATAGGAAAAGAAAGCTCTGACGATTACAATGTTCGCGCACAGGCCGCATTGGACGGAATTTTGTTTCAATACAAAAATTTCATGATCATCGGTAAAGGCAGAACATCGGCCGAAAAAACCGTGACCCACGTTGAAGCCGGGAAGTACAGAGGTTTCGGTTATTTCGAACCGGAATTTGTTCAGATTGATCCTGAATCATTGCGCGATGTTGTGAAGGTGCGACCCGACAATCGCGACATCCATCGCATCATCAGGCATTATCTCAACACAGCCTCTTCGAATAATATCATTACTTACTAAGAGCCGCTGCCGGGTTTTCAGCGACCTGCATTTTTTGTATCTTTGATTTCGAGCTGAATCCATTCTCCGTGCGAAAACTCTTTTCTACAATACTTATTTCCATTCTCTGCATTTCGGCAACATCAGACCTCAGCGTCTATTCTGTAAAAGTAGCTGACGCCACGGGACATGCTTTTGAATTAGATAAGTTACGCAAGAATAAATTAAATGCCTTTGTATTCCTTCTCACAGATTGCCCGGCATCGCAATACTACACTCTTACACTCAACGGGCTTGAAGAGAAGTACCACAGTCAAGGTGTGGAAGTAATCGCTGTTTTCTCCGGAAAATTTGCTAAGGCAGAAGAAATTCAGAGATTTCAAAAAGACTATAAACTGAAACTTAGTGTGCTGCTTGATTCACAATCTGCACTTGCGAAAAAATTTGGTGCTACCATCGCTCCCGAAGTTTTCCTCGCAGACAAACAAGGCAAAACGATTTACAGCGGAAGAATTGACGACACTTACTATGCCCCCGGCAGAAAGAAAACTAAAATGACCAGTGCTGATCTTCAAAACGCTATTGATCATTTCCTTTCCGGTAAAACTTTAGAAATTAAATCGACCAAAGCCATTGGTTGTATTCTTGAATTTTGATTGGACTATGACGATTCGAATCTTCTCCGCCATTTTATTCGTTTTATTTTTTTCGGCCTGTCACCGAACCGATGAAAAGAAAACGAATGTAAAACTGACCTTTGAAGAAATCGCTCCTGTCATTTATAAGAATTGCTCGCCCTGTCATCGCGATGGTTCCGGTGCTCCATTCAATCTGATTACTTATGATGACGTGAAGCGACACCTCAAAACCGTTCAACTCACCATCAACGAACGCTTAATGCCTCCATGGCCTGCGGATACTGCTTACTCGCATTTCAGAGATGAGAAAGTAATGACTACCGGAGAAATTGCCATGATCAATCAGTGGATAGAAAACGGGGCTGAAGAAGGCAACACATCTAAAACCCCTCCAGCTCCAACTTTTAATGACGGCAGTAATTTCGGCAAACCGGATCTGGTGGTAAAAATGGCTAAACCGTACATTATCAAAGGCGACAATAAAGACAATTTTATCATGCTGAAGATTCCATATGAACTTCCGGGTGATACAAATGTGAAAGCTATTGAAATACTTCCTGGAAACAGAAAACTTGCTCATCATATCAATGCTCATCTTGTACAATATGATGAAGGAAGGAAGAAAAATTATCACGGCGGGGCTGACTTTGTGAATACAGAAAAAACTGACAAGCTTCATGCGTTTCAAATGCTTGATCTTGCCAACGATGATGGCACTTATCCCCGTCTCACCCCTTCAGTCACAAATTATTTGCCGGGCGTTGAAGTAGCTATCTATCCTGAAGGCATCGGCGGATATCGCGTGAATAAACATGGTGTTTTATTACTCGATAATTATCATTTCGGACCTTCACCGGTAGATACGTCGGATATCAGTACATTCAATTTCTTTTTCAGCCCGGTTCGCCCACAACGCCCTACCATAGAAATGATTCTTGGCACAAGTGGTATCTCACCTATTGAACCACCATTAGTTATCCCGCCAAATGAAATTAAAACCTTTGTTACAAAATACAAAGTCAAGGAAAGCATTTCGCTTCTCACTGTGAATCCGCATATGCATTTGCTTGGTAAATCATTCAAAGCATTTGCAGTTACAGAAAGTGGCGACACTATTCGCATCATCAATATTCCCCGATGGGATTTCAGATGGCAATACTTTTATACATTTGAAAAAATGCTGAAAATTCCTGCCGGATCTACCATCTATGCAATCGGAGTATATGATAATACAGCAGAAAATCCTTTGAATCCATTCTCACCACCGCAAGTCGTCGCAGAAAGAAATGGAAGTATGCGTACAACTGATGAGATGTTTCAGCTCATATGCACACTGCTTCCTTACAAAGTAGGCGACGAAAATATTTCTCTCTCCGGAAAATAAAACACAGCAATCATGATTTCAATTCGTCAGGTAAATACTGAATTTGAACGGAAGGAATACTACAGAATCCGCTATGAAGTGCTACGCAAACCGTGGAACCAACCCAAACAAAGCACAACTGATGAATGGGAAGATCAATCGTATCATGCTATTGCTGTTGATGAAAGCGGAAATGTTCTTGGTGCCGGACGTCTTCAATTTGATTCTGAAACGGAAGGCAAAATTCGTTCAATGGCCGTATTGCCGGAGCATAGGAACAAAAATATCGGGACTATGATTCTTAGTCATCTGGAGGAAATTGCAAAAAGCAGAAACCTGAAAAAACTTGTTCTGGATGGTCGTATTGAAGCTGTCCGCTTTTATCAAATGAACGGCTACCTGATTACCGGCGACTCCTATCTGCTTTTCGGGGAAATTCCTCACAAGAAAATGGAGAAGATTTTAAAGTAGGATATCAATCTGACAATTTATACCCGAATTGATTTTACTTTGACTTTCTCAGCGTAAATGTAAAAGTTGTTCCGATTCCGTATGAAGACCGCACATTGATCGTTTGGTGATGCGCTTCAATGATGTGCTTGACAATGGCCAGGCCAAGACCGGTTCCACCCTGCTCTCTCGATCTGCTTTTATCCACTCTGAAAAAGCGTTCAAAAATCCTGTTGAGATTCTTGGGATCAATTCCGATTCCGGTATCTGTTATTTCGACCAGGATGTTTTGATCCATATCATAAAAACCAATCATCGTTGTGCCGTCTCTTTTTCCATACTTGATGGAATTCACCAGCAGATTGGTCAGCACTTGCCTGATTTGGTCTTTATCTGCATACACATAAAAAGCACGATCACTGCCTTCCTTAAACGAAACACTGATGTTCATTTCCCTTGCACGCAATTCTGTTGCTTCCATCACTTCTTTGGTCAGTTCATGAATATCAAACGTCCGTTGATCAAGTGCAATTTCACCGCTTTCAAGTTTAGAAATTGCTTCGAGGTCATCGACTATCATGCACAGGCGATCTACTGAACGGGAAGCTCTTTGCAAATAATTCACATTGACTTCCGGATCATCCAAAGCTCCTTCAAGCAAGGTGTGAATGTAGCCCTGAATATTGAAAAGCGGAGTTTTTAATTCATGCGATACATTTCCCAGAAACTCCTTTCTGAAATTTTCCATTCTCTTCAGTTCGGCAATTTCGGCTTCACGATTCTGATCCCACTCCATCACTTCCTTGCTTACATTGGAAAGAATATCCTGATCAAGATTCACTCGCTCAAGTGCTTTTTCTTTTGAGGTTTTGGAAGTGCTGATCGTTTTATAGATCAGTTTAATCTTGCGGTAAATGAAAATCTCAAGGAGATATTTGAATACAAAATAGGTGACAACAAAGGTCACTGCAAACACGACGGCTTTGGCCATCCATTCCCTGCGGATGAATGTAGACGAAGAAATAAAATACTCTGAAATAAAAACGATGCTGGCTGCAATAATTGCAGCGATCAATGCCAGCAAGCGTGGAGTAGGATTTTTAATAGCCATAGTGTGCCGGAATCAGAAATCGAATTTGTAACCGATGCCTTTTACGGTTTTAATTCGCTCTTCTCCGATTTTCTCGCGCAATTTACGAATATGTACATCAATTGTCCGGTCTCCGACAATTACGTCATTTCCCCAAACTCTTTCCAGAATTTCATCTCTGGTAAACACCTTACCCGGCTTATTCGCCAGCAATGCAAGCAACTCAAATTCCTTTCGAGGCAATTCAATTTTCTCTTCCCCTTTAAACACAAGATATTGATCGCGATCGATACGAATGTCGGCCACTGTCAGCACATTTCCTTTCTGCTGACTCTCGCCATTCGGTGTTTCGTAACGTCTGAACAGAGCATTGATTCTGCTCACCAGTACTCTGGGTTTGATGGGCTTAGTGATGTAATCATCGGCGCCCACATCGAACCCTGCTATCTGTGAATAATCTTCATTTCTTGCAGTGAGAAAAGCAATTAAAGTCTTCTTAAAATCCTTCTGCTCCCGCAATGCCCGGCAAGTTTCAATGCCATCCATTTCAGGCATCATAATATCGAGAATAATTAAGTCCGGTAAAATCTGTTTGGCTTTCTGAAGTGCCTCTTTCCCGTTGTTAGCTTTAAATACATCGTAGTTCTCCTTCTTCAGATTGTATTCCATGAACTCGAGAATATCCGGTTCATCGTCAACGAGGAGAATCTTCATTTTTTTATCTTTCATAATACGATGTGAAAATACCGTGAGCCTGTATTTTCCATGTTAAGCAAATGTAAAGAAAAGGTTATCTGGGTTAACTTCCTTTGAATATATTCTATCTGTAGGATTTCAGCATCCTGATGACCTGTTCGTTTTTCGGATCAATAGCCAGAACCTTCCTGAAATAGACACCGGCTTCTTCCCTGTTTCCTTCAAAAAGATTTAAGCCGGCCATGTTCATCAGCGCCTGAATGTTATCGGGATCGAGCGATAATGCCTTTTCATACATGGATCTCGCTTTGACAGGATCTTTCCTGACACTCAACAGGAAATAGCCGTAATTGACAAATGCAGAAACGAAATCAGGATTTTCATTGATCAGAAAACGATAGTTCTTTTCGGCATCGTCAAAAATTCCAAGATCAAACTGAAGGCCGGCGAGTTTGTTCCGAAATTCAGGAATGTAAAATGCTAGCTCTACGGCCTTCTTCATATAAATTAATGCATTGCCCATACTTCCCTTCTTTTTATAGGACTCGGCAATGCGATAGGCTGTCCATGCATCGTCGTTGGTAAAGCTCTTTTTAAGGATAGCTTCCAGCGGCGCATGGTGTTTTGCTACGTAAACAAGCACTTGTTCGTAGTCATCTTTAAGGAATGCCCAGCGAATTAATTCATTGAAATTATTTTCAACTTCCTGACCACTTCCGTCTTTGAGATACTTTTTTGCAGAATCCAGAAATGCAGGAGATGAAACAAATTTTTCATAGTACGACAAATAAGCAATGCCCTTACTCTTATCATCCACACCGGGATTGTTCACACAACTCAAACCGACAAACTCCCGGATTTTAGCTGCTTCACTTTTTGTTATGGCCTTTCTGATCCAATGATCCGTTGTGGTTACATGCGGAATATCAATGGTACCATTCTTCGGCATGTGACAATTCACGCAACTATTTCCTGACTTCATTCGCTCAGCTATCGACATAGTACAGTTTCCGGCATGGATCACAGGGTTCGGATGTCCGGGCTTACCTTCGCCGCTATGACAATTCACGCATGCTGCATTAAAGACACTGCGATCAGTACTTCGCACGCTGATGTGCGGATTATGACATGTTACACACGTCATTGCTTCACGATAAGGTTCGAGCGTCGGATGAGATTGATTGTAAGCTTCGGCCTTTTCAACAGAGGAGCGATAACAAGCACTCAATTTCATTCGCTCAGCATGTGAAGCCATAATGTGTTCGTCCTCGGCGCCCTTGTAAACCGGCATGAATACATTCATCACATCCGACAGATGCATTCCCGGACGAAAATCAAACCAGCTTTTATCTTTGGCCAAAACGGCGTTTCCCTGAATGTGACAACGCTGACAAATATCAAGCTGACGACTGATGTCAAGCTTCGCAGGATTAACGATGGAAAAGTCAATCGCTTTCTTTACATCCACCGTCTTCCCGGATTTCATTTCAGCAATGTGCACAGATCCGGGGCCGTGACAACGTTCGCAATCGATTCCCCGCGGAACCATTTCATATTTATTTGCCGAGCCTTCTGTAATTTTCGGATAAGCATTATGACACGACATACATTCCAGCTCAATTCTTCTGGAGAAGCGGGAGTTAAAACCATTTTCAAACCCGGGCGGCAAATCCCATTGCCCCTTTTGAGTATAAAAAGTTGCCGGAGCCTGATACACATAACCGTTGATGCTAATCATGTGTGAATTCGTGTGTTGTCCGCTTCCAACGATGTAAGAAATTTCTTCATCGCGCTTATAAACCGTATCCTTTCCATTCAGACGAAATTCAGTCAACACCATTTTTCCATTCTCCCAGTGAGGAAAATAACTCAGATTGCGGTAGGTGTCGTGAATGATGTCATGCGGCGAAAACCTTCCGGACGATTTCTGCTGAGTAGCCGAATCAAATGACATTCCCATTCCGGTCTGCATGAAGGTTTCATACTTATCGGCATGACATTCCTTACATGCTTCCTTTCCTAAATAATGTGCAGAGTCAGACAAGGATGCATAATTCTGCAAAGAAGATTCCTCTCCTTTTTTCGCCTGATTGCACGAACTATAAATAAGAATAATGAGAATTACCGGAGCGAATAATTTGAAAAGTAAAAAGCTCCGCATCGACGGATTATTTTTTTATCAGTTGCATGATGTACTCATCGTAAAATTTGCCCTGCTCGTATATCCAGTCCTGTTTCAAACCGGTCACTTCAAAACCAACCCGTTTGAAAAGAGCAACGCTGCTTTCGTTTTCAATGCGAATGTTAGAATAAAGCTGATGCAGGTCGAGAATTTCAAAACCGTAATCGATGATCAGATGCAATGCTTCGGTGGCAAAACCGCGGCCGCGGTCATTTTTATCGGCGATGAGAATACCAACACCGGCACGTTTGTTTTTAGGATCAAATTCAAAAAGATCAACACAACCGATTGTTCTTTTTCCGGTAGCTTCATCTTCGTCGTCGAAGTACTTCAGGTCAATCATCAGTCGCAATTGTTTGTTAGTATAAATATCCTGATGGGCCTGTGTTACAAACTCCTCAAGTACGAATTTCGAAAAAGGCACGAGCGTACCGCTAACCGACCAAATGGAACTGTCATTCTCCCACTTGTAGAGTAATTTCAAATCTTCCGGCTCGAGTGCGCGTAAATGAATAAGTTCGCCAATCAGTTGCATACATTCTGATATTTGTACGAAGTTACGAAGAGTATCTCAATCTGCCTCGGGTGAGTATACATGTATCTTTCAACATGACAATGTGAACTGGAAAAGCCCGAAAACACAGGGCTTACAGGGTTATTTCCCCTTTAAATACAAAAGCAGCCGGGCCTTCGAGGTAGATATCAGTGAAACCCTCATGTGTTTTGCGGCTGTGGACTTTCAAATCCCCGCCCGGAGTCATGACGGAACATACTTTATCTGCCGGTACTTTACCGGCAAGAATGGCTGATAACACTGATGCAGTTACTCCTGTACCGCAAGAAAGGGTTTCATCTTCCACTCCCCGTTCATACGTACGCACCGCAATACCACCGTTTTCAGGTTTTACGAAGTTTACGTTCACTCCATTGGTGCGGAACGGTTCCGAATAACGAACAGCACGTCCCTTTCCAACAACATCGAATGATTCAAGCTCTGAAACAAACGTGACGTAATGCGGAGAACCGGTGTCCAAAAGCGTGAAATCTGAACTTAATTTGATTCCACTTACATCATTCATCCGAAGCTTGATGATATATGGATTGCTTGAAATGACTTCTGCTTCATGCATTCCATCAAAAGCAAGAAAAGAAGCTGACTTGCCAATCATGCCGAGCGCATGTGCAAAGGTCACTGCACATCTTCCGCCATTTCCGCACATGGATCCGGGACGACCATCGGAATTGTAATAAACCATTTCAAAATCTGCACTGTCAGAAGAAGTAATACGTATCAAACCGTCGCCGCCGATGCCAAAATGACGATTGCAGATAAAAGCAACCTGCTCAACGGAGAGATTTAATTCATTCTTACGATCATCAATGAGAATGAAATCATTTCCCGTACCATGATATTTTGAGAATGCTATTTTCATCGTAACGCTGCAGGCAATTCTGAGTCTTTTATTTGTGTGAAAGAGAGGAAATCACCGGAAGGAATCAATTGAAAAAATTCCTTTCCGTATTTCATTACCATTTGCTTTTCTGAAGTGTAAAGTTTTACGGCATCGGGCTCTTCGATACCAAAAAGTATCAATTTGCCGGTCGAGAATTTGTACCCCTTGTAATTGATCGGAGAAACCCAGAACTCCACCTCCACTGTATTTTCTGAAGTTGATTTTGATTCAGCCAGTCCGGCTGCAGGATTTAATTTATCCGTTGCACTTTGCGCTAACGAACTTTCATTGCCACTCTTTGCATCCAGGTCAGCTACCGTTAACGTGAAACTAACAAGCATCTGGTCTTTTTTGATCACTACTTCCTGACCACTACTCGTTGTATCCACTGTGGCAGCAGATTCAGAAAGTTCTACCGGTGGTTCTTTTGCTTCTTCTTCCTGCTCAGTAGTATCTGACAGTTGTGCTTTAACCGGATTGGAGACTGTTTCTTTTGCATGAGGAGGTTTGTCTTTATTCTTCTTGAAGAAATTGAAGACTGCATACTTATGCATATCTACAGGCGCATTACCGATATATTCCCAAAGAAAAATTCCTGAAAATGTAATCACCAGAAATACACCGATTAGTTTCAATGAAGACGGGATTCTCGATTTGCGGTAATTCAGTGCTTTCTCAAGTGACGTTTCCAGCCGGGTGTCTTCGGCAAGTTGAATCGATTCAATCAACAGATTGTGAGTGCTAACCATCCGGCGGAAGTCTTCATCGTTATCAAGGCGATGAAGAAAATCCTGCAACTCACCACCGCTAAGAGTGTTGTCGAGATAACGCTCAATAAGAATTTTGTCGGCCGTTTTCATCAGTCTAATCCGGGATTTAAACGTGCCTCCACAATTTTTCTGTATTGTGCCATTGCTTTATCAACTTCGAATTCTGCGGCCACAGGATTCGGCAATTCAAATTTTGCAGCTATCTCTTCGAATGTCAATCTGGAAACATATCTGGCTGACAACAATGCCCGGGCCTGATCATCCAGAACAGAAAAGCAAGCAGCAGAAATTGACTTTTGCTCGTCGGTATTCGCCATAGTATCGCGCAGCTTTCTTTTACCAAAGGAACTTCCTGCATTCTCCAGGAATTCATTGATGGAATTAAAAATCAATGTCTCCATTTCAACAACCGTAGAAATCTTTTTCTGCTGAGCCTGACGAAAGATGCTGACCAACACCCTTGTGAATATTTTCGGCGTGGCGGAATCAGGTACACCTTTACGGCGAAGCCAGCGACGGGCCGACTGAAAATAACGACGGTTCAGGGAGTACAAAGTTTCTTCTTCGCCATTCTGAAGAGAAGTAATAATCGCCTGATTGGATTTAACCTGATTCATCGGCTGCAAATTTACAATAAAAGCCGCAACCACCATGTAAATCGGGCCCAATGCCGGGAAATAATACCGGGCCTTCGTTGATAGACTTTTTGCTGAAATAGGCTGAATCAAATGGAAAAGCAAATTGTTGATTTGAGTGTAGAATTCAATGTCAGAAATGATCTTCCATTTGAAGAAGGAAGAAAGTAGAGAACAGTTCTTAAAATAAGTGTACGCCGGGATCGACATTTAGAGAAAATCAGGGCTTGTAAAAATCAAAATTGAAACTGACAGAATATGAAGTGGTAATAATCCGTTATGAGAATAAACAATGTGCACTGTCATATCGTTTTTAAAAAAATGCATGAGAGATTAAAAACCGGGTCCCATAAGCACTGTGCTTTAAAATTTCTTAACAGAGGCTTAACCATTTTTAACCCCTCCTTTCATTTTTGCTTCATTGATCAAAAATGAATTTTGCATCGTAAAATTTACAATTTCAGGAATCCCAAAAATCAACGGTTATGTATCAAAAAATGAAAAGAGCAATTGCAATCCTGATGATTGCAGGATTTGGCGGAATCAGCGGAGCCTATCTCTATTCACATTTCAATGGCGGCGACTTCCGCACTTACAAAAACGTCAGCGAAAAACAACAGGTGCACTTTACAAGTATGCCGAATTCGGTAGACAATACGTTGCCGGATTTTACCAATGCAGCAGATCTGACAGTTCATGCTGTCGTACACGTTAAAACTTATTACAACGGTCAGACCAGCTACAATCCATTCTCGAACCCATTCGACTTCTGGATGCGTCCGCAACAGTCGCAGCCGCAACAAGCCAGTGGTTCAGGTGTAATCATTACTGACGATGGTTATATTGTCACCAATAATCACGTCGTTGAAAATGCAGATAAAGTTGAAGTAACCCTGAACGACAATAAAACATATCCCGCCAAAGTGATCGGCACTGATCCTTCAACTGATCTCGCACTTTTGAAAATTGCAGAACACAATCTTCCATTCGTTATGTACGGAAACTCCGATAATCTGAAAGTCGGTGAATGGGTACTCGCAGTGGGCAATCCTTTCAATCTGACATCGACAGTCACTGCCGGTATCGTGAGTGCAAAAGCAAGAAACATCGGCATTCTTCCGGATCAATATAAAATCGAATCATTTATTCAGACTGATGCAGCTGTGAATCCCGGTAACTCAGGTGGTGCACTGGTAAATACGCAAGGACAGCTGGTCGGAATCAACTCTGCAATTGCGAGCAACACAGGCTCATTCACCGGCTATTCATTTGCCATCCCTTCCAACCTTGTTAGAAAAGTAATCGATGATCTGGTAGAATTCGGAAGTGTACAAAGAGGTTTCATCGGAGTAAGTATTCGTGATATCGATTCCAAACTGATGGACGAAAAAGGAATCAAAGAATCGCAAGGTGTATATGTTGCCGGTATCACGCCCGGAGGCGCAGCAGATGATGCAGGCCTCCGTGAAGGAGACGTTATTACCCGTGTAGGTTCGGTAAGCGTAAACTCTACTCCTCAGTTGCAGGAACAAGTTGGCAGATTCCGTCCGGGCGACAAAGTCTCCGTTGGCGTTATCCGCGATGGTAAATCACAGGACTTCACTCTCACGCTGCGCAATAAAGACGGCGATACCAAAATTGTAAAGAACGATGAGCCGCTGAGTATACTGGGAGGAACATTTGAAAATGCATCGCAGGATGACCGTCAGAAACTCGGTATTCGGGGCGGGGTAAGAATCTCTAAACTCACCAATGGCAAGCTAAGAAGTGCGGGAATTCGCGAAGGATTTATCATCACTTCTATCGATAAAAAACAAATTCAGAATACCGATGATCTTGAATCTGCCTTAAAAACCAAACAAGGCGGAGTACTGATCGAAGGAATCTATCCAAACGGAATGAAAGCCTATTACGGCTTCGGAATTTGATAAAAACCTTGTTTTAGGTCTGATTTTTGTGGTAGAAAAGAGCCTTTTCGAAGGCTCTTTTCTTTTTCAACAAATCGACATAGTTATTAACCGGACCTTGACAAAAACTTGCTTCGCCTTTAAGTAAAACCTATCTTCGCAGTCTAAGGAAAAATTGAAATTTCTTTCAATTAACTAGTTTTTTCATTAAAAATCTCTCGAATAGCTCATGCGTCAGCTAAAAATAACCAAATCGATTACCAACCGGGAAAGCCAGTCTCTGGAAAAATACCTTCAGGAAATTGGACGGGAGGAACTCATTACAGCCGAAGAAGAAGTTCGTCTGGCCCGCCGGATTAAAGAAGGTGACCAGGTTGCTCTGGACCGTTTAACAAAAGCCAATCTGCGTTTCGTAGTTTCTGTTGCCAAGCAGTATCAAAATCAAGGCTTAAGTCTTCCCGATCTGATCAACGAAGGAAATCTTGGTCTGATCAAAGCTGCTAAACGTTTTGATGAAACCCGTGGTTTTAAATTTATCTCCTACGCGGTATGGTGGATTCGTCAGAGCATTCTTCAGGCTCTGGCTGAACAATCACGTATTGTTCGTCTTCCACTCAATCAGGTTGGATCATTGAATAAAATTTCAAAAGCCTATTCAAAACTTGAGCAGGAATTTGAAAGAGAACCTTCTCCTGAAGAACTTGCAAAAATTCTGGATATCCCTACCGAAAAAATCGCAGACACGATGCGCGTTAGCGGTAAGCATGTTTCAATGGATGCTCCGTTTGTTCAGGGAGAAGATAATAGTCTGATCGACGTACTTGAAAATTCCGACTCCCCTCGCGCTGACGGATTACTGATGAATGAATCTCTTCAAAAAGAAATCGACCGTTCATTAAGTACACTTACAGAACGCGAAAGAGAAGTCATCAAACTTTTCTTCGGTATCGGAATGCAACACGGACTGACGCTCGAAGAAATCGGAGCGAAATTTGACCTTACTCGTGAGCGTGTACGTCAGATTAAAGAAAAAGCAATCAGAAGACTTCGTCATAAATCAAGAAGTCGTTTATTAAAAGCTTACTTGGGATAATAAACAGGTTTGAAATGAAATTCAAAACTTACAAAAGCAGCTTTCATGTTTCATGAAGGCTGTTTCTGTTTTAAAAAGTAAGTTAAAGAAGTAAAATAATTTTAAGTTCAACATAATACCCCCTTCAAATGTCATCAGAAACAGTAAACGAAAAAGCAAAATTGAATCACAAAGACAAATATGAAAATGAATTAGCCGACTGGATCCAGCAGGAGAAAGCCGCCATTGCACTGATTCATGTCGCCGGCTCTATGTGGTTCGACAAATCTGTCGAAGTTATCTTATTCAGAAATCAGCTTGTCGACAGAAGCGCCAGTGAAATTCTGAATCTGCATCAATATGCAAAGCAGGTTGTGAAAAAACCTATCAACGTTATCGACACACTTGCCATTGCCAAAGAGATGAACAAACTCGATCTGGCTCCTTCACGTATTGATATCGGACGACTTTGTTCAGAGTGGATTGCAGAACGCAAAAACTATAAAACTGCTGAAGACTTTGTAACCGATAAACTCAAAGGCTTCATCGGAAAAGAAAAACGGCAGATGACACCGAAGGATGTTGTTTTATATGGTTTTGGTCGTATCGGACGCTTGCTGATGAGAGAATTGATTTCTCAGGCCGGCAAAGGCGAGCAATTGCGTCTTCGCGCCATCGTAACCAGAAGTAACAGCGATGAGGATATTGCAAAGCGGGCCGACCTTCTGCGAAACGATTCAGTACACGGTGCATTTCCAGGAACTGTGATCGAAGATTTCGAACACAAAGCGCTCATCGTAAACGGTCATTCCGTTCAGATGATCGCTTCTAATGATCCTTCAACCATTGACTATACTTCTTATGGGATTCACGACGCTCTTATCATCGATAATACCGGTGTGGTTCGTGATCGTGAAGGACTTGGAAAACATCTCAAGTCAAAAGGTGTGAGCAAAGTTTTATTGACTGCCCCGGGAAAAGGTGATGTACCGAATGTTGTTTACGGTGTCAACGAAGGAGCCTTTGATCCTGAAAAGGAAACAATCTTCTCTGCTGCATCCTGCACCACAAATGCTATCGTTCCTGTGCTTGCCGTTATTGAAGAAGCTTTGGGAATTGAACGCGGACATATTGAAACCATTCACTCATATACAAACGACCAGAACCTTCTTGACAACTACCACAAGAAATATCGTCGCGGTCGTTCTGCAGCGTTGAATATGGTTATCACAGAAACCGGTGCCGACAAAGCAGTTGCAAAGGTGCTCCCTCCGCTGGCGGGCAAACTTACCGGTAATGCCGTCCGCGTCCCTACTCCAGATGTTTCTCTTGCTATCCTGAATCTGACAGTTAAAAAGGAAACAAGCAAAGACGGCGTGAATGAAATCCTCCGCAATGCCTCATTACAGGGACCGCTGGTTGAACAAATTCAGTATTCGGTTTCAAATGAACTCGTATCATCTGACCTGATCGGAAATCCTTGTGCTTCCATTGTTGATTCACCGGCTACTATTGTTTCAAAAGACAATAAGAGTATGGTACTCTATGTTTGGTATGACAATGAATATGGATACAGCAGACAGGTTGTTCGCTATGCGAAATATGTCTCTAAAGTTATCCGACTTACTTACTACTAAGATTCCAATTACTTGTATAAAAAAACCCCTCCTGAGGAGGGGTTTTTTTTATATGATATTTCAGAGTGCGTATCCTTGTGAATTAAGATTATTGCTTCCCGAAATCGATGACCTGCATTTTGTAATCAAGTCCTTTAACTACTATACCATTTCGTTTTCCCAGATCTTTTCTAACCTGATAAACAAGACCGACACCGGCAGCATACTTTTCATTTCCGTAGAGCGTTTCCACATAATTGTTTTCATCAATCTGAAGCACACTTAAGGTGGAGTCAAATGCTACCTGATTGATGGTTTCAGGCTCATGGAAGTATTCGTAGTAAGCATCCTCTTCATCACCGGTATTTCCGTCGTTCACATTCCAGACTGCATTTTCATCAATCGGAAATGAAAGTTTGTGGAAACGAATATTATCTTCTGTTCGATAGGCACCGGTAGCAGACAGGTATTGCGTCCAGACATCGGTAAGTTCCCAATTCCCGGCTATGTCAGTCTTTCGGTAGCGGAGAACAACCTGATTTACTCTGCCCTGCAAATCCGTAAACGAAGAATCGATGAGGTCGCGAATGTAGAAATGATAGGAATAGACGGAATCGTCGTTGTTGTTATCATTCTCTGCATGGTAGATGGAATCAACCACGTAGTCGACAAATCTGCCCTTCTCAGTAGGAAAATAATTATACGACAATGCAGGCAATTCTACTTTTTCCTTTTTACAAGAATAGAGCAGAACAGCAACAAGAATTAAAATGCCTGTACTTAATTTCTGAAACATCTGCGTTCTATCGTTCGATAAAACCGCCGCCGATTACATCATCGCCATCGTAAAAGACTGCACTTTGGCCGGGTGCAATGGCACTCACTCTATCATGAAAAACAACCTTCATACGGTCGCCTTCATGGTAAAGCGTACTCATCGTTCCGGAGTCTTTGTAACGGATCCGTGTAAGTGCTTCGGTAGCATTGTCTAACGAAGCATACTTAATAAGGTTTACACTTTTTACCCACATTTCCTGCTTCTTCAGCTCATCAAAGCTACCCAATACCACCCTATTCGTTTCAGGTTGAATTTCAATCACATATGCGGGATCTCCTAAAGCAATCTCAAGACCTTTTCTCTGGCCTATTGTATAGAACGGATAACCCTTATGTGTACCGAGTACTTTGCCCATGCTGTCCACGAATTCTCCATTTGACAGCTTCTCCTCTATACCTTCTACCCTGTGCTTTAGAAAGGAGCGGTAATCGTTATCAGGGATAAAGCATATTTCGTATGATTCCGGCTTTTTAGCCAGTTCATGGAAACCCATTTCATCTGCCATCTTGCGGATATCTGCTTTATGAAAATTACCGACCGGGAAAATGGTTCGTGACAAACACTCCTGTGTTACCCCCCATAAAACATAGCTTTGATCCTTCCATGCATCTTTGCCTTTACTGATGACATAGCGATCGTTTTCCCTGCGCACATTAGCATAATGACCGGTAGCGATGAATTCACAATCGAGCATATCAGCCCGCTTGAGCAAGGCTTCCCATTTGATGTGTGTATTGCATTTCACGCATGGATTGGGAGTTCTTCCGGCCAGGTATTCATTCACGAAATCACTGATGACATGATTGCCGAACTCTTCACGGATATCAATAATGTAATGCGGAAATCCTTTCTCTACAGCAATAGCCCGTGCATCATTGATGGAATCAAGCGAACAACAGCCGGTTTCCTTCTTTGAACTTCCTGATGAGGCATAGTCCCATGTTTTCATGGTCATACCCACTACTTCATACCCTTCTTCGTGCAAAAGCATGGCAGATACAGAAGAATCAATTCCTCCGCTCATGGCCATTAACACCCTTCCCTTTTTACTCATGACTACTCTCTGTGCAAAAAAATCCCGGACTATTCCGGGATGCAAAGGTACTATTTTCTGAGCGTATCTCCCTCGTCGAGAGGCACGGGGTTGAGCCATGCCCCGGCGTGGTATTTATCCTCCCTGTCCTTTTCACCGGATTCTTTGTAAATCATCCAGATTCCCTCTTTGAGGCCATTCTGATAGGCGCCATGCTGCCAGATTTTGCCATTCGGGAACCACACAGTGAATTCGCCGATATAGTCGTCGTTTTTCATCATTCCGGCCGATTTCGGTGAGCCTGTTTCAAAGAAATCTTTGATAGGACCATTCTTCTTGCCGGCTTTATAAGTAGTGAGACTGCTAACCTTTCCGTTCTGATAAAATATCTTCCACTCGCCTTCTTTCAAACCGGTCTTGTAAAATTCTTCCGACGATTTCTTTCCTTCTTCATCGTAATAAACCCACAATGAATCTTTCGTATGGCCAACATATTTTCCGCTTGCCATCAGTTTTCCATCAGTATTAAATATCTCTGCGATGGCAACATCCTTTCCTTTGCGGTAATGAAGAACACTTTGCGGTTTTCCGTCACGGTAAAAAGTCTTTAAGTCGCCGACAGGAAGATTGTCTTTGTAATTGCAAACTGAAAAGAGCGTATCGTTCTGATAATACTTTTTCCAGACACCTTGCTTCTTTCCATTTACGTCAGTCCGATTAATGGTATCGCCTTTAAATACATTATACTTCTGACCAAAGACAGGAAGGTTCAGAGCGATGATCACTAAACAGAAGATTAACTTTCTCATGCAGGCAAATATAGAATTTTGAATCTTTGATTGACTTTTCAGAAACGCAATTCAACATCGATTATTTAACAATTGAACCGATCGGACGGCGACCTGCCTTTGTTCTTAATTTAAAAAAAATACTACATTGCGATCACAAAAATCAAATATCTATGTCGAATTCTACACCGAATGCCGGGCATCCGCGCGGACTGTACCTCCTGTTTTTTACAGAAATGTGGGAGCGTTTCAGTTACTACGGGATGCGCGCCATCTTCATTCTGTACATGACCAAGGCATTGTTCATCGACAAAGCTCTTGCATCTAACATTTATGGAAGTTTCACCGGACTTGTATATCTGACTCCCCTGCTGGGCGGTTACATCTGTGATAAATTCTGGGGAAACAGAAGAAGTATTTTAGTAGGAGGTTTAATGATGGCTCTTGGCCAGTTCCTTCTTTTCTTAAGCGGCAGCGCCGTAACTCCTGACGGGCAAAGCGCTTCTGCTATTTCTTTCATGTGGATGGGACTTACCCTGCTCATTATCGGTAATGGATTTTTCAAACCGAACATCTCAACGATGGTAGGTCAGTTATACCCGAAAAATGATTCCAGAATTGACGGTGCATTCACTATCTTCTACATGGGTATTAATATGGGTGCTTTCTTCTCTCCGCTGGTTTGCGGAAGTCTTGGAGATACAGGACATATTGCAGATTTCAAATACGGCTTCCTTGCTGCAGCAATCGGAATGGTTGTAAGTACAATTTCATTTGAATTACTCAAGAATAAACATCTTAAAGGACCGGATGGTCAGGCTATCGGTATGCCGGTTGCTAAAATGCCAATGAAAACTTATGGTGTTATCATTGGTTCAATTGCTGCGATTTATCTTTTACTGAACTGGAAAACCATCTCTTCTTCCCTGTTCGGCCCTGATAGTTTTGTCTCCAATATGGATCTTGTTGCTTATCTGATCTATGCTTCAATTGTATTGATGCCATTGATCATTCTCAGCGATAAGAGTCTTACAAAAGATGAAAGAGAGCGGATCATGGTAGTGTTTATCCTTGCCTTCTTCGTAATCTTCTTCTGGGCATGCTTTGAACAAGCCGGTGCTTCACTTACTCTTTTTGCTGATCAGCAGGTAAACAGAGCAATTGTTATTAATATCAGTAAGTATGTAATCATGGTAGCCGGCGGTGTACTGGCCTTCTTCCTTGGCAAAGCCTTTGGCTGGTTCTTCGAATGGAAGAAGGGAACTATTCTGACTGTTCAGTCAATCGCAGTTCTGGTACTCATCGTGCTCACATTTACAGGCTATATCAGCGATTATCACAAAGATGAATTCCCTGCTTCCTGGTTTCAGTCTATCAATCCACTCGCCATCATTATCCTTGCGCCTTTCTTTACCATGATGTGGGGCAAACTCGCTAAAGTAAACATGGAACCTTCTTCGCCTTTCAAGATGGCTATGGGATTGGCTCTTGTTGCATTAGGATATGTAATTATCGCTTACGCTGTTCACGGAATTGACCAGACCACAAAGATTGCCATGTTCTGGTTATTTGCGCTATACATCGTTCATACAATGGGTGAACTTTGTCTCTCTCCGATCGGATTGAGTATGGTAAGTAAACTTGCACCGATCAGACTGAGCTCATTGATGATGGGAACATGGTTCCTTGCCAATGCTGTTGCCAATAAATTCGCCGGTACATTAAGTTCACTTATTCCTCCGGGTGCAGGTGAATCACCTGCAGAAGCGGGCGCAAAAATCCCCAGCTTCCTCGGCATTGAAATCAGCAACCTCTTCATTTTCTTCTGTGTTTTCATTGTATTGAGCGGAGCGGCTTCACTTATTCTGATCGCCATTTACCGTAAACTCATCAAAATGATGCACGGAGTAAACTAAAATTGTAATATTCAGGGAAAAAAGCCGGGAACAATCCCGGCTTTTTTCGTATCTTGTGTATTGAACCACCTGAAAAATGAAGATCAGAACCCAACTCTTAATACTTTTTGCTGCTATCATTCTTTGCTCTTTTGGAATTGAAGAAAAAAAGTCGAACGAAGCAATTCTCTGGATGTCGATGAAAGAAGCTTTGGCTAAAAATGAAAAGCAACCCAAAAAGATTTTCATCGACATGTACACCTCCTGGTGTGGCTGGTGTAAAAAAATGGATGCGGCAACTTTTACTGATTCTAAAATCGCCGAATACATGAATGCCCATTATTACGCAGTAAAGTTTGATGCTGAAACCAAAGACACCATCGTTTACAAAGACAAACCCTACACGTTCGTTCCCGAATACAAATCCAATGAACTTGCTGCCCGTTTACTCAACGGACAAATGAGTTATCCGACAGCAGTCTATATGGATGAAAAAAATAATCCTATCACTGCCGTTCCGGGTTACCTCTCACCCAATGACCTCCTTCCGATTTTAGTATTCTTTGCCGAAGATCATTACAAGACAGAAAAGTGGGAAGAGTTCAGGAGCGCATTTGACAAGAAGTAGGGAAATAATTCTGAATTCTGAATTCTGAATTTTTTCTTTAAATCATATCGAAAACAGGTTTCACTATGCAATCCCCTTTTACTCTTACTTTTCAAGAATTATTGTATTCCTCTGAATATAAGTGTAAACTAATCTGAATTCTGAATTTTGAATTTTGAATTCTTCCTAAACTTCCCTCATTTTCAACGAATTTAATTCTGCCTGCGAATTTGGCAGGGTTAATAATTTGGGTAATTTTGCAGCCCGTTCCGCAATCTATGCGGAAATATGGTGATTGTAGCTCAGTTGGTTAGAGCGCTAGATTGTGGCTCTAGAGGTCGGGGTTCGAGTCCCCTCTTTCACCCGGAAATCAAGCCGCACCATGCGGCTTTTTTATTTGATCAAAATTCCATCCTTTTACATGTGTTCTCGCCTATCTTTGTACTGCAAATGGAGAATAGAATCTTACTGAATGTTGAGGGAATGGATTGTGCAAACTGCGCTCAAACCATTACCCGTACACTTCAGAAGTCGGGCTACAAGGATGTGAATGTTAACTTCGCTACAGGTGAAGTCATTTTTGAAATTGTAGAAACACCTTTAGTCAATCAGGCTGTTTCTTCAATTGAACAATTGGGGTACCACGTTGCTTCCAGATCTGATCAGCAGAAGACCGGTGAAGAACAAGTTGCCGGCACTTCTCATGCAAAATCAATGGAAGGCAAATTTTTCTTTGCCCTGGCATTTACGCTTCCATTGGTGGCTCATATGTTTCTTCCTTTTCCACTTTTACATAATGCGATTTTTCAACTCATACTCTGTCTGCCGGTAATGCTCCTTGGCATTTATCATTTCGGAAGAAGTGCCTTCTTCTCTATCAGAGCCGGTGTTCCGAATATGGATGTACTCATCATCCTGGGCTCTTCTGCGGCTTTCATATATTCAGTATTGCAGATGACCTCAGGGAATCCGCATGAATTATTCTTTGAAACAGCTGCAACGATTATCACTCTCGTGCTGCTTGGAAATTTAATTGAACACCGATCGGTACGACAAACCACCACTGCAATTGCAGAACTTTCGAAACTGCAGGTGAAGAAGGCAAGGAAAATGAGCGAAGATGCGAAAGAATCTTTTATTGAAATTGAATCCGATGAATTGAAGGCCGGCGACAAAGTTCTTGTCAGCAGCGGCGACAGAGTTCCATCGGATGGAAAGGTCATCTCAGGCTCGCTGATTATCGATGAGTCCATGCTCACCGGCGAAAGTATGCCGCTGACAAAAACTTCAGGTGATTCAGTAACAGGTGGTACATTCGTTGAAAACGGAACCGGAACCATACTGATCCTGAAAGAAACCAAACAATCTGCCCTGGCCGGTATCATCGAACTGGTGAAAATGGCACAGCACGACAAGCCGAAAATACAACGACTCGGTGACCGCATCAGCGCAATCTTCGTTCCCGTAGTTGTTGGAATTTCATTGCTTACTTTTTTCATCTCCTTCTACGCTATCGATATTTCACTTTCAAAATCGATCCTTAACAGTATTGCCGTTCTGGTTATCTCTTGTCCGTGTGCCATGGGACTAGCCACACCAACTGCTGTGATGGCCGGAATCGGAAGGGCCGCAAAAAATGGTATACTCATCCGCGGCGGTTCAACACTGGAACAATTAGCTTCCGTTCGTACGATTGTATTTGATAAAACCGGAACACTGACAACCGGCAAATTCAGGATCAAAAGGATTTCAATCATCGATGGTAGTGAATCTGAAATCAAAAAACTGATATACAGTGCTGAAATTCACTCCTCTCACCCGATTGCAAAATCATTATGTAAGGAATTGACAGAGTTCTCAGGTGAAAAAATAGATTGGAAGGAAGTGCAGGAAGACAAAGGAATTGGAATAAACGTTACGGCTAAAGACGGAACACTTTACAGTATTGGCTCCTATCAAATGGTCCGGCATTTTCTGAAAGAAGATTCGCATTCAGTTTACGTTTTGAAAAACAATAAGCTGATTGCAACGATTGATATAGAAGATGAAATAAAACCGGACTCACCGGAACTGATTGGTGAATTGAAAAAGGCAGGATTCAAAGTTGTCATGATCAGCGGCGACAAGATGGCGAATGTTGAGAATGTAGCGAAACTATGCGGTATCGAAATTTACCATGCTTCAAAACTTCCTGCTCAAAAATCACAACTGATTCGTCAGCTAAGCGAAGAACAAGCAACGGCCATGATCGGCGACGGTATCAATGATGCTCCTGCTCTTGCATTGGCTACAGTAGGTATTTCCATCAGCAATGCATCTGATGTCGCCATTCAATCTTCTCAGGTAATCATCATAGACAGAAACCGGCTTTCTGTTTTGGTAAAAGCAATCAATGTCAGCAAACTTACCTATCAGACAATCAAGCAAAATTTATTCTGGGCATTCTTTTACAATGTAATTGCTATTCCGGTAGCAGCAGCCGGGTTTCTGAACCCAATGATTGGGGCACTGTCCATGGCCTTTTCCGATGTCATGGTTATTGGCAATTCCCTGCGATTAAAGACAAGAAACATTTCAAACAAACTATAGCATTGCTAAACGCCCCTTTAAATATTCTCATGATCACCAAATGGTATCCATATGAACAGGATCCGCAGCTTGGTGTTTTCATACAAAAGCATGCTCGTGCAATTGCAATGTTTAATCGAGTTGAATTAGTTTACGCCTATTCCGATGAACACTGCACGTCTAACTTTCGTCATCGCAAAGTGGTGAACGGAAACCTGACCGAACATTTCGTTGCCTTCAAAAAAGATACTTCTCCATTAGCCAAATTGCTAAATGCACAACGCTACAAGAATGCTGTTGAAAGCGCAGTCTCCATTATTATGGAAAGCGGATTCAGACCTGACATAGTTCACGGTTACATTCTATTACGCGCAGGATGGATGGCCAGAGATATTGCACAGCGGTTGAAAATTCCATACGTGATATCTGAGCAATGGTCGGGCTATGCTACAGGAAAGTTCAAAGAGAAAAACATTGTAGCCAGAAATATTACTTCCAAAGTGATTAATGAATCGGCCGGCATTACAGTAGTATCGGATTTTCTGAAAAAGAGTATGAATAATAATGGTCTTACTCACAGAGTTACTGAAGTAATTCCGAATATGATCGAATTTACCGGCGATGAAGTACCGCCTAACAAACAACACAGCGATAAGTCGATTCTGATGGTAGCCGATCAGGTAGATTCCATAAAAAACATCAGTGCAGTGATAAGGGCGGCGGGAGAATTGTCACTCACCAGAAATGATTTTGAATTACGAATCATCGGCCATGGTGTTGATCATGAAAAATTAAAATCACTTGCAAAAGAACTCGACCTTCTTGATGCAGTTGTATTTTTCGAAGGAATGAAAACCAATGAAGAAGTTTACGACTATTTAAGGCAGTGTGATTTCCTGGTGATGAACAGCCGATTCGAAACTTTTTCGCTGATCTGCTGCGAAGCAATGAGTTGCGGAAAACCGGTTCTGGCAACGCGTTGCGGAGGTCCTGAAAGTTTTGTCACAAAAGAAAACGGAATCCTGATTGATGTTGACGATAATGAATCATTAAAAAAGGAAATCAATTTTCTACTTGATCATTTTCATGAATTTGATGCAGACACCATCCAAAAAACCGTGATCAATAAATACAGCGCTGCAACTATCGGCCGGCAGTTTGATCAGTTTTATCGTTCACTTTACACAGCAAACTGACTGTTTTGAAGTAACCATTTCAAGTCCTTGAAGCTACTTCGGTGAAGATTAATTTTTCAAGTTAAAGTAATGAAAATGAAGGCAAAATTCACTGTGAGAAGATAATGACAATCACTTGACAAAAAAGGCTGTTTTTAATCTGTTTTCCCTTGATTTTTCTTTTGTATAAGCCAATCCTTTAGCTAAATTTGTCGGGATAAATCCAAACCTAAAATATTGTCTAACTAAATATCAAAACTAAAAATGAAAAAAGGTTTACTCATCTGCTTGTCGATGGCTTTTGGTTTAGGTGTGTTCGCTCAAGGCGTTGCACGTCTTCCTCAAGGTTTTCGTAAAGCTGAAGTTCCGGCTGCTTTAAAAAGCCGTACCATTAAATCTCCTTATCGCGTTAAGGATTCTGATCTTAGTGGTGTTCCACTGAACAATCTCAAGAGTCGCAGATACGCCGGACCTGAGTCGCATTTCATCCACTCTGATCCAACTGCGTACCGAATATCTTGTAGGTTATTCTTACTATGATCTTCAAACCAATGCTTCTGCCAGCAGCCGTATCATTTATAATGATGACAACACTGTTGCAGTAGCATGGACTTTTTCACCGGATGATATCCAAACTCCATCCTTGTTCCCTAACCGTGGTACAGGCTACAACTACTCTACTGACGGAGGAGACACATGGCAATTCCCTACAGTAATCGGAGTTCAGCAAGGTCCTTCAGCTCGTACTGAATCAACTCGTACAGGTTTCACAAACATCGTAAACACCAGCAGCGGTTCTGAAATGAGCATTTCTCACGGTACTTCACCAACAGGAATGACATTAAACTATCGCCCTGCAAAAGGTACAGGTGCATGGACTTTAAGCTACCCTTGGGGAACAGGTGGCAATGACACCTGGGCAAAAACTGCATCAGACGGTGATAACGTTTATGCAATCTGGCAAGGTAGCGGTACAACCAACACTCCGGTTGACGGACAGGATGGCCCAATCTACTTCACAAAATCTACTGATGGTGGAGTTACATGGTCAGCAAAATCAGTCCTTACTGAAATCGATTCAACTTACTATTTAGGTTTCGGTGGTGACGAATATGGAATTGACGCTTACAATCACACAGTAGCAATCGTAGTTGGTAGCCAGATGACTGACCTCGTACTCTTAAAATCTACTGATGATGGAGCTACCTGGACTAAAACAATTATCTATCAGCATCCTATTCCAATGTACGATCTGAATACTCAGATTTCAGATACGAATGGTGACGGTACTGTAGATACGCTTACTACTCCATGTGGTGACAATGCTCTGCTCATTGACAACAACGGAATGGTTCACGTTTGGTTCTCTGATTTCCGTTGGTATTGCGACCTCAGTACTCCGGGCAGTTACAACTACTTCCCATCAACTGATGGTCTTGAATACTGGAATGAAAATATGGCTACCGGTGGCTTTGTAATGATTGCTGCTGCTGAAGACTTAAATGGTAACGGTGAACTCGATGTACCACTGGATGAAACTTGTTCCGGCCCGGGCCTTGCATGGGGTAACTACCGTGGTGGTTTAACTCAAATGCCTTCTGCCGGTATCGAAAGATCAACCGGTAACATCTATGTTTCTTATCAAACTATTGATGAACTCGCTGATACAGCTCTGTGGCATCAGGCTCACCGTCACATTTATGTGATCGGTACTTATGATGGCGGTGCAAACTGGACAACTCCAATCGACATCGTTCCATCAATTGCTATGGGTGGTGATGGCGAAAATCAGGAAGCAGTATTTGCAACAATGGCTAAAAATGTTGTTTCCGGTTTAGGTTATGTAGTTTATCAACGTGACCCATACCCTGGAAGCTTCGTTGTGAGCAACACTGCAACGACTACTTGCGATTACCTCAACAACATCCATAACACAAGTGATATCGTATTTGCAAGAGTGAATGTAAACTGGGTAGGTGTAGATGACCTGAATAACGAAAACATGTTCGTTTCTCAAAACTATCCGAACCCTGCTACTTCTTCTACCAGCATTCGTGTTACTTTGAAGAAATCAGCTGATATCGTGATTAACATAACTGACATCCTCGGAAAAACTGTTTACTCTCAAACAATTTCTGATTCTCCTGCAGGAACACGTGAAATCACTATCAATACAGCTGACTGGAATAGCGGTGTATATTCTTACACTGTAACTTCAGGCAGCCAAAGATCATCTCAAACGATGATTGTTAAGTAATAAAACCTTCTTTCAAAAAAAAACCCCTCCTGAGGAGGGGTTTTTTTTATGCGCCTTTTTTTGGAGTCAGCTTATATTGAATAGATTTTTTACTCCCGGAAATCTTTCCACGGTAAAGCCTTCTCCGTATCTGAATCCGGCAGGTCTCCCCATTTCGGCACTTCTTGAAGAAAGGAAGTCAAGAAACTCTTTACTTGAGATTGCAGTCTGTGGACCGGTCATTCCCGGTGAATAAAACTGAGAGGCATAGGCCAGGATTGATTCCATCTTTTTATCCCAGAATTCAGATATATCAACAACCAGATCAGGTTTCAGAAAGCGGTCCTGGATATAATGATATACATTCTTCGGCCGCCATGCTTCCTGCTGCTGTTCTTCGTATTCAGTTTCAACTTTGATTAAACCTGCCAGAAAGACTGCATCGCTTACTAAAGCTGATGCTTTTCCATGGTCAGGATGACGATCTTGAACTGCATTACAAAGAATAATCTCAGGGCGGTATTTCCTGATCATTTTTACGATTTCAAGTTGATGTTCGCGATCGTTTTGGAAAAACCCATCATCCATTCCCAGGTTTTCACGCACGGAAACCCCGAGAATTTCAGCAGCCTTTTCAGCCTCTTTGTCACGCGTATCTGCGTCACCGCGGGAACCTAATTCTCCACGGGTAAGGTCAACGATACCACACTTGTAGCCTTGTTTGATATGCGCCAGAATAGTGCCTGATGCACTTAATTCCACATCATCAGGATGTGCGCCAAAGGCAAGTAAATCTAATTTCATTTGAAAGTCAGAGATTATAAACGATCTTCGCTTGGTTTTCAGGCCAAAAGTATAAAAAGAAAATACTGAGAACAGAAGGGATATACAGATCATATGAACATCGCTTTTCATGGTGCCGCACGAACAGTTACCGGCAGTAAACATCTCCTTACTCTGGATTCCGGAGTTAAAATTCTTTTGGACTGCGGAATGTTTCAGGGCCTCGGCTCTGAAACGGATCCGATGAACCGGCATTTCGGCTTCAATCCTTCTGAAGTCGATTTCCTGATTCTCTCTCATGCACACATTGATCATTCAGGGAATATCCCGCTGTTGGTCAAACAAGGCTTTGAAGGCAAAATACTCTGCACTTCTGCAACGCGCGATCTTGCAGCTATCATGCTTGCAGATACGGCGCACATACAGGTGAGCGATATTCAATACCTCAATAAAAGAAGAGCAAAAAAGGGAAAAGAACCGCTCAGCCCCCTTTATTCTATTGAAGATGTATATGTAGCCATGGAGCTTTTCTACAGCATCCCTTATCATAAAGCCTTTGAATTTACTCCCGGAGTGAAAGTATCATTTACGGATACCGGACATATTCTTGGCGCGGCCGCCATCAATCTGGAAATTCAGGGAAAGAACGGAACGACCAGACTCACATTTTCAGGCGATATCGGAAGGCCCGGGGATAAGATTCTTAAAGTACCGGACCCATTTCCGCAGGCTGATGTAATTATTTGCGAAAGCACTTACGGTAACCGATTGCACGATTCTACAGAAGCAACCGAAAAACGGTTGCTGGATATAGTAAAAGAAACCTGTCTGGAGAAAAAAGGTAAATTGATTATTCCTGCATTCAGCCTTGGCCGTACTCAGGAAATCGTTTACGTATTAAACAACCTTCGCAATGCAGGATTGCTGCCTCCTATTCCTGTCTATGTTGATAGTCCGCTTTCTGTCAATGCAACTACGATTATGCGTGCACATCCCGAATGTTTTAACGGAGGAATTCTTCAATCGCTCCGAAGTGATCCTGATCCGTTCGGCTTTGACACCTTACATTACATCCAGAAAGCAGATGATTCCATTGCACTGAATGATCGTCATGAGCCTATGATAATTATTTCCGCATCCGGAATGGCTGAAGCCGGGCGAATCAAGCATCACCTTAAGAATTCAATCAGTAAAAAACAAAATACCATCCTCATTGTTGGCTACTGCACACCTGAAAGTTTGGGCGGCAGAATATCGAGAGGTGAAAAACATGTTCACATTTTCGGAAAGGAATATGACGTTGTGGCTGACGTAGAAGTCATGAACAGTTATTCTGCACATGGAGACTATAAGGAGATGCTTGAATTTCTTTCCTGTCAGGATCCCAAAAAAGTAAAAAAGTTTTTCCTTGTACACGGCGAATACGATGTACAATTAGAGTGGAGAGAGAAACTGATAGCAGCAGGTTTTTCAAATATTGAAATTCCGGAATTACATTCAACCCATCAAATCTGATGACAACCGGAGAAATTTCATTCCTGATCCGAAAAGAAATTATGCTTGAGTGGAGGCAGAAATACGCCTTTAACGGATTGCTTCTTTATGTAATTTCAACAGTTTTTGTTTGTTACCTATCCTTTGTTCAAATTGTTGATCCGCCAACATGGAATGCATTGTTCTGGATCATTCAGCTTTTTGCAGGAGTGAATGCCATTTCAAAAAGTTTCATGCAGGAAAGCAGAGGAAGAATGCTCTACTATTACACTATTGCAGATCCCAGAAGCTTCATTCTCTCAAGAATAATCTACAACCTTTTTCTGATGTTGATTCTTTCCGGATTCAACCTCCTCTTCTACTCGCTCTTCATTGGAAATCCGGTTCAGAACATGCCAATGTTTATTCTTGCCATGATTTTGGGAAGCAGCGGTTTCGCAGCTACGCTTTCCATGGTTTCTGCCATTGCCTCCAAAGCAGGAAACAATTTTACACTCATGTCAATTCTGAGTTTTCCGATCCTGCTCCCATTGCTTCTGGTCACCATTCGCTTCTCCAAAAACGCAATGGACGGACTGGCATGGTCAGTGAGTCAGAGTCTGGTTGTTATTCTTGTGGCATTTATTGCGATGATCGTCGCTTTAGCATATGTGTTATTCCCTTATCTTTGGAAAGAATAAGAAAATCGTAGTTTTGCTTTTAGAGTTATGAGTGACAAAAAACCGGTTCTGATTTTTGGCCTTCAATGGTGGAAATGGCTGTGTATCGTCCTACTGTTTTATACAGTGACTGCAGGTTTCCTCGTTGAAGTTCCCCGCCTGCCGATACTTCACGAAACCATCCGCAACCTCTACTTTCATGTAACGATGTGGTTCTCGATGATGCTGATGATGATTGCATCACTCGTTTATGGAATTCGTTATCTCTCATCAAGTAAAATCGACTTCGATATAAAAGCGAGTGAATGTGCCCGAACAGGTATCTTTTTAGGGATACTCGGTTTGCTCACCGGTAGTCTTTGGGCTAAAAACACCTGGGGTGCCTGGTGGGTGAATGACACCAAACTAAATGGTGCTGCAGCAACAATGCTCGTCTATTTTGCTTACATGATATTAAGAAGTTCCATGGACGACGAACACAGACGCGCACGCATTGCAGCCGTTTACGGAATCTTTGCCTTTACTTTGATGATTGTATTTATCATGATCCTGCCTCGACTTAAAGACTCGCTGCATCCCGGCAACGGTGGCAATCCGGGCTTCGGGAAATATGATCTGGATAATAAAATGAGATTGGTTTTCTATCCTGCTGTCATTGCCTGGGCTTTGCTCGCAACCTGGATCACCGATATCCGCGTGCGTATACGGATACTTTCTGATAAAGAACAGTCCGATTCTGATCTTGCAAACTTCCATTGAACATGAAAACACTCCGACTGATTTTTCCCTCTCTCCTCCTGCTGATTCTGCCTCTGATAACTCAGGCTCAGACCGATCAGGTTGAAATGGCAGACCTCATGCACCGCGATGGAAAAATCTATGTGGTTATTGGCGTGCTGTCTATTGTACTGGCCGGAATTCTGGTTTATCTGATTATGATTGACCGTAAGCTTAAAAAACTGGAAAACAAGGATAAATCCTGAGCCGGCATCACTTTTCCTATAGCCTAAATTCAGTTTACTTACTGAATTTAATCTTACCTTTGCTTCTTAGAAAAGTGAAGATACTCCATGAAAAAAACCCATATCGTTGCAATTGCAATTATCGCAATAGCGATTGGCGCCATCATCAGCACGCTGGCTGATTCCAGTACATATGCAACATTCAGCGTTGCTTCCGAAAACCCTTCTAAAACTTATCACGTTGTCGGCAAGTTGAACAAAGACAAACCACAGGATTATAACCCTGCTGTGAATGCCGACTTATTTTCATTTTACCTGACTGATAATTCCGGTGAAGAACATCTGGTGAGATTGCAAAAAGCCAAACCACAGGACTTTGAAAAGTCAGAGCAGATTGTTGTTGTCGGAAAAATGAAAGACGGCAATTTTGAAGCCTCTGATATCCTGATGAAATGCCCTTCGAAATACAACAATCCGAAGGATGACATGAAGGCAGTAACTTCTCAACGTTAATCCTGAAATTTTCTGATGGATACAAATTTTATCGGTGAGCAATTAGCCTGGGGTTATGTTGGTCGCTTTTTAGTTATTCTCTCCGGCACTGCTGCGCTGTTGTCTACGATCTCCTATTTGTTTGCACTCAGAAAGAATGATGCTGCCTGGAGAAAACTCGCTCGAACAGCATTTGCGATTGAAACCATCAGCGTAGTCGGAATTTTCGGAATCTTATTTTACTTAATTTTTAACCAGCGGTTAGAGTACTTCTACGTTTGGGAACACAGTAATTCCATCATGCCGCTGAGATATATTTTCAGTTGCTTCTGGGAAGGTCAGGAAGGAAGTTTCCTGCTGTGGATGTTCTGGCATTGTGTGCTCGGATGGATACTGATCAAAACTTCGAAAGAATGGGAAGATGGCGTTATGTTCATTGTTACTCTCGTTCAAACCTTCCTCGGGTCAATGCTTTTCGGCATTGTTATATTCGGACACAAGATTGGCAGCAATCCTTTCATTCTGCTGCGTGAACATCCGCAGTTCGCTAATCTTCCGTTCATTCATCTTCCCGACTATTTAAGCAAGATAAAGGACGGAAGAGGACTGAATCCATTGCTGCAAAATTACTGGATGACAATCCACCCGCCTACGCTCTTCCTTGGCTTTGCAACAACGGTTGTCCCTTTTGCTTTTGCCATGGCAGGTTTGCTGCGCAAAAAATATTCTGAATGGATTAAGCCGGCTTTGCCTTGGACTGTATTCTCTGTTATGATTCTCGGTACAGGAATCCTGATGGGAGCTGCCTGGGCATACGAATCACTCAGTTTCGGTGGTTTCTGGGCATGGGACCCGGTAGAAAATGCTTCCCTTGTTCCGTGGATGACTCTTGTAGGCTTGCTGCATGTAATGCTGATTTACCGTTATCGCTCGCGATCGCTGATGTCAATTTACATTCTTGCCGTTGTCACATTCATCTTAATCCTCTATTCGACTTTCCTCACCCGAAGCGGAATTCTTGGCGACTCTTCTGTCCATGCCTTCACTGATCTTGGAATGTCGGGGCACCTTTTAATTTACATGCTCTTCTTTGTTGTCCTCTCTGCTTTTCTCATCCTGAAAGAACGAAAAGCCCTGAAGGAACAGAATGAAGAAGAACACATCAGCTCACGTGAATTCTGGATGTTTATCGGAATGCTCGTACTGGTCATCGGCAGCTTACAAATTACATTCACCACTTCCATTCCGGTCTGGAATAAATTATTCGGCAGTAAACTTGCACCTCCGGCTGATCCTGTGAATCATTACAATCAATGGCAAGTACCAATTGCCATCCTCATTTGTTTACTTGTTGCAATCGGACAATTCTTCAAGTACAAAAACAGTAATGGCAAAGAGCTTTTCAAAAAACTTTCACTGAGTCTTTCGCTTTCTGTTCTGATCACCGGAATCTCAGCCATCTTCTTAAAGGCCTATTCAGTCCACTACTACATTCTCCTTTTCGCTTCCGTGTTTGCATTCATTGCCAACATCGATTACTTTATCAGAACACTGAAAGGAAAGCTTGCCAACTCCGGCCCTTCGATTGCACATGCAGGTCTTGCATTGATTTTATTAGGCGCACTGATTTCAAATTCAAAAAAAGAAATCATTTCACGTAACTTGAAAAACATAGACCTGGGAAAAGATCTTCCCGAATGGAGAGAACATCATGATTGAAGCCATGAACGACACTCTTCCGATGCGAGAATACTATGTCAGTTATTCAGGACGTGAACTAGAAGGGTGTAAATGTTCATTTCAACATTTAACTATTTCAAACAAAGCCCTGCAACCGGACAAAAGAATTCCAGTTCTATAGCAACCATTGGTTCAGTTGAACGAACGAATGGGTAATGTTGCCGAACCTGCAACCAAACACTTTTTAACGAAAGATATTCCCCTCTCCATATCACCTTCGCCGAGCTCGATAAATGTAACTTCTGATTCCGAATACTGTCAGGCACCTAAAGCGCTGCTGGCGGTTGGCGATACATTTAGTGACAAGCAATAGTTTTGTTATCCTGAAAGAACTCAATAAGACACCTGACAGAGAAAAGTATCATCTCAATCAGAATGATTTAGCGGTCACAGCGGTACTTTCGATTGAAGACATCAACCGGAAAATTTACACCGCTGAACCACTTTTCGTGATTCGCGATCTGAACATATTCACGCTCGATGATTATGTGCCTGACCTCGGACTTCGCTTCACCTTCGACAAAATTGATCCTGCTACCGGAAAAATAGAGTTGAAAGTTGCTGAGCGAAAATCAAACAAAAAAGATTTTGTGATTATGAAGGCTATCATCTTTCCGGGAATTAATATTTTGTGGATTGGTTGTCTGCTCATGATCATCGGCTCGTTTGTTGCCATTCGAAAAAGAATCAGTCAGCTGAAGAAGGCTGTTTAATTTTTACGCAGATGAAAATTGTCATTCTTGGCGCCGGAAATCTCGCTTCTCACCTTGCCCCGGCTTTGAAAAAAGCAGGTCATCAGATTGACTGTATTTATAGTCGCTCGCGAAAAAGTGCAGCGGCATTGGCAAAGAGAATAAAATCAACTGCTGTTACCTCTGTTAGTCAGATTCCGCATGATGCCGACCTGTATATTATTGCAGTTGCTGATCATGCCATCTCTGATGTTGTAAGTGAATTCGATTTCATTCCAAAATGCATTGCACATACAAGTGGTTCTGTCCCCCTTTCTGTATTCCCAAAAAAATTCCGCAATGCAGGCGTACTCTATCCACTGCAAAGCTTCAGTAAAGCCAGGAAAGTTAACTTACATGGAACACCGATTTGCATAGAATACAGATCAGTTGCAGCCGGATTAACTCTGAAAAAAGCAGCAATGATCTCAAGCAAAGTAAGCAAGCTTACATCTGCTCAACGCGCTAAATTGCATATGGCTGCTGTTTTTGTAAATAATTTTCCTAATGCGCTTTATTCGATTGCCTTTGATATCCTGAAAAAGGAAAAAATAAATTTCAATTTGCTTCACCCGCTGATTCTGGAAACCGCTTTGAAGGTTCAAAACAACCGGCCGGACCACATGCAAACCGGTCCTGCCCGACGCGGCGATGCAGTCACGCTCAACCTTCACAGAAAACTTCTGAAAGGCATGAAAACCGAAAAAGATATTTACAACCTCATGAGTAAAATGATTGAAAATAAGTTCGGGCCGGTTCTCTGATTTCGTTATACTTGCAGGAATGAAAAACTTCAAAGAACGACTGAAAAACGTTCGTTGCCTCATCTTTGATATTGATGGTGTTTTAACAAACGGCTCACTTGTTGTAATGCCGGGTGAATTGCATCGGATCATGAATATCCGCGACGGCTTCGCGTTAAAAGAAGCAGTGACACAAGGTTTGCATGTAGCCATTATTTCAGGTGGTAAATCAGAAAGTGTCAGGACTCGTTTACAAAACCTGGGAATAAAAGATATCTATCTCGGCGTGGAAGATAAAATGGATCGCTATGATGAACTAAAAATCATGTATGATCTCAACGACGATGAAATTCTTTACATGGGAGATGATATTCCTGATTACACGGTAATGCAAAAAGCAGGTCTCCCCTGTTGTCCACCCGACGCCGTTCCGGAAATCCGGAACTTATGTATTTATGTCAGTCCCGTAAAAGGCGGCGAAGGATGTGTGCGCGATGTCACTGAACAGGTTTTGAAAGCACAAGATAAATGGCCGGTAAAAGCTGAACAATAACACTCAATTGCAGCCTTCCTTTGAAAAACATCAAAGCATTTTTTCGACTTATCCGACTGCCCAATCTGCTGATGATTGTAATCGCTCAGCTCATGGTACGTTACTTTCTGATACTTCCCGTTTTTTCCATTGAACAAAAAATAAATGGTGAATTCCCAAGTCATCTATCGCCATTTTATTTTGCACTCCTTATGCTTTCCACAATTCTCATCGCTGCAGGAGGAAATATCATCAACGACTACTTCGACATCAGCATCGACGAAGTAAATAAACCGGGGAAAAATCCTGTCGGAAAATTTATTTCTGAAAAAAAGGCAAAACTCTTTGCATTCATCCTCTTTATAGCAGGCTCGGCGATAGGACTCTTTCTTGCTTTCCATATCGACAAACCAATAATGGCCGGTGTTCAGTTATTATCGGTCATTACATTGTACAGCTATTCCTCCTTTTATAAAAGAAGGTTACTGATCGGAAATTTCATGATTGCCCTACTTTCCGGGCTCAGCATTTTAACTCCGGGATTATTTGAGCCAAACTACTATGCGAATCTCACATTTTTACTTTGGTTCTCCCTCTTTGCCTTTGAAATATCTTTGATCCGCGAGGTGATCAAAGACATTGAAGACCTGGACGGCGACGAACTTGCCCAATGCAAAACTTTCCCGATCCGATTCGGAATTCCAAAGAGCAAAGTTTTGATTGGCTTTTTTATTATTCTCAATTACGGAACTATTCAATACGCATTATATAATTACTTTCTGAAAAACACTGTAATCAGTTTCTGGTATTTGTCAGGCTTGTTCTTCATTCCATTTGCCGCTTTGTTTTATCTCGTAGTGACAGCCTCTGTAAAAAAGGATTTCACATATGCTTCACTCTTTGCCAAAGGTATTATGCTCTATGGCATTCTCAGCATGGCAGGTTTGTGGTATTATTTTATCCGGTAATGAACAAAAAAGACCACTACTCCTCACTGAAAATAATACTTGGCTCGGGCTCTCCCAGAAGAAAGCAAATTCTGATGGAAGCAGGATTTAATTTTGTTGTGAGAACAAAAGAAGTTGATGAAACACCTGATCCGAAATTAAAACGAGGAGCAATAGCTACTGCCTTATCAATTAAAAAATCAGATGCCCTCTTTTCAACCTTAGAAGACGACGAAATTCTGATCACCGCCGATACTATTGTTTGCCTTGATCATTTTGTTCTGAATAAACCCGGCAGTGAAGCGCAGGCTTTTCAAATGCTCAAAATGCTGAGCGGAAGAAGTCATCAGGTTTACACGGGTGTTACCATCCGTTCAACTTCCAAAATAATTTCCTTCAATGTTGAAAGTGAAGTGTATTTCAACACACTTTCAGATGCTCTGATTAACGATTATATCGTCGTTTATAAACCATTTGACAAAGCAGGTAGTTACGGTGCACAGGAATGTTTGCCGGAGTACGTCAATCCCTGTTCACCGACTGAACTTTCATTCATGAAAGAAACCATGAATGAGTCGCTGTTTGAGCGAACACTTGCAATGGATAACCGGAAACATATTCCCATCATCCAAAAAATTGAAGGTAGTTATTTCAATGTCATGGGACTACCTATTGTTGAACTTGTTGATCATCTTCTTCAGTTTAAATAAACCGAATGGAAAAGAAGCATGTTCGTACTGCATATCTGAAAATGCATCTTGCCATTTTCCTTTGGGGCTTTACCGGCTTGCTGGGCAAATTGATCGAACTGGATCAGGTGGTTTTAGTTTGGTACAGGATGCTGATCAGCAGTGCGGCAATTCTCTTTATACTACTTTACAACAAAAAATTCCCGAAACTTTCATGGCGCGAAACACTGAAGATTGCGCTGATTGGAATTATTGTCATGTTGCACTGGGTGACCTTTTACGGTTCAATTAAGCTTGCCAGTATTTCCGTTGCAATGATTTGCCTTTCTTCTATCGCACTCTTCGCTTCAATATTCGAACCGCTGGTCAACAAACAAAAATTCGATTATGTAGAAATTCTGTTCAGCGGCCTTGCCGTAACCGGAATTACGACCATTTACAAATCCGACGTCTCAGCTTCGACAGGGATATTCCTCGGAGTATTCAGCGCTTTGCTGAGTGCAATATTTTCCGTCTTCAACAAAAAGATAACGAGTAAATACGAATCACTCACCATCAGCTTTATTGAACTGAGCAGCGGCTTTCTTTTCCTTAGTATTCTATTACCCTTCTATTCCTATTCATTTCCGGAAATCACCATCAAAGCAACAGTATCTGATTTTATTTACCTCCTGATTCTTTCGCTGTTTTGCACCGTACTCACATGGATACTTTCTTTACAGGCATTGAGAAAAGTTTCCGCTTTCACCATGGGACTCGCACTGAATCTTGAGCCCGTATATGGAATTACACTTGCAATTTTATTTGCAGGAGAATCCAAACACATGAACAGTGGATTCATTACCGGTGCTGTGATTATTTTCCTTACTATTATTCTGCACACACTTTACAAATTCCGGTTTAAACGCACGATTTCTTCCTGACATGAAATCCACTCTTCATCTGACAGAATTTGATTCTCCAATTGGAAAAATGACAATTGGCACACTCGATGACGGGCTGGCCATTTTGCATTTTGGCGAACCTGCTTCACTAAAAATTGTAGACCATTTTGAAATTTCAATTGAAGGAAATTCATACAGCAGTCAAACCCAACAGGAATTGCAAGAATATTTTGACGGACGAAGGAAAGAATTCAGCGTGGCGCTCAATCCTTCCGGCACTGAATTTCAGAAAAGAGGTTTGGAAAACACTTTTAAAGATTCCATTTGGAAAAACAATTTCATATGAGCAGCAATCCCGGGCAATGAACAATCCTCTTGCAATACGGGCAATTGCACATGCAAATGGAGCAAATCCGATGAGCCGTAATAATTCCTTGCCATCGTGTAATCGGAAAAGACGGTAGCCTCACCGGATATGCCGGCGGACTTCCCAAAGAATGGTTGCTGAGACATGAAAGTTTATGGGTGCAGGGTGAATTGAAATTTTAAAGATGAAAAGTGGCCTCCAGCAAATCAGCGCTGAAAAACAATCCACTTTCGATAAACCATACAGGAAGCTGCCCTCCACGGCGATTTGACACAAAAAACATCGCATTTATGGGGTTATTAGCGGGTTAAATTTCATTAAAGTGCTAGAACCTTTTCCACCGAATTCCTATCTTTGATTCAGTGAAAAATCTCAGGAAAATATTTTCCGGCATCAATACCTGCTGATATTCTGCTTTCCGTTTGTTATGGAAGGCATACATCAGTTTTCTCATGCAACGGAATTTTCCTGCCATGTTGAAGTGAAAAGCACATTCACAGCGAAATTCACCATTGCCAGCTTTGCGATTTTGCAGGATGCGATAACGTCTATTTGAATTCAGATGGCAATCTTCAGTTACTTTCAGCTTTCACCACTTCGCATACTGATATTCTTTTTCAGAATTTTTTTCAATTGACTTATTTTCTTCCTTCCTCCGTGGCCGCCTGTTGCTTTTCAAGCATAGTAAAAACTCTAATTTAAAGTTTACTTATCCGGCTTCAGCAAACGGTCAGAGTGAAATTTCCATTTGAGGAAATACAGTTCATGACTACTTATTCGAAGCAAGTTTAAAACCAAATCAATGAAAGCATATATACGGCATTCATACCTATTTGGTATGATCATGCTTCTATTTATAAACACCTTTGCGCTTCCGGCGAGGGATAAAACTATTTTATCAGGCCGCGTAATTGACAGCAGTACCGGCGAAGCCTTAATTGGTGCCAGCGTATTTGTACCGGAATTAAAATCCGGCACTACTACCGATTTGAATGGGAAATTCACATTACGAAATCTTCCTTCGAAAAAAATCCTTATTCAGGTCAGTATGATCGGTTACCTTAATTATGTTCAGACCTTAGATCTGAGTAGCAGAGATTCAACAGTCCTGATCGATTTTAAACTGAAATCATCTATCAAAGAAATAAACGAAGTTGTGGTCACCGGATCTGCAGGTGCTGTAGAAAGAAATCACACTCCAGTTGCCATGGCAGTTCTCAGAAAAGCGGACCTGAAACAAAACAGTTCAGGAAACATCATCGATGCACTCACAGTTCAGCCCGGAATTTCTCAAGTAACCACAGGCTCGGGAATTTCCAAACCTGTTATTCGAGGACTTGGATATAATCGAGTTGTTGTCGTCAACGACAATATTCGTCAGGAAGGACAGCAATGGGGCGATGAACATGGAATTGAAATTGATGAAAACAGCATCGACAAAGTAGAAATTCTCAAAGGCCCTGCATCGCTGGCTTATGGCTCAGATGCCATGGCCGGTGTCATCAACTTTCTGAACGCTGCACCGCCTGATGAAGGTACAATGACAACTACATTCGACGGTCAATATCAAACCAACAATGGCTTATGGGGTTACTCACTCAACAATGCCGGAAATAAAAATGGCTTTGTCTGGGATGCACGGCTAAGTCAAAAAAGTGCACACAGTTATCAGAATAAATACGATGGCTATGTCTTTAATTCCGGATATAGTGAGCTGGCTTCAAATGCCATTTTAGGCTTCAATAAATCGTGGGGGTACTCACACCTTCATTTAGGTTATTATGCACTAACACCGGGAATTACCGAAGGCGACAGAGACAGCACAACCGGAAAGTTCATCAAAGAGGTCGCCATCAATGACTCGACAATTGAAGATGTAATTGCAGGTGATTCCGATTTTAAATCTTATCACAAACAAGTTCCTTTTCAGGAAATACAGCACAAGAAAATTGTCTGGAATAACAGTATCATTATTCGCAACGGCACATTGAAGGCAACCATTGGTTACCAGCAAAATCAACGGAAAGAGTTTGCCGACGCCTTAACTCCTGACCAATACGGACTTTACTTTTTGTTGAATACATGGAATTATGAATTGAAATATCATCTCCCCGATATTGCCGGCTTCAATCTGTCTGCCGGTTTTAACGGAATGTATCAGAAGTCATCGAATGAAGGAGCAGAATTTCTTGTTCCCGCCTATCAGCTTAACGATGCCGGTGCTTTCGTAATTGCATCCCGAAAAGTAAATGCCTTTGATATCAGCGGCGGAATTCGCTTTGATCAAAGAACCATCAAAGGTGAGCCTCTTTACCTCAACGCCGAAGAAGAAGTTGTATCACCGGGTTCTGCAGGTGCCAGCGAAAAATTCGCTGCCTTCAAATCCACTTATCAGGGACTAACAGGCAGTCTGGGAACTGCCTGGAATTTCTCTTCGGGTATGTATGTTAAAGCAAATGTTTCATTCGGTTTTCGTTCGCCTAACATAGCAGAATTGGGTGCCAATGGTGTCCATGAAGGAACTATCCGCTATGAAAAGGGAAATCAGTACCTCAAGGCTGAACACAGCCGGCAGCTGGACCTCGACTATGGAATCAACACTGACCACCTCTCTTTAGAGCTGGATTTGTTTTCAAATCATATCGACAACTTCATCTACATTTCGAGAGTTGACAATAGTGCAGGCGGAGATTCAATCATCGATGGCTATAATGTTTTCAGATATCAGAGCGGTACAGCTTTGCTGAATGGCGGAGAATTGAGTATTGATCTGCATCCTCACCCACTTGACTGGCTCCACTTTGAAAATGGATTTTCATATGTTGATGCTCAACAACAGAATGTCACCGACAGCATGAAATATCTGCCATTTACGCCTCCTGCTAAGTTTACTTCAATGGTTAGAGTAGTGAAAAAGAAAATCGGTAAACATTTGACAAATACCTATATCAAAGCAGGAGTAGAATCTTATTTCAGACAAGCACCATATCTACTCAGCTTATCAGACTGAGACAGCAACAGCAGGTTATACGCTGATAATGCAGGGTTGGGAATGGACATTACAAATACCGGAGGCAAAAGAATTGCTTCTTCGTATTTCAATGTCAGTAATCTGGCCGACCTGGCGTATCAGAGCCACCTCAGCAGGCTGAAGTATGCACCTGAGAATTATCTGACAGCAAGATCCGAGTCTACAATATGGGGAGGTCCTTTCTTTCAGAATCCAGATACCATTTAGCTTTTGCTAAGGAAATCAGCCTGACAACCTCTTTTTTTGCTAAAATGAAAATGACAAAATTAAATTTTGTCATTTTTCATTTATGCATATATTTAGACCACCAAACACAAAACATGACCATGAAAAGAACTCTCCTGCTCTTCGCGGCACTGCTGCTTTTTGCCGCAAAAAGTTTTTCAAGCTGCTTACCGGGAAATGATGAAATCATTATCCAGATTATTCCAGACTCCTGGCCTACTGAAACAAGCTGGGCTTTGCTTGACCACAACGGTGTCGTAATTGACTCCGGTGCATCTGTTGGAGATACGCTTTGCGTACCACAAAATGCCTGCCTGACTTTCAGAATTCATGATGTATATGGTGACGGTATCTACGCACCCGGTGGTTTCTGGGTGTATTCAAACGGAGTATTGGAAGCTCATGGAGATGCTTTCGGCTATGGAACTGAAGTAGCTGTAAATTGTGCTCAGGGTCTTATTGCAACATTCCGATTGATCTGCAGGGAAATCCTGGGAAACTACACTGCACCGTTTGATAATTCATGGTTCATTTTTACCGCTGACTCTACCGGCACCTACAATATCACAACCTGCGGACTAAGCACATGCAATACTCAACTAACATTCCAGCTGCCCTGCCATTCCATATCAGGAAAATGCAACCGGAACTTTTGCATATAACGATGACAACAACTGTGGTCTGCAGGCTGATCTGAATGTTGTGTTTGTTGCCGGTACAACTTATTTCATCCGCATTGGTGATTATAATAATGATTGCGGTGGCAATCCGATCGACTTTGCAATTTCATACGCGTTGGACCGGTTCAAGGTTGCATGGATCCTACTTCCTGCAATTACAACCTCTGGCTGTAATAGACGATGGCAGTTGTATTTACCCTCCTAGCCCACTGTAACGGCCCGATCTCAGATTGATTCGCTCTCCTTCCTTAGCTCACTCAGCATACTTACACACAGTACAGTGAATTGCGATGTTCAGGAAGGTTGTGTGACAGGTTATGGCACACGCTATTGCCTGACATTTACTTCAAAAATCAACAACATCGGCACACAGGACTTCTATATCGGAAATCCAAGCAGTCAGCCGGGTATGTTTAATACTTCCAACTGTCATGGTCACGCACACTATGAAGGTTATGGTGACTATCGACTCTTCGACAGCAATGGTAATCTTGTACCTGCCGGACACAAAAACGGTTTTTGTGTAATCGATCTTTGCGGTCATGGACAGTACACCTGCGGAAACATGGGTATCTCTACCAACTGTTACGATGCCTACGGTGCAGGAACTCAATGCCAGTGGCTCGATATTACAGACGTACCAACCGGCGACTACCGCGTTGCTGTGATTATTAACTCCAAACACTTGCCTGATGCTTTAGGCCGTTATGAAACAAATTTTGCCAACAATGCGCTTCAGGTTTGTATGCATATCGAACATCAGGTTTCAGGTCCTCCGACTTATACAATCCTTCCTACTTGCGTACCATATGTAGACTGTACAGGAATTCCGGGAGGAAATTCAGAACTTGATTGCAACGGAATTTGCAACGGCCCCGGCATCTATGGAGATATTTACAACAATGCAATTGTAGACTCTGAGGATGTAATTACATACATGGATATGATTCAGTCTAACATTCCTGCTACAACTTGTTACGACTTGAATGCGGACAACTCAATCAGTGTATTTGATGCTGCATTGATTAACTGGTGCCGCAATCAAAATCCGTTGCACCCTTCCGGTACCGTTCATAACCATTGCAACTTCCCGAGAAATATTCATAACCCGAACGACCTGGTTGGACTGGAAGTAAGAAACCTGGATGTGGTTAATAATTCTTTCGATGTATATGTTACAAATCCGAGCTGCAAAATACTGGCCTACCAGTTTGAAATCAGCGGCGCCACATTGTCAATGTCGAGTCTCTGATCCAGTTACCTTGCCGTTTGATGCAAGGGTAAAAACTCTTACCACAACGAAGTTTATGGTCCTTCTATTCAGGATTCAGCCTTTGAGCGTTCATCGATCGCTCAACCGCTTGTCAGGATTTATTATTCCAATATAACCGATACCAACATTTGCATCAGCAACATAACTGATATCATCAATCAGAATGCTGAAGCAGTTGTTCCGAATGTTCAGGGAGGCTGCCTTAGCGCTCCTTTTGATGGTATTGAAGATAACTCATTCCAGTCTTCTCAATTCGTTTTGATTCCCAATCCTGCAACTGACCGTGCTCTCCTGCACGTTGCCGGCGGTGTGAAATCAGTTTCAGAACTTTCTTTCACCGACATGAGCGGTAAAGCAGTTTCAATTCCGGTTCAGCAAATCCGCAACGACTGGTTTGAACTTGATCTGCATCAGCTCGCAAAAGGCATGTACTTCATCATTCACCATTCAGAAACTGCACATGATGCAGTGAGGTTGGTAAAGGTTGGGGAATAGTAGAAAAAGCCAAAAGCCAAAAGCAAAAATTCTGAATTCTGAATTCTGAATTCAAAATCAGAAATCAGAATTCAGAATTCAGAATTCAGAATTAAAAAAAAGCCCCTCCAATAGAGGGGCTTTTTTTGATAGTTGTCGGGAACTTTTCTTTATTCAATCAACATAACCATCATTTGTTCCCTGACAATATTGTAATAATTCAGATGTTACTTTTTTCGTCTTTTACTTCTTCGAAGTTTTATTGATTCGTTACTTCTGAATCATTTTCGCTTGTCCGCCTTGAGCTGACTCTGCTCCGGGTTGACCGGCGTTCTGAGTAGCTTTGTACATTTCTTCAGAAGCGGCCTGCCATGCTGTATTCATCGCGGCCAGTGTAGTTTTGGATCTTTGAAAGATCCTTTTCTTGGTGCATCCTTCAAATCACCGAGTGCTTTCGAATCGCTTCCTTATTTCCGGCAGATAATTTATCTCCATACTCTTTTCAGTTGCTTTTCAGTCTGGAAGATCATTGCATCAGCCTGATTGACTTTCTCTGCTTCTTCCTTCGCTCTCTTATCGGCTTCTGCATTGGCTTCAGCTCTGTCTTTCATTCGCTTGATTTCATCATCGCTCAAACCGGATGATGCCTCAATACGGATGTTTTGTGATTTACCTGTTGCTTTATCTTTGCAGTTACATGAAGGATTCCGTTCGCATCAATGTCGAAGGTTACTTCGATTTGAGGAATGCCACGCGGAGCCGGTGGAATGCCGTCGAGGTGGAATCGTCCGATTGTACGATTGTCTTTTGCCATCGGACGCTCCTTCCTGAAGGATGTGAATCTCAACCGGAAGGCTGATTATCGGAGGCCGTACTGAATACTTCACTTTTTCTTTGTTGGAATGGTTGTATTGGCCTCAATCAGACGGGTCATAACATTTCCCATTGTTTCGATACCGAGTGAAAGCGGCGTAACGTCCAGCAGAAGTACGTCTTTCACTTCACCGGTTAATACAGCTCCCTGAATAGCTGCTCCAACTGCTACAACTTCATCAGGATTTACACCTTTGTGAGGGCCTTTCCAAAGAATTTCTCTACCAGTTGCTGAATCGCCGGAATACGAGTAGATCCTCCGACAAGAATAACTTCGTCGATATCGGATGGCTTCATGCCGGCATCTGCAATGGCTTTCTTACATGGCTCAAGAGTACGCTGAATCAGATCATCACACAGTTGCTCAAACTTTGAACGGCCGTTTTCACTAAGTGCTTCGGAATTCCGTCAACCGGCATGATGTAAGGAAGGTTGATTTCTGTCTGAGTTGAACTGGAAAGTTCAATCTTCGCTTTCTCTGCAGCTTCTTTCAAACGCTGAAGTGCCATTGGATCTTTACGAAGATCAATGCCTTCATCATTTTTAAACTCATCAGCCAACCAGTCGATGATTTTCTGATCGAAGTCGTCGCCACCAAGATGTGTATCACCATTGGTCGACTTCACTTCGAAAACGCCGTCACCCAATTCAAGAATGGAAACGTCGAATGTTCCACCACCCAAATCGAAGACTGCTATCTTTTCATCTTTCTTGTTTTTATCGAGACCATATGCAAGTGATGCAGCTGTAGGTTCGTTAATGATGCGAAGAACTTCCCTCAAGCTCGCAATTTCACCGGCTTTGGTAGCCTGACGCTGACTGTCGTTAAAGTATGCAGGAACAGTAATGACTGCTTCAGAAACTCATACCCGAGATAGTCTTCCGCTGTCTTTTTTCATCTTCTGCAAAATCAAGGCAGAGATTTCCCTGTGGAGTATACATCCGGTCTTTAATCTGCACACGTGGTGTATTGTTATCTCCTTTACTCACCTGATAAGGAACACGATCCTTTTCTGGCGGAGTGATCAAAAGTTTCACCCATGAAACGCTTGATCGAGAAGATGGTGTTCTTAGGATTGGTGATCGCCTGACGTTTAGCCGGGTCACCTACTTTGCGTTCACCGTTGTCGAGGAACGCTACAATGGAAGGTGTCGTACGACGACCTTCGCTGTTCGGAATAACCACCGGCTCGTTACCTTCCATTACGGCAACGCAACTGTTGGTAGTTCCCAGGTCAATTCCAATTACTTTTCTCATTTTATTTAGTGTTATTTGTTTCGTTTTAAAACTCAGCCGCGCTTGTCAATCATGGTGCCATGCAAATTTTGACGGAAAAAATGGCAGATATTGAAAAATGTTGGTTTTTAGGCAAAAAACGAGGTGACAAAAGGTCACAATAACACCCTTCGAGGTGCATTTTCAGCCATAAAAAAGGACAGGGAAATCTATCGAGTCAGGTATAATCAGAACTGGAAATTCAGGTTTCTGACGTATGAAATAGTGTCGAATGTGGCCTGTGTGGAAGCACCGAAGTTCCTGTATTCTTTGTGGAGAACCCGCCCTGTAAACAAGCCTAAGCCATTATTCACCGTGGAAAATGTCGGACGATCCTGCACCAGTCCTCCTGAAGAATTATTCAAAGCCATGTAGGTCTGCAGGTCTTCACTTCCACCGATCATGATGTATTCAATGGAACGGCCATCGGCAAGCGTCAACTCTTCTCGTAAATCCCGGCTTTTCAGGTATGTTATTTCCAAGGTGCTGGAAGAAGTTGTACTTGTAATATCTAAATTGAAGACTTGCTGAACCTGAATTTTTATCTTCAAAATTCCAGTCAACATATTTCTCAGTTGAAACACCATTCGGATCAATTTCACGATAACGGAAACGTACGATGAGATCCAGAAATGCAGTATTGGCACCCGGATCGAATTGTACAAGTACAGGTGAAGGATATGCACTCACTAAATCAATAGTAGTACCGGGAATCGGTGTATTTATACGGACGTCCTTGACAACTTTTGTTTTTGATGTAGCTGTAACACTGGTTTGTGTATTGGTAACTACTGTGCGATATCTACTTCCACTTGCAGGATGGCATGTGTAGTTCCAAAGTACCTGAAAAGGATAAGCGAAGGCGCCTGAGTCTTTTGGAACAGAAGTATCTCTTGTCATCGGATAACTCTCAAGAAAGTCTCCTGCATACCAGCGCTCCAGTTTCACATCCAGTACATCGGCATAGTTGACCGAGTCTGACACCGAAGCCATTTCATAAACATTGCCTTCACCTAAAAATGCTTTACTGATTCGTACATAATGGATAGAATCAAGCGGGTCCAAAAGTCCGTTTACAACAATCAGCTCTTTGTACGGAGCTACTACATCAAAATCCGTTGAACAACCGGAAAGTGCTGAGAAGAAGCAAATTGCAGATAAGGCCTTAAATAGATTTTTCATCACGGCAAAACTAATTTTTTTCCTGTATCATTTAAACAATTTGTAGCTTTGAACTCAAACCTTAACACTTTGGTGACGACACCATTCAGGTGCCCGCCGGGTAAATTCTTACGATCATGTCAGTTGCTAAATCCGAAGAGAAAAAAATTACCACTCATACACTTCAGGAGATGAAGAAAAGGGGTGAGAAAATCAGCATGCTGACGTCGTATGACTACTCCTTCGCCCGCATACTGGATGACGCCGGTATTGATGTACTGCTCGTCGGCGACTCAGCATCCAATGTAATGGCAGGTCACGAAACAACACTGCCCATTACACTGGATCAGATGATCTATCATGCCTCTTCCGTAGTTCGTGCCGTTCGGCGTGCGTTGGTAGTTGTCGATCTTCCGTTCGGTTCATATCAGGGAAATTCGAAGGAAGCTCTTAACTCATCCATCCGAATTATGAAAGAATCAGGTGCTCATGCCGTGAAACTGGAAGGCGGTCGCGAAGTGAAAGATTCTATTGAACGAATTCTTACTGCAGGCGTGCCGGTCATGGGACATCTTGGACTCACCCCTCAGTCAATTTACAAATTCGGCACCTATGTAGTCAGAGCGAAAGAAGATGCCGAAGCCGGCCGACTGATTGAAGATGCACACATCCTTGCCGAAAGTGGTTGCTTTGCTTTGGTACTTGAAAAAATTCCTGCTCACCTTGCCGCACGCGTTGCTAATGAAGTGAAGATTCCTGTGATTGGTATTGGGGCCGGTGGTGAAGTAGATGGTCAGGTTTTGGTATTGCATGATATGCTTGGCATTACACACGAATTCCATCCCCGCTTTTTACGCCGATATCTCAATCTTTATGATGAGATTAAAAAAGCAACAGAATCTTACATCAGCGATGTAAAAAGCCGCGATTTCCCGAATGAAAAAGAGCAATATTGAGACGGGCAAATTCTAAAAATGCAAGAAGCGAAGCCATAATCCCCACTTTTCACCAATGGCAGGTGTATTTTTCGGGTCTATGGAAAATCATTCAAAAAGCACCAAACCTTCTCTGATCACGCAGGAAGTTGACATGCACACACCTGAAATTTTATACGAAGACAATCACCTGATCGCAGTCAATAAACGACCGGGTGAAATTGTGCAGGGCGATAAAACCGGCGATACTCCCATGAGCGAAAATCTCAAAGAGTATATCCGTGAAAAATACCACAAGCCGGGTGCAGTTTTTCTTGGTGTCGTTCATCGGATCGACAGACCGGTCAGCGGCGTAGTCATCTTTGCCAGAACCAGTAAATCGCTTTCACGAATGAATGAATTTTTTCGTGAAAAAAAGTTCACAAAACTTATTGGGCTGTAGTAAAAAATCGCCCGCCTGAAGATCGCGGCACTTTGATTCATTACCTTAAAAAAGACGAAGCAAAAAATAAGAGCAAGGCTTACGAGCATGAAGTTCCGGGCAGCTCTCGTTCATGGCTCGATTATAAAGTTATCGGCAAATCCGATAATTATTATCTGCTCGAAATTACTCCGCATACCGGACGACATCACCAGATCCGCGTTCAGCTGGCTGCATTGGGTTGCCCGATTAAAGGCGATGTGAAATACGGAGCCGATCGCACCAATGACAATGGTTCTATTCACCTTCATGCGCGTCATATTCGCTTTACACATCCTGTGAAAAAGGAAGAAATTCACATCACAGCTCCCGTGCCGGAAGATGTAGTCTGGAAATTTTTTGAAAAGCAAGATCAAACCAGATAAAAGAAAAAGGCCTGATTACTCAGGCCTTTTTTTATTTGATAATCTTTTTGACTTCGTCGAATGTTGGGAAATCGTTGTAATGCCACATCGCTTTCACCGTTCCCTTTTGCAATAGCATGAGTCCCGGATTTGAACGTATCATGGTTTTAAGAGTTGTCTGGTCAGTATTGTAATACTCGAACATAGAATTATGCTTGTGACGGAAATCGTCGATTTCCTTCTGTGAAGAACTTGTCAGTCCGATGAACTCAATCCCTTCTTTCTGACAAAGCGCTACAAAATCGTTGACCTTTCCCTGAACATCTTCATTGGCATGGCTTAGATCGTAGGACACAAGAAGGAAAACATTTGGTTGATTTAGTACATCATCTGTAATATCTGAACCATCGGTTGAGTTAATGCTGAAATCATGGATTGGAGGATGATCTCCCTCTACAATGACTTTGTCGGTGCGGTCAACAAATTTATAAGTTGAATCAACCTTTGAAAGTTCTTCCGTTTTCAATTCGATTTTTTTGCCATCTTTTTCATAAATGAAAACCATCAGCACACTGTCTTTCTTTGCGCCGGGAGGCAACACCATTCCTTCAGGAATGCTTTTACCAACGGCATACGGACGAAAATCGATATAAGGCAAATGTCTCAGACAATAAATTGAGAATGAAAATGAGGCAATAAAGCCTGCATAAGCAAGGATGGTTGATGTACGATCACCAAAAAGTGGTTTGATCAGATTTCTCCCTGCAAAAATCCAGATGATGAAGAATAAGAGTATGATATCCTTCATGAACGACTGAAACGGTTTCAGATGAAGTGCGTCACCAAAACAGCCGCAATCTTTTACCACGTCAAACTTCCATGAATAGAATGTCAGGAAGGTGAAGAAAATGATCATGAGTAAAAGCGACCATGCCGTAAAGCGCATCTTCGCACCGAGAAGTAATGCAACGCCAAGTCCGATTTCAAATGCACATATGCCAATGGCCAGCCACAGCGATACCGATGACATCCACTGCATGTGAAAGACTACAAAGTACTCATCAAGTTTATAGGAGAAGCCAAGCGGATCGTTGGCTTTGATAAAGCCGGAGATGATGAATAACACTCCGACAAATACTCTGGAAATCTGAGCTAGAATTTTCAGCAACATATATTATTCAATTATGGTGATTATTCTGTTTCAAGTTTAATGAGTGCAAAGACGGCGTAATTGATGATGTCATAATAATTGGCAGCTACGCCTTCGCTTACTATTGTATTTCCTCGATTGTCTTCGATTTGTTTAATGCGCAGAAGTTTCATCAGAATCAGATCCGTCATTGAACTGGTTCTCATTCCACGCCAGGCCTCGCCGTAATCGTGATTTTTATTCTCCATCAGATCCTTTGAAGCGTTAACATGAAGATCAAAATGACGCACAACTTCCGTTTCAGACATCTCGAGGTTTTGCTCGCTTCCCATTTCAATCTGAATCAATGCAATCACGCAATAGTTAATGATGCCTACGAATTCCCCGTCAATCCCTTCGTTGATCTTTTGCGTCCCCTTCTCCTCTATGCTGCGGATGCGTTGCGCTTTGATAAAAATCTGATCCGTAATAGAGCTGACTCGGAGAATTCGCCATGCCGTACCGTAATCCTTCATCTTATTGAGGAAAAGGTCTTTGCACCGGGCGATAATCTGATCGTAATGTTTAGACGTACTTAAGGCCATATTTTTTGCCGGCATAGTCAAAGCTGGCGATGATTCCATTGGTAATGTTTATTTTTGGGGCTGAAACATCAAAAATTCCTGTTCCAAACAGACGGCCGAAGATAAGCCTTTTAACATGAAATTTACCTTAAACTGCCGCGGAAGGCTTCTGGATTTATCAACACCCGCCATCATGGCCGTGCTGAATATTACACCGGATTCCTTTCATCGTGCCAGCAGGATTCAGGAGGCAGATTCCGTGCTGAAAGCAGCAGAAAAATTTCTGCTTCAAGGTGCTGCCATCATCGACATTGGTGCTCAAAGCTCCCGCCAGGGTGCTGAATTTCTAAATGCAGAACAAGAATGGAGCAGATTGGAAAACATCCTTCCGATTCTTGCAAAGGAATTTCCGGATGCAATAATTTCAATTGACACGTTTCATTCAATAGTCGCAAAACGCGCTGTGGATGAGGGTTGCAGCATCATCAACGATATTTCCGCCGGAAATACCGATGAACGGATGTTACAAACCGTAGCTGAATTGAAAGTGCCATACATTCTCATGCATATGCAAGGCACACCTGCAACGATGCAGAAAAATCCGCATTACAAAAACGTGGTGACGGAAGTAATGGATTTTTTTGATCAGAAACTTTCTGTACTAAAAAGTTTGGGCACAACAGATATTCTTCTTGATCCGGGATTTGGATTTGGAAAGTTGAATGAACACAATTATGCATTATTGAAAAACCTGAACGCCTTTTCGATTTTCGGAATGCCTGTAGTCGCCGGACTGAGCCGCAAATCAATGATCACGCGAATACTTGATATACGTGCGGAAGAAGCTCTTAACGGAACCTCTGTACTTAACACTCTGGCTATTCTTAACGGCGCTTCCATTCTAAGAGTTCATGATGTTATTGAAGCAAAGCAGGTGATAACTCTGATGAGTCAGTATTCAAAAGCTTAGTTTTTTTGCATTAATTTGCATACAGACAAAGGAAAATGGATCTTTTTCACATAGGCTTTCTGACTATTCGTCTGATCGACCTGATCGACATCGTAATTGTTACAGTTTTACTCTACAAACTGTACAATCTCTTGCGCGGTGGTGTGGCCATCAACATTTTCATTGGCTTGTTAACGGTATACGCCCTTTACTGGATTTGTGTAAAAATCCTGAACATGGAATTGCTTGGAACAATTCTCGGGCAGTTCATCAGCCTTGGTTTCATTGCTCTCATCATCGTTTTCCAACAGGAAGTGAGACGATTTCTTATTGTTCTCGGAACAAATAATATTCTGACGAAAAATAATTTCACCAAACAGATTCTTCCCTGGAACTGGCAGGCACAGAAGAATGTTTTGTTTGACATTTCCGCCATCGTAAAAGCATGCCGGCAAATGTCGAAAAGCAGAACAGGTGCCATCATTGTACTGGCGAAATCTTCGGAGTTAAAATACTATGCAAACACCGGTGATATTATGGATGCAGAAATTTCGCAACGACTGATCGAGAGTATTTTTTTCAAAAACAGTCCGCTGCACGACGGAGCCATCATTATCGTCAACAATAAGATCAAAGCAGCCCGCTGCGTTTTACCGGTAACAGAAAATGTAGAACTTCCGGCACATTTAGGGATGCGACATCGCGCCGCTATTGGCATCTCTGAACAAAGCGATGCTTTTGCCATTATCGTTTCAGAAGAAACCGGAGAAATTTCTACAGCGAAAGAAGGTCAGATCAAACTAAATCTCACCACGGAAGAATTAGAACGTGAAATTCGAAAAGAGTTTGAACAATAAATCAAGGCCGGGATTCAATTACTGATTCTGAGCGACAGAATCTTTTTGCATAAACATTCTCACCATATCTTCATCGCTGAGCCCCTGCTCCAATTGATTCAGACTCGCCTTCGCTCCTTCTGCCATGGCATGATCAGGAAAGCGATTCAAAAAATCTTTATACTTCTCTTTCGCTTTTTCCACATTCCTGATATTGGTTTCGTAAATAAAGGCCTGCATAAAAATAGCCTGAGCAATGCGTTTTGAATTCGGATATTCCTTCAGCAAACGATCAAGAATTTCAACTGAACGGTTGTAATCTTTAATTCCATTCGCTACATCAGCGGCTTTGAGAAGGTAAGACTCACTTAAAGTATCTTTCGGATATGTCTTCACATATTCCAGATAATCTGCAATCACCGTTAGCGCCGTATCCATTCTCAGTGAACGGGTACTGTCATTGATGAGAGATTTTTCTTCTCTTGAAATTTTTGATTTGAGTTTTTCCTGCTCTGAGGTGCAGGAGAAAAGAAAAATTACTGCAAAAAATATTCCGGTTGCTGCCAACAATCTCCGAACTGAATTCATCTTACTTTGACTTATTTGGAAATTTCATTTTGTAATCGACATCTACTTTACCCATAGAAATATCACTTAGCTTTCCTTTCAGCAGTCTTTTTCTGAAAGGAGAAATGCGGTCAGTAAACAAAATGCCTTCAATATGATCGTATTCATGCTGAATAATCCGTGCTGCCAATCCTTTGAAATGCTTTTTATGGTGCTTCCAGTTGCGATCGTAGTATTCAATGTAAACCTCTTCATTGCGCGAGACATCTTCACGTACCGTGGGTATCGAGAGGCAGCCTTCATTAAACTTCCAGGGATCACCATTCTCTTCCAGAATTTTTGCATTGATGAAGACTTCCTTGAAATCCTTTACCTCGTCTTCTTCAAAAGGACCGCCATCAATTACGAAAAGTCGAATCGACAAGCCAATCTGAGGGGCAGCAAGTCCTACTCCACTGCTCTCGTACATGGTTTCATACATGTTATCAATCAACTTATCCAGATCCGGATAATCTTTCGTGATATCGGACGCTTTCTTTTTCAATACCGGATCGCCGTATGCAACAATCGGATAAATCATATTCTGTTTACTTAACTTAAAAATTCATTATAGCTTATTCTTCCTGTACTCCATATAGGATTGAAGAAGGATCACTGCACTGGTCTGGTCAATTAATTCCTTTTTCCTACGGTCTGATTTTTTCAATCCGCTCATGAGAATGCTGTCACGGGCAATGACTGAAGTAAATCGCTCATCATACCTGTCGATGGGTATTGCAGGAAATTTCCGCTTGAGTTCTTTGACGAAATTGTCGACCAGCCGGGAAATCTCCGAACCCGTATTGTCCATCTGCCGCGGATCGCCGACAACGATACATTCCACTTCTTCCCTGCTGAAATAATTTCTCAGAAACTCTATAACATCCTTTGAATGAACCGTATCAAGCGCAGTGGCAATGATCTGGCCGGGGTCGGTAACGGCAATACCTATACGTTTGGTGCCATAATCAATCGCCATAAGTCTTGCCATGGGACAAATATAAGGGATTAGTTGAAAGTTCAGGCTCAGTACAAGGCCGAAACCATGAGGAATAATCCTATAACCTTTGAACAATGGTCAAGGATGCTTTTCTTTGCGGAAACTTATTTCTATGCAAAGCATCATTGAAAAAGCGTGGAACAACCGTGAAGAACTGAAATCGAAAGAGGTTCAGGAAGCAATCAACCATATAATTGAAGAACTCGATAAAGGGCGTCTTCGCGTGGCTGATCCGGTTGAAGGCGGATGGAAGGTAAATGACTGGATTAAAAAAGCCGTGATCCTGTATTTTCCCATCCGTCAGATGGAAACTCTCCACGCCGGCCCGATGGAGTTTCACGACAAGATGATGCTGAAAAAAGATTATGCGGCTCAAGGCGTTCGCGTGGTGCCACATGGCATCGCCCGCTACGGAAGTTATCTTGCTAAAGGTGTGATCATGATGCCATCATATGTCAATATCGGTGCCTATGTCGACGAAGGTACAATGGTCGATACCTGGGCAACGGTTGGCTCCTGCGCACAGATTGGAAAACATGTTCACCTGAGTGGTGGCGTGGGCATCGGTGGCGTACTTGAACCTGTACAGGCAGCACCGGTAATTATCGAAGACAATTGCTTCATTGGTTCACGTTGTATTGTCGTTGAGGGAGTGAGAGTGGAAAAAGAAGCAGTACTCGGTGCGAATGTGGTGCTGACGATGTCAACAAAAATCATTGATGTAACAGGCTCTGCTCCGATTGAACATATCGGTGTTGTTCCTCCTAAATCAGTTGTTATTCCCGGATCATACACTAAGAAATTCCCTGCCGGTGAATATCAGGTTCCGTGTGCACTGATTATCGGTAAGAGAAAAGAAAGCACCGATAAAAAAACATCGCTTAACGATGCATTGAGAGATTTTGGCGTTTCTGTTTAACATGCCTGAGAATTTTCTGATCATACAAACAGCTTTTGTCGGCGACGTGATTCTTTCCACAGCGCTCGTGGAAAAACTGCGCGGGAAATTTCCCGATGCAAAAATTTCCATGCTGGTCAGAAAAGGAAACGAAGGACTTCTCGAAAATAATCCGCATTTGAGTGAAGTGCTTATCTGGAATAAATCAAAAGACAAATTCAACAACCTTTTGAAACTTGTTTCCGAAATTCGCCGGCGAAAATTTGATCACGTCATCAACCTGCAACGATTTGCCGCTACAGGATTTCTGACTGCCTTTTCAGGTGCAAAACATAAATCTGGCTTTAGGAAAAATCCGTTTCACTTTTTCTTTTCAGAAAGTTTTGATCATGCCATCGGCAATGGTCAACATGAAATTGAACGAAATCAAAAACTGATCGCATCCCTCACCGGAGACAAAGCTGCCAAACCCCGCCTCTTCCCGTCTGCAGCCGACTTCAAATCAGTGGAACGTTTCACGGGAAATAAATTTTATACGATCTCACCGGGCTCCGTCTGGTTCACCAAAACATTGCCGAGGGAAAAATGGGTAGAACTGTGCAAAAGGTTGAACGGAACAATTTACATTCTTGGTTCACCCGGAGAAAAAGAACTGGGCGACCGAATTGTTACTGAAACAGGATTATCTACGATCACGAATTTGTCGGGACGTTTGTCATTTTTAGAATCGACTGCTTTGATGAAAAGTGCAGTCATGAATTTTGTGAACGACTCTGCTCCCTTGCATATGGCCGGGGCAATCAATGCACCGGTTACTGCTTTTTATTGCTCAACAATTCCGGCACTCGGTTTCGGGCCATTGTCGGACCGGTCTGCTATCATTGAAACAAAAGAAACACTCAGTTGCCGCCCATGCGGGTTACACGGTCACGCAAAGTGTCCGCAATCGCATTTTAAATGTGCGACGACCATTGACATTTCCCAAATTCAACTCCCATGAATCAGGACATGCTGAATGAAATACGTAAGGCTGCTGATGTACTCCGGAAAGGTGGCATCATCCTCTATCCGACTGACACCATTTGGGGCATCGGATGTGATGCAACAAATCCAGATGCCGTTGAAAAAATTTACAAGTTGAAAAACCGCCCCGGACAAAAAAGCATGATCATTCTGCTTGATGTGGAGGGTCGCTTAAACAGCTATGTCAAAGAAATTCCTGAACAGGCTTTTGATCTGATTGAAGTAAGTGACAAACCGCTTACGATCATTTACGATGGCGCAAAAAATCTTGCCCCAAATTTAATTGCAGAAGATGGAAGTATTGCCATTCGTATAACTGGTGACGACTTTTGCAAAAACCTCATTGGAAGAACAGGAAAACCATTGGTGAGTACTTCCGCTAATTTAAGCGGACAACCATCACCTGCTTCTTTTCATGACATTGATCCGGAAATTGTCAATGGCGTAGACTACGTAGTGAACTGGCGACAGGAAGAAAGAAATAATGGCAAAGCTTCATCCATTATTCGAATCCGAAGAGGTGGATTGTTTGAGATTATCAGAAAGTGAATTTCTCAGCTCCATGATACAACTTCCTTACTTTTCGATTAGCAGTTTTTCAGACATCGCACCTTCGTCACTAAGTATTGTCAGGACATAAATTCCATTCGACAAGGAACCTACATTTATCAGATTGCCTTCGAAAGGCAAATTAATGAGTTTACCAAATTGATCGACTGCCTGAACATTTCTGATTTGCAGTGTTCCAATAATGAACACTCTATCGCCGGACGGGTTTGGAAAAAGCGTTCCCGACAGACTTTCGACAGCAGGAAACCCGGTAGTAATAGTCGGATAGTTGTATTTTATAGTTGTACCATATGCAATCGTATTACTATTTTCACAGGCATAACCTGTCACCACGATAGCCCCCGTACCGACTAGCAGCGCATCACTGATCATATCGTTCGCCTGACAAGCTCCATCATAAACAAACACACGATCGACGTTCCCGGTCGAATTATAAAACCACAGGTAATAATTCTCCCCACCGCCTGCGACAATAACATTCCCTGTTGGAGAAACCAACAATTTTGAAACCCCCAGAGAATTAAATGCAGAATCCGACCATTCAATCGCTCCCGTTGTTGCATTCAGTTTGTAGACGAACCAATTGTAAGTTGTGGTACTGTTAATTGTACCGGCTAAATATATAGCGTTGTCACCGGCACTGAAAACCATTTTGTTTAACTCAAGTGAATTGTTACCATAAGTGGGCACATCATATATTTGAGAAAAAGAACTTCCATTGTCAAGTAATTTTACCACTCGCGTTCCTGTGCCATTTCCGTAATCCTGAAATACAGCACAATTTCACCGGAAGAATTTACTGAAAGGCATTCTTGGAAAAGCATATGGATCATTTGTCAGGAATCAATCCACGCAAGCCCTGAATAATCTGATTTCAATTTTACGATATGCTCAGTGTATGTAAAATAAGCCGATCCGTCATTGGCAAATTCAACCTGGCCCAGGTATCGACCGGATTTAGCGGATAAGAAAACTGCTTACAAGATTGAAGTTCAAATCAAACTTAAGAAAGCAAATGTAATTATTAAATGCACTGTCAGTCTTGATGAATGAAACATGGAGATAATTACCGGCATCAATACTTAACTGAAAAGCATAGTATTCCCTGTTTTGCAAATTCATCCATGTATTTGCATAAACTGAATCTACCACAATCTGACTAAGCATCGCGCCGGTGGCCGCATCAGTTTTAGTAAGGCATAATCTGGAATTTCCAGAAGGACCGCTCACAGTACTACCGATGTATAAATTACCAAGATAATAATTGCATGAATTCAGATCCATGGATGAATATCCTGCCGGCAAGTAGGACGTGGAATATACCACTCCGCCACCTGAAGAAAGCTTTATTACATTCGGTGCAGTCTGACCTTGTGAACTATTGTCAAAAACATAAATGTTCTGATTCAAGTCCGATATCATAAAATCATTTCCGCCGGTGTTGGATTTGTGTGTCCAGAGAGAAGGCGTATTCTGCGCACAGGTAATAAAAATGGTACATACCACAATCAACAAGGTCATCAAAATTCTTTTCATATGCTTTTCAGGTTTTCTGCAAAAATAGCAAGAACGCTTCATTTTATGAAACACTTACCTAGATGTTCTACTCCGCAAATGAGCGTCTTTTGGTTATTGATTTAAATCAAAGCTTTCAAAAAATCAATATCTTTGCCGCCCTGATGAAAAAGCACCTCCAGCACCCAATTTTCTCCGTCATTGCAGGTGAGGCCGATAAACTCGGACAGGAGGCTTTCGTGGTAGGCGGTTATGTCAGAGACATTTTTCTAAAACGCGAATCCAAGGATATCGATATTGTCGTTCTTGGCAGCGGAATTGATCTGGCACATCAGGTTGCAGCACAGCTTGGAGATAAAGTTCACGTCAACTTCTTCAAAAATTTCGGAACGGCCATGATTAAATATGACGGACTGGAAATTGAATTTGTGGGTGCTCGCAAAGAATCCTACCGCCTTGATTCCAGGAAACCGATTGTTGAAGAAGGTTCATTGGAAGACGATCAAAAGCGCCGTGACTTTACAATTAATGCAATGGCCATCCGCCTGCGAACTTCCAATTTCGGCGAATTGCTTGATCCATTCGGCGGTGTTTCTGATTTGGAGAAAAAAATAATTCGTACACCGCTTGATGCTGAAATCACTTTTTCCGATGACCCTCTTCGAATGATGCGCGCTATCCGATTCGCCAGTCAGCTGGGATTTGGTATCGATGCAAAAGCAATGCATGCCATCAAGAATCAGAAAGACAGAATCAGCATCGTCTCAGCAGAAAGAATCACGGAAGAGCTCAATAAGATTATCCTTTCCCTGAAACCATCAGCAGGCTTTGAACTGCTTTTCGATACAGGATTGCTGCAAATGTTCTTTCCGCAAATGTGTCAGCTTCACGGAGTGGAGTATGTAAATGGTCAGGGTCACAAAGATAATTTCTACCACACCCTTCAGGTGCTCGATAATGTGGCCAAAGCTTCATCAGACCTATGGTTGAGATGGGCAGCAATACTGCACGACATAGCTAAGCCGGCTACCAAGAGATTTGAACCCGGCCAAGGGTGGACATTTCATGGCCATGAAGACAAAGGCGCCAGAATGGTCAAACACATTTTCCGTCAGCTGAAATTACCGCTGAATGAAAAAATGAAATTCGTTGAGAAAATGGTTCAGTTACACCTGCGCCCGATTGTACTTGCACAGGATCACGTAACTGATTCTGCGATTCGCCGTTTGCTCTTCGATGCAGGCGACGATATCGATTCGCTCATGACTTTGTGCCATGCTGATGTGACGACGAAAAACGAATACAAGATAAAAAAGTACAAGGACAACTTCCGCATCGTTACCGAGAAACTGAAAGAAGTTGAAGAGAAAGATCGCATCCGAAACTGGCAACCTCCAATCACCGGTGAAATGATCATGGAAACTTTCACTCTAAAACCGGGAAGAGAAGTCGGCATTATCAAAAATGCAATCAGAGAAGCTATCCTTGAAGGTGATATTAAAAACGATTACAAGGAAGCTTTTGACTTCATGATCAGGACAGGAGCAACACTCGGACTGACTCCAAAACACGTCTTTATTTCCGACAAAGATTCGAATACAGAGCAGGAATCATAGTTTTTTCAGCACTGTTATCTTTCCTCCGAACACCTGTATTGACCCGCATTTCAATCTTAAAAAATCTTTCGTGAAGAATCTTTCCAACGAAATTTCTTTTTATTTTTGAACTGAAAGAACTGAACACATCCAATGGCAAATTACCGCTTCCGCGTGACTTTTGAAGACTACGACGACGTAGTCAGAGATATCGAAGTACGTTCCACTCAAACATTTGATGATCTGCATCATGCCATCCATAATGCAATCGGTTTCGATGGCTCTAAGGAGGCCTCGTTTTACATGAGTGACGACAACTGGAAAAAAGGAAAAGAAATTACTTCCAAAGAACTTTCTGAAGAAGAACAACAGGTTAAAGTCACTATGAAGAAAGCCCGGCTGTGCGACTTCATTGCTGATCCTCATCAGAAAATATACTACATTTTCGATTTCACAACTCCATGGACATTCCACGTTGAGCTGATCAAAATCAATCGCGAAGACGAACCGAATGCTTCTTACCCGCGTTGCATTCGTACGGCCGGTGAGGCACCTAAACAATATGCAAGCTCTACTCCTGCTGCAGTTCCTGTTCCTGAAGACTTCGATATGCTGGAAGATATGGAAGACGAAGAAGAGGACGAACCGGAAACTGAAGATTTATCAGTCGACGAAGGCGAACTCCCTGAAGGAGAAGAAAAGGACACTGAGTTTACTGCATCTGCTGATGGCGAAAGTGAAGAAGAATCGGAATTCGATTCTTCCGACGATGATATGATGGGCGATGAAGAACTTTCGGATTCTGATGAATTCTAATTTTGTTTCACTGAAAGCATTCGCTAATCCTGCCCTCAAAAGAAAATCAATCCTCAAGGATCTTGTGCAAAAGCCAACAAACCAATTGTTGGCTTTTGTTTCAAATAGAGAACCCGGTTTAAATCACAGAGCACAATAATTTGTTGTGACTAATTGAATATTGCCAGAGCATTCTGAAATTCTGAATATCCCCTTCTCCGAATGAAACAGTTAATCGTAATTATGGGCCCCACTGCTTCGGGAAAAACTGCACTTTCGGTTGAGCTGGCAAAGAAACTTCAGACTGAAATCGTAAGCGCAGACTCTCGTCAGTTTTACCGAAAGATGGATATCGGTACAGCCAAACCTTCAAAGGAAGAACTGAACGCTGTTCCGCATCATTTCATTGACTTTCTTGAACCTGATGAGGATTATAATATCGGGAAATATGAAATTGATGCACTTAAAAAGATTTCAGAATTACATTCGAAATTCGACAATGTAATTCTAACGGGTGGAAGCGGATTATACATAAGAGCAATCACCAACGGACTCGATGACCTCCCTCCTTCCGATCCTGAATTGCGTTTAAAACTTGAAAAAGAACTTGAAGTTTTCGGTGTCTTTTACCTTGCGGAAAAACTTAAGGTTCTTGACCCGATCTATTATAGTCAGGTTGATAAGAAGAACCCACACCGGATAATCCGCGCTCTTGAGGTTTCATTGCAAACGGGTGTGCCATATTCATCTCTGCGAACGAATGTTTCACGTGCACGTGAATTCAACATCCGCAAATATGCATTGCTGGTGGATCGCGAAACTCTTTATGACAGAATCAACCGGCGTGTGACTGCGATGTTCAATGCCGGACTTGTTGAAGAGGTCCGTTCGCTGATTCCCTTTCGAAAATGCAATGCCTTACAAACTGTAGGGTATGCTGAAATCTTCGACTACCTCGACGGCAAAATATCACTTGCGCAAGCAGAAGAAGAAATTTGCAAGAACACACGTCACTATGCCAAACGCCAGATGACCTGGCTCAGAAAAGAAACCGATGTCAACTGGATTGAGAACATCGATGAGATTTCCGTTTCGGACGATTAAAATATACCTCGTCGAAAAATGCCTTTCAAGCAGCTTTTTATTTTCCTCAGATACTCATACTTGATTATTTTGCTTCAGGCATCAGGACCAAACGTGCGTAATTCGTCGTATTGAAATACTTTTCTGCGAAACGCTTGAAGTCATCTCCTTTCAGATTATTTACCCAATCGTTGTATTTCAATATATCAGCAACTGATTCACCATTCTGATAGGAATTGCTGATCAAAGACATCCAGAATGAATTTTCTTTAAGACTCGTTTCACGCTCACGGATGAAAGTCTGTTTGATCTTTTCCAGATTCTTATCATCACATCCCCTTTGCTTTACTTCATTGATAATCGTCCACGCTGCTGCAATCAGCGAATCCACATTCGACGGACTGCACCCGAAGGCAATTGTTTGCGATAAATGTGATTTTGGAAAATGAGAAGGATTCGGATAACAACTTACTCCGTAAACGCCGCTTTTATCTTCACGCAAGACTTCACGCAAACGGATATTCATCAGTTTAGAAAGTGCGTTTACTTCATTTCTGTTATTACGGTTGAAATCAAAATCCATATTGAACATGAGCAACACCTGACTCTTAGGAGCCTGACCTTTGTAAACAGTTCTTTCCACTTTACCTGCAGGAGAATTTAAGTCAATATCCTGCCACATTGGGCGCTGTGATGCCGAAGGAAGACTTCCGAGATACTTCGACGCGAACAACTTCAATGAATCTAAATTGAAATTTCCGACGAAGAAGTACACAGAACCGAAAGCATTTCCAAATCTCTCTTTGTAAATACTAAATGCTTTATCAAGATTAATTTCAGAGATTCTTTCTGCTGTAAGTGGTTTTGACGTATAGTGATAATTCGACATTACCGCTGAAACCGTATCGCCGAATACTGCAGCAGGATTGAGACTTCTGTTTTTTAAAGATGTGGTGAGTTTCTGAACATAGGCCTGAAATGCAGATTCATCTTTTCTCGGATGTACATGATACATATAGATCAATTGCATGAGGGTTTCAAAATCACGCGGAGATGATGAGCCACCAAAACCCTGTGATAATTCGCTGATATATGGACTGCATGAAACAGTTTTTCCGGCTAATTTCTTTTCCAATGCAGTTTCATCCATTTCTCCCAATCCACCAAGTTCTGTTATCTCATCGGCCGATGATGCATTCACATATTCCTTACTGTCATACAATGACCAGCCGCCCCATGAAAATGAACTGAAAACAATCTGATCGTTATTGAAATCAGTCGGCTTGGCAAAAACCTTTACACCGTTTGAAAGATTGAATTCGGTAATATTAAAAACAGTATCTGTTTTCAGGAAAGTAATCTTTCCACCTTCAACCTTATCAGTCATTAACGGACTATTATCAACCTTATCTTCATATGGCTTGATGTCAGCAAGTGCAATGTCGTCAAGTATTTTTTTCATTGCAGCCTCTGTCGGGAGTGTTACACCGGCTTTCTCAGGTCCGGTTACTACAACAGTGCAATTATCGGAACCGGTGAGCCAGCCTTTGCTGAAAGAGTTTATTTCTTCAAGTGTAATCAGCGGTAATTCTGTTTTGTACAGATTGTATTCATATTCAATTCCGGGCATTGGTTCTCCTGAAAGAAAATTGCTTACGTATTCTCTTGCAAAAGAAGCCGAAGGTGTCTTTTCTCTCTCACGATAAGTTTCTTCCATGCCCGTCATCAGATCCGACTTTGCACGCTCCAACTCAGATGCTGTAAATCCGAATCGCTTCACCCTTTCCAATTCTGTCATGAGCGCAGAGAAAGCCTTCTCCACTCCATCTTCACTGCAACGCGCATTAGCCCCAAACTCATCTGCCGTGCGCACCATGTTGTCATAACCGGCACTGGCACGAATAAAAGGAGGGTTTGGCTTACGGGTAATTTCAGCATAACGGTCGTTCAACATCATGCTATAAAGCGAATGTGCAATTTGCCTGTGATAATCAGAAATAGTCCTATGTTCTTCTCTCGGCAATTTATAAAGCACATTGATTCCTGTAGAGGATGCTTCCTTGTCAGTGGCAGATGCATATACAAATCCTTTCACTGAAGGAACATTAAACGCACCCTTCTGACGAGGTTCCTTTTTCACCGGAACATCGGAGAACATCTTTATGATTTTCGCTTCCATCGCCGCCGGATCAATGTCGCCGACAACAATAACTGCCATCAATTCCGGCCGATACCAATCCTGATAAAACCTGCGTATCACTGACTGCTTGCTGGTTTCAATGATCTCTTTTTTTCCGATTGGTAACCGATCCGCATATCGCGAGTTCATAAACATTTTTGGCCAGTATTGACGACGCATTCTTTCGCCGGCACCTTGACCCAATCTCCATTCTTCCACCACAACACCACGCTCCTTTTCAATTTCGACAGAATCAAATGCAAGATTGTGTGACCAGTCTTCAAGAATCTGAAGGCCCTTGTTAACGATTGCTTCGGTGTCAGTCGGAATTTGAATCATGTAAACCGTTTCATCGAAGCTGGTGTAGGCATTCAGGTGGGGACCGAATTTCGTTCCAACCGATTCCAGATAGTCCACAAGCTCATTCTTTTTAAAATGTGTAGTTCCATTGAAGGCTAAGTGTTCCGTAAGATGAGCAATACCTTGCTGATCGTCGTCTTCCAGATTGGACCCCGCATTTACAGCCAGCCTCAACTCCGCTCTCTTCTCCGGTTTGGAATTTTGACGGATATAATAGTGCATTCCATTTGACAAAACACCATATTTCACCTTCGCATCCATCGGCAAAACCTCATTCTTATTGGTCTGCGCAAAAGCGACAATAATGTTAAATGTGAGAAGGAAGCTGAGAAATCTTTTCATTATGATTGATATTTTAATTTCATTTGAAGGCGAAAGATAAAAAAAATCAATGCCTGCATGAAAAAAGGACAGCTTCTCTCTCTTGTTCTGTTGTTTTTAACCTACTTTAACGCTTTCTCAGTTACAAATTCGTCACTTCCCTATGAGAGCCTGATCAATGAATACCGTCAGCTCACCCCAACCTCCTCCAGATGCAAGTTGTTTCCATACGGGCGAACTGATTGTGGTCAGCCACTGCAGCTTTTTGTCATTGACCACAACAGCGTATTCAATCCCGTCCGGTTGCATGAACTTGGTTACATCATTGTTTTCATTAACAACGGCATCCACCCCGGAGAACCGGATGGTATGGACGCAAGTCTTGAATTCTGTAAGGAAATCCTTCATAACAATAAGTACTATGCATTGACTGAAAAAATCGTCTTTTGTGTCATACCTGCTTTTAATATTGATGGTGCATTGAAAAGAAGTTGCTGTAGCCGTGTTAATCAAAATGGCCCGGAAGAATATGGCTTTCGCGGTAATGATAAAAACCTTGATCTCAACCGCGACTTCATGAAACAAGACTCACGCAATACATCTACACTGATCACAATTCTTCATCAATGGAATCCTGACGTATTCATTGATACACATGTGAGCGACGGTGCCGATTATCAGTATACGATGACGCTGATTTCTTCTCAGCATGATAAAATGTCTTCTGTTGCCGGAGAATTCATGAAACATAAATTGACTCCGGAAATATTTTCAAGGATGGCATCGGTTAAAGATGAAATTACAACTTATGTAAATACTCTTGACAATGCAGAAGTTCCAGATAGTGGTATCGTCGGATTCCTTGAAACACCCCGATTTGCTTCCGGCTACACAAGCCTGTTCAATACTTTCGCATTCATTACGGAATCACATATGCTGAAACCGTTTGATCAGAGAAAAAAATCAACTCTTCACATTCTGGAATGCATCAGTGAAACAGCTTTCAAATACAAAGATGAAATATTAAACATCCGGAAATCAGCCTCAGATGCGGACTTCAAGGCATCTTATGCGTACTTCAACTACAAATGCGACACCGGTAGTTTCGAGAAAATTAACTTCAAAGGGTATACGGCTGTTTCAGAAAAAAGTAAAATTACAACGCATGACAGAATCCGTTACGATCATGCAAAGCCATTTGTGAAACCAATTCCATTTTTCGATCACTACTTCCCAACCGATTCTGTAAGGATTCCGGAATTTATTTACATACCGCAAGCCTGGGAACCAATTGTAAAAATACTCGACAACAATGGAGTGAAGTTTTCACGTTCTCAGGAAGACAGTACAGCGACAGTGACTGCTTTTGTGATTGATGATTACAAAACATCTCCTGAACCGTATGAAGGACACTATGTGCACTCTTCGATTCATTGTCATACGGTTACTCAAACAATTAAAATCAGAAAAGGAGATATAATCATTTTTCCCCGTCAGAATTCAATTCGCTACCTGATGGAGGCATTGACCCCGTTTGCCGGCGACAGTTTTTTTGCCTGGGGATTTTTCGACAGCATACTACAACAAAAAGAATGGTTCTCTGATTATGTCTTCGAAGATCTCGCCGAACAAATTCTCGCCGAAAATCCTGAACTCAAAAAAGAATACGAAAACTGGTTAAGCACTCATTCCGGTGAAGATGCTTACAGTCAACTTTACTATATCTACAAACATTCAAAATACTTCGAACCGGAATACAGAGTTTATCCGGTGAGGTTTGGATATTGAAATAAATTCTGAATTCTGAATTCTGAATTTAGGAATCAGGGAATTTAATTCGGAATTGAGAATCCTGAAATTTATTTTGAGTTTCTAAGCTTCAGATTCACACATATGAATTCTGAATTCTGAATTCTGAATTCTGAATCACTAGTGTCCGGTAAAAATAGGAAAAGAAGGCGTTAGCCTTCTTCCCAGATTGATAATTTTGCAGTTGCGAAACAAACAAAAATCAATCATGGGCAAAAGTAAATATTTCTCCGGACAGCCAATCTTTTCTCAACTCATAAAACTTCTTCCAAAGCATTTAATTGACCGTGTTGTAGAAACATTCGACGCTGATCGTTATCGGAAGTCATTTCATACTTGGTCACACTTGATTGTCATGTTGTATAGCAGTTACCAACAGTGTACCGGCTTAAGAGAAGTGTCAACAGGGATCAAGGCTTGTGGAGGTCGGCTACAGCATTTGGGCCTGAAGACTCATGCTCCAAAAAGCACCTTGGGAGATGCCAATAAAGATCGAAGTCATTTAGTTTTTGAAGAGATTTTTTATGCTGTTTTTAAACATCTTCGTCGTTTTTTACCGGACAGCCAAAACAGTAAAGCTGACATTCTTCACAAACTATTTATTTTGGATAGTACTACAATCACCTTATTTAAAAACATTTTAAAGGCCGCAGGGCGGCCACCCAAGGACGGTAGAAAGAAAGGGGGCTTGAAGGTTCACACTCTTATGAATGCATCAGAGGATGTTCCTTGCTTGGTCCGAATTACTTCTGCGGCCACCAATGACACAAAGTTCTTTAAGTTTTTAAGCCGGTTAAAGGCAGGATCCATTGCTGTATTTGATAAAGGCTATTCCGGTTTTTATCAATTATTAAAACTAACCGAAAAAAAAATTCATTGGGTAACTCGGCAAAGAAGCAACAGTATTGTTAAAATTAAATCAAGCAGAAAGCTTTCCGACAAACAGAAAGCTGCAGGCATTTTAGCTGATCAGACGGTGGTTCTAGGACATCTATACAAAGAGGAAAAGCTTTGCTGTCGCAGGGTTATTTACTATGACAAGGAAAAGAATCGAAGATTTGAATTCATCACCAACAATTTTAAATTGACTCCAAGCCAGATTGCGGACATCTATAAACAAAGATGGCAAATCGAGCTGCTGTTTAGAAGGCTAAAACAAAATATGCAATTGGATTACTTTCTAGGAGACAATGAAAATGCAATTAGAATTCAAATCTGGTGTACTTTGATTGCCGACCTACTGTTAAAAGTAGCCACAAGCGGTTTAAAGAGAAGATGGTCTTTTTCCAATTTAGCTTCTCTGGTTAGACTGCATTTAATGAATTATACAAATCTCAAAAGGTTTTTAAACGATCCGGACAATACCCCGATATACAACCCAGCGATAGAAACCGAACAACAACTAAAATTTCAGTTTTCTTCTGCATAAGCTTGCTTTTACCAACTCACCAATAATGTTCGAAGAAATTATAAAATCAAATAATTGTCCACACTTGACTATATTTACCGGACAGCAGTGATTCAGAATTCAGAATTCAGAATTCAGAATTCAGAATTCAGAATTAACTCCCCTCTGATTACTAATCACTAATTACTAATCACCAATTACTAATCACTCCCTAAATGCCTTTCCGCCACCATGTTCTCAATTTCCTCTTATTGACCATACTGGTGTCGCTCGTCGCTCTGTTGGTGGATAGAGGAAAAATTATGACACCGGAGATTACCACGCCTTATTTTTCGGCGGCGGCGTTGCCGGTGACCGGACAGGGTTGGGAGTTTAATGTCAATGAAGCGGCAGCTTTGAAAAAAGTAAATGAGATTGCCAATGCAGATGAAAGAAGGAAGGCCATAAACAACTTTCGCTTTTCTGATCAAAGAGAACAGGTGAGAACTTACTCTTTAAATCAACCCGGTTTGGTTTGGTGCATTAAAGTAGCCCGGATGTTATTTGGTTTTGCAGGGGACATTCTGGCACTGAAACTTCTTCAGTTGCTCATTCATATTCTCGCATCATTTTTTATTCTGAAAAAACTCAACACCGGGAAAAAGAGATTGCTCTTCCTTTTTCTTTACGTGTTGAATCCGTTCATTATTTATCTGACTATTTTTCCTTTCTATTACTTCTGGCAAGTCATTCCTTCGTTTTTAATTATCATTTTGATGCAGAATGATCGTATGCAGAAGGTTTCAGTCATCATTTTCTTCGCCATATTGTTTGCTGCTGTCTGTCAGATCAGGATCACGGTACTTCCTGTAACGCTACTAATTTTACTATTCGGATTTTCGAAATTGAATTGGAAGGTTCGAATCATGGCTTTGGGAGTCTTTGCGTTGGCGTTTTATTTACTGAGCCCTTCATACACCTCAAAGCATCCCGGACACGTCATGTATGCCTCTTTGGGAGCATACCCCGGCTCACCCGTCCGAAGTTTCAGCGACACCACAGCGTTTCAGGATTACAGTAAGGCAACCGGAATCAATTATTCTTACCAAACCACTCCCGGCATGTACGACGCCGAAGTCATCATGGGCGAGGCAAAATGGGGGTATGAGCAATTTGTTAAATTTGCAAAAGATCATCCCTTCATTATCCTCCGCAATGCTGCCTTGAATTTCTTCGAAGGCTTTTCCGCCGGTTATATTACAAAGTCCCTTTCACTGACTTACCTGAGTGCCTTCATAGGTTGTTGCTTTTTCTATTATCTGATCAGGCGCAAACAATGGAAATCAATCGTCCTTATCATCACAAGCTTTTCCGCCTATTTCCTCTATCTCGCTCCCGTGCCGATTTATCTTTATGGTACGTATGTGCTGCTGGTGTTTGGGTTGCTTAGTTGCTTGGATGCTTAGTTGCCTGGTTGCTTGGTAGCTGAGGAAATTAGCAGATTAGCAAATTAGCTAATTTGCTAAGCAACCAAGCAACCAGTCAACCAATCAACCAACCCACCTTTTTCCTACCTTGCAAAAAAAACCAACGCCATGCCAGTCTTTTTTATCTTCGTAATTATAGCATTCTTGCTACTCTTCATGTCATTCATTACTGTTCAGCAGGGGACTGTGGCAGTGATAACAGTTTTCGGGAAATTCAGACGGATTATGTATCCCGGATTGAATTTTAAAATTCCGTTTATTGAGTCTGTGTTTCGCAGGATATCGGTACAGAATCGTTCAGTGGAACTCGAGTTTCAGGCCATCACTGTTGATCAGGCCAATGTCTACTTCAAAGCGATGTTGTTGTATTCTGTAATCAATCAGGATGCACAAACGATTCAGAATGTGGCCTTCAAATTTGTAGATGACCGCAATTTTATGCAGGCACTCATTCGTACGATTGAAGGGTCGATTCGTGGTTTCGTAGCATTGAAAAAGCAAGCCGATGTTCTTGGCTTAAGAAAAGATATCACCGAACATGTGAAGGAACAAATTGATCGTACACTCGAAGATTGGGGATATCACTTGCAGGATCTTCAGTTGAACGACATTACGTTCGACGATGCAATCATGAAATCAATGAGTCAGGTTGTTGCTTCCAACAATTTGAAAGCAGCTGCAGAAAACGAAGGGCAAGCATTGTTAATCACCAAAACAAAAGCTGCAGAAGCGGAAGGTAATGCAATCAAAATTTCAGCATCTGCAGAACGTGAAGCAGCACAGATGCGCGGTCAGGGTGTCGCTTTGTTTCGTCAGGAAGTTGCGAAGGGGATGACCGAAGCAGCGCGCGAAATGCAACAAGCCAATCTCGATACTTCCGTAATTCTGTTCAGCATGTGGATGGAAAGCGTAAAGAACTTTTCTGAAAATGGGAAAGGCAATGTTATCTTCCTTGATGGATCAGTGGATGGTATGCAAAATACAATGCGACAAATGATGGCCATGTCGAAAATACAAGACATGAAGTAAAGTATTCTGATTGAATTGACCGGGTTCAAAGCCCGGGTCTGATGCGAAAGTACGGGCCCGGATTTTGAACCCGGTTTCTTTTTATACTCTCACGCCTATTACAAGCACATCATCAATCTGCGGCAAGGTTCCCTGCCATTGAGTGAATTTGTCTTTTAAGTGCTCTTCTTGTTGTCTCATCGAGAGGTGCTGAATTTCCGAAATCAGTTTACGGAATTGTGCACTCATGAATTTTTTATTCAACGGTCCGCCAAACTGATCAGCATAACCGTCCGTGAAAATGTAGAATGTATCGCCTTTCTTAATCGGGAAAACATGATTGTGGAATTCAACATGACGACCTGAATGATAACCGCCAATTGCAAATTTGTCTGCTTTCGTCACAGTGAGGATTCCGTCTTTCACTAACCACAGCGGGCGATTGGCACCGGCGTAAGTCAGTTCCATTGTTGCAAAGTCAAGAGTGCAAAGGGCGATGTCCATACCGTCACGCACTTCTGTTTCCGATTGATTTTGCTTCAATGCTTCAGTAATTCCATTGTTCAACTGAGTCAGAATAGTTGACGGATCAGTGACACCATGTTCGTTGATGATTTGATTCAGCAGAGATGTTCCGATCATACTCATGAAAGCACCGGTTACTCCATGACCGGTACAATCAGCTGCAGCGATGATCACCTTGCCGTTTTTCTGAGAGAAAGAATAAAAGTCGCCGCTCACGATGTCTTTTGGCATGTAAATAATGAACGACTCCGACAGCGCCTGATAAATAAGTTTGATCTCCGGAAGAATGGCTTCCTGAATTCTTCGTGCATAATGGAGATTGTCAACGATGTCACGATTCTTCGTTTCAAGTTCTGCTTTCTGCAACATCACTTGCTCGGTGCGTTCTTTCACCATTCTTTCCAGTTCAGATTTCTGATTTTCCAGAATTTCTTTTCGTTGTTTTTCCTGAATGATGGTTTGATCGAACAGTTGTTTATTCTCCTTCATTTGTTTGAGGAGGTTTTTATTCATCCGGGCAAAATCTCTTGCAAGATAAAGTGTCATGGAAAAGGATGCGCTCAATAAAAATGAGTAGCCGAAGAACTCGCCAAGATGATCGTCAACAAAATTGTACAGCGACTTCAATCCTGTTTTATCAAAGATAATCGAGAGCAATGCCAGAGCAAGGGTGCCGATGATTGGGAAAAAGGTTCCGAAGAGGAAAATGTTTGCACCGTCTTTTTTGTTGATGGCAGCTTTGATGAAGATGCGGATGGTTTCGATGAAACAAATCAGTAGAAAAACAAGCAATAATCCAACAGACAGGCCATTGGCATCAGCAACCAGCATAAGGAAGAGAGATGCTACCAACATTACCGTCAGTATCCAGAACATCGTTTGCAGTTTCTTGTAGAAAACATTGTAAAGTATGCCCATGAAGAAGAGCGGAATGAAGAAGAAGCTGATGATCTGAATAGTTCCAATGGTCTGAATCAATTTGAAATCGGTACTCAGATACATCTTGTACATTCCGAAAAACAATACGAAAAGGAGGAAGGTGAAAATGCTGTAGTATAAGTTGGTGAGATTTTTCCTGTAATAGATAAAGAGGATGGAATGAAAAACCGTAAGCACAAGAAATACCGTTGAAAAGAAGAGAAACAAAGCCTGATCGTCGAAGTCGTTTACTTCGCGAAATGCATCGTCGGTTTTGACAAATTCAAAGTCTCTGAAGTCATCAGGTCGGTTATTAAAGCTGACAATTCCGACTCGTTCTAATCGCCCGATCTTTGAACAACGAATGCTGATCACATGTTTACCCGGTTCCACGTTGATCGGGAAATAGGTATTTGTTAACTTGAAAGTAGAAGCTGAATCAGATTTATCATCTTCTGATCTTTCCCAGTCATACACCGGTCGTCCATCAATGAAGATTTCATTTCCTGCATATGGCCGGTATTCCAAACTGAGTGGAATGTTATGTAAGGAGGAGTCGACATAGAAAGTAAAGCGAAACCAACTGTGACCTTTGAGTGCTTTTAATTCCCTGTAGCCTGTAGTATCAGAAATAATCTTTGTCCATGCACTGTCGTTATAACCGACAGAAGAAAATACAGCGCTATCATTCATTGTGAAGCACCATCCTTCTGACAATACTACGCCTTTGCCGATATTTTCTGACGTAAGTATTGTCGGGCCTTTATCTTTCGAAAAAGCCTGAAAAGAGAATAAGAGCAGTAGTAGCCAAAAGAATTTTGAGCGTGGCATCATAAAGAAGGTCGGCAAAGGACAACAAGGTAAATTATTTATCTAATCCTTTCAATAATTCATTGACCTCTTTTTCTGTCGTTTCAAGTTTAGTGCGGCAGATTTTAATGAGTTCGGAAGCCCGTTTCACCTTTTCGCTCAACAAATCGATGCCTATATTTCCCGTTTCAATTTCCCGGACGATGGTTTGAAGCTCATTCAATGCTTCTTCGTAATTGTGCTGATTTTTACTCATGGTGTTATTTTTTGTCGACGACGCTTCTCACGATTCCTTCGGCCAAAGTAGTTTCAAGTAAATCACCCTGCTTTAGCTGATCAGGTTGAGTAATTGCTTTGCCATTTTTTCGTGTGATGGAGAAACCGCGCAGGAGCGTATTTTGAGGGTCAAGAATTTTGATTTTCTCTTCGAAATGATTGAGCTGAAGTCCGCTGTTCACAACTGTTGACTCAGCCGAACGCAAACCGGTAAACAGTTGGCTAATCCTGTGCCCTGCTTCGCGGTAATGTTGCTGAGTGAGCAAGCCAAGCTGAACACTAAGCTGCATTATTTTCTGCTGATGAAATTGCTGAAGATTTCTTCCGGGCACATGACGGACGCTGTCGGTAGAGTAATTCAGAATTTTCTTTTCATCGGCAATTTTCCGCAGCGAAAAAACATTCAGCCAGTCGATCATCGTCTTCAGGTTGTCTCCTGCACGGTGCATGGATGACCGGCAATTTTTCTGAAACTCCTTTGCCAGCTTTCTGGTCTCAAGATTTTTTTCTTCGAACAGCTGAGTACATTCTCTTTTGATCCGTTCAGCGAGGTCGGTGATTAATCTATCCTGTGTTTCGAAATTATTCAGGAAGAAATCTGCAGCAGCAGTAGGGGTATTGCAATTTTTCCACGCTACCATTTCAGTAACGGTTTCATTGGTGGCATGTCCGATTCCCGTTATCACAGGCAGAGGGAATTCAGCTACGGCTTTTGCCAGAAGGTATTCATCGTAACAAGCCAGGCTCGTATCGCCTGCTCCTCCTCTGATGATGGTGACTGCATCGAAATTCTGAATGTCGGCTTTTATTTTTTTAAAGGCAGCCAGCAACGTCGGCACAGCATTTTCTCCCTGAAGTGTTGCTTCGAAAAGCGTGAGTTGAAGGGCGTAGTGTTTTTTAGTGTGAACGATAGTTGTAATGAAATCGTGGTAACCTCTTGATGAAGCAACAGAAATCACAGCAATTCTCTGAGGCAATACACCGATCTGAAGTTCTTTATTTTTCCTGAACAGATTTTCCTGCTGAAGGCGGCGAATCGTGTCGGCTTTCATTTTTGCCATTTCGCCCATCGTAAAAGAAGGCTCGATGTCGGTGACAAATAATGACATTCCATGTACGGCATGAAAGCTCACGCTGCATTGCAGAAGCACCTTCATTCCGGATGCAAGTTCCGATTGAGTAGTTGACCGGAATTTGGAAAGGATCTGTTTGAATTTATCGGCCCAGATAATTCCTTTCATCTGCGCAACGATTGTCGTTTCGTTTTTATCGGCAAGCTCCAAATAGCAATGACCGCTGGCCTGATGCAGACTCATTTTTACCAATTCACATCTCACCCAAAAAGTGCGGCCTTCGTAATGCCGGTTAATCACCGATGTTACGCTTTGCATTATTTCGAGTAAAGAATAGGATTTTAGTAACTCCTGTGTCCGGTTTTCGGCCATATCCTCAAATATCCACAATTTTTACGCTCTCCTGACAAGGCCTGAATAGGCAAAAACCTATTGTTGTCATTTGCAGAGCCTAAAAAAGCTTCGAAATTTTAATTTTTTCGAATGACTTAGGTGCTTTATCCGATTTGCCGTCCGTAATTGCTTATTCACAGACCGAAGTTGACGTTTAATAGAAAAAACAGCATTTAAGCGGATTTGTACTGTATTTTTACAGGCTGGCAATTAGCTAATTAGAAGGTGAAAAAAGGCAGAATATATATTAAAATCAAGGCAATGCATTTTGCCTTTTTAGCTTTTTTTCTGCTTTCATCCGTTTCCCGCAGTCAGTCGGTTTTGTTGGATGATTTTAACCGTACCAATGCTTTCAACATCGGCACCGGCTGGACAGAAACAGAAACTGTTGCCAGTTCCGGCGCCCAGATCGTTTCCAACATGGTTCAGATGGGAACAACGATTGCAGGTCGTGAGATCATCACCTACGATGTTTCTGCTTTGTACAATACGGTATTGAATACCAACACAGGATTGATGGTGTGGGAATTCAATATGCGAACTAATAATACCAATCCTTCCGGATTTGATAACAGCAATTACGGACTTGCATTTATTCTCGGTTGCACGACTAATAATTTTATGTCAGGCTCCGGATATGCAGTGGTGTTTGGTAACAGCGGAACAAGTGATAATGTGCGGCTGGTGAAATTTGCAGCCGGCATGACGGCCAATGCAGCGCTCACGAACATTATTACACCCGCAACGAGCTTTACGAATCAATGGCTGACGGTGAAGATTACTTACAATCCTGTCGGCGATGTATGGACGTTGTATACGGCAAGCAGCACCACAGCCTTCATTGATCCGACAGCAGCAACGTACACGCTGGCCGGAAGTGCAACAGATAATACCTACACAGGAAACGACTTATTGTATCTCGGTTTTCTATACAATCACGCAACAAGTTCTACCAACTCTGCGAATTTTGATAATGTCAGAATTCCTTCTGCTTGTATCGTCGATACTGAACCAACAGTACAGGCATCGAATGTCACCTTCTCCACTGTTGGTGCGAATTCAATGACGATAAACTGGACGAACGGAAACGGTACAGGTAGTTTCGTCATCATGAAAGCGGGAAGTGCAGTAACAGCAGTACCGACCGACGGAGCAAGTTATTCTGCGAATCCGGTGTTTGGTTCAGGAACACAAATTGCTGCCGGCGAATATGTAGTTTACGCCGGAGGAACAAGTACAGTCACAGTAACAGGCTTGTCGGCGAATACTACCTACTATGTTGCTGTTTACGAATACAACGGAACAGGATGCACGGCTAATTATCTTCCCGGATCACCGGCCACTTCATCTCAACTTACTCCGGGATGTGTACTTGCTTCACAACCGACGACGAACTCAACGGCAATGAGCGTGAGCAGTACCAATCCGAATAGTCTCGGCTTGACATGGACACGCGGCAATGGCGCATACTGTGTGGTCATTTGCAGAGGTGGTGGTCCTGTTACGTCAATACCGGTCGACGGCATTGGCTACACAGCGAATGCAACCTACGGATTAGGCAGTGCAATTTCTCCCGGCGATTACGTCGTGTATTCCGGGACAGGAAATTCAACGACAGTGTTAGGACTGATGCCGGGAACAACATATTATTTTTCCGTCTATGAAATGAATGGAACGGGATGTAATACCAATTACTATGTTCCCGGAACTGCAACTACGACGAACGGAGTGACAACGGCTGTTGTTGCATACAATCAATACTTCGGAAATCTGCATTCACATTCTGATTATTCTGATGGCGACATGGACAATGTCTGCAATGCATCGAATAGCCCAACCTGTTGCTGGGGAGTAGGATCGACGGCATCGAATTTCAACTTCATGGGAATTTCGGATCACAATCACAACGAAGGACCGGTAATGACTCCGGCTTTGTTTGCCAGTGGCGTTGCTGAATGTGCTGCATTCAATTCTACCAATCCTTCGTTTGCTGCTTTGTACGGAACTGAATGGGGAACGATTTCAACCGGAGGTCACGTGGCGTATTACGGCATCAATCAACTTGTGGGATGGAATACTTCCAACTACAACATTTATGTTGCAAAGGGAGATTACAATTCGCTTTTCAATCTGATTGCATCAACACCGGGCGCATTTGCCACTCTGTGTCATCCGAATAATACTGATTTCAATAACATCCTGAATACGGCTTACAATGCAACGTATGATAATGCCATTGTTGGTTGTGCAGTAAGAAACGGTCCATACAATTCGACCAGTACTTCTTACAACGACCCTGCGTTCAGCTCCACACAAGCGTATTGGAATACATTGCTGGCCAAAGGTTATCACCTCGGCCCGACGATGGATCTTGATAATCACAATTCCGCCACGATGGGAAAATGTTCGCAGGAGCGTACCGTCGTGCTGGCACCATCGCTTTCACCGGCCAATGTAATGGAGGCCATGCTGAACATGCGTTTTTATGCAACAGAAGATTTCAATCTGAATGTGACCTACAATATCAATGGAATGTTTCCGATGGGAAGTATTGTCACACAAACGATCAACCCTACGCTCAACGTTTCAGCGACCGATGGTAACAGTGAAACAATTTCTTCGATAAAAATTTATTACGGCGTGCCGGGAAGTAATGCTGCACCAACAGTCTTAACTACAGTTTCGGCTTCGTCGCTCACGTATACACATTCGTTTGCTTCAGGAACGTATTATTACTATGCCGAGATCACACAGGCTGACGGACAGAAAGCGTATACTTCACCAATCTGGTATACCAAAATCATTACGCCACTTCCGATCGAACTTTTATCGTTTACCGGAGAGAAATCATCGAAGGGAAACCTGCTGAATTGGATTACGGAGAGTGAAACGAGAAACAGTCATTTTACTCTGGAGAAAAGCAGAGACGGACTTGAATTCCGCGAGATCGGTCAGGTTGCAGGTGCTGGAAATTCAACTATTCGTCATGAATACGATTTTACCGATTTCGAAGTTCAATCGGGACTCAATTACTATCGGCTGAAACAAACCGATTATGACGGGAAGTTCAGTTATTCATCGATCATCGTGATTAAGAATCTTAGCGATGAAGAAGTGCTGACTGTTTATCCTAATCCATCCAAAGGCGATTTTCTGATTTCTTTCCATGATTTTTCGGGAGAAAATGTTCAGATAGAACTTTTTAATGCTGTGGGTCAATTGGTTTATTCCAAACAAGACCTTTCCGGAGAAAATTTGTCGGTAGAAAGCGGATTGCCGGAAGGAGTTTATACCCTACGCATCATTCTTCAGGGACAGGTTTTTTCGAAAAGAGTGATTTTTAGCAGATAAACACACCTCCTGACAAGAATCACCGCAATCAAATTCCGGAATTCTTTACTTAAGTTTCCTTTTTCCCTAACTTGAACCTCCTCTGAAAAACCTCCGAAGGAACCGATGAGGAATTATCCTTTCCATCCGGTAACTTTGAAAGATCAATTTAAGTTTAACGCAAGTATCGTCGCCAAAATTACACTCATGAATACGTTCGTTGCCAGGAAATCATTTAGCTTCCTGTTGCTTTTCTTTTCGGTATTAATTTCAAATTCCGTACTGGCCATTGCGCCGGAGCCTACCATCCCGACACTTTCATTTACTTCTTCACCGGGTGCATGTAATGAAATCAATCTTGCTTTCATTCCGGGCGACGGATCACGCCGGCTCATCATCGGTAGTATTGGAAGTCCGGTTAGTGAATTTCCGGTCGACGGAACCAGCTACAGCGGCGGCTCACTCTATGGAACAGGAACAAATCTTGGCGGCGGAAATTATGTGGTGTACAACGGCTCAGGCACCAGTGCAACGATTACAGGATTGGATGGCGGAAGTCAATACTATTTTGCCATTTTTGAATTCAATGGTGTTGGAGTAAATGCGAACTATCTTATTTCCGGTTATCTCGAAACAGATGCCATCGCAACAGGAATTTCAATGACGGTGCTTTCATCGACGGGCGATATTTGTTACGGCGATTCAGTAACACTGACTGCTTCGGGTGCTACAACCTATCAATGGACGCCTTCTTCAGGCTTATCATCTGCTACCGATCCTGAAGTTGTCGCTCATCCGACAACAACCACGACATACACAGTAACAGGTACCGATACCAGCGGATGTCAGGACCAGAAAACGCTGAATGTAGTGGTGAATCAATTGCCGAATGTGACCATTTCAAATCAGGCCGATGTTTGTCAGAATGCCGGCACCGTTCATCTGAGCGGAGGCGTTCCGATTGGCGGTGATTATTTCGGTACGGGAATTTCTTCGAACAATTTCGACCCTGTTGTCGCAGGCATTGGAACTCATAACATCACTTACATCTACACCGATGCGCATGGTTGCACAGATAGTTCATCGACTACGATTGATGTACTGGCAGCGCCATCAGTGACTTTTTCGACAGTTCCATCAGTTTGTACGGGACACGGCCCGGTTACATTGTCGCAGGGATCACCTGCAGGAGGTTCATATTACGGAACAGGAGTAACGGTTGGAACAACATTTAATCCTTCGATTGCAGGGATTGGAACATTCGCATTGTCGTACGTGTATTCAAGCGGTGGTTGTTCAGATACTGCCACATCTTCAATAACGGTGAATCCATTGCCGACTGTAAGTTTTGCAACGCTCACTCCGGTGTGTACCAATACGCCATCGTTTACGCTCAGCGGAGGAAATCCGACGGGAGGAAATTATACGGGCACAGGCGTCAGCGCGAATCATTTTGATCCGATTGCTACCGGTTCAGGCTTCTATTTGATTACTTACACATACACTGACAGCAATGGTTGTGTGTCGAGCGACACTTCATTACAAACAGTGAATACAATCCCTACTGTTACGCTCACACCATTCAATTCAGTTTGCAGCAACACAGGACCGGTGGCGCTCAGCGGAGGAAATCCGGCAGGCGGAGTTTACAGCGGTACGGCAGTGAGTGGAACAACATTCTACACAGGAATAGCAGGAGCAGGAGCACATCAGATTACATATACATATGTCGACGGTAATCAATGCGGAAGTTCTGCTACACAAACGCTGACGGTGAATCCGATTCCGACGCCGAATCTTGGTCCTGATACAACGATTTGCATGAACGAAGCAGTTTTGCTCACAGCAGGAAACAGCTATGCTACATACCAATGGTCGACAGGGGCTTCTTCATCATCTATTCTCTTTGATTCTACCGGCTTCGGCGTAGGAACAGTTCGCGTCACACTTCGCGTCACCAATCAATTCGGCTGTGCTAACCGCGATACTATTTTTGTTACGATCGCCAGCTGCACAGGTATCGACGAATGGGATGCACAATCTTTCGAAGCCTATCCGAATCCATTTACATCAAATCTCATCATCGAAGGCGAAAGTGATTTTCAATACACGCTTTACGATATGAATGGTAAATTAATCACCACCGGTCACTCCGAAAACCATCAGGTAAAAATGAATGAGGATCTGCCGGCAGGAATTTATTTGCTGATGGTGAATTTAGGGGATGGAAGGAGATTGAGTAAAAGGCTGATGAAAGAGTAATTGGTAATTAGTAATTAGTAATTAGTGATTAGTGATTAGAAGGATTCTTGTTGGGAGGCTTTCACTTCAAATGGGATAGAAAAATAATTTATAGTCTTCCGGGCAGAGGAAAGCTGATAGTTTTTCGTCAGCAGCTTATTTGTAACATTTTTTTAGTTATGTCGCCGGCCCCGGAGGGGCCTCCTGTTCGTAGCAAAATCAAATGAGCAAGACCGAGCCCCGGAGGGGCGGCCTGTTTATCCCGAGAAAATTAAATTCGATTTATCAAAAAAATTGTCGGATGATTTTTATCCCATCAGACAGAGGTTCGTGTGCCATTTCCAAATCACATTCGAAAAAATAAAACGTCAAACCGGCTTGGTTACGAAATATCTCTGTTACGCATTGGCAAAGCCTCGTTATTAAAAAACAGGTCGCTCCTATGGAGCTAAAATTCCTGCGCTCTTAAATTCTTTCTACGAACAGTTCGCCCCTACGGGGCCGGCACTAGAATTAATTTGATCCAAATGCTAAATAAAAAAACGATCATCAATCCATTCCGGAAATTACCACAAGTAATTTTCTCCCCACTACTTACTAATTACTAATTACTAGTTCCTATGTTTATAGATATAAATCGCACAATCCAGCTTCGTCAGCATCCCCGGTATGAGAGATGAATAGGCCGGAAGGCTGACAGTGTTATAGTCGAGCGCTTCCCGGAAATTACCGAGTAAGTCGGAATAGGAGCCGAAGAGAGAATCCGGTTTTTCGATGATCACACGGTATTGCTGCACCACTTCGCTGATCATGTCGCGGAGTTCGGCACGTGAGATTTTATGCTTTTTCAGCTTACCATCTACTTCCGGATTGGTTTCGCCTTGTAGAATACGTTCAAAAGATTTGAGCTGGATTTCGCAGACTTTTTTCATCAACATTTCTTCCTGCTCGGTAAGAGTGAGTTTTACCATCCCTGCCAATTGAATTTTCGCAAAGATATGCATTTCCTGATACGTACAACCTGCCGAAAAAGGCCTTCATAAAGGCTTTGGTTTTAACAATCCGTGTTCACTTATTTACAATTCCCGGAGATGAGAATCGATAAAACGGCTTAAATTTACAAGATGAAACAACTCATCATTACTGCCTTGGCACTGGGCTTGTCGCTGAATTCTTCAGCTCAGTTGAATTTCGGTTTTAATCAGGAAATTCCGGTGCAGGAAAGCAATCAGCTTGCTCTTCCATGGGTGGGTGGAATTGATTATGCACAATTCAGTTCCATCGATCTGAATAAAGACGGACGTAATGATCTTTTCCTTTTCGATCGTCACAATAACAAGGTTTCTACTTTTCTGAACAATGGCAGTACAGGTGCAGATTGCTGGGAGTATGCACCGCAATATGAAGCATCATTCCCTAAATTGAATGGCTGGGCATTTTTGTATGATTACAATGTTGACGGCAAACCGGATTTGTTTACCATCGGAAGTCACAATAACGGAATTGCGCAATACATCAACGATTCACCTTTGAATGGTTTGCATTTTACACTCGTTGATACTACAATACTTTCACACCTTCAGGGCGGAACACAATTATCGAATATTATTGCGAGTTCATTGTTGATGCCGGCGTTTAATGATGTCGATAACGATGGCGACATGGATATTGTCGGTCAGCAATTTCTTTGTGTTGGTGCATTTGCCTACTACAGAAATATGTCGATGGAAGATCACGGCGTTCCTGATGTGCTTGATGATTACGTGATGGAGCGCGACCCATGGGGAAAATTCGCTCTTCGTGCAGGCTTATATACAAATGTTGCTGTAAACTATTTCAACATCAACTGTCAGCTCTATGCGCCGCCGCATGCAGGCAACTGGTATGATCAGTCTGCCGCTGCACCAATGGACGATACCTATGCAAATATTTTCACGATCGACATCGACGGCGATGGCGACAAAGATGCACTCATCGGCGATTCGCAAACACATAACAGTTTGCTCGTCGTTAATGGCGGCACTTCAACTGATGCTTTGATGACCACTCAGGATACGTTGTTTCCTTCGTATGATACGCCTGCAAGTCTGACAAATTTTGTAATGCACTCCTATGTCGACGTTGATAACGATGGAAAACGCGATCTCGTATTCTCTAATTGCGAGCAGGAAAATAAAGTGAGTTGTTCGTATTACAAGAACACCGGAACCGACAGTGCGCCCGTTCTGAATTTTCAATTCAATCAATTTCTTCAGAAGGATATGATTGATGTAGGCGAAGGAGCTTCACCGCTTTTTTACGACTGGGACCATGATGGATTGAAAGATTTAATCATCGGAAACAAAGACCGAAAGACCGGTCCGCTGACGACTGATTTTGTAACCGGATTGACCTACTACAGAAATGTCGGTACTTCTACTTTTCCGGCATTTCAATTAATCACTGATGACTTGCTGAATCTCCAGGCCGAGCATTACACCGGTCAGCTCTCTCCGACATTTGGTGATATCGACGGCGATGGCGATGATGATTTACTCCTCGGCTGCGACGGAGGAACGTTGATTTATTACCGCAACGATGCCGGCACCTACACTTTCCAGACAGCTGCCTTTATGAGCATAGATGTTGGTAATGCATCAAACCCTCAGCTTATTGATCTCAATCGTGATTCGAAGTTGGATTTAGTGATAGGTTGCAAAGGCGGGACGTTCAGATATTTTGAAAATGTCGGCACGACGACAGTTCCATTCTTTACTACGATGCCTACAGTAGCTACATTAGGCGGAATCGACATGCGTGATACCGGGGTCACTGATGGATTTACATCGGGCTACATTTTCGATCAGGGCGGCGTTTACAGAATGGTTGCTGCAGCAATGAACGGCCAGGTGCTGATGTATGGAAATATCGATGGAAATATCAGCGGTACATTCAGCATTCTTGATACGATTACGAATTATGAATTTGGAAGTCGTTACGGTTATAATGTTTCTGTAAGCGGAGGCGACA